>JBEKRV010000027.1:0-48743 GCA_049517675.1 Acidimicrobiales bacterium
ATGGCGTCGTGGTGACCACCGGACCACGTCAGCGCGGACCGCCGTCACCAACGAGCATTGCCGATCCGTGGTCAAGGAGTGATGCCGCTCAGTGTGCAGACAGCGGTGCCGCTAACACCACGGTCGATGGCCGACCTCGGCCGAAAGGGGCAGTCTGGGCCGCCATCTGGCGCAACCCGGTCTCTACAGCTCGGAAGCCATCGCCTTGGCTTGCTGCTCGGAGAACCCACCGCTGATCTGCAGTTGACCATCGAATGACGTAAACGATGACTGGGTCGGCTGCATGATCGGAGCGGACACCACGCGGTCGTTGACCACCACGCCGGTCATCTCATGGAATGTCTTCTGGGCGAGAGCGTCCCACTCGACCGATCCCTCGGCCGTGAGGGACACGTCGAGCACCCATTGTCCGGACATTTCGGTGACGCGGACACCCGCGATCGCGTCACGACCCAGGCCGACGGGTCCGAGTACGTATCGGCTAGACCCTCTGGACCTCGTGCCGGGCAGGAGGACGTCTTGAGCTTGGAGGTTGCTCGACGACCTGGTCGACGGGTAGGTCGCGAACCTGGGATCGGGGAGGATGTTGGCATTCGTGCTGTATCCGTGGCCATCGAGGCCCGGATACACCTGCAGGTTCGAGACGGTCAGTCGAGTGGATGGCGAACAGGCCGGAAGAGGTCCGGCGGATGGTGATTGGCCGGGCGGCACGGCGAAAGGCGGTGCGTAACAGAGCACCTGTCGAATGCTGAAGCTCGAACCGGAAGCACCATCGGCCCCAAGGGGACGAGCCGGTGACGCTGAATTCACCGGTCCCGGGGAGTGAGTGGCACTCCTCGTCGCCGAAACGACGATGGCGATCCCTACCAGGAGTACGACGATGACGATGCATGCAACCGACCTCCGGCGCTTCCGACGTTGTCTCGCCTCCTCGAAGAGGAGTTGAGCCTCGTCTGGTCCGGCCCTGTGTGTCGGGGTGTCGGTGACGGTCACTTCGAGCCTGGCAATGAGCAGCGCATGGAACTACTATGAATGGCACCATGTTTCCTGTCAAGGTTGACCGGTCGGATCCATTGGCCCTACACGACCAGGTTGCAGCGGAGATCCGCCGTGCCATCGCCGATGGCGAGGCTGGCCCGGGAGAGCGCCTGCCACTGGCCAAGGACATGGCCGCGGTCCTCGGAGTGAACAAGAACACCATGCTGCGGGCGCTGCGCATCCTCCGAGACGAGGGACTGCTCGACTTCCAACGCGGCAGGGGGATCACCGTGGCGGGTACTCCCGAACACAGCACGGTCGTCAAACAGATCCGGGACCTCGTCGACTATTGCCGCACCCAGGGCTACCGACCTGATGAGGTCATCAGGATCATTGAGAGGCTGACCTGACCATGCCGTCGTGAGACCCACAGCTCAGAGGGTCGTACACCACTCTGGTGGACTCAACTGTGAAGTCCGCTACGTCGCTCATACCGCTAGCCACTCATCACCAAGGTCGACAATCCGAATGTCTGCAGCAGTTGCCATTCCGTTCAGAATGGCACGTTCAGCACCTGCGGAGCTTGGCCGATGGCGTTTTCCTAAATGCTGCCGGTCCATAGATCCATCTTTGTGCCCTGCGGACCGAGGGAGATAGCTCCAGCGAGCATCGCCCCCCTCCCGCCCCTCGCTCCCCGTCCTCGGGTGGGCCCCGGCCGGCGCCCGGCGGGTCGGGTCCTCGGCGTCCTGCCCGCGCCGCCCCCGGCCCGGGTCGCCCGGTCCCGTGCGCGGCGGTTCTGGGGTCGCCGGGCGGCCGTTCTCCCTCTCTCCCGGGGCGTTCAAGTGGGCGCTAGAGGACTCGAACCTCCGACCTCAGCCGTGTGAATGCGAATCAAGCGCACGATTCGAATGACGCGGGACGACTCACGACGGCCTGACCAGGGAATACGACGACTGCCGAAGACTGTCGCCGGTCCGAGTTGTAGGGCAAGTTGTAGGGCATCATCTCCAAGCTCACCGAGGCTGGCCCGGCCCTTCGTCGACGTGGCCATCTACCTGATGGATGCCGCCGCAGCCATCTTGGCTTTCACCGAATTCCCCACCGAGAACTGGCCGAAGATCCGTTCGAACAGCTCGCCAAGAGCGTCTCAGCAAGGAGATCCGCCAGCACACCAACATGCGCGGGATCCTTGCCAGACGCAAGGCGAGGTCCCATCAACGAAAGGCTCGCTCGTCCAGCGATCGTAGATGCAAACCCGAAAGCCCGCGTGAGGACAGACTCTCACCCAGTGCCGGCCCGACGATCAAGAGCGGGCGCTGCTCATCACCGGATCCGAACTCAATATCCGTTCCGACGACGCGGTCGGGCAACGCGGCCGACGCCCCAGCCAGGAAGGCCGGAATCGCACCCACAATAGAGAAGTAACGGCGACATTCATTGCAGAACTCTTCGAAACGGGTCTTCCTTCGCTCGGCATCGAAGGCGACTCGCTCGATTGGATTCACTGTCGAATAACCCGGGGCACTCGGAATCGCTACAACCGAAGCACCATGAGCTTCAAGCTCACCGGCCAGCACCGATGACACAATCAAATAGCCGTCATAGGTGTAGGAGGCGTCTCCAAGACCGTCTCTGGGTGGCCTATATCCTTCATTGATGGCTGGCTTTTCCAACACCCTCGAGCACGTACCACAACGGGCCACGTCCGCGCCGTCGAGCATCGAACTCTCGTTATCATCGGCAGAGATCAGGAAACCAAGAACGGTCATGGGCAAACGTCGGGGTTCTGGGCGAAGAAGTCGGCGGCCGCCTGGGTGTACTTCGCGCCCGAGCCAGTATAGAACTTGCTCAAGGCGTTCAACCGGTCTGCCCGCGAGAAGTTCGCCCTGACATCAGCACCCTTATTGGCGGAAGTTGGTCGCATACTATTACCGAACTCGTCCGTGACGTTCTGTAGGAAGTCATTCATGTCCGAGTGCAGAGCGTGATGTTCACACACGCCCAACCGACCGTGCCCGATCTGATCTCCGTGCCAGAAGCCGCCCGCCGCGTCGGACTGCACGCCGACACGCTCTACCGCCTCTCTCGCACCGGCCAATTCCCGCCCGCAGTCCAGATCGGGGCCAGGTGGAGAGTGTCAGTACCGCGGCTCGAGAGATACCTTCATGGCGAGGGTGCCACGTCATGAGGCGACCGTGCCCGGATCAGGCCGACGGCGGGGCGTCAGGTAAGTGAGAGCTCGCGAGGATTTCCGAAGTAGCGCGAGTGGGTGTTCTCCAGAGCCTCGCGGCTTTCGGCACCGAGGACGACCACCTCGACATCGTGGGAATCCCGATACTCCGACTCATACCGGAACCGGGTCCGAATGGCCTCGGCCGGGTCGTCGAACTCCTCGATGTCCCCGATCAGCCCACCGCTGCTCCGGTCGAACACCAACAGGAAGAATTTCACGCTCATCACCATAGCGACCTACCCACCCCTTTGCCCCTCCAGGGCCCTTGCGATATCACGTACCAAGTCCCTGAGCAGGCCGAACTGGCTGTCGACTGTCTCCTGCAGGCCCTCGGCGGATGCCGATTCGTCTACGGCCGTTCCAGCCTTGATTCGGGCGATTCGGTTCTCGACTTGAGCCAGGGTGTACAACGCATCTGCCGTTTCCTTCCACATGCGGACGAAGTCGGCTCTGGTGACGTCAACCCCCTCGACAGCTCCATCCGGGTCATCCGGTTCGCCTCCATACCTGATTGCCCTACCCCAGCGGTCACCGAAGCTCTCCATGATCTGCGCCCACGTGTCCTGGTACAGGGTGCGGAGTTGGATCTCCACGGGACATCGACCGATCGTTGGAACGATGTGGATCGCCCGATATCCATGAGACGGCCGCTCCCGGCGGTCGATCAGCCGGGCACCTGGCCACAACTCGAGAATGCGCCGGGCAACCTCGTCCTGCTCGTCGAGCGTCATGGGCCGGACGATGCGGGCCCCCGCCACATCGCGAATCGACTTGAGGGTCAGGTGACTCTCTCGACGCAGTTTCTCGATGAGTGTCCCGGACGTCTTCAACCGTGTCGTTGCCGGATAGCCCAGCGACGAGAGCCTCTCGGATACCTCCTGGAGGGCCGCGTTGTGCTCGATCAATACCTCCGACAGGAGCTCCAAGTCCTCCGGCGCCGGCGTGGGGCTGTCCCGAAGCCGCTCCCCCAGGGCATCCACTTTCCGATTCGATAGCGCCACGTCGTCAGTCTCGTGCTGTGCCGCTCGCCAGGAGGTCCAGCGTCGCACCCATGAGGTTCGCCGCCTCCCGGTCCCGCTCCGGCAACGCGTGGGCGTACAAGTCCAATGTCATCGTCGCCCGGGAGTGCCCGTGGCGGTCGGCCACCGTGCGCACATCGACCCCGGCCGCGATCAGGGTGGTCACTGAAAAGTGTCGCAGGTCGTGGAATCGGAACGGCCACCTCTCCCCCGCCGGCAAGTCGGCGTGGGTGGCCTTCGGCGTTGACTCCCGTAGCCGCTTAAATGCGGGAAGTTCCATCTCCCGGCACACCTTGTTGAATCCGTGGGACAGCGTGTCCGGGTTGGCCGGCGCCGCTCCGTTGGCGTTGTAGGACAGCACGTAGGGATCGTCTACCAGTGGCGATTCCGCCCGTGCCGCCAGGTCGACCATATAGCTCCACCGTCGCTTGAGTACCTCCACCGCGATCGGGTCGAGCGCGATGTCGCGGGCAGCATGGGTCTTGGTCGGACCGACGTGCTGTGTGTTGTTGGCGATGGTCAGCGACTTGGAGATGCGGACCCGGCCGGCCACCAGGTCGAGATCCGACCACCGGAGGGCGATCAGTTCGCCCCGACGGGCTCCGGTCAGGGCGGCCAGGGCGATGGCCGACGCGACCACCGGGTCCATGTTCTCGGCCGCCTTGACCATTTTCGACAGCTGGTCGGGCGTCGGGACCTTCATCGTGGGCTTCGGCACCCGCGGCGGCGTGGCCCGCGCCGTAGGCGCAACGTCGATGTAGTCCCACTTCACGGCCTGGCGCAGGGCCGCGGACAGGATGCAGTGGTACTTGTGAACCGTGGCCGGCGACAGCCCGTCGTCCAGCCATGCCCGGTAGGTGGCGTCGAGCTTTGCGGCATCCAGCTTGTTCAACCGGACATCGCCGAGAGCCGGCCGGATCCGCTTGTCGATCTTCCGTTGGTTCTCCTGGAGGGTCCGCGGCCGCTGCGACGTGCGGCCGGCCTCGAGCCACTGGTCGAGCAGCTGCCCCACCGTGGCGGTCTTCGGCTTGAACTTGCCCTCGTCGACCTCGGTCACCAGTGCGCCCAGCGCCTTGGCCGCTGCCCGCTCCCCACCGACGAACGTTCGGGTCGCCTGCTTCGGCTTGCCGGTGATCGGATCGCGGCCAGAAAATGCCCGCAGTTCCCAGTGGCCGGGCGACCGCTCGCGCATGGTCCCGGGACGGCTCTTGCTCGCGGTGTTGGCCATGCCCTACAGCCTACCGTTTGTAGGGCATCTGTAGGGCGAGTCTCTCAGTCTCGGGCCATTTATGGCCTCTGACCTGGTGGGCGCTAAGGGACTCGAACCCCCGACCTCAGCCGTGTGAAGGCTGCGCTCTAACCAACTGAGCTAAGCGCCCGGGCGATGCGACCTGTGCACCGCGACGGAAGGAGCATCCTAGCCCGCTGTGGCCCGATCGGAGCCCGAGGCGGACGGGCGCTCATGCCGGATACGGCGCCACCGCATCGAATCCGAGTGCGGCCTCGAGTGCCGCTGCCGCCCGGATCACCACCAGGTCGGCGTGCTGCGGTCCGACCAGCTGCAGTCCGACAGGAAGGCCGTCGGACGAGAGCCCCACGCACACCGTGGCCGCCGGCGACCGGGTCATGTTGAAGGGATAGGTCATCTTGACCCAGTTGTAGTCCGACTTCCCGTTGATCATCCCCGCTCCCCCGAGCGACCGGAGCGGCGGCACCCCAGCCATGGTCGGGGTCACCAGGAGACGCACGTCGTGGAAGAGTTCGACCAGACGCAGGTTGAGCGCGTGGCAGGTGTCCTCGGCCCGGACGACGTCGAGCGCACTGGTGGACGCCGCCCCGTCCATGACCATGCGCAGGACCGGGTCCACGGTCTCGTACACGGGAGTCCCGAGCAGCCCTGCGTGGGTGCGCAGGTTGTACACGCCGGACAGCGTCAGCCACGGGTCGATCGGGTCCTCGTCGAAGACGGTGTCGACCTCGACCACTTCGGCACCGAGGTCGGCCAGGAGATCCACGGCCCGTCGACACAGGGCCAGCACCTCGTCGTCGATCTCCGCGTAGCCGAGGGTGGGCGACCAGGCCACGGTGGCCGGCGGACGCGGGTCCTCCAACGCGGCGGGCCACGACGCCTCCGGTCGGGGCAGCGACCGCAGGTCGGTCGGATCGGGTCCGACCACCACGTCGAGGGCGGCCACGACGTCGGCCAGCCGGCGGGCCATCGGCCCCTTGGTCGACAGGTTCTGCCAGTCGGGAGCGTGCGGCCCACCCGACGGCACCCGTCCGAGCGAGGGCTTCACGCACGACAGTCCGCAGCACGACGACGGGATCCGGAGCGAACCTCCCCCGTCGGAGCCGGTGGCCAGCGGGACCATTCCCGCGGCGATGGCGGCGGCGCTGCCACCGGACGAGCCCCCTGCGGTGTGCTCCAGGTTCCACGGGTTGAGCGTGGCCCCGAAGAGCGGGTTCTCCGAATCCGCCTTCCAACCGAGCTCGGGGGTGTTGGTCTTCCCCACCACGACACACCCGGCGGCCACCAACCGGGCCACCAGCGCCGAGTCCTCGGTGGCCGGGGGGCTGTCGGCGTAGGCGACCGCCCCGTGGGTCGTGACATAGCCGACCGTGTCCTCCAGGTCCTTCACCCCGATCGGGATGCCGGCCAGCGGCCCCGGGTCACCGCCGCCGGCCACGGTGGCATCCACCGCTTCGGCGGCCGCCCGCGCCCGGTCGCCGTCGACGGCGACAAAGGCGTTGATCGTCGGATTGGTCGCGGCGATCCGCTCCAGGGCGTGGTCCACCAGCTCGGCCGCCGTGACCGAGCCGTTCCTGACCTGTGCCGCCAGGTCGACCACCGATGCCGTACGAAAGTCCATGGCTCGACCGTATCGGGGGCGACCCGGCCCGACAAGGCGTACCGGTGCCGGCCGCGAAGGCGCACCCGACTCCCGTTTCGACAGGACCGGGTGCGTCGGAGCAGTCTGTCCCCATGTCGACGACACCGGCAGACGGGCCGCGGATCACGGGCGCCGTCCTCGATCACGTTGCCCACGCCGTCCCACGGTGGCAGTCGGTCTGGGACCGCTACGCCACCGATCTCGGGGCGGTGTGGGCCTCGGGCGGCCCCGGGCCCGGCTTCGCCCCCGCACAACTGAGGTTCGCCAACGGGGCGCGGGTCGAAGTCCTGATGCCCTCGAACGTCGAGGTCAACGACTTCCTTGCCCGGTTCCTCGCCCACAACGGACCCGGGGCCCACCACCTCACCTTCAAGGTCCCGAACCTGGAGGAGGCACTCGGCCTGGTGCGCAGCACCGGCCTCGAGCCCATCGGGATCGACATGTCGGATCCGGAGTGGATGGAGGCCTTCCTCCACCCCAAGGTGGCCACCGGGATCGTCGTGCAGCTGGCCGAGGCGCCCCACCCGTGGAGCAGCCCGCCGCCCGACGACTACCCCTCGGACCTGCGGATGCGCCTCGACGGGTCGGGTCCTGCGGCACCGGCGACCCTCGTCCGGGTCTGCCATGTGGTCGCCGACCTGGAGGCCGCCCGGGGGCTCTTCTGCGACCTCCTGGCCGGAGAGGTGACCGCCGAGGGGGTCGACGCCGGCACCCGCTGGATCGACCTCCACTGGGCCGGGCCACTCGGCCTGCGCCTCGTGGCGGCAGCCGACCCCGGAGCGGCCAGCGCGGTGGCCACCTGGCTCGGCACCCGGACCGGGCGGGTCCACCACCTCGCCTTCGAGACCGAGGAGCCCGAGGCGGTGTCGGGCAGCCGTCCGACCACGCCGGGCACTCCCCCGATCGGGACGGCGACGGACCTCGACGCGTCATGGGAGATCCCGGCCGCGGACAACTACGGCCTCGGGATCGTCCTGACCGGCTTCGGAGGGGCCACCGGGACGGCTTCCGGCGGACCGGTAGCCTGAACGCGATGGCAGAGCCGATCGAAGACGACGACGGGGACGGTACCCCGGCGAAGGCACCGTCCCGACTGAGCCGCCTCGAGCGGCTCCTGTCCCCCACGGCCGCGCCGCCACCGAATCGGACGACCAACGCCAAGGGTGTGCCGACCAAGTGGGCCATCGACCGCCTCGACGGACGTGAGCGCCTCTACGGCTACCTGTCGGGCTTGGCCGCGGCGTTCTTCGCCGTCCTCATCTACGTCGCCGAGACCAACGAGCACCACCCCAAGCTCAAGAAGGGGCAGATCTCCCCCGAGACGGCGCTGATCGTCGGCCTGGTGAGCGCCGTGCTGCTCGTCGGCTCCACCCGGATCGGGCGCCGGGCACTGGTCGGGTTCGTCGCCCTGTTCACGTTCCTCGGCTTCGCGAACTCCAGCCCCGTGATCGGCCTCCCCTTCCTGGTCCTCGCAGGTTGGCTGCTCTTCCGGTCCTACAAGGTCCAGAAGGAGGCCACCGCCAAGATCCGCGCCGACCGGGAGGCCGGCATCACCGCGGCCGACGCCAGACCCGGTCGCACGCCCAGGTCGGCGGCCGCGTCGGGTCGCACGGCCGCCGAGGCGCGCTCGGCGCGCAAGAAGGGACCTCCGGTCCCCGAGGCCAACAAGCGGTACACGCCGAAGAAGCCACCGCCCCGGACACCGCCACCACCCAAGCCGTCGTGGAGGGAGCGTCGGGCGGCCAGGACCTCCGACTGAGTCCCGAGGGGGCCGGCGTGCCCGCTGCCTCACCCCGGCTCGGTCACCAGGGCGGAGCGGAGCAGGTCCAGGATCTCGTTGCGGCGGCGGACGAGCGACCGGGCCGTCGGCTCCTCGCCGAAGGCTCTCAGCACCTCCACCTCGGTGATCATGCCGATGACCGTCGAGTAGATGGCCAGCAGGAGCAGGTGCGGCTCGTGCCTGCGCATGTGCCCGGCGTCCATCTCGGCTTCGAGGAACTCCGTCGCCCGTTGCACCAGCGGCTCCACGGCGGTGACGAACCGGGTGGCGGCCGGGGTCCCCAGACGACCCATCTCGCGGACCAGGCCCAGCAGGTCCGGCCGCCGGGCGGCCAACCGGAACACCGAGCGCACCACCGCGTCCACCCGGGCCCAGCCGCCGCCGGCGGTGGCGAGGGACGCCTCGAGGGCGGCCGACAGCTCGATGGCGCTGCGGTCGATGACCGCTTCGAGCAGGATCTCCTTGCTCGGGAACCAGTAGAGGATGGTCTGCTTGCGGATGTCGAGGCCCATGGCCAGGGCGTCGAGCGACGAGGCCTCGTAGCCGCGGGTGGCGAACGAGTGCAGCGCGGCGTCGAGGATGCGGTCCGAGGTGGTCACCCCGTCCGCGTCGGTCCGCCCTCCGGCCGGCACCGGCCTCGGGCGGCTCCGGTCCCGGTTCGGCCGCCGGCCGTCTGACATGTTCGACCCGCTCACTTACCATATGGTAGACAGATCGGGTGACCCGCGTCCGCGACGCCCTGGCCGGTAGGCGATTCTTCATCACCGGCGCCACCGGGTTCCTCGGGACGGCGCTGGTGGAACGCATCCTGCGCAGTGTGCCCGACAGCGAGGTCGTCCTCCTCATCCGTCCGGGACGGCGGGCCACGCCGCTGCAGCGGGCCTCGAAGGAGATCATCCGCAACGACTGCTTCGACCGGCTGCGCGACGAGTTGGGCGACCGCTTCGACGACGAGATGGCCGCCCGGGTCGTGGCCGTCGCCGGCGACGTGGCCACCGACGGGCTCGGCCTCGACATCGACGGGCTCCGGGCCATGTCGCGTTGCGACATCGTGGTCCACTCGGCCGCCTCGGTGAGCTTCGACTCCCCGCTCGACGCCGCCGTCGAGGTCAACCTGCTCGGGCCGTCCCGGGTGGCCGAGGCGTTCGTGGCCGCACGCGCACTGGCCGAGGCCGACGGGCGCACCGGCCCGGTCCACTTCATCCCGGTCTCGACCGCCTACGTGGCCAGCACCCACCAGGGTGAGGCCAAGGAGGAGCTGCTCGAGGCGAACCCGTTCACCATCGACGTCGACTGGCGCCACGAGGTGACCGCGGCCCGGCGCCAGCGCGGTGACAGCGAGGCGGAGTCCCGCCGGCCCGAGCGGCTCGAGCAGTTCCACAAGGAGGCCCGCGAGGAGCTCGGGGGGGCCGGCCTGCACCTGTTGGCCGAGCGGGCGGAGCGGCTCCGCGAGGACTGGGTCAAGAAGCAGATGGTCGAGATCGGCCAGGCCCGGGCCCAGTCGCTCGGCTGGCCCGACGCCTACCCCTACACCAAGGCCCTGGGCGAGCGGGCCCTGGTCGCCCAGTTCGGGGACAGCGTCCCGATCACCGTCATCCGCCCCTCCATCATCGAGTCGGCCCTGGCCGAGCCGCGTCCGGGCTGGATACGCGGGTTCCGGATGGCCGAGCCGATCATCATCTCCTACGCCCGGGGCCTGCTCCGCGAGTTCCCGGGGGTGCCCGAGGGCGTGACCGACGTGATCCCCGTGGACCTGGTGGTGGCGGCCATCATCGCCGTGGCCGGCGAGGCGCTGCTCGACACCGCCTCCGACGACCCGGCCGACGCCTACCGCGGGCCGTCGGTGTACCACGTGGCCTCCGGCGTCCGGAATCCGTTCCGCTACGGGCGACTGGTCGAGCTGGTCACGGCCTGGTTCACCGAGCACCCCCTCTACGACCAGGACGGACAGCCGATCGTGGTGCCCCAGTGGTCGTTCCCCGGACGGGGCCGCGTCCAGCGCCAGCTCAGCCGGGCGTCCCGGGCCATGACCCTGGCCGAACGGGTCGTCGGGTCCCTCCCCATCCGGGGCCGCCAGGCGGAGTGGATGGCCGCCCTCGAGGAACAGCACCTCCTGGCCGACCGGGCCCTCGGCTACGTCGAGCTCTACGGCGCCTACACCGAGACCGACGCCCTCTACCGGGTCGACCGGCTCCTCGCCCTGTGGGACCGGATGGACGACGACGACCGGGCGACGTTCTGCCTGGACCCCGGCGCCATCGACTGGGCCCGCTACGTCAACGAGATCCACCTGCCGTCGATCGTCGAGCACGCCCGGGTCAGGACGTCGCCGGGCAGGTCGGTCACGACCAACCGGGCCGACCGCGCCAGGAAGAACATCCTCTCCCCCGACCGGCACATCGCCGCCTTCGACCTCGAGAACACCCTCATCGCCTCCAACGTGGTCGACTCCTACGCCTGGCTGGCGTCGCGCCACCTGCCGGCCGGCGAGCGGGCCGCCTTCGTCGCCGACCTGGTCGCCGAGGCGCCGCAGCTGCTGGCACTCGACCGCCGCGATCGTGGCGACTTCCTGCGCTCCTTCTATCGGCGCTACGACGGAGCGCCGGTGGCCCGGCTCCGCGACGACGGGTGGGACCTCTTCCACCACCTGCTGCTGGCCAAGTCGTTCCCCTCGGGCATCGCCCGGGTCCGCGCCCACCAGGCGCTCGGCCACCGGACCATCCTGATCACCGGCGCCCTCGACTTCGTGGTCGAGCCGTTCCGGCCGCTGTTCGACGAGATCGTGTGCGCCCGCCTCGGCGAGGAGGACGGCTGCTTCACCGGCCGGCTCGAGCTCCTCCCCCCGATCGGCGAGGCCCGCGCCCTGGTGCTGGCCGACTACGCCGAGTCCGAGGGCCTCCGGCTCGAGGAGTCCATGGCCTACGCCGACTCCGCCAGCGACCTGCCCATGCTCGAGGCCGTCGGCTTCCCGGTGGCGGTCAATCCCGAGGCCAAGCTCGCGGCCATCGCCCGCCGTCGGGGCTGGCACGTCGAGACGTGGCACAAAGCCGACGGCGGCAGCCAGCCCGTGCTTCCCCTCGGACCGCTCGACCGACGCGGTGCCGCCCGGCGGGGGCGCACCAGTCCCGCGGCCCTGGTCGGCCAGTCCCGGCGCACCGGCGCGGAGCGGGCCCGATGAAGGCCCTGGTCCTGGAGCGCAACCTCCCCCGCTTCGCCGCCTCGCGGGTGGCGTCGTTGTTCGGCTCCGGACGGGGCGCCGGGATCGGACCGTTGCAGCTCCTGGACGCCGTGGCTCCCGACCGCCCGGGTGACGACTGGTACCCGCTCGTACCGTCGCTGTCGGGCATCTGCGGGTCCGACCTGGCCACGGTCGACGGCCGGACCTCCCGGTACTTCGAGGACATGGTGTCGTTCCCGTTCGTTCCCGGTCACGAGGTGGTCGGCGTGCTGCAGGACGGTGGCGTCGACTGGTCCGGGCGCGAGCTCGCCCCCGGCAGCCGGGCGGTCATCGAGCCCGTGCTCGGGTGTGCCCCGCGGGAGATCCACACGATGTGCGAGCACTGCCGGACCGGGCACACCGGGCTGTGCGGAAGGCTCGCCTCGGGCGCCCTCGCCCCGGGGCTCCAGACCGGGTTCTGCACCGACACCGGCGGCGGGTGGTCCACCGCGCCGCTCATGGCCCACGCCAGCCAGCTCCACGCCGTCCCCGACGCCCTGTCCGACCAGGATGCCGTCATGATCGAGCCGACGGCCTGCGCCGTGCACGCCGCCCTGTCCGCGCCGGTGGCCGCCGGCGACGTGGTGGCGGTCGTCGGTGCCGGCACCCTGGGGCTCGCCACCCTCGCCGCACTGCACGCCTTCGTCAGGCCGCAACGACCCTGCACCGTGGTGGTCGGAGCCAAGTACTCCCGCCAGCGCGAGCTGGCCGAATCCCTCGGGGCCGACCAGGTCGTCCCCCCGGACCAGCTGGTACGGGCCGTCCGACGACGGGCCGGGTCGCTGGTGCTCTCCGGTCGGCTGACCGAGGGCGCCGATGTGGTCTTCGACTGCGTGGGCACCGCGGCCTCGATCACCGAGGCGCTGTCGCTCGTCCGGGCCCGGGGCACCGTCGTCCTCGTCGGCATGCCGGCCAGGGTGACCCTCGACCTGGCACCCCTGTGGCACCGCGAGCTCACCCTGGTCGGTGCCTACGCCTACGGCAGCGAGACCGCCCCCGACCCGGGTGCCCCCGAACGTCGGACGTTCGAACTGGCCACCGACCTGGTCGGCACCGCCTCGCTCGGCCGGCTGGTGTCGGCCCTCTACCCGCTCGAGCGCTACGAGGAGGCCCTGGCGCACGCCGGGTCCGCCGGCCGCCGGGGCGCGGTCAAGGTGGCCTTCGACCTACGCAATGCGAAAGGACGCACCCGATGAGCCCCAGGCCCGGATTCGTGCTCGACGTCGACAGCTCGACGCCTCCCACCCTCTTCTGGCACGGCGAGCGGTTCTCGCTCGAGAAGCTCCCCGAGGGCAGCCGGGTGATCTACGCACCCGAGCCCATCGACCCCCTCGCCGACCCGCAGGCCGCCATCCGTCGCGCACTCACCCATCCCGAAGGGGACCAGGACCCGCTGCCCGCCCTGTTGTCGCCGGGCATGAAGCTGACCATCGCCTTCGACGACATCTCCCTGCCCCTCCCCCCGATGGAACGCCCCGACATCCGCCAACTGGTCATCGAGCAGGTCCTCGACATGGCGGCCGAGGCCGGCGTGGACGACGTGGAGCTCATCGTGGCCCTCGCCCTGCACCGGCGGATGACCGAGCCCGAGCTCCGCCACGCCATCGGCGATCGGATCTACGACGCCTTCGCCCCGAACGGACTCCTCACCCAGCACGACGCCGAGGACCCCGACAACCTCGTCCACCTGGGCATGACCGACCACGGCGAGGACGTCGAGATCAACAGGCGGGCGGCCGAGAGCGACCTGCTGGTCTACGTCAACATCAACCTGGTGGCCATGGACGGCGGCCACAAGAGCGTGGCGACCGGGCTCGCCAGCTACAAGAGCCTCCGCCACCACCACAATCCCGCCACCATGCGGAAGTCGAAGTCCTTCATGGACCAGCACCGGTCCGAGTTGCACACCGCCAACTGGCGGATGGGCCGGCTCATCCGCGACGCCGGCGTGAAGGTGTTCCAGATCGAGACCACCCTCAACAACGACACGTTCCCCGAGGCGTTCCGGTTCCTGCAGAAGCGTGAGTGGGAGTGGAAGGTCAAGGACCGGATGAGCTTCGTCGCGGCCTCTGCGGCCCTCGACCGGTTGCCGGCCCGCTACGCCCGCCAGATCTTCCACACGGTGAAGGCACCGCACCGGATGACCTCGGTGCAGGCCGGCGAGGTCGAGGCGGTCCACGCCGTCACCACCGACAGCGTGTGGAGGCAGCAGGGCGTCGCGGTCGAGGGCCAGACCGACATCCTCACGATGGGGCTCCCCTACATCAGCCCGTACAACGTGAACTCGATCCTCAACCCGATCCTGGTGGCCTGCCTCGGGCTCGGCTATTTCTTCAACCTCTACCGCGGGAAGCCGCTCGTGCGCGAGGGCGGCGTCCTGATCATGACCCACCCGACGCCGTGGGAGTTCAACCCCGTCCACCATCCGAGCTACATCGACTTCTTCGAGCAGGTCCTGAGCGAGACGACCGACCCCACCGAGGTCGCCGAGCGGTTCGAGGAGGGGTTCGCCACCGACCCGTGGTACATCCACCTCTACCGGACCGGGCACGCCTACCACGGGGTCCATCCGTTCTACATGTGGTACTGGTGCGCGCACGCCCTCGAGCACCTGGGTGCCGTCGTCATCGTGGGCGGCGACCCGAAGGCCGTCCACCGGCTGGGGTTCCGCGCCGCGTCCACCCTGGCCGACGCCCTCGAGATGGCCCGGGACGTCGTCGGACCGTCCCCCACCCTGACCCACCTGCACGCACCGCCGATCCTCATGGCCGACGTGCAGTGAGCCCGAACCGCGACCCGTCGAGGACGCTCCGGTCGCGCCGGGCGGTACGCACCGACGCCGCCCTGGGCGACGACGGCGCGGGCGGTCCCGGCCCGCTCCACCCGGCCGCGCTGGCGGCCCGGCTCGGTCGCAGTTCGTTCCCGCTGGCCGCACCCACCTGGCCCGGTTCGGTGCCCCGGCCATCGCCCGAGCCCGAACTGGGTGTCCACTACGACACCGCCTGGTCGCGCCGGTACCCGGTGCGCCTGGCCCGGGCGATGGTGCTCGACAACCTCACCCGACCACTGGCACGGGCCATCGCCTCGCCGCAGCTGCGCGGCGAAGAGGGACTGACCGGCCTCGAGACCCCGGTGATCTTCGCCGCCAACCACGCCAGCCACATCGACACGCCGCTGCTCCTGGCCTGTCTGCCGCTCCGGTTCCGCCACCGGACGGTGGTCGCCGCGGCCGCCGACTACTTCTTCGACCGGCGGTGGAAGGCCGACACCTTCTCGTTCCTGTTGGGGGCCATCCCGATCGAACGGACCAAGGTGAACCGGCGGTCGGCAGACCTGGCCGCCGAACTGCTGGAGGACGACTGGAACCTGGTCATCTTTCCCGAGGGCGGGCGGTCGCCCGACGGGTGGGCCCAGGAGTTCCGCGGTGGTGCCGCCTACCTGGCGGCACGCACCGGCCGGCCGGTCGTGCCCGTCCACATCGACGGCACCCGGCACATCCTGCCCAAGGGCGGGGGCACGCTCAAGCGCACCCGCACGACGGTGACCTTCGGGACGCCGCTGTGGCCCACCGAGGGCGAGGACGCCCGTCAGTTCGCCCGCCGGATCGAGTCCGCCGTGGCCACCCTGGCCGACGAGTCGGGCTCCGACTGGTGGACCGCCCGCAAGGCGGCGGCGAAGGGGGAGACGCCGTCGCTCCAGGGGCCCGACGTTGCGGCCTGGCGCCGGTCGTGGGCCCTCGCCCCCGCTCCGCGCCGCACCGAGGAGATCGACGTCGGGGGGAACGACTGGCCCAGGAAGCGGAGCTGAACCCGGAGCACCACGGTGGGTGACCGGACCCGGGTGCCGACCTGTGGCCGATACGGTTGACCGGGTGGACCCGACGCGTCGTGCATCACTCCGGCCCGTGCGGAGGGCATAGCCGGTGGGAGCCGTGGTCGACCTGGTGGCGACCACCGACCCACCCGCGTCCACACCCGTGGTCGTGGTGGCCGCCGTCGTGGCCGTGGTCCTGGTCGCCCTGGTGGTCGTCGTGGCCGTCCGAACGGTCCGATCGGCAGCCGTCGAGCGACGACGGAGGCATCTTGCCGCCGGTCAGGGCCCCCTGGCGCACCGGCTGTCCCATGACCCTGCCGGTCGGCCCGCGTCGACCGTCGACGACCGGACCACACGCCGTCGTCTCCGTCGTCTGGAGAGGACCGTGGCGCCGGTCCTGTCGGAGTCACAACAGCACTGGTTCGAGGGCAATGTCGACGGGGGTCGCTACCGGCAGGCCCTCGAGTCGCTGGCCAGATGGACGGTGGACTCGCCCCTGCCGGCGCAGACGGGGACCCGCGACGAATTCCTGTCGCTCGCCCAGGCACTCGGGATCAGGGGGACGGTGCTCGGGATCCTCCACAGCCACGACCGGTCGCCCCACCACGCGCTCCATCCCGAGGTCGACGGCAGGCCGGGTATCGACCTCCCCCTGGACGAGTTCGAGGAATTGGTGGGCGCCGCCATCGACTCCCTGCCGGAGGAATTCCTCAGGGCGATGACCAATGTGGCGATCACCATCGAGGAGGAGGCCGAAGGGCGGAACCTCCTCGGCCTCTACAGGGGCGTCCCCCTCACCAAGCGCTACGGCGGCACCTGGTATGCCAACCCCGACCAGATCTTCATCTACCGCAAGACGATCTGCGAGCAGTGCCGGACGCCCGACGAGGTGAAGGAGCTGGTGCACACGACGGTGATCCACGAGATCGCGCACCACTTCGGGATCGGTGACCCGCGACTGCGGGAGTTGGGCTGGGGCTGACGGCCCCGGGCGCGAGGTTGCGCCGGCGGGAGGATGGCCGCGCCCCGGTACCGCCTCGTCCCGAACGGCGGGCTCCACCCCCACGTGTGCCACGGACGGTCCGGATCTGCGCCGGTGGCGCGTGATTATGCTTCCGGCACGACGGTCGGTGCCGCGTGCCGGAAGTGGAGCAAGTCATGAGCGATCTCGACGACGTCGACCTCACCGATCCGGACCGGTTCGCCGACGGCCCACCCCACGGGACCTACCGCCTCCTGCGGGACACGGCACCGTTGTACTGGCACGAACCGACCGCCACCACGCCCGACGGCGAAGGATTCTGGTGCCTGACCCGCCACGAGGACGTGACGTGGGCGGCGAAGAACCCCGATCTGTTCTCGTCGCAGCGCGGGGGCGACCGTGCCGGTGGAGGGACGTTGATCGAGGACCTGCCGGCGGGCTTCGCCGCCGGCGTGCTGTTCAACATGCAGGACGACCCGCGCCACCAGCAGATCCGACGGCTCATCTCGCCTTCGGTGAGCCCGAGACGGCTCCGCGCCATCGAATCCGAGCTCCGGATCAGGTGCGCGCAGATCCTCGACGCGTCCATCCGGGGCGGGACGTGCGACTTCCTCGTCGACGTCGCGGCCGAGCTCCCGCTCCAAGCCGTCGCCTCGCTCCTCGGCGTGCCGCAGGAGGACCGCCACTTCCTCCTCGACTGGGCCGACGCCACCCTCGACTACGACGACCACGATCCGGGACAGAGCTCGGCGAAGTCCGAGAGGGCCGGTGCGGCCATGGCCGCCTACTCGCTCCGACTCCTCGAGGAGAAGCGCCGGTGCCCCGCCGACGACATCCTGTCCGTCGTGGTCAACGACGATCTGCCGGACGGTGCCCGGCCCTCCGGCCCCATGAGCGAGCTCGAACAGCAGATGCTGTTCCACCTCCTCGTGGCCGCGGGAAGCGAGACCACCCGGAACTCGATCACGGCCGGCATGCTCGCACTGATGGACCGCCCTTCGGATTGGGAGGCGCTCCGGGGCGACCGCACGTTGCTGCCCCCGGCTGTCGAGGAGATGCTGCGGTGGGCGTCGTCGACCATCTACAACCGTCGAACGGCCACCCGGGAGGTCGAACGCCACGGGAAGGTCATCCGCCCCGGGGACAAGGTCGTCCTGTGGTGGCAGTCCGCGAACTTCGACGAGCGGGCCTTCGTCGATCCCCTCGTCTTCGACATCCGCCGCACCCCGAACCCGCACCTGAGCTTCGGGATCGGGAGCCACTTCTGCCTCGGCGCGAATCTCGCCCGTCTCGAGATCTCGCTCGTCTTCGACGGATTGCTCGACCGGGTCAGCGGCACCGAACCGGCCGGGCGCGTCGAGCGGACCCGGTCGAACAAGCACGCCGGGTTCCGGCACGCACCAGTCAGCTTCCGGACTGCGGCCCCGTGACGACGCAGGTTCAGCCCCTCGACGCGATGCCGACCACCGCCCCGTCGAGCGGCTGGCCACCTTCCGATCCCAGGTAGGGGGCGCCCCCGAAGGCGAAGACGCCACCGTCGGAGGCAGCGGTCCAGTAGCCGGTACCGGCGGGATCGGCGGCAATGCCGGTCATCGGCGCGTTCAACGGTCTGGCGCCCATCGAGCCGCCGAAGCGCGCGTCGCCGAATGCGAACACACCTCCGTCCGAGGCGACGAGCCAGTAGCCCCTGCCGTCGTTCGTCGCCGCCATCCCGACGATTGGCTCGTTCAGATGCGCAGTGGCCATGGACCCGTAGAATCCCGCGTCACCGAAGGCGAAGACACCACCGTCGGCAGCGACCTCCCAGTAGCCACCCCCGTCCGGCGTGGCGGCCAGGCCGACGACGGGCTGATCCAACCGGGATCCGCCCATCGACCCGAAGAACGGGGCACCGCACCCTGCGAACACCCCACCGTCCGCCGTGGCCAACCACACACCGACCGGCGCGGCGGCGATCCCGACGGTCGGTGTGGGCAGATAGATCCCTGCGGACACCGGGCCGATGCAATTGCCGCCGACGGCACCTTGCGGCAGCCCTTCCACCGCGTACTGTCCGACGCCGTCCAGCACGAAGTGCGCGAACTCACCGACCCAATAGCCCCGACCGTCCGCCGTCGCCGAGATCCCGGTGCAGGTGATGACCGAGGGAACCGGCGGTCCCGGGCCGTTGCCGCAGTCGAACGAGGCGATGTCCTCGTGGGAGGAGAGTGCGAGATCGGGGGCGTCGAAGGCGTACGCCGCTCCGGCAGCCGTCACGAGCCAGTATCCGGGCGGGGACGTCAGCGGCATCGGGCGGGATCCGCTCGCCGCACCTGCCTGGCCGACGCCGAGCAGGACCGTGAGAAGAGGCGCGACCACCATGACCGGGCTCCAGCGCTTCACGCTCCGCCTCCTCACGAGATGCATCACGATCGGGCGTCTCCGCCGACCGACCAGTACTACCACCGGCAGCCGTCGAGCGCACCGGCGATCCCCCTCGGCGGGATGGCCGGCGACCCCCGACGGTTCGTCCGTCCGGTGGATCGGTCCGTCACATCTGCTTGCGGATCAACAGCCCGTGGGCCGTGGCCTGCAGCGTCCTGTCGTTGTTGACCATGAGCGGCGCAGCGGTGGCATCCCGCAACATACGGGCCAGGCTGGTCCCGGTGGTGTTCTTGTAGCCCTCCAGGCCGCAGATCCCCATGGCGCTCCGCACGATGTCGAGGACCAGGGTGCTCGAGGAGAGCTTGATGTTGTCGAGATAGCTCGAAAAGCCCAGGGTCTCGACCTCGCTCGTGTCCTTCAGCCGATCGTACCGTTCCGCCCCGACCCCGATCACCTCTCGCATCTGGTGGAGCAGCACGCCGAGCTCGGCCAGCCGGACCGCCCCGACGGGCGGGGCGCCGCACGCCGGCCCCGATCGGTCCCGGCGCGCCCTCGCCCTCACCGAGGCATGGGCACGACCGGCCGCCCCCTCGGCCAGACCCAGCCACACCGAGCTGAGCAGGATGCAGCCGTGGGCGAGCACGGTACGGACGAAGGTGGTGGCGAAATCGTCGATGACCATGGAGGCCGGGACGTCGGCGACCAGATGCATGGGGACGCTGCAGGTGCCGCGGAGGCCCAGGGTGTCCCACTCGCCGGCAGGGGTCGGATCGACATCGGGAGCGAGGCACACCGCGAACGCCTGATCGTGACCGGGGCTGTCGGGCGTCCGGCGGGCGGTGACCAGCACGCCGTCCGCCTGTTGCCCGTAGGACACCGTGGTGGCGTGCTTGTCGAGGTGGAAGCCACCGTCGACGGGTTCGAGGGCACAGATGCTCGTGCGCCCGTCGCCTCCCAGTCCGACCTCGCTGATGGCGTTGGCCAGCAGGAGTCCGCCGGCCACGAGGAGGGGGTACACCTGCTCACGCATGGCCGGGGTGCCGTGGCGGACGATGGCCGCCACCTGGATGTGGTGCATGGCCAGGATCATCCCGCTCGAGCCGCAGTGGGCGGCGATGGCCGCCACCGACCGGGAAGCCTCCCCCAGCGTGGAACCCGCCCCGCCGGACTCCTCCGGCACCAGTGCCGCGAGCAGCCCGCTCGAGCGGAACTCGGTCACGGTCTCGATCGGGAACCGTGCGTCGGCGTCGACCTCGTCAGCCCACCGTGCAGCGACCTCGCGACCGATGCGTCCGCTCTCGGCCACGATGTCGGTCACGGCGCCACCCTACGGACACCCACGCCCCGAGCGCCAGTGGACGCGACCCGCCCGGGACGGGTCACGGGGAGGTGACGCCCACCAGCGGTGTCGACGACGCGTGGCCCGGCTTGGCGAACCGGAGGTACAGGGCGATCGCCCCGCTCGCCAGCGCGGCATAGAAGCACCAGAGCGAGGTGAACCCGTCGGCGCACAGGCGGGCCAAGACGGCGATGGCGACCAGGTTGGACACACCGAACCAGAAGACGTGCCGGAAGCCGGAGACCAGCATGGGGCCGCACGTCGCCACGATATAGAGCCCGGTCACGAGGATGCCGTGCCGGAGGCCGATCGAGTAGGCGAGGTGGTACGAGCCGAGATGTGCGGTCGGATGGGTCCGGAGCATCGCGGTCAGCAAGAGGGCGCCGGTCAGCACCCCGAGCGCCACGAACGGCGCGATCCTCCACCGCCTCGCCCGGGTCGGCTCGATCGCCACGACGAGCAGGGGTGCGACGACCGGCAGTGCGACGAGCGCGAACACGAGGTAGATCCACATGGCCACGGTCCCGATCCAGGGTGGCACCATGCCCCGGAGGCTCCACCACACGAACGCCTCGTCGATCTGGTGGAGCCCGAGCAGCACTGGGAGCGCGGCCACGAAGCGGTACTCCGGCCTCGCCTCGAGATGACGGCAGGCATCGACCCCGACGGCCACGATCACCACGCCCGCCGTCAGGTCACCGTCGGCCGAGAAGCACACTCAGCTCATGCCGGCTTCCCGGTGGTCGGCTCGGCGGATCGGACTCATCGGCCACCGTACCCCGGATACCCGCTCGTCAGCGGGCCATCGCCCGGGCCACCCTCGCCCGCCAACCGGTGCCGCCCGGCGCGTCGACCGCCTCCAGGCGCTCCGACCGCAACGCCAGCTCCTCGAAGTCGTCGATCGGCTCGAGGATCGCCGCCGTCCCGGCCGGGGAGTCGGCGGGGGCCAGTGCCCACCCGAGCAGCAGGTCGGCCAGCGCCGTGTTGCGGGCCAGCACCGGGCCGTGGAGGTAGGTTCCGAGCACCCTCCCCGACCACGCACCCTCGCCGCCCCCGCCCCCGCCGTTGCCCACACCGCGCTCGACGGTGGCCAGCACTCGGGCGCCGGGGCCGACCGTGGTGACCCCGCCGTGGTTCTCGAACCCGGTGAGCCTCGGCAGCCGGTCGCCACGGGCCGTGCGGGGGGCATCGGGGGCAGGTGTGGCCACCAGCTCCCCCACGGCCCGCGCACCGGTCCCCTTCCGGGTGGTGAGGTCGAGGAGGCCGAGGCCGGCCCGGGGCCGGTCCGTGCCGTCCGGGAACGACCGGCCGAGCAGCTGGAACCCGGCGCACACGCCGAGCACCACCGCACCCTCCGCGACCCGGCGGGCCAGCGTGCCGTCGTCGATGAGGGAGGTGGCCGCCCGGACCTGTGGACCGTCCTCCCCTCCCCCGATCGTGTACAGGTCCGCTTCGGGCAGGGCCCGGTCCGACGGGGCCTGGACGAGCTCGACGTCGATCCCCCGCCACTGCGCCCGCTTGGCCAACACCATCGCGTTTCCGCCGTCGCCGTAGGTGCCGAGCAGGTCCGGATAGACGACGGCGATGGTGAGCCGACTGCTCCGGGGGCCGCTCACAGTGCCCTCCGCAGGTCGGCGAAGGCGGTGTAGTTGCCGAGGAACTCGGCCGTCGGACCGGGGGCGGACCGCCAGAGCGCGTGGTCGAGGGCGGCGACCGGGCCGTCGACCACGTCGTGGTCGACCTCGGCGTACCGGAGCCGGACGGCGAGATCGAGCCGCCGGTCGCCGGTCGCCACCACCGACCGGCCGGCCAGGCGCTCGAAGGGGACGTCCCACAGCCAGCTTGTGTCGAGCCCGTCGGCGGTCCGGGCGTTGACCGACAGCACCACCGGGGCCGAGGTGTCGCCCGACTCGTCGAGGAGGTCGAAGACGGCGGTCCACCCGGCCGGGTTCTTGGCCAGCATCAGTCGGACCGGGCGGCCGCCGCGGGTGACGATCGAGAACCGTCCGGCCACCTCGGTCACCCCGCGCAGCCGGTCGAGGACCGTGTCGAGGGTCGGTGGCGGGCCGTCGTGTCCGAGCATGGGCAGGGCGGCCAACGCCACCATGCCGGCGTTGGCCCGGTTGAACTGTCCCGGCAGGGACACGGCGATCTCGTGGCGGGTCCCGTCGGCCAGGACCACCTCGTGCCCGACCACCTCGGCGTCGGTGGCGGGCCGGGCGAACTCGCAGCGGTCGCATCCCCAGCCCCCGCCGTCGTCGAACCCGATCCGCCCCCCACAGGCCGGGCAGCCCACGGCGTCGTCGTGCCACACCTGACCGGCGCCCACCCATCGGACGACGGGTGCGGCCAGGGCGGCCCAGGCCACCATCGGGTCGTCGGCGTTGGCCACCACCACGGTCCCCGGCACCCCGGGACCGGGAGCGACCAGGCCACCGAGCGCGGCGCGCCACCGGTCCACCAGCATGCGGACCTCGGCGATCCGGTCGAGCTGGTCACGCGACAGGTTGAGGAGCACGATCACCATCGGACGGGTGTCCTCGATGAGCCGGCCCAGATAGCCCTCGTCGACCTCGAGCACCGCCACCGGGGCTGCCGGCGCCCGGACCAGGGCGGCCACGTGCCCGGCCGGCATGTTGGCCCCGGTGTCGTTGCTCACGACGGGCACCGAGCCGCCCGGCCCGGAGAGGGCGGTGGCCAACAGGCGGGTGGTCGTCGTCTTGCCGTTGGTCCCCGAGACCAGCGCCACCCGGCGGCCTCGGGCCAGCGAGGCGAGGAGACCGGGGTCGATCAGGAGGCCGGCCCGACCACCCGCCACCGTGCCGCTCCCCCGCCCGAGAGCCCGGGAGAGGCCGTTGACGGCCGAGACGGCGGCGGCGGCCACGCGGGCGCGGGGGGCACCGGTCCCTCTGACCGGGCGGGTGGTGGTGCGTACGGTCACGCCGAGGGACGCGTGGCGGCCAGTTCTTCTTCGGTCGGAACGCGCTGCTCGCGCGCCTCGTCGGGCAGCAGGTCGACGATGGCGGCCATCAGGGTCGCCGTGTCCGCCACCGCGTCGGTCAGCCCGAGTCCGACCGGGGGCCCGACGGTGACGGTCACCCGTGGCGGGTGCTGGAGGTTGACCATGTTCGGCACCCTGGACGACCGGGCCCACACCCGCTCGGTCCCCCACAGGGCGATGGGGACGACCGGCGCGCCGGTGGCCGCGGCCAGTCGGGCGGCCCCGGTCTTGCCCTTCAGGACGGGTTCGAAGAACGCCTCGCCCCGGGGGATCGTCCCCTGGGGCAGGACGATGACCGCCTCGCCGGCCTGCAGCGCGGCGGTCGCCTGTCGCATCGAGTCCCCCGGGCTGGAGTCGCGGTCGACCGGGATCCCCCCGAACGCCCGGGCCAGCTGACCGACGACCGGGGCGTCGAACAGCTCCCGCTTGCCCAGGAACCGCACCGGACGCCGCATCCGGGCGCCCACCAGGGCCAGCGCGGCGACGTCGAAGTAGCTGCGGTGGTTCGACACCAGGATGACCGGGCCCTCCGACGGGATGTGCTCGAGCCCGTCGACGGTGAACCGGGCATAGGGGAACGACTCGGGCCGGAGGAACGGCCGGACCAGGTGGTACGGCTCGAGACCCATGATCGACGGCACACCGGGCGGGCGGTCCCAGTTCTCGAGCGGCCAGTGTCGGGCCAGGGCCACCGCGGTCAGCCGCGGGTCGGCGTTGACCGCGTGGGGGTGCCCGACCGCACCGAGCACGGGGACGTCGAACACGCTGTCGGAGTAGACGTGGCAGTCGGCCAGGTCGATGCAGTTCGACGCGGCCCACTCCCGGACCGCGTCGCGCTTGCCCAGGCCCCACGCGAACCGCCCGGCCAGGCGCCCGGTGTAGCTGCCGTCCACCTCCTCGTAGCGGGTGGCGATGACGTCGTCGAAGTCGAGGGCCCGGGCCAGCGGTCCCACCAGGTCGAGTGGCGACGTCGTGGCCAGCACGATCAGGCGTCCCTCCGCACGGTGGGCGCCCAGGGTCTCGAGCGCCCAGGGCTGGACCAGGTCGATCAGGGTCTCGACCGCCGCCTCGCCGGCCCGGCGGACGGCGTCGGCCGACCGGCCCCTCATCAGTCGGGCGGCGGCCCGGGCCAGGCTCATGAACGCCATCGTCTCGCCGAACGAGTTGTAGAAGCCGTAGAGGTAGCGCTCGCCGGGGAGCCGCCTTCCGGCGGACAGCACGCCCTCGGCCACCATGGCGGCCTGCAGCACCGGTCCGCTCGCCGAGCGGATCAGGGTCCGGTCGAGATCGACGAAGACGGCACCGGTGGCGTCGGTCATGCCCCCAAACTTACCGCCGGTCACCTGTCCACAATTGATGGCGGCCACCGCGTGCAGGTGGGGTCGCCCGCAACCACCCCCGGACGCGGCAAAGGGACCACCGGGGGGGAGAGGTGGTCCCTTCGCACTGACGCAACAAGGAAAGGAGGGGGATTCCTATGTCCTGTGGTCGTGGAACCAAATGTATAACAGCCGCGAGCAATCAGTCAAGCAGTTTGTCTAGATATCTGGTATCGTCTCATGCGATGGAACTCCGACACCTCCAGGCGCTCACCGCCATCAGCGACCACGGCACCTTCTCCGCAGCTGCCGAACACCTCGGAACGGTCCAGTCGAACATCTCGGCCCACGTGGCCCGGCTCGAGAAGGAGCTCGGCGCCCCCCTGGTCGACCGGTCCGACGGGCGGCTCACCGAAGAGGGCACGGTCGTGGTGGCGAGGGCCCGCCGGATCCTGTCGGAGCTCGACGCCCTGCTCTCCGACGTGGCCGCCTGCAAGGACGAGGTGACCGGGACCGTCCGGGTGGGCATGATCGGCACCACCGCACGGTGGCTCGTCCCCCGGCTGATGGACGCCGTGTCCCAACGCCACCCCAAGCTGCGCCTGGTGATCGTGGAGGGGAACACCACCGGCCTCGAGCTCCAGCTGGCCAACGGCCAGCTCGACCTGGCCATCCTCCACCTGCCGGTCAGCGGCCGCGACCTGGTGACGCGCCTGCTGTTCGAGGAGGACCTCATGCTCGTGGTCCCCGAGGGCCACCCCCTGGCCGGTGCCGACCGCCCGCTCGGCCTCGTCGACCTTGCCGACCTCGAGCTCCTGCTGCCGCTGCCCGGCACCGCCTTCCGGGACGAGCTCGATGCCCTGACCCGTCCCCTCGGCATCACCCTCCTGCCCGCCGCCGAGATCGACGGGCTGCGCCTCATCGCCTCGCTCACCTTCGAGGGTTACGGGTCGTCGATCCTTCCGGCCACGGCCATCCCCGGGATCCTGCGGGACCGGTTCCGACCCCTCACCATCACCGGCCTCCCCTGCCGTCGGGTCGGGGTGGCCCAGAGGAGCCGGGGGCTGCCGTCGGCGCCCACCCGCGCCCTGATCGAGCTGCTCCGGTCGACGGTGGCCCGGCCCGAGGGCCGCCCCCCGGGCCTGCACCTCCCCGTCTGATCCGGGCGGCCCACGTCGGGGGCTCAGTTGGCGGCCAGGTCGGCGGGATAGCCGGAGACCAGCGCCAGCGCCCCGCCCTGGCGACGCAGCACCCGCCGCCACAGGCCCTCGGGGTCGGCGGAGATCGGGTCCCGGGCCTCCGCTGGCAGCACGTACCAGGACCCCTCCGCGATCTCGTCCTCGAGCTGGCCCGAGTCCCAGCCCGCGTAGCCGGAGAACAGCCGTGCCCCGACGATCGCCGTGGCGAACAGGGCGGGATCCGCCCCGAGGTCGACGGTGCCCACCGGCCGGTCGTCGTCGACCAGGAGCCTCCATCCGACCGGGCAGTCGGGAGCACCTTCCTCGCCGGACTCCCGCGAGGCCAGCCGGACCAGTCCGATCAGCGAGTTGCGCGACACCGGCCCTCCGGTGAACAGCTCGGCCGGCGGGGTGGCCAGCGGGTGCCACCGCGCCAGCAGTTGGTCGACCCCGACACCGCCCGGGCGGTCGACCACCACACCGAGCACCCTGTGGACGCCGTGGTCGAGCACCAGGACCACCCGGCGCGCGAAGTTCGGGTCCCCGATGGCCGGTGTGGCCACCAGGAGGCGGCCGGTGAGCACCTCGGGTACCGGCCCGCCGCCGTAGGGGTCGAACTCGCTCATGGGTTCCATCGGCACGCCACGATGATGGCGCACCGGACGGTGGATCGGCACGACCGTCGGACCGGCACCGCGACGAATGGCGCGTGCCGCCCCGGTCGGAGAGGCTGTGACCATGTCCCTCGTCTCGATCTCCACGCCGGCGGCCCACGTGCGCACCGTCACCCTCGACAACCCGTCCCGGCTGAATTCCCTGTCGTTCGCACTGGTCACCGACCTCTACGACGCGCTCGCCACCGTCGCCGCCGACAACGACTGCCGGGTGGTGGTCCTCACCGGCGCCGGTCGGGCCTTCTGCTCCGGACTCGAACTCGAGCACGCCGGCCTGCCTCCGGGCGCGGAGGACCTCGGTCGCCACCTGATGGGGCTTCGGGCCATGGAGTACATGGGCGGGATCGTCCCGGCCATGCGCAACCTGCCCCAGCCGATCATCGCGGCCATCGTCGGGCCCGCCTACGGCGGCGGCATGTGCCTGACACTCGGGGCGGACATCCGCCTCGCCGGCCGCTCGGCGGTCTTCTGCGGGGCCGGCATCACCAACGGGCTGACCGGATGCGAGCTCGGTGTGAGCTGGCTGCTCCCCCGGGCCGTCGGGACGTCGCGTTCGAACGAGATCATCCTGACCGGGCGCAAGGTCGACGCCGAGGAGGCCGGGCGGATCGGGCTGGTGTCGTCGGTGATGGACGACGGCGAGGTCCTGCCCCGGGCCGTGGCCATGGCCGAGGAGATGTGTGCGCTGAGCCCGCTCGGCCTGACCCTGACCAAGGACACCCTTTGGGGGTCGCTCGAGGTCGGGAGCCTCCAGACGGCCGTCGACCTGGAGAACCGGACCCAACTGCTGGCCGGGTTCACCGGGAACCTCGACGAGGCCGCCGCCGCCTTCAAGGAGAAGCGGCGTCCCGTCTACTCGGAGTAGCGGCGGTGGCGAAGGCGAGGCGCGGGCGGCGGCCGGTACGCCGGGAACGGGACCCCGACGCCGGCGGCGGTGCCCGGGAGCACTGGCGCTCCGACGGCGCCCCGAAGAGCCGGTACGCGTCGGCCGACGAGGCGAACCGGTACGCGCTCCAGGTCCGGCTCGAGCACGGCGTCGAGCTCGATCCCTACACGTGCGGCATCTGCGGGCACTGGCACCTCGGGAACCGCAGGGAGTGACCTGCGGGTGGCCCGCGGGGCGGGAACTGTACCGTCTGGACGGTATAGTGGAGGCATGGCACCCACCGCCTCCGCACCTGCACGGGCCCGCACCGCCGCCCACTCCTCCGACCGGCACGGCCGGACCACCAAGCAGCGCATCCTCACCGCCGCCGAACAGGTGGTGCTGCGCGACGGCGTCGGGCACCTGACCCTGGACGCGGCGGCCGCCGAGGCGGGCCTGTCCAAGGGCGGGATCCTCTACCACTACCCCACCCGCGACTCGCTGGTCGCCGCCATGGTGGACCGGATCATCGACCAGTTCGAGCACGACATCGACCGGCACCTGCCCGAGGCCGGGTCACCGGAGGCGGGCCTGCCCGGCGCGTACGCACGCGCCTACGTGCGGGCCACGGTCGAGCCGGCCGCCGCGGGCGAGGAGCGGCTCGGTGCCGCCCTCCTGGCTGCGGCCGCAGCCGAGCCGGCCCTGCTCGTCCCGCTCCAGCGGGCGGCCGAGGGCTGGCAGGCCCGCATGGTGGAGGACGGGCTCGACCCGGCACTGGCCACGGTCATCCGGATGGCCTGCGACGGGCTGTGGATGTGCGACCTCTTCGGGCTGGCATCACCCAAGGGCGCGCTGCGCGCCTCGGTGGGCGCCGCGTTCGACGAGATGACCCGGGCCGTCCCGTGACCGGCCGCCGTCCCTCGGGCACCCTCGCCCCGCCGACCGACGGGTCGGCCGCGCTCATCCGCACCCTCACCGTCACCGTCTTCCTGCTCTGGCTCGGATCGACGTCGATCATCCCGATGCTGCCGGTCTACATCCGCCACCTCGGAGGGACGGACCTCCTGGCCGGTCTGGTCATGGCCTCGTTCTTCGGAGCGGGGGTCCTGTCCCAGTACCCGTTGGGCAAGCTGGCCGACCGGCTCGGCCGCAAGCCGGTCCTCCTGGCCGGACTCGTGGTCTACGCGGCCGCCTCGTTCGCGTTCCTCCTGCCCATCGCCCCGACGGTGGCCATCGTCCTGCGCGGGCTGCAGGGCGTCGGGGCCGGCGCCTCGGCGGTGGCGTCGCTGGCCATGGTCTCGGGGGCGGTCGTCGTCGAACGGCGCGGCCGGGCCTTCGCCTCCATCATCAGCGCCGAGATCGCCGGCATGGCCGTCGGGCCCCTCATCGGGTCCGTCGTCGGCGCGCACCACATGTGGATCATGTTCCTCGGATCGGGGGCGGTCGCCCTCGTCGCCGGGATCCCCGCCTGGCGCATCGTCGAACCCCCCGAGGAGGCGGCGCTGCGAGAGGCCCGGACCAATGCCGACGGGACCGTCGAGCCGCTGGCCGGGCTGCGCTGGAACCGGTCGATGATCGGAGCGCTCGTGGCCGCAGCCGCCCTCGGGCTCACGAGCGGTGTCTACGACATCTGCTGGACCCTCCTCCTCCTGTCACGGGGTGCGGCCGGATGGCAGATCGGCGTCTCGTGGACCCTCTTCGCCGTTCCCTTCGCCATCGCCGCCCGACCGAGCGGCTGGATGGCCGACCACATGGACCGGCGCTACCTGGTGCTCGGCGGGCTCGGCCTGGCCACGGTGTTCTGCACCTCGTACCCGTTCATCCACTGGGTCCCGGCCCTCGTGATGCTCGGTGGCACCGAGGCACTCGGGTTCGCCGCCGCCATGCCCGCCCTCCAGTCGCTGTTGACCCAGGGGTCCGATCCCTCGGAGGTCGGACGCGTCCAGGGGATCTTCGCCACCACGCAGACCGCGTTGACCGCGGTGGCCGCCGCGGCCGCCGGTGCCGCGTTCGCCGTCGCCTCCTGGGTGCCCTTCGTGTCGGCCGCGTCGTTCACCCTGGTGGCCCTCGTCATTGCCGCGGTGGTGTGGCGACCGGTGGCGGGCCATGCCCGCCCGCAGGCCGCCGCACCCGACGGGACGGCCGGCGTCGGGGTCGGTCCCGTGGCTCAGCCGGCGGTCGGCGTGAGTGCCGAGGTGCAGTAGGCGCAGCGGGTCGCCTGGTCGGGCACCTTGGACAGGCACTCGGGGCACTCCCGGACCGGATCCTCGGCCGGGGTGCGGCCGAGCTTGGACATCAGCGAGTTGACCGGCTTGATGACCAGGAAGAACAGCACTGCCGCCACGATCACGAAATTGAGGAGCGCGTTGAGCACGCCGCCGTAGTCGATGTGGGAGCCGTTGACCGTCACGTGCAGGTTGGCGAACTGGGTGCTGCCTCCGAAGATCGCCTTGATCAACGGTGTGATGACATCGGCGGTGAGCGAGGTGACCACCGCGGTGAACGCGGCACCGACGACCACGGCCACGGCCAGGTCGAGCAGGTTCCCCCGCAGCAGGAACTCCCGGAACTCCTTGATCATGGTCGCACTCCTCGCAGTCGGCCCCGGCGCACCGGTCGGCATCGCCGTGCGACTCTAGGGCCGTCGGGCCCGGGGTGCGGCCGCCCGAACCCGGGCGGGGCCGTCGGGATCACACCAGCCCGGCGTGGACCGCGGCCCACCACCGGCCGGTCATCTCCACCTGGCACACCGTGGTGGCCGCCTCGAGCAGCCAGTCGATGACGGCGCGGTTGTCGGCATCGGCCGGCACCTCGGCCACCAGGCCCCGACGGGGATGGTCCTGGGTGATCCGCCAGCCCTCGGGCACCGGCCGGCCGAGGTCGCGCAGGCGCCAGGCCACCCGTGGGCCCGACGCGTGCTGCAGTCCCACGGTGGTCGGCTTGGCCGGTCGACCGGCCTCGGTGCGACCCGGCATCCAGGTCACGACCGGCACCTGGTGGGTCGACCCCCCGAGGAAGGCGAACGGGCCCGGCGGGGCCGGCTGGTACTCCTCGTCGATCACCGGCTCGATGTTGATCCACCCGGTGCCACCGGCCTGCACCATGGCCATCTGGGCCAGCAGCTCGGCGTCGTCGTGCGCGACGAAGCCGAACCCCACCGGGCGGCTGCGCGTCATGTCTGGAGGTCGCCGACCGCGTCGGCCAGGGCCTCGAGCTCGCCCCGCCACGACCCGGGGTCGACCAGCGGGCGCACCACGAATTTGGAGAATCCGACCTCGAGGAAGGCCTCGAGGAAGCCGCGCAGCGCGTCGAGCCCGGCGGGGACCACCGTGGTCGGATCCACCCCCTTGCGGGCCCGGGCGAGGGCCGTGACCATGGCCGGCTCGATCGGGCCCGGCGCGTAGGCGAGGGAGACCCCGAAGTGCTCGGGGCTGATCCGACGGCCGGCGGCGTCCGCCGCCGCCTCGATCACGGCGCGACCGGCGGCGACCTCCGCGGGCGTGCACGACGAGGGAAGCCACCCGTCGGCGAACCGCCCGCACCGCTCGAGGGCGGACGGGAGCATCCCCCCGGTCCAGAACTCGAGCGGCTCCTGGAACGGGAGTGGGGCGAGGGTGACGCCCTCCCACTCCCCCACCGCTCCGTGGTGCTCCACCGGCTCTCCGGACCACAGGCGTCGCAGCAGGGGGAACGCCTCCTCCATCCACGGGCCCTTCGCTCCGGTCGGGACGGCGACGATCGCCGACTCGGGGGGGCGGGGCAGGCCGGGCACGAACGTCACCAGGAGCCGCCCGCCCGACAGACGGTCGAGGGTGGCCAGCTGCTTGGCCACCCGGACCACGTTGCGCCCGGGCAGGAGCATGGTCGTCCCGAGCTTCAGGCGCGGGTTGTGGGCCGCGGCGAAGGCGAGCGCGGCCAACGGGTCGAGCGTGGGGGCGGTGAGCACCTCGGGTAGCCAGATCGAGTCGAAACCGAGTTCGTCGAGGTCGTCGACGAGGGCGGCCAGCCCGGACGGATCACCGTCGAGGGCCCCCGTCCCCACCCCGATCCGGACCTTCACCCTGCCCCCAGGGCGGGGCCGTCGAACCGGTCGACGGTGGCGAACTCCCCGACCTCGCCCCGCCGCAGCCTGGACGGCTGGTGGACCGGGTGGCCGAGGGCCAGCACGCCGGCCACGGTGTGGGTGCCGGGGATCCCGAGGAGCTCCCTGATGGCCGCCTCGTCCCGCACCACCATGGTGGTCATGACCCCGGCCAGCCCCTCGGTCCGGGCGGCGAGGAGGACGCTCCACGCGAAGGGGTAGATGGAGGCCCCGCCGACCATCGTGTAGTGGTCGCTGTCCCGGTCGACCGTGGCCAGCCGGGCTAGATCGGCCAGGAGCACCAGCATGGCCGGCACCTGGTCGAAGTGCTCGGCGAACCCCCCGGGGCCCGCTGCGGCCGCGGCGGCGATGTCACCCGCACCGGCCACCGAGGCCGCCTCGAGCTCGCGGTCGGTCACCACCGCCCACGGGGTCAGTCCGGCCGCCACCTGGGCCAGGTACTCGTACCAGCCGGGGAGGTAGACGTCCCGCACGGCCCGACGGACGGCGGGATCCTTCACCAGCACCACTCGCCAGGCCTGCCGGTTCCCGCCGCTCGGCGCGAAGCGGGCGATGTCCAGGAGCCGGAAGACGGTGGCATCCTCGACCGGCTCGTCGGTGAATTCGCGGACCGCCCCGGTGGTGCGCAGCGCCTCGGTGAGGTCCACCGCCGTCGCCGGCTCAGAGGATCCCGAGGATGGCGTCGGCCGCGCTGACCGTGAGGCCGGAACCGGGCTCGACCTGGAGCGCCGTGACGACACCGTCCTCGATGACCATGGCGTAGCGCTGCGATCGGGTGCCCAGTCCGAAGCCACTCCCGTCCATTTCGAGCCCCACGGCCGCGGCGAACTCGCCGTTGCCGTCGGCCAGCATGAGCACGGCGTCGCCCACGTTCTGCGAGTCGGCCCAGGCGCTCATGACGAACGGGTCGTTCACCGAGATGCAGGCCACGGTGGTCACACCCTTCGCGGCCAACTCCTCCCGGCGGATCACGTAGCTCGGGAGGTGGTAGTCGGAACACGTCGGGGTGAACGCCCCGGGCACCGCGAACAGGACGACCTTGCCCGAGCCCAGCACGTCGCTCGTCTGCACGTGGGCCAGGCTGTCGCCCGTCGAGGTCATCACCTTGATGTCCGGGATGGTGTCGCCAACGGCAATGCTCATGGTCGGTCTCCTGGAGAGGTCGGTCCCCGGTCGTCCCGGGGTGTCGGACGGCACGCCGAGGGGGCGGCCCACCCCGCAGCATACGGTTCGCCGGCTCCGGACGGTCCCGCGGGGCCGGCGTCCGGCGCGCCCGGTCAGATCCCGGCCAGCACGGCCCGTCCGAACCGCTCGATCGCGTCGAGCTGCGCGGACCGGGTGTCACCGGGCAGGGCCACGGTCACCCACTCCACACCGACGGCCGCGAGCTCGTGGATCGACGCCACCACCCGCCCCGGGTCCGGTGGGGCTCCCCCCAGTGACAGCCCCTCGGGGATGAAGCAGACCGTGAGCGGCTCGGTGCGCCCCACCTGCTCGGCGTACGACCGGGCGTACCCGAGGGCGACGGCCAGGTCGCCGGCCGACTCGAGCGGAGCGGTGCGGGTGCGGGCGGCCGTGCGGGCCGGATTGGGGAACGGGCACCAGCCGTCGGCCGACTCCACGGCCCGGCGGATCGAACGGCGGCTGTTCCCCCCGATCCACAGCGGGGGCCGCGGGCGCTGACGGGGGCGGGGCAGCATGGTGTTGCCCCGCGCCCGGTACCCGGTCCCCTCGAACGCCACGCTCTCGCCGGACCAGGCCGCCAGCATGGCGGCCAGTGCCTCGTCCATCCGATCGTTGCGCTCGTCGAACGACGCCCCGAGGGCCTCGAATTCGGGCTCGAGGTAGCCGGCGCCCAGCCCCACCACGGTCCTGCCGCCGCTCAGGACGTCCAGGGTGGCGATCCCCTTGGCCGCCAGGAACGGGTTGCGGTAGGCGAGGACGAGCAGATTGGTGTGGAGCAGCACCGTCGAGGTGGCCGCCGCCGCGAACGACAGGGCGACGAGCGGGTCGAGCGCGTGGTGGCCCCCGTGGGCCAGCCAGGCGTCCCCGGGGAACGGGTGGTCGGTCGTGTAGACGGCGGCGAATCCGGCCGCCTCCGCCGCGCCGGCGAGCTCGCCGATGGCGCCCGGCCCGAGGAACTCGTCGCCGCAGTCCACCCGGTGGGTCGGCAGTCCGTAGGAGACCAGCATCCCGGCTACCGGGCCCGGGGACCGACGAGGCCGGCCATGAAGCCGGGCATGCGCGTCGGGCGCCCGGCACCGTCCACCGCGCCGTGGACGCTGACCGCAGTGGCCCGCGCCTGCCCGCCCACCTCGAGCAGGTAGCCGACCTGGAACGTGGTGCGGGTCAGGTCGTCCACCGCCACGTGGACGACGACCTCGTCGTCGAACCGCAGGGGCCGCCGGTACCGGACGTAGAGCTCGAGTACGGCGAAGTCCACCCCGCCGTCGCCGGTGCGGACGTCCCCGTAGGGGAAGCCGGCGTCGCGCAGCATGGCGGCGCGGGCCTCCTCCAGGTAGGCGGGGTAGGCGCCGTGGTGGATGATGCCCATGGCGTCCGTCTCGGCGAAGCGCGTCCGCAGGACATGGGAGAAGCGGTAGTCCGACGGGTCGAGGGTCGGCTGCAACGAGAGGCGCACCGTCGGCAGGCTACCGCTCGTCCGCCACCGCTACCGGTTGGTTCCACTCGATCCAGCCGGTCCCGGAACGGCCGTCCGACGCGGTGAAGCGGGCCATCGCCCGGGGGAACCTGCTGACCCGGCCGTCGGTCGACGTGAGCTCCAGCGGCCCGAATTCCACGGGCTCGACGGCGAGGCCCAGCCCGACAGGGTCGATGCGGACCGCGGCCGAGGACGGGAGGCCCTCCGCACCCAGCACCTCGGTGATGTCGAGGCCGGTCACGGTCACCACCTCGCCGTCGGGGTGCTGGACGTATCCGAGCGGGACTCGCTGCCCGGGGATCCGGACGTCGGTGCCGTGGATCCGTGTGCCGTCGTCGAGCCGGCCAGCGAACCAGCACCACCCGAAGGCCCACCAGTCACGCACGCCCCAGGAGTGGTCGCGCTGGCCCTGCCCCTCGACCGCCAGCACGGTGTCCCCCACCGACACCGTCCCCCCGACCAGGCACGGGATCTCGTACCGGGTGGTGACGTCGTAGTGGTACGGAACGCCGTCGGTGCTCCAGGTCAGGTCGAGTGCCAGCGTGGTCGGGCGACCGGGGGACCCCCGGTAGACGTCGACCGGGTCGTCGAGGAGCTCGCCGGGGACCGTCCCCGCGACGTGCACGGTGTCGAGCGGGACGCCGACCGTCTCGGCGAAGGCGTAGCCACCGGCGTCGACCGCCAGGCCCGGGGCCCCGGGGACCGGGAGGTCATAGGCCACCGAGGCCACCAGCGGGCGACCGGGACCGACGACCATGGCCGTCCACCAGGTCACCCCGAGGTTCGGGTACAGCCCGATCCGCGCGTAGCCGGCCACCGATCCGTCGTGGGCCACGAAGTCGAGATAGTGGGACTCGTTCCACAGCGGGTCGTCGGACGGCACGTGGCGGCCCTCGTCGGCCGGTTCGACGGAGTGGAGGTTCGCTTCGGTCATCTCGTGCTCCTGACGGCGTCGGTCCCGGTGCCCACGGCGAGGCGGGGTCGGACGATCGGATCGGCGCCGCGTCGGTCGTGGGCGCCGGTGGTACCTTGGGTCTAGCAGGCCACCGGATCGAACGGCGGACGGTGACTGCACGCACGGCCCCCTTGCCATGAACGCACGTCGATGTGCCTCGTTCCTGACCGCGGCGTTCCTCGCCGTCGGGGCGCTGGCGAGCGCGGTCCCGGCCCGGGCCGTCGCCGCGGCCGGGGTCTCGGTGACGCCCTCCCCCAGCCCGGCCTTCAACGGCGACGCACCCGACCCCGACGTCGTCCTCCACGGGTCCACGTACTTCGCCTTCTCGACCGGCACGGCGCTCGCCAGCTACCTCCAGGTCCTGTGCGACTCGTCGGGATCGCCGGCCACCGGGTGGGCGGCATGCCCGGGCTTCCCGTTCGGCGCCGCGGCGTTGCCCTTCCCGCCGCCGTGGGAGCAGCTCGGCACCCAGAACGCGCCCGGCGTGTACCAGTGGGACGGGCGCTGGATCATGTTCTACACGGCGGCACTCCTCGGACACGCCGACGACTCGGGGTACAACTGCATCTCCGTCGCCACCAATCCCGACCTGACCCCGACCGACCCGGTGTTCACCGACACCTCGACCGGGCCGCTCCTGTGCGACAGCGCGCTCGGCGGGGCCATCGACCCGTGCCCGTTCGTCGATCCGGCCACCGGCCAGCCCTACCTGGTCTGGAAGACCAACGACGGGGGCTCCGACCAGCCGGCCCGGCTGTGGGCGCAGCCCCTCGGAGCCGACGGGACGACGCTGATCGGCCAGCCCTCCCTCCTCCAGACCCAGGACACGGTCGACCACCCCTTCGAGACGACCATCGAGAATCCGCAGATGGTCGACACCGGCGGCGACTACTTCCTGCTCTTCTCCACCGGCATCTGGGACAGCAGCTCCTACGGTGAGACGGCGGTCGAGTGCACCGGACCGCTCGGCCCGTGCGACGGGCCGAGCGGCGGCCCGTTCCTCTCCTCCTACGGAGACGTCGCCGGTCCCGGCGGAGGCGCCTTCTTCCAGGACGCCTCGGGCAACTGGTGGCTGGCCTATGCGGCGTGGACCGCCGGATGCACCAGCTACTCGTGCGGCGGGGCACGCCGGCTGTTCATCGCTCCGGCCACGATCTCGCCGGATCCACTGGAGACGCCGGTCACCGGCATCGCCGGCACACCGGACGGGACGGGCTACTGGATGGTCGACGCCCAGGGCGGCGTCTCCTCCCACGGCACGGCGGTCCCCTACGGGTCCATGCTCGGGCTACCGCTCGCCGCGCCGATGGAACACGTGGTGCCCACCCCCGACGGCCGGGGCTACTGGCTGGTGGCCACCGACGGCGGCATCTTCGCCTTCGGGGACGCCCGCTTCTTCGGGTCGATGGGGGGGAAGCCCCTCAACGCGCCGGTCGTCGACCTCGCCCCGACCCCCGACGGTGGCGGATACTGGCTGGTGGCCGCAGACGGCGGGGTGTTCGCCTTCGGGGACGCCACCTACTACGGGTCGATGGGAGGGAAACCGCTCAACGAGCCGGTGGTCGGGATCGCCGCCGACCCGGCGACCGGCGGATACTGGCTGGTGGCCGCAGACGGCGGGGTGTTCGCGTACCACGCGCCCTTCCTCGGGTCGACCGGCGCCATCACCCTCAACGCCCCCGTCGACGGCATGGCCCCGACATCGGACGGCCAGGGGTACTGGTTCGTGGCGTCCGACGGCGGGGTGTTCGCCTTCGGGGACGCGGCGTTCCACGGATCGGCCGGCGATCTCCCACTGGTGGCACCCGTGACCGGCATGGCCGCCGACCCGGCGACCGGTGGGTACTGGCTGGTGGCCGCCGACGGAGGGGTGTTCGCCTACGACGCGCCCTTCCTCGGCACGGACTAGCGCCGCGCCCCACCACGGGCCCACCGTCCGGCGGTCACCCGCCCCCGGCCGCGTCTAGAGGGAGACCCAGGTCACGCTGAACCCCGTTCCGCCGAGGGCGAGGACCGACGGCTGGGCCTCGATGATGGTCCCCTTCGTGTTCTTCGTCATCGTGACGGACTCCGACGTGAGCCCCGCGCCGTTGATGGGTTCGCCGTTGGCCGAGGCCCCGGTGAACGTGACCGAGCCGAAGTCGGCGAGGGGCTCCGGCTTGCACTTCCCGGCCGTCGTGCAGGTGAGTGGCGCCTCGGCGATCCACTCGGCCGACGCGTCCGACGCGACCGCCGGGGCGGTGACGGCCAGCGAGAAGCTCCAGCGGGTGCCGTCGCTGATGGCGACCGTGTAGTCCGCTCCCGATCCGTGGACGCTGGCCGAGATGGCGTCGCCGGCGCTGACCGGGTAGGTGGCGGTGGGTAGGACTACGACGGAGTCGGGGTACATCTGGTACCAGGCGTAGTAGCGGGGTCCGGCCGGTACCGTCTTCACCTTCTTGGCGCAGTCCGAGTCGGTTCCTACCTGCTCGACGGAGGTGTCGGTCGAGTCGTAGCCGTCGAAACCGACCCAGAACGCGGCCTGCTGGACCTTGCTCGCCGGGCAGTCGGCCGTCGGCTGGGTCCAGCTCCCGGCGACACTGGTGAAGGTGGTTCCGGTGTCGATGTAGCCCGACCAGTTGAGCGAGTGGTCGTACGGGACCGGAGCCGCCTTCCGTGCACCGGCCTGCAGGAGGGGAGCCCGGTCCGAGGCGTGCGGGGTCGTGGACGGGGTCGGAGCCGCGGCACCGGTCGCGCCGGGCCAGAACGCAGCCGCTGCCGCTCCCACCGCCATCACCGTCACGACGAGTGCCCCCCGTGGCTGGCGGCCGGAGCCGCCGCGCCCCCGACGGGTCATGGGTCGATCGCCCCCGCGGTCGCCACGGGCGTGCCGTGGTGGTGGCCGGTGTCGCCGCATCCGGTTCCCGTCGTCCCCCCACCGTCGGCGGGCAGGGTCGTGGTCGTGGTGGTCGTGGTGGTCGTGGTGGTCGTGGTGGTCGGTGTCGAGGTCGACGTCGTGGTCGAGGTGCTGGAGGGCGTCGAGGTCGCTGCCGGCTCGGTCGTCGTGGTCGTCGACGAACCGCTCCCACCGGCTCCCGAGGGACAGGATCCCTGGCCGCCCCCCAAGTTGCCACCGCGGCTCGTCCCTCCGCCGGGAGCGCCTCCGGTCCCCTGCCCGCCCGGCGACGTACCCCCCGGGCCCCCGGGTGCGGTGACGCCCCCCGGGTTCGAATGCCGAGGCGCCCTCACCGTCGGGGGCGCGGCGGTCACCCCGGACGTGACCACCGTGGTCGGGGTGGTCAACGTGATGCGCAGGTGGCGGACGGGGAGGGCGCAGGACGCGGTCGCGATCCCACCCGAGACCGACGCCGTCGACGTACCCGACTGCGGCGTACACGCCCCGTGGACGGCGTTGACGGTCCCGAGCGGATGCGGCGCGGCCGGTGGCGACCCCACCGTCGTGGACGACCCGCCCGCCGGGGGAGTCGCTGCCGGTGCCGGGGGATTGGAGGCCGTGCCCACCCCGAGGATCCCTTCGACCGCCCGACCGGCGGAGCCGGGGAGTTCGGATGCCGCGGCCAGGCCGGTCGTGGCCACCATCATCGTCGCCACGGCGGTGACGGCGAGCACCGCCGTGGTCCTCCGGGGGCGACGCCTGGGCTTGGGCCACGCCGCCGCGGCGGCCAGGAACGCGGTCCGCGCACCGAGCTCGCCGCGGAGCTCGTGCTCCTGAGCGGGGCCCGACGCGGCCGCCAGGAGATCGGCCAGGCGTCCGCCCGTCAGGTTCGGCATCGTCACGATGTTGTGCCCGTCGGAACGGAGCCCGATCGGCTCGTCGGTGTCCATCACGGGATCCTCACGCATGGAGCCGGTGCCCTTCGACCACGGGCACCACGTCGGCGATGCGAGGTCCGTCCATGCTCATGGCCGGATACTCCACCACGGTCGACGCCACGTTCTCCAATTCGGCCAACCGCAGCTCGAGCCGCTTCAGGCCGCGGTGGCACAGGACCCGGACCGAACCGGGGGTCCGCCCGAGTATGGCCGCGACCCGGGCCACATCCATCCCCACGACGATCCGGAGCATGACGGCCTCGGCCTGGTCGGGAGGCAGCTCCCCGATCAGTGCGACGGCCCGGTCGGTGGCCGAGTGCTCGGCCGCCTCGTCCTCCACGTTGTTGACCGCGGGCATGACCACCAGGCTCGAGTACTCGATGAGGTCGGGACGGCGCTCCCCGCTCCGGTACCAGTCGGTCAGGCGGTTCCGCGCCGTCGTGTACAGCCAACCCCGGAACCCGGACTCGTCCCCCTCGAAGGTCGGGAGCGAACGGATCACCCGGAGCCAGATGTCCGCAGCCAGGTCCTCGGCGACCGGCGACGCCTTGATCCGGAGGTACCGCAGGAGCCCCGGCTGGAACTCGCGCCAGAGGCGGGCGAACGCCTCCTGGTCACCCCGTTGAGCCGCTTGCAACGTCCCCCTGAAGTCCAACATGTCTGCCACCTGCCGTCCCGTGCTGCGTCGGTGAGCTCATTCCCCCAGCGCTGTCTTACACCCGAGAGCGGCCGGCGTCCAGCACCCCGATCCGTCGACACGGCTCCATCCATCGACGTTTTCCGTCGTGTAACGGATTCGGCGCTCCGTTCGTTTGGTGAGGGGCAGAATGGTGTGTCCGGGCGCTCCGCCCGGCCGGCGGAGCGCCCGTCGACGGCGAAGTGCCGATGCTACGATCGCTCGTCGGCCGCGGGTCCGGGGCAACCGACGTCGCGTCGTACGGGGAGACACACCGATGCAGCCAACTCGATCGACCTCGCCCGGGCGCCGCCTGTCCGGCGTGCTCGTCGCCACGCTCGTCCTGGTCGCCGTGGCGACCACCGCGTGCAGCCAGGCGGCGGCGCCTCCGGCCCCCACGGGCGTCGTGGCCTTCCCGGGCAACGGGAGGGCATCCGTCAGCTGGCAGGAACCGACCCAGGGCGCCACCGTCTCGTCGTACGTCGTGTCCACCACACCCAGTGCGGGGCGCTGCACGTCGACGAGGACCTCGTGCACGGTGAGGGGCCTCACCAACGGGCGCGTCTACACGATCTCGGTGCAGTCGGTCGGTACCAGCGGAACGAGCTCCGCGGCGACGACCTCCCTCCGGATCGGAGTCCCGTGGCCCCCGAGCGGTGTGACCGCCACCGCGGGCGACACGAGCGCCGTGGTCTCGTGGAAGCCGCCGATCTACTCACCGGGTGCCCCGGTCACCTCGTACTCGGTGACCTCGATCCCCGCTGGGCACCAGTGCACCTCGTCCACCACGTCGTGCACCGTCGTCGGCCTGGTCAACGGCACGGACTACACCTTCACGGTCGTGGCCCACAACATGTACGGTCCGAGCCACTCGGCGGTCCCGGCCGGCGCCGTCTCCCCGTCCACCGATTCGGGCGGTTCGACCGGGATCGTCTACCTCGGACCGGTCAACGCCAGTCAGGAGACGACGGGCGGGACCATCCTCCAGCGCGACGCCGGGATCAGCGTGGCCCTCCCCAACGGCCGCGACCTCTGGATCTTCGGCGATACGTCCTCGTTCTCGGCCGACTCGAGCCAGTCCAACGCGTTCATCGTCGGCAGCACCGCCGCCAAAGGCAAGTACACCCCCGGTGAGCCACCACAGGCACTCAAGGACGTCCAGCCGGCGGGCACCCTGTCCGACTCCACCCAGCCCTCGCAGTTCATCCCCACGCCGACCGACACCTACATGCCCAACGGGAGCGGGAAGGCCTGCACGCCGGCCAACGGCGCCGTGTACACGGCCCGCTGGCCGACGGGTGCCGCTCTGCTCGACAACCCGGTGTACGTGCTGGTCACCTACACCGATGTCTGCGTGACGTCGGCCTCGAGCTTCACCGTGGAGGGCTGGGGATTCATGATCTACCAATGGAGGAACGGCAAGATCAGGTACGGGCCGGACGACGTGTTCGCCCCGACCCCGCAGGGTACGCCGCTGCCCGCCGACCGGACCTACCAGTCCCCGATCGTCTCGGGCAACCAGATCACGCTGTTCACGTCCGAATGCACGTCACTGTTCATCTCCTGTGGATCCGGGACGGTGTCGGCGACCGCCATCGCCGACACCCTGCCGGCCCTGGTCGCCCCGGCTTCCTACGTGTCCCAACCGGCCGTGACCGACGGAGCGACGCAGTGGATGCCGGTCAACGTGACCGTGGCGTCGTATCCGACCGGACTCCAGCTCATCGAACAGACGTCGATCGGCGGGACGTTCGTGGTGTATTCGTCGTCGTCGCCGACCGGGCCCTGGCACCAGTTCGTGAGCGGGACGCTGCCCGGTTGCAGCACGACACCCACGGGCTTCTGCTACGCCTTCGTCGGCCATCCCGAACTCGGGAGCTCCACCAGCCTGGTCGTGTCGTACTTCAAACCGGACTCGCCCCAGAACGCCAACATCGGCCACGTCGACCTCGCGCTCGTCCCCCTGCCCGGGTCGTGACGGGCCGCCGGCCGACAGCCGGTGACACCGGCTACTCCGGCTACTCCGGCTACTCTGGCAGGGTGTACGAGTTCTCGAGCTCGTCCTGCAGCACGGTCGCCACCTTGTCGGTGGTGTCGACGACGAGTTCCTCGTCGAGGATCCGGACACGGTAGGTCCACCCCTCCGGCAGGTCGAGCCGCTCCCCGAGGTGCGCCAACGCGTCCTCGTCGAGCGTGGGGTCCACGCCCACGCAGTAGGCCTGCAGGACGTAGGCCAGTCCCTCCGGGTTCACCAGTTCGTAGACGGGCTTCCCGGCGTCGAAGAAGAAGACCGCACCCCGGTCGACGTGGACGTCGGTGTATGGACTGGTGCCCGGGGTGTCGCCCAGGTCGATGACGGCCAGACGCCGCATGAGGAGCCCGTTGAACTCGCGGAGCACCGGTTCCAAGGCGTTGACCTTCTGCCCGATCCCGTCGATCGTCCAGTACCGCGGGCCGTTGAGCTTGACCGCCACCGCACCCGTCTCCTCGGCGATCGCCGAGGGATCGAGCCCGTCCCACAGGTCCTGGGGACAGTCGTTGAGGAATTGGGTCCCGAACACCTCGGCCTCGAACCTGCCGTCACGGGCGAAGGCGGTGATGACCTCCCCGTACCGGACGCCGCGGACGTCGTCGATGAGCCGGGGTGTGGCGCTTGCCATGGTGGACCTCTCTGCCGGTTCGGGAACAGGTCGAACTATAGACAGAAGGACTGACAGATGCCCGTCATCGGGATCAGACGACGAACGCGCACCCGTCCCAGGACGCGACCGGGCGCTTCCTCCGGCGGCCGGTCATGGACAGGTGCAGCTCGTTCGGCCGCGACCGGGCCGGAAGGTGGGTCAGGACGAACACCCCCTCGACCACGAAGACCTCGTAGCCCGCGAGCGAACGCGGCTCCTTGGTCGAGGCCCGGAGGAACGCCACGCCGCGTGCCAGAGGTCGTCGCTGACACCGGACGAACAGCGAACCGCCGTGGCCCTCCACGAAGGACAGCAGATCCGGCGTTGCGGTGACTTCCACGGTTTCGAGTCTACGGCCGACCGGGGGCGGATCCAATCGGGGTCCACCCGCCTGCCGCATACGCTGGTCTCCATGGAGCGAACGGTCGTCGAGATCGCCGACGGCGGCACCACCTGGCGATTCGACGCCGCGTTCCTCACGTCGACGTGGACCTGCATCTGGGGCCGCGGCTGCCTGGGGATCCTGCCCCACCCGGCCCCCGAACTCGGCCAGGGATGCTGTTCCATCGGCGCCGACCTGGACGGCGACGACGAGGCACGACTGATCGGGGCCCTGGCCGCGACGTTGGACCCTTCCCGCTTCGAGCACCACGCCGCGGCGGCCGAGGGTGGCGTCTTCGCCGACGACACCCGCAGCAGCACGCGGGTGGTCGACGGCGCCTGCATCTTCCTCAACCGGACCGGCTTCGGGGGTGGCGCCGGTTGCGCGCTGCATCTTGCCGCACTCGATTCGGGCGAGTCACCCATCGAGTACAAGCCGTCGGTCTGCTGGCAGCTCCCGCTCCGCGTGGACCATGTGCCGGGAGTCGACGGGACCGAGATCGCAACGGTGCGCGGCTGGACCAGGGGCGACTGGGGCGCCGAGGGCGCCACCATGGCGTGGTGCTGCACCGAGGGCGAGCGGGCCTACGTCGGCGATCGACCGGTCGTCGAGTCGATGGCCGAGGAGCTGACCACCATCGTCGGCACCCGGGTGTACCTCGAGCTCCGACGACGCCTGGACGGCTGACGTCGCCACCGCCGATCCGTCTCGGCCGCCCGGTCCGGTCCCCGACCTCCGCGGTCCGTCGTCCTAGCGCCGGTGGCGACCGCTGTCGTCGGCACCGCCGGCCAGGCCGTGTCGGTGCGCGTACACCGCGGCCTGCGCGCGATCCCGGCTGCCGGTCTTGGCGAAGATGCGGTTGATGTGGGTCTTGACCGTCGCCTCGGCCACGAAGAGGTCGGCCGCGATCTCGGCATTGGACAGCCCGCCGGCGATGAGTCCGAGAACCTCGGCCTCGCGCTCGGTGAGCCCGTCGGGAAGGGTCGCCGGCCGGCCGGGCGCCAGTCGCGCCGCCTTGAGCAGCGACGCGTGCACGCCGGGGTCGAGCACCGTCTGACCGGCGACCGCCGCCTCCAGGGCCCGGAGGATGTCGTCACGGGACGCGTCCTTGGTGAGGTACCCCGCGGCGCCGGCGGACAGTGCGGCCAGGATCGACTCGTCGTCGGCATAGGTGGTGAGGACCACCACCGGGATCGCCGGGTACCGGGTCCGGATCTCGCGGGTGGCCTCGACGCCGTCCATCCGGGGCATCCGCAGGTCCATCAGCACGACGTCCGGGCAGTGCTCGGCGACCAGACCGAGCGCCTCGGATCCGTCGCCCGCCAGCCCCACCACCTCGGTGGCGGCGAACCCGCCCACGATGGTGGCCAGTCCCTCGCGCACCACGCGCTGGTCGTCGGCGATCAGCACCCTCACCGGGCCGCCGTTCCCTCGCGGACCCGGGTGGGCACGGGGAGGGGCACATCGGCACGGACCCGCCAGCCGCCGTCCGTCGGGCCCGCGTCGAGGCGACCGCCGATCAGGGCGAGGCGCTCGGCGATCCCGTGGAGACCGTAGCCACCGCCGGAGTCGTGCAGAACGGGCGAGCCGGATGCGGATCCGTTCTCCACGACCAGCGACACCCGGTCGGGCGCGTACGACAGGACGAGTGAGGTCGGTGCGCCGGTCGCGTGCTTCATCACGTTGGTGAGGGCCTCCTGGGTGGCCCGGACGAGACCCACGACCACCTGGGCCGGGAGCCTCTCGGGCCGACCCGACGTCGCGAAGGCGACGTCGTGGCTCTCGGCCAACTTCCGCAGCTGGTCGTCGAGTGGCGCGACGTCGTCCCTCAGCACACCCACCGCCCGGCGCGCCTCGTCGAGACCCTCGTGGACGAGCCGGCGGGTGCGATCGAGTTGCTCACGGACGGCCGGGCTCGTCACGGGGTCGGCATCGACGACCGTGCCGAACGCCTCGAGCTGCAACGACAGGGCGGCCAGGGTGTGGGCGAGCACGTCGTGGATCTCCCGGGCCATGTGGTTCCGGTCGGAGAGCAGTTCGGCCCGCTCCCGCTCCACCTCGGCTCTGGCCACCTCCACCTCGGCACGGGCGGACTGTTCGACCCGCTCGGCCGCCTCCCGGCGGGCGATGCCGATCAGCGCCCCGCCCAGGATGGCGGCCAGGCAACCGAGCACGACGCCGAGCGACGGACCGCGTGCCAGCTCGACGACGACCAGGACCATCCACCCGGCTCCGGCGACGGCGGCGGCGACCTGGATCCGCCAGCGGATGGCCGCGCTGAGCACCGCGACCGCCGGGAAGACCATGGCCAGCGGCGCGAACGCGGTGAGCGCCCCGCCGGCCACGGCCATGACGCCGATGGCGGCTCCCGATACCGGGGAGGCGTCCTGACGCAGGACCAGCCCCACGATCCAGGACGTACCGGCCACGACCAGCAGGACCAGACCGACCGGTCGATCGGCCAAGGCGTCGAGACGGACCACCTGCGACGAGACCCCCCAGGCCAGCAGGGCGAGACCGGCGAGACTCAGGACCTTCGACAGCGAGGTCCAATGGACGGGCATCGGATGCGGTTCGCTCGGGTCGTTCACCGTTCCCCATCATGGACCCGAACGGCGCCCACGACCGGCCGGACGGACCCGACCTGCGGGACGACCGTCCCGCTCCACGCCTGCCGGCGGACGGTGGTGCTCCGCCAGGCGAGGACGGCGGTGCGGGCCACCACCTCGCCGAGGGCCATGAGGACGAGGGCGGCCGTCCACGCGCTCACGCTGGTGATCGTGTGCTCGACGCTGAACCGCTCGACGGCCGCGCCACCTCCGTGGGTGGCGTAGACCTGGAACGCCAACCGGGTGCCGGTGCCGAGGACCCACAGCGTCGCCGCGAGGGCACCGGCCCTGGCCATGAGCTCTCCCTCGTCGTCCGCGTAGACCGAGGTGAACGTGCCGGAGAGCGCGCCGAGCGAAGCGCCGAGCGCGGCACACCCTGCCACCAGGAACAGGTCGTTCCCCGCGGTCGGCACCCCCCGCAGATAGCTGAACGCGACGTAGCCGACGATGGCGAGGGGCATCAGCAGTGTCCGGGTGGTGAGTCGCCGGCCCCGGATCTGGAGGAGCACGAGTCCGATGAGGCCGATGTCGATGAGGTAGTCGGTGGTGGTCATGCCTCCAGTGTCGGGATTCGCGGCCGGAAAGTAGTCAACCCGTGGGTGGATTCGCGGGTGGACCCGCACCGGCGGGCGAGGTGTCGTGCACCGTGGCGCCCCGGCCGCCGCCGTATGCTCACGGTCCCCGTATGTCACCTGCAATCGACACCGACACCGACACCGACACCGACACCGTGCCGTCGCCCGGGCCCGTGTCCTCCCTCGTCCCCGCGTCCCACACCTCCGACGCCCCGACCGGGTCCCGGTGCTGATGCCGGTGGGTCCCCGTGTCGACTGATGACGTCCCGGACCAGCCCCGCCCGACCAGGCGTCGGTTTCTCGCGTGGGGACTGGGCGGCGCGGCAGCGGTGGTCGTCGCCGGCGCCGCCGGCGTCGAACTGGTATCCCATGGCGTCCTGCCGGGCAAGGACAGACTCGACGAGCTCGACGGCGCCTGCGCGGTCGCCTCCCCCGGACTCCGGTACTCGCCCCCCGGACCGTCGGTGTCCGGCACCTTCTTCTCGGTCGCCCGCAACCGTACGGTCGGCTACACCATCGCGTATCCGCCCGGCCACGGCCCGGGGAGCGACCTCCCTGATCGTGATGCTGCACGGCTTCGGCGGAAACCACACCGACGCGCTGGCGGGGATGTCACCGGCACAGGCGGTGGCACTCCGCGTCGAAGACCGCCCGCTCGCACCGATGGCCATGGTGACGGTGGACGGTGGCGGCGGCTACTGGAACCCCCATCCCGGCGACGACCCGATGGGGATGGTCGTCGACGAACTCCTCCCGATGTGCGGGCGACAGGGTCTGGGAGCCGGCTCCCACAAGGTCGGCACGATGGGGATCTCCATGGGGGGCTATGGGGCAATCGTCCTGGCCGAGAAGTATCCCGACCGGTTTGCCGCCGTGGCCGCGATCAGTCCCGCCGTGTGGACGAGCTACGGCGAGGCCCGCGACGCCAACGCCGGCGCCTACTCCTCACCGGAGTCCTTCGCCGCCGTCGATGCGGTCACCCATGTCCGTGCGCTCGAGGGCAAGCCGGTCCGGGTGGCTTCGGGCGAGGACGACCCGTTCCATCCGGGTGTCCAAGCCCTCGCCGCCGTGCTGCCGCGGTCGGCGGACGTGGTCTTCTCCCCGGGCTGTCACTCGGGGCCGTTCTTCGTGTCACAGGAACCGCCGTCCCTACAGTTCCTCAGCCGGCACCTGACCGTGTGAACCTGGCCAGGTGAGTGGCGGGCAACCGAGCTCGACCCCCGATCAGGATCGGCGTTCCCGCTCCGGCCGGTGATCGGCCGGCGGTTCGTCGGGCCCGGCCCAGAAGGACTGGGGGTCGCTCGCCGGGTACGACTCCCGCTCGGCCTCGTCGACCATCTCGTCCGCAGCCACCTCGTCGGCGTCGTGTCGGTCCTCGGGTGCACCGGGCGAACCCATGGAGCCGAGGCTATCGGGAACCCATCGACCGCGGGAAACGACGGGTCGGGCCCCGACCGCCGTCGGCTGCGTCGTCGAGCCCGGATCTGCCGGCCGGAGGCGGGGGCCCGAGCTGGGCGTCACCACGCAGGGTGGTGTCCCACCCGCCGATTGTGAACCTCGTTGCAGGGCGCCGCTTAGTCCCGTACCGTCGGACCGTCTGCACATGCAGGACCACGTGTCTGCCCCAGGGGACCGTTGGGGCGGGGACGTGCACGGAGATGACGAATCCCAGGGGGTTGGGTCGATGGAACACTCTCGTTCGCGTGTGTCCGTCAAGAGCGCGATCGCCAAGATCGCCCTTGCCGCACTGCTGAGCCTGTTCGGGCTCTCCGTCGTCGGGGTGGGTCAGGCGTACGGCGCCGGCCCCACCGTCAAGTCGCTCACCCCGGCCACCGGCACCGCCAACGGCGGGACGTCGGTCGTCATCGTCGGCACCGGGTTCACCGGGGCGACGTCGGTCACCTTCGCCGGCCAGGCGGCCACCTCGTTCACCGTCACCTCGGGCAGCCACATCACCGCCGTGACCCCGCCCGCACTCACGTCGACGGCCACCGCCGACGTGGTGGTGACGGTCGGCGGCGTGCAGTCGACTCCTGCGGCCCCCGGCGACAACGTCTACACCTACACCTGGACCGCGGCACCGACCGTGACGGCCGTCGGCCAGACCGCGGTGACGGCGACCAGTGAGACCAGCAACGTCGTCACCGTCACCGCTGCCGGCACCTGGACGGCCGGCCAGGAGGTCTCCCTGGCCGGATTCGTGAACGGTCTGACGACCGGCGTGGTGCCGGTCCTCTCCGGGGGCACCGGATCGTTCACCATCTCCTTCGCCGGGGCCATCGTCACGGGCGACCCCGGGACAGGGGTCGTGTCCCCGACCCCGGCCGGCGCCGTAGGCACGGTCGCCGGCGGGACCCCGGTGGTGATCACCGGGACCAACCTCGGCGGGGCGTCGGCCGTCGACTTCGGCTCGACCGCCGCGACCTCGTTCACCATCGTCTCCGGCACCGAGATCACCGCGGTCGCGCCCGCAGGCACCGTCGGTCCGGTCGACATCACGGTGACCACCCCGTACTCGACGTCGGCCACCTCGTCGGCGGACACCTACTCCTACATCACCACCCCGACCGTCACCGGCGTCACCACGGTTGCCAGTCCGGCCGGCGGTCCCGCCGGCGGTGGGACCCAGGTCACC
>JBEKRV010000028.1:0-47391 GCA_049517675.1 Acidimicrobiales bacterium
ATCACCCGGACATCGCGACTACAACCCGATGTCGCCCATCAACACGCCCGGCGGACGCGGGCCCACGGCAGCGATCGGAGTCGCCCCATTGGCGGATAACGACCCACGCTCCTAGCCGTTCGGGGCGATTTCTCCGATCCCGGGCGTACACCGTCGAAGGGGGGACCTCGGAGGTGATGCGCAACATCATCAGCGAGCGAACCCTCGGTCTCCCTGGCGATGTCCGCGTCGACGTCGATATTGCCTGGAAGGATGTTCCCCGGTAGCGCGTCACCGGGTGGAGCACCGCTACGGAAGTGGGTCGGTTACCCAGAGAGTCGAATGTGGACAGCGGCTCCCCGGAAGAACTCCTGTATGGGCGGGCGCCACGGACGATTTGCCATCATTTGTCGGGCAGCCATGTCGACGTCGAGGAGTCTGTCCGGCAACGAGGCGCACCCTTGGTCGGACAGCGACACCGAGACGAGCTGGGCATCGTGCCCAGTGGGCGCTGGGGGCCCTGGGGAACGACCCATCCGACGCGGTGGGTCACATTCGGACCTCAGACCCGAGTTCCGAGCTGGGTGCCCGCCTGTGGGGCGTGGTGTACAGGCCGCTGGGACTGTCCACTCGAGCGCTTTGCCGTCGCGCCGGCGGCCGGAGGGGGGTTTGGCGTCGATGTGGTGGACAGCACGCCGAACACACGTTATAACAACGTCATTAGAATACGCTGCTGCGGGTGCTCGCCGAGCGCCGACTGCGGCGTTCAGGTGTCCGGCGCGGGGGAACGTGCCGGACACCGGTGCACTGCTGGCGCCCGCAGAGACGAATCCCGACAGGGTTCGACGACGTCGGGCCATGACCTCAAGGGGGATACGTGACCGGATCTCGAAGGCGCTCCATTGCGACCGCGGGTGCGCTGGCACTGGCACTGAGCCTGCTCGCCTCGGCATGCAGCTCCACCAATTCCAGCTCGTCGCAGACGACGGCAAGCACGACAGCATCGAACTCGGGCTCGATTCCGGCAAGTGCGTTTTCGGATCACACGGGGATCACGAAGACATCGGTGACCGTCGGGAACGTCTCCACCCTGACGGCGGGCTTGTTCAAGGGTGCGGCTGTCGGGACCGAGGCCTATGCCGACTACGTGAACTCCACAGGCGGCGTCAACGGGCGCAAGCTGGTGGTCAACGGCTACGACGACAATTTCCAGGGTGCGGGAAACGGACAGGCGACTCGCCAGTCAGCACAGCAGGACTTCGCACTGGTGGGTGGGTTCTCCATCGAGGACAGCTACGGGGCCGCTGTCCTCGCCACGCAACCTGGGGTGCCGGCCGTCGGCGAGAGCATTTCGCTCACTATGAACAAGCTGCCCAACTACTTCAGCGCTGTACCCCAGCAGCCGGGCTTCCAGGAGGGTGTGCTGCAGTACTTCAAGAAGAAGTACCCCGACGCCATCCACTCGCTCGGCACGCTGATCGGCGACCAACCTTCTGACGCGACGTCGTGGGCTGGCGATCAGTACGCACTCACCAAGACCGGGTACACGGTGATCTACAAGTCGACCTACGGCGTGACCCAGACTGATTTCACGGCCAATGTAATCGCCATGAAGAACGCCGGCGTCAAGATGATCCTTCTTGACCAGATGGCGGAGAATTACGCTTCCGCATTCCTCAAGGACCTCACGCAACAGAACTTCCACCCGATCGTGCTCCTCGGCGCGGCGGCGTACACCAACAACCTGGTCCAGGACTCTGGCGGAGCGGCGGCGGTCGACGGCTACTACCTCTCGCAGGCCTACTCGCTCTACCTCGGGCAGGACGCCCAGCAGGTGCCAGCAGTCAACACGTTCCTGCACTGGGTGCAGGTCGCCTCTCCTGGGTTCAAGCCCGATCTCTTCGCTCTGTATGGGTGGATCTCGGGGGAGCTGTTCGTGCAGGCCCTCAAGAATGCCGGATCGAATCCGAGCCGGGGGAGCGTGCTGCAGGCGCTCTCCAAGGTCACGACCTTCAACGCCCAGAACCTGATCGCTCCCACGAATCCCGCGGCACGAACCATCAGCAACTGCTACCTCCTCGCGAACATCGTGAATGGGAACTTCCAGCGCCTGGATGATCCGTCGATCCAGAGTTCAACCAACGGATTCCGGTGTGACTACACCTTCCTCTCGCCCAGCAAAGCGGGATAGCAAACCCATCGATGAGGTAGTGCCTCGCGAGTGAGCTGAGTGACCGGTAGGCGCGATCTTCTCTCGAGGCCTGCTGGCCATGAGCCCTACAGGCCTGTAGTCCATGAAGAAGCGAACAGGTGGGATTCCGAACCGTGGTGATTTGGCCGCTTGCGACGGATCGGCAGACGAGGACTGGAGTCGACATTGAGGGAACAACGGCGAGGACGCAGAATCGCCATGAGCGAGGAGGAGAGAGACAAGTTCCTCGCTGTCGAGCGCATGTGTCGGGTCGGGTCGGTCGACTCGGATGGTTCACCGCACGTTTCGCCGCTCTGGTTCGCTTGGGACGGGACTGCGATCTCGCTCAACTCGATCGTCGGTTCCAAGCGGTGGGTGAACTTGATGCAGGACGGCCGGATCTCCGTAACGGTCGATGCTGGTGTCGAGTTCTCCGAATTGCGCGGGGTTGAAATCACGGGCACGGCTGAAGTCGTGGGAGATGTGCCCCGAACTCACGGATATCTCGAATCGGTACGTGAACCCGAACGACTCTTCGGCGAAAAGTATCTGGGCGGCACCTTCCGTGCCGACGGTCGTCACGCGAGGTTGCGGATCGTCCCCGAAAAGATCGTCTCGTGGGATTTCCGCAAGATGCCCGTCCCATGAAACCAAAGTGACTACTTCTGAGTTCCGGGGTGTGACATGCGGGTGATGGTGACGGGTGCGACAGGATTCGTCGGCGCCCACACGACAGCGGCGCTCTTGGAGGCCGGACACGATGTGACGGTGCTCGTACGAAGTCGTGGACGGCTCGACGAGTCGCTGTCGATCCTGGGTGCAACCGTTCCGGAAGTTGTGGTCGGTGACATGGTCGATGTCGATGCTGTTGCCGCTGCACTCGACGGGGCGGACGCCGTCGTCCACTGCGCTGCGGTGGTGTCCCTGGACCGACGCGATCAGGCGCTGATGTCGTCGATCAATCCGACAGGCCTGAGCAATGTGGTCGGACAGGCCGTCGAACGAGGACTCGATCCCATCATCTATACGTCGAGCACCAGCGCCCTCTTCGACGAGGGTGCCGGCATGCTGACCGAGCGCAGTGAGGTGACCTCGACACGCCATCCCTACGGTCGATCGAAGGGGAAATGCGAACGGATCGCCAGGCAATTCCAGGAGGATGGCGCGCCGGTGGTCATCACGTACCCCAGCGGCATCCTCGGGCCGGCCGCCGGAAGCGCCCTCGGCGAGACTTCAGTGGGCATGGCAGGTTTTGTCGCCGCGGGAATGATGCCAGCGCGCCGCGCCGCACTGTCGTTCATCGACGTCCGAGACCTGGCCGCGGCCAACGTGGCGCTGATGGAGCCGGGTCTAGGTCCGAGACGCGTGATGTGCGGGGGGACAGTGGTGACGTTGGAGGAGCTCGCCGTCCTGTTGCGGGAGATCACCGGCCGCCGATTCAGGATTGCTCCGGTGCCTCCCTCGACACTGCGCGCGACTGGTCGAGCATTCGATGCACTCGGAAAGGTCATTCCACTGAACACACCGATGACCGAGGAGGCCATGACACTGGTGACGCAGTGGGTGGGAACGGATGATCGGACGCTCCACGAACTCGGTGTCCACCCACGCGACGTGCTTGGGACCCTCGAGGATTCGATGCACGCTTGGAGGGAGGCAGGACTCATCAAGGGGCGCCACATGGGCCGGTTGGACGAGCCGCACGGCCGTCCGACTTCGGCCGCTAGTGGGAATCGGATCTCACGGGTGAAGGTGCCTGGTCGCGTACTTGCCTCCCGCCCGTTCCGGGCGATCGCCCCGCGGGTGTTGCCTGCCGGCCATCGTTTCGTCCTCCGAGTGAGTCGGGGTCGGACGATGCTCGACTCAAAGGCTCAGCCGATGCTGATGCTGCGGAGCACCGGCGCCAAGAGCGGCCTGGAGCGTGAGACACCGATGGCTACGGTTCCCGTGGACGGTGGCCGGTTCCTCGTGGTCGGCAGTAACTTCGCGCGGGAATCGCATCCGGCGTGGACTCACAATCTCCTCGCCAATCCGGACGCGACGATCGTGTTCAGAGGGAACACGATCGTCGTGACCGCGCGGCTCCTGGACGGCGATGAGCGGGCCGCTCGGTGGCCTGAGCTGTTGGAGTGGTATCCCGGCTGGGCCGACTACACACAGGTCACGGATCGTGAATTCCGGATCTTCGAACTGAATCCACGGAAGGCGTAGCTACTCCGGCAAGTCGATGAGGACGGTGGATGTCGGTGGGGGAGATTCCCGGCGCCGGCGCCGATGCCAGGCCGTCCTCCTCGCTTTCTCGGAGGGGGCCATTCGCGGGCAGAGCGCCCTCCTAACCATCGACAACGGCGTCACCACCGGCTGACTGCGAGGGTCGCCCATTGTGCAGTGCATGAGCTACTCAGCGTCTCCGAACCTTGGAGGCACCCGACCCGAACCGAGGGTCGGTCGACTTGAGAGGAGAGCCCGGCATGGGCGTATACGCAGTCACAGGTTCCGCATCAGGAATGGGCCGTGCCGTCGTCGTAGAACTGACCGCGGCTGGACATCGGGTCGTCGGCGTAGACATCCAGCAGGCCGAGATCATCGCTGATCTCTCAACTCCGGAGGGGCGGCGACAAGCCATCGATGGTGTCCTGGCCGCCACGGACGGGCGCCTCGATGGGGCAGTCCTCGCCGCTGGCCTGGGACCGTCTCCGGGACCTGACCGGATCCGGCTCATTGCCCAGGTCAACTACCTCGGTGTGGTGGAACTCCTCGAAGGGTGGCGATCCGCACTTGCCGCAGCAGGCAATGCAAAGGTCGTGGCGTTCTCGAGCAACTCCACGACCACGATTCCGGCGGTGCCACGTCGCACGGTGAACGCCTTCCTGTCGGGTGACATCGACAAGGCGGTGCGATCCGTTCGGTTCTTCGGGCGGGGCGCTCCAGCATTTGCCTATGCCGGCTCGAAGATCGCACTGAGCTACTGGGTGCGTCGTACTGCCGTGACGGCGGATTGGGCCGGAGCAGGCATCCGGTTGAATGCCCTGGCCCCAGGGGCCATCCTGACGCCGCTCCTAGAGCGCCAGCTGGCAACTCCCTCCGAGGCGAAGGCTGTCCGCTCGTTTCCGGTGCCGATCGGTGGATTCGGAGAACCGGCCCAGCTTGCGGACTGGGTCGTGTTCATGCTCTCCGAGTCCGCCGACTTCCTGTGCGGCAGTGTGGTGTTCGTCGATGGCGGCTCCGACGCCTACTTTCGCGCTACGGATTGGCCCAAGCCCGTGCCGCTGCACCGCGTCGGTAGCTACTTGCTGATGACACGTCGCTTCGCCAAGACCCACGCCCCATAGAGCAGGCTCCGGTCGCATTCCGGCACCAGCGTTGCCTTGCAGGGCCCCGATCGCGCGGAATGCTGCGCACAACGCCGTGGATGGTGGCGTCACCCTATGGAACGAAGGGTCCAATCCCCGAGTGAGGTTGGTCCACTTCGACTTGCGTGCTGGCAGTCCAGGGGTACGAACTCCGCCGCCATCCTCGGTTGGGAAGTGCCAAGGAAATTCTGGTGGTGAGCAGGGAGAACACTCTCGAGAGAACGTTGTATTTCCTACAACACCGGTGGAGGTTATGGGACTATGTTCGAACCCCTCTTGGGCCTTCTGAGCAGGGATTATGTGGCGAGTGAGGCTGGGCGAGGGGCGGATTTCGGGCTGCGATTGAGTCGCCAGTAGGTCGCCAGGAAGGTGATGGGACTACGTTCGAACCCCTGCCGGAGCGTCTCTGGTGCCGAACAATCCTGGCGACGACCCGAGGCCGCAGTGGCTGTTGGAACAGCGGATTTCGGCAATGACCTGGGCCCGGCGCTTCCGAATCCCCGCTGGAGGCAGCCGAGACTTAGCGGAGACCTGGAGCATGAGGGCGCTCCAGCGTGAGTTGGCCGGTGTTGGCGTCGAAGTCGAACAGTTCGCCGTAGGGGCCCCAGTCGACGGCGATCTTCAACTGCTGGCGGGTCTCGTCCTCGGAGAACCCTCGGCGGAGGAGATCGAGGAAGAACCCCTCGCCCAGATTGCCGTCTTTGGTCGTTTCCAGTGCTTTGCAGATGGCTCGGACAAGTGGAGCACGTTCACGTGCCTTATCGGCAAAGATCTTCTTGGACTCGAGGATGTCTGCGTCCACGAAGATTCGACCTTCTCCTGTGATGTGCAAGTCGGCATCGTCGACTTCGGCCATGCCGAGGACCTGGGCGGCGTCGACGAGGGGGAGGAGGTTGTCGACCTCGAATGTCAGCTCGTGTGCCAACTGGGGTAGGTCCTCCCGTCCGCCGTGAGCCACCAGTATCTCGAGCAGGCCGGACATGCCGCCAACGCTGGCTTGAGGGAGGGGAGTGTCGGTCGGTGACCCCTCGCCCGGATGGGCGACGGTCCAGATGTGGGCGGGTGGGCGGGTATTCCGTCCAGTCATCAAACCGTAGATCTGGTCGACCAGTGCCTGGAAGCTCTCGTCGTGTCGGTTTCGGGGCTGAGGAAAGACGCAGTCGATCTCCGTGCGGATCCGGCCGGGATTGGCACCGAGGACGAAGATCCGATCGGCCAGGATGACGGCCTCCTCGATATTGTGGGTCACGATCAACATGGCCTTGGTCGGGAAGTCCTTCTCGCGCCACAGTCTGAGGAGCTCGGCCCGCAAGTTCTGAGCTGTCAGCACATCCAGCGCCGAAAACGGTTCGTCCATGAGGAGCGCGTCGGGCTCGACCACCAGCGCTCTGGCGAACCCCACCCGTTGCCGCATCCCACCGGAGAGCTCCTTCGGATAGGCGGACTCGAACCCGTCGAGGCCGATGGCATCGATGGCCCGTTCGGCTCGCTGGCGGCGCTCGCCGGCCGCCACTCCCAGCGCCTCGAGTCCCAACTCGACGTTCTGCTGCACGGTCAGCCATGGCAGTAAGGCGAAGCTCTGGAACACCATGGCCACGCCGGGATTGGCCCCGTTGAGGGTCTGGCCCCGGTACCTGATGTCGCCCTCGGTTGGTGCAATCAGCCCGGCAATGCAGCGCAGGAGCGTACTCTTCCCTGATCCCGATCGCCCCAGGAGGGCCACGATCTCTCCTTCTCGCAGATCGAGCGAGATGTCGTCGAGCACGGGGAGGGGGGTACCATCGGGCGACACGAAACTCTTGGTGACGTGGGAGACCTCGATGATGGTGGCCGAGCCGGCGCTCGGCAGGTCGGTGGCGGGGTCGGAAGCCGTGGTCACAAGGATTCACCCTTCCGTACCTGCGTGGGCCACATCAACGACGGCCGATCCGCGCCTCGATGGGTTGCATTACAGGGTGAACCGGGATTCGGCCAACCGGTACAGGCGCCGCCAGAACAAGCGGTTGACGATGACCACGAATGCGCTCATCACGATGCCCCCGGCGATCAGTAGGGCGAACTTTCCCTGGGCCGAGGCGGTGGCGATGTAGTTGCCCAGCCCGAACGCGTTGAGGGTGTGGTGGTGCCAGCTGACCAGTTCGGCCACAATCGAGGCGTTCCAGGCCCCGCCGGCGGCGGTGATCCCACCGGTGACATAGGCGGGGAAGATGGCCGGGAGGATGACCCTTCGCCACCGCTGGCGCCGCGTCAGATGCATCGACACCATCATCTCGCGCAGATCATTGGGGATGGAGCTGGCGCCGGCTATGACGTTGAACAGGATGTACCACTGCGCACCCAGCATCATCAGCAAGATGGCCCCGTAGTCCAACGGGATCCCAAGATCGATGAAGATCAGGGTGGCAAAGGGGAAGAGCAGAATGGCCGGGAAGCTGGCGAGGACCTGGACGACCGGTTGGGCGTAACGAGCCATCCTGGGACTCATTCCGATCTTCACCCCTACCGGCACCCAGATGATGGTGGACAGAGCCACGAAGACGATGACCCGGGCGAAGGTGGCGAGACCGAACCCGATGAGGCTGGGGAACCGGGTGAAGCCGAGGTGAGCGTTGAGGTATGCCAGGGCGACCACGGCGAAGACGGTGGTGGCGCCGACGATGATCGACCAGAAGATGATGTCGCCGAGGTGTCGTTTGCGGATGTCGGTGCGCAGCGGGTATTCGGCCAGTCCGAACGGCCGAGTGATCCGGTCGAGCGCCCGTCCGACGGGGCGGCTGACGTGGCCGGCCAACCGGGGGATCGAGGAGCGGCGGAGGAGGTTGAGAATGATGCTCTTGGGCTTCTCGGCTGACTCGGAGCTCTCCATCCGGAAGTTGTCGGACCACGCCACCAGTGGGCGGAAGACGAAGAAGTTGGTGCCGACCACCAGGAGAACCATCACAATGATGGCGATGGTCACCTCGGTGTAGGACCCGTGGGCCACCGCGGCGGCCATGTAGCTGCCCATTCCGGGCAGGCTCTCGGAGAGCCCGTGCCCTTTGACGAAGACGGTCACCGCCTCGGAGGCCGTGAGGAAGAACCACCCGCCACCCATCGACATCATCATGTTCCAGACCAGCCCGATCATGGAGCTCGGGACGTCCAGCTTCCAGAAACGTTGCCACTTGGTGAGCCGGTACATTCGCGCCGCCTCGTCCAACTCGGCGGGTTGCGAGATGAGCGAGTGGTAGAAGCTGAACGTCATGTTCCACGCCTGGGAGGTGAAGATCACGAAGATCGCCGCCAGCTCGAGTCCCAACAGGTTGTTGGGGAGGAGGGTGATGAAGAAGGTCAGGGCGATCGGCAGGAACACCAGGATCGGGATGGATTGCAGGATGTCGAGGATCGGCACCAGCACCTTCTCGGCTCGGCGAAGGTGTGCTGCCGCTGTTCCGTACACCAGGGTGAACACGGTCGAGAGGGCAAGTGCGATGAACATCCGCAGGAGTGACCGGGCGGCGTAATAGGGCACGTTGGCGATGTCGGTCGAGATGACCACCGGCGTCCGGCCCGGGGTGAAATTGACGGCCATGGACTGGCCCAGTCGGACGACGGCGTAGAGGACGGCGATAATGCCGGCGCCGACCACCAGGTCCACCCAAGTGAGCCTGCGCCCTCGCAACACCTCCCGGACTGGAAGTGTCCGCCGAACCGTCACAGCAGGCCGCTTCGGGTTGGCAACTGCTGACGGCGACGCACCCGCAGAAACCTAGTTGGGTCCCTGTGCAAAAAGCGTCTGAATAGTTCCTTCTTTACCGTAAAAGGTGCGTCAAATCCGCACCATCGATCCCGTACAGGTGATAGGACGGAATGGCATCGGACATCGGCCTGGAACCGCAGTTCTGTGACGATGGCGTGAGCGAAGGACGGTATGCAATGACGACGGTCGGCACTTCTTCGATCGAGGAACTCCACGAGTCGGACGACGACGACGGTCCGTCCGACGAGGAGGGTGACTCGGCGGAACCGGGCCATTCGGTGGCCGGTCGTGCGACAGGCACCCTTCCGAACGGTGTGTGGTTCGGCCCCCAAGGATCCGAGGCCACCGAACGAGAGCTGGTGAGCTTCCTCGCCTCGCACAACGGGGTGGCGGTCCTCCAGTGGCCACGAGATGTCGGCGGATCCACAGGCTGCGTCGCCTCGGCATCCCCCGTCTGTGGTTCGTCCACGATGGGGCCACCCTGCCCGTTGCCCTGGACGAGTCCGAGGAGTGGCTTCCCCTCACGGCGAGTGATCCCGAAATCCACGAATCCCTCCGGCGACTGTGCAACTGGGCGGCGACAGAACGTTCGGCGGCACCGCCGGAACTCGAGGAGGACGGCTACGCATGCCGCCACCCGAACGATCGACTCCCTCGCTGGCGCACTGCACCAACTCCAAATGGATGTCAATGCGCTCGGACTCGAGGCGGTGCCGGCGACGGAGCACGCGCATCTGATCCGGCGATGCCGGTGAGGACCGCCGTCAGTTCCCCGGTTACCTACCGGTGGCAGACCGACCGCCGGGGAACGGATGTCGACGGGCCCTCCCTCCCTCTGTCTGCCGTGAGCGACCGTCGCTCGCGGTGTCAATCTCAAGACTGGAGGAACAAGTGACCACCGCAGCCATTGCACGGAGTGTGCCCATGTTGGTGCTGTACGCCGCATCGTTCGGCCTTGTGCTCTGGGCAGTCGTCGATGTGGCGCGCCGCCCGTCCGTGCTCATGACGCCGGGCCGCAAATCGGTCTGGATCCTGGCCTTCGTGGTGGGCTGGCTCCTGTTCGGACTGATCGGAACGGCCCTCGCAGTTGTATATCTGGTAGGGCCACGGCGCCGACTGAACGCCGGTCCGATCTGAGAGGCGATCCACGGTGATGGTGCGCGTGTGGCCGAACCGGCCTCTCGGGATTCGACACGCCGGTCTGTCATCGCCCGGCGGGATGAGACACTGGAAGCCATCGCAGCCCTCGGAACGTCAGATGAGCCATGACGCGGGTACACCTCGATGCTCCGATCGCCAGCCCGTTCAGACCGGTAGTTGCGAGACGGCCACAGACGGCGGGGTCCGGCGTGGTCTGGCCAATGCCATTACGGTGCCAGAAGCGTCCCTCGGACAGACGCCGCAGGAGTGCAGCGTGCGATGGCCAACTGAAGGGTCGCGATGAACATCGAACCGAACGATGCCGCCGGTGCGCTCGCCATCGCGCCACCGCCAGAGACCCGGCCACCGAAAGTACGGACGCGAGCGGGTTCCTCGATGTTCGACCGGGTCATCGTGCACCGTGCCCTCATCGACGCGTTCGTGAAGCTCGATCCCCGGCACATGGTGCGGAACCCGGTGATGTTCCTGGTGGAGATCGGAAGTGCGGCCACCACCGTGGCGTACTTCGTCAATCCCAGCGTGTTCGTGCTCTCTGTCTCGCTGTGGTTGTGGGCCACCGTGCTGTTCGCCAACTTCGCCGAAGCGGTGGCCGAGGGTCGGGGCAAGGCCCAGGCCGACACCTTGAGACGTACCCGCCAGGAGACCACCGCATTCCTGCGAAGACCCGACGGCATTCTGGACGAGATCCCCTCCAGTGAACTCCAGGTCGGTGACCACTGCGTGGTGGTCGCCGGGCAGATCATCCCGGGCGACGGCGACGTCATCGAAGGGATCGCCACCGTGGACGAGTCGGCCATCACCGGTGAGTCGGCTCCGGTCATCCGGGAGTCAGGGGGCGACCGCTGTGCGGTGACCGGAGGAACCGTGGTCCTGTCCGACCGCATCGTGGTCGGGATCACGTCCAAGCCGGGGGAGACCTTCCTTGATCGCATGATATTGCTGGTGGAGGGGGCGGATCGCCAGAAGACCCCCAATGAGGTCGCCCTCGAGATCTTGATCTTCGGGCTCACACTGATCCTTCTGGTGGCGGTGGCAACGCTGGAACCGATGGCCATCTACTCCAAGGCCATCCAGTCGGTCACCGTCCTCATCGCCCTCTTCGTCTGCCTTGCACCCACCACCATCGGTGGCCTGTTGTCCGCCATCGGTATCGCCGGCATGGACCGCCTCGTGCAGCGCAATGTGCTGGCCATGTCCGGACGGGCGGTCGAGGCGGCCGGGGACTGCACGACGCTCCTGCTGGATAAGACCGGCACCATCACCTACGGGAACCGGATGGCTGCCGAACTCGTGGCGGTCGAAGGGAGCTCTGAGACCGATCTGGCCGAGGCCGCCCTGTTGTCCAGCTTGGCCGACGAGACTCCCGAAGGCCGTTCCATCGTCGAACTGTGCGAAACACGCTACGGGGTGGAGGAGCCGGAGGTCGGCGACGCCGAGCTCGTCCCCTTCACCGCCCAGACCCGGATGAGCGGAATCGACCAGAACGGACGCCGCATCCGGAAGGGCGCGGCCGACTCGATGCGACGGTGGATCGAAGAGCTCGGGGGATCGGTGCCGGGTGACCTCGCGCCGATCGTGGAGCGGATCGCCAACTCGGGTGGGACACCCCTGGTGGTGTCGGACGGATCGCGGGTGCTCGGTGCCATCGAGCTGAAGGACACGGTCAAGCAGGGCATGGTCGAGCGCTTCGATCAGCTGCGGGAGATGGGGATTCGCACGGTGATGATCACCGGTGACAATCCACTCACCGCAGCCGCCATCGCCCAGGAGGCAGGAGTCGACGATTTCCTGGCCGAGGCTACGCCGGAGGAGAAGTTGGCCCTCATCCGCCGCGAGCAGCTCGGCGGCCACATGGTGGCGATGACCGGGGACGGTACCAACGACGCCCCGGCCCTGGCCCAGGCCGATGTCGGGCTGGCCATGAACACCGGCACCCAGGCGGCCAAGGAGGCGGGCAACATGGTCGACCTCGACTCCAACCCGACCAAGCTGATCGAAGTCGTCGAGGTGGGCAAGCAGCTCCTCATCACCCGCGGTTCGCTCACCACGTTCTCCATCGCCAACGACGTCGCCAAGTATTTCGCCATCATCCCGGCCATGTTCGTTGTCGTCTATCCCAAGCTGAACGTTCTGAACGTCATGCACCTGAATGGCGTCCACGCAGCGATCCTGTCGGCAGTCATCTACAACGCCCTCATCATTCCGCTGTTGATTCCCCTCGCTCTTCGAGGGGTGAAGTTCCGTCCTCAGGACGGTGCCGCCATCCTGCGCCGGAACGGCCTCATTTTCGGCCTCGGCGGCATCGCCGCCCCGTTCATCTTCATCAAGGTGATCGACATCATCGTGACCGCCATCGGTCTGCACTGACATGCGCCGGCAGCTCATCACCAGCATCATCATGCTCCTCGGTCTGACCCTCGTCCTCGGCTTCGGCTACCCCCTCGTCCTCACGGGCCTCTCCGCCATCGGGTTCAACCACCAGGCGAACGGATCGCTCGTCTATCGAAACGGCAAGCTCGTGGGATCGTCTCTTCTCGGCCAGAGCTTCACCGACAACAGTGGCAACCCGCTGCCCCGGTACTTCCAACCCCGTCCATCGGCGGCTGGGGCCGGCTACGACGCCTCGTCGTCGGCCGCCACGAACCTCGGTCCGTCGAACCCCCTGCTCGTCGGCTTCGTCCCGGGAGTCAACACCGTAGGGCTGAACGGACAGGCGTCGAAGACCAATCCGTTCGCCACTTCGGCCGACCCGGCGTGTGTCCCGGTTGATCCGAAGGGGGTCCCCGTCACCAGTCCGACCCCCGGTCAGCGCTTCGAACGGAACCCGGACGGCTCCTACGTCTGCGACCCTGACACCGTGCCCGAACGGGCCGTCGCCTACCGGGAGCTCAACGGCCTCGGCCCGGACGCGTCCGTGCCCATCGACGCCGTCACCGCCTCCGGATCGGGGCTCGACCCTGGTATCTCAATCGAGAACGCTCTGGACCAGGTGCCACGGGTGGCCCGCGCCCGCCACCTCGCCGAGTCCCAGGTCGTCTCTTTGGTGCACCGATACACCCAGTCCCGCCAGTTGGGCTTCCTCGGTGAGCCCACCGTCAACGTGCTCGAGCTCAACCTGGCCCTGGACCGGCTCCGATGATCGGATCGGACTGGGGGCAGCTCCTCATCGTCGGCGTGGTGACCGTGTTGGCCGCCCCGCTGCTCGGCCGCTATCTGGCCGCCACCTTCCGGGGCGGCCCGGCCCCCGGGGACCGGGTGTTCCTCCCCGTCGAGAAGCTGGTGTATCGGACCATCGGGATCGATCCTGATAACAGCCAGACCTGGAAGGGCTATGCCGTGGGCATCCTTGCCTTCGGGACGGTCTCCACCCTCTTCCTGTTCGGGCTGCTGAGCCTCCAGGGGGTCTTGCCGCTCAACCCGACCCATGCCCCCGGGATGTCCCTGGGCCTGTCGTTCAACACGGCCGTGAGCTTCGTTACCGGCACCAACTGGCAGGCCTACTCCGGTGAGACCCAGGCCAGCTATCTCGCTCAGATGGCCGGGCTGGTGGTCGCCCAGTTCACGGCGGCCGGGATCGGTCTGGCCGTGGCCCTGGCCGTCATCCGGGGCGTCTCCGGCAGCGCTCGCACCATCGGAAACTTCTGGGCTGACCTCACGCGGAGCCTGGTCCGGGTGTTCGTGCCCATCTCGGTCATCGCCACCCTGGTATTGGTGAGCCAGGGCGTCGTGCAGAATTTCAGCGGGTTCCGCACCGCCACCACCCTGGCCGGCGGCTCCCAGCACATCCCCGGCGGCCCGGTCGCCTCCATGGAGGTGATCAAGCTGCTCGGGACCAACGGCGGGAGCTTCTACGCTACCGGCGGCGCCCACCCCTTCGAGAACCCGAACGGTTTCACCAACATGTTCGACCTGCTGCTGGTCATCGTGTTGCCGTTCGCCATCGCCCTCATGTTCGGACGGCTCATCGGCAATCGGCGCCAAGGTCGCGCCATCGTGGCGGTGATGGCCATTCTCTTCGTCGGCCTCACCCTGCTCTCCATGCAGGCCGAGGCCCACGGGAACACCCTGCTTCCGGGCAAGGTCTCCCAAGTAGCGAGCAGCCACAACATTGGCGGGAACATGGAGGGCAAGGAGAGCCGGTTCGGATCCAGCGGATCCGCGCTCATGACCGTGGGCACCATGGGAACCACGGCCGGAGCCACCGACTCGGCGCTCGACAGCTACACCCCGATCGGGGGGGCGGGAGCGTTCGTGGCCATTCTGCTCGGCGAGGTCAGCCCGGGCGGAGACGGAGGCGGACTCTACGGCATTCTGGTGCTCGCCCTGCTGGCGGTGTTCCTGGCCGGGTTGATGGTCGGCCGAACGCCGGAGTTCCTGGGCAAGAAGATCCAGGCTCGCCAGATGAAGCTGATCATCGCCTACGTGCTGGCCCTTCCGATCACCATCCTCGTGTTGGGGAGTTTGTCCTTGGTGATCGCAGTCGGTACCCGTTCCATCCTCAACCCGGGCATGCACGGACTTTCCGAGGTCACCTACGCCTTCGCCTCGTCAGCGCAGAACAACGGTTCGGCCTTCGCCGGCCTGTCGGCGAATACGCCGTGGTACAACGTCATGCTCGGACTCACCATGTTGATCGGGCGCTTCGTGCCCATCGTGCTGGCTCTGGCAATCGCCGGTTCGCTGGCCGGGGCACGCGTCCATGCTCAGACCAGGGCCACCCTGGATACAACGGGACCGACCTTCGTGGTGTTCCTGCTCGGAGTGATTCTGATCATGGGAGGCCTCATCTACCTCCCCATGCTCATCCTGGGCCCGATCGGCGAGCGCATCGTGGGTTGACGCACTGATGTCTGAGAGCTCGCTGACCTGTTCATCGCTGGCCACGGCTGTCGTCATCGGCCGAAGAGCTCTCGAATCATCCTGCCCGAAGTCCGGCCGAGCGTCGAGCGAAAGCGGCCTGCAGGGCAGTCAGCCCGCTGCACGGACTTGTGAATCGGGACCATTGACCACAATCTGTTCAGCGATCTCGGCCCTAGCGTTGCCATGGACCCCAGGGAGGGCGCATGCTTAACCATGAAGACGCCGTTGGTGATGTGAACACTGCCGGTGGTCGCGTGCCGGAGGCGGAAGAGCGCCCGGGTAGCCAGCGGGATCGGCGTGGGAATTTGACCGTCTACCTCGGGGCGGCACCGGGCGTAGGCAAGACCTTTGCGATGCTCGGCGAGGCCCAGCGGCGGGCTCGCAGTGGAGAGTTTGTGACGGTCGGCGTGGCCGTGACCCATGGCCGTACCGACACCGACGCGATGCTTCAGCCTCTCGACAAGATCCCTCCGCGCAGTCTGACCTACCGGGGTGCGACGTTCGAGGAACTCGACGTGGATGCGACGCTCTCTGGCCGCCCGAATGTCGTGGTGATAGATGAGTTGGCCCACCGTTGCGTGCCCGGATCGAGACACGAGAAGCGATGGGAGGATGTCGAGGAGCTGCTGGATGCCGGGGTGGACGTGATCACGTCACTGAACGTGCAGCACATCGACAGCTTGAACGACGCGGTGGAGTCAGCCACGGGCGTCCGTGTGGAGGAGACCGTCCCCGACTCCGTCGTGGCCGGAGCCGACCGGGTCGAGTTCCTCGACGTCAGCCCGGATCGGCTGCGGGCACGCATCGCCCAGACCGACGTGCTGGGAGCTGACATCAAGGCCACGGCATTGGGAGGGTTCTACACGTCTGAGCATCTGGATGTGCTGCGCACCTTGGCGCGTGAGTGGCTGGAGGAACACGGACTGTTGGGCGAACGAGCACCGAAGAGCGGCCCCAGGCCGGCCGGCGAGCGGCGGCGGCCTGTCGTGGTGGCCTTGAGCGGTGCCCAGGAGGCTGAGCATGTGCTGCGCAGGGCGGCCCAGATCGCGTCCTCCGTCGGGGGGACGCTCATCGGACTGTACGTGCGGGTCCCGAGCGACACGGTGGAGTCGCCCCCACCATGGCTTTCCGGGCAGCGGCGCCTCCTGGACGAGCTCGGCGGCCGTTATACCGAGCTGACCGGCATCGACGTTGCCACCACCGTGCTGAACTTCGCCCGCAGCGAAGAAGCAAGCCAACTTGTCCTCGGTGCCACCCGCAGATCCCGGCGGGAGGAGTTGATGCACGGCTCGGTAATCAACAAGGCGATCCGCACCGCGGGGCCGATCGAGGTGCACGTCATACCTCCGCGCCAGCCCGGTGAGCCGAAGGCCGCCCAGCCCGCTCCTGCCTCCCGGCGGGAGCGGGTCCTCCTACCTCTGCGCCGACGCCAGTTGGCATGGGCGGCAGCGGTCGCTGCCCCGCTGGTGATCACCCTTGCCTTGGTCCCCATCAGGTCGTCCTTGCAGCTCTCTGGGGTGTTGCTGTGCAACCTGCTGGTGGTGGTGGGTGTTGCCTTGCTGGGGGGAATCCGACCGGCGGTGCTGGCTACCGCGGTGTCATTCGTCGCTTCGGATTTCTTCTACGCCCCGCCGTTCTACAGCCTCCGGGTCGGGCAGCTGGTCGATGTCGTCGCGCTCATCACGTTTGTGGTGGTAGCCGCCGCAGTCGGCGGCCTGGTCGACGTGCTCACCCGCCAAGGGGTACGAGTAGCCAGAGCCAGCGCCGAAGGTGAGAACCTAGCCCGGCTGGCTGCCCAGACGCTCGCCGGCGAGGACGACGCTGGCGAGGTGCTCGCCTCCCTGAGGGACACATTCGGGCTGACCGGGGCGGGCATCCTGACCCGCGGCGAAACCGGGTGGCGCGTGGAGGTAGCGGTCGGGGATATGGACGTCCGCGCTCCAGACCAGGCGGAGGTAAGCGTGGACATTGGTGGCGGACGGGTGTTGGCCCTCGCCGGCGATCGCCTGACCGATCACGAGGCCGTGCTACTTCGCACCTTCTTGGACGAACTGCGCGTTGCCCGAGAACGCACAATGCTCACCTCGATCGACAACACTGAAATCAATCGACGAGGCCAATAGGCCCATACCAGCTGGCCCAATGAGCAGCCTTGGGAAAAGCCGTAGTCCCCATAACGTCGACGGAAGTGATGATGCCACGGAGTCCCGCGTGGTGAACAACGGTCGGCACCAGCCGGGCGTTCTCGAGGGAAGGTAGTGAGGTCCAGAGGATGGCGAGTGTCCGGGGTGCGTGACGAAACGAGGAGGGGTTCGAACATCACCATTTGCCTTGGTCGGCGAAAGCCAATGAAATACCGCCTCTGACCAGGGAAAACGTTGTAATTCCGACAACGGGTGGAGGCGATGGGACTCGAACCCACGACTTCGACCTTGCAAAGGTCGCACTCTAGCCAACTGAGTTACGCCCCCGTGTGTGACGGGTAGTGCTCGACGAGCGACTTCACCGTACCAGCCGACTCTGCCCGCGCTTCCCGGGACCCGGTCCCCGGTGCACCGTCACAGCCGCTCTCTACGGTGCCGATCGACAGGCGTCGGAACCGCGGGAGAGGCCATGGGTCTCCAGGCCGGGGTTCCGCTCGCCGTTCGCTCCCGCCCGGAGCCCCTCACACCCGGGGCGCCGCGATCGGACGGGCCGCTCCACCGACCACCAGGAGCAGCCCGATGGGAACCACCGACCGCGACCGACTACTGACCACACTGGCCGAAGGGGTCGAGGCCCTCACCGACTCGGACAGATGGAGGGCCCACCTCGACGTCCAGGGCCGGTTCCATCGCTACAGCTTCAAAAACGCCATGCTGATCGGGCTCCAGGATCCCGGTGCCACCCGGGTCGCCGGATTCGCCACGTGGAAGAAGCTCGGCCGATCGGTCGTCCGGGGAGAGAAGGCCATCTGGATCCTCGCCCCCATGGTGGGACGGAGGACCCGGACGGACGACGGCGAGGAGCGGCGCCCGATCTACGGGTTCCGGCCGGTCGCCGTGTTCGACGTGGCCCAGACCGAGGGTGACGAACTGCCCCAGGTCTGTCGGAACCTCGAGGGGGAGGATCCCGGAGCCTGCTTCGACTTCCTGCTCGGACGGGCGGAACGGATGGGGTACTCGGTCGAGCTGGCGGAGCTCCCCGGCGCCACCAACGGGGACTGCACGTTCGCTGCCCGCCGCATCCGGGTCGAGTGCAGGAACCACCCCGCCCAGCGCGTCAAGACCCTGGCGCACGAGCTGGCCCACGCGCTGCTCCACGAAGCCACGGACGACCGTTCGCTGGCCGAACTCGAGGCCGAGTCCGCGGCCTACGTCGTGTGTCGGAGCCTCGGTATCGACACCGGCGACTACTCCTTCGGCTACGTCGCCTGCTGGGCCGGTGGCGGCCCCGAGGCCGTCGCCCGCATCTCGTCGTCGGGCGCCGCCATCCAACATGCCGCATCGACGATCCTCGACGCCCCAGACCCCGTCACCTCGACCGCCGCCGCCTGACCGCCCGCGGCCTCAGCCGGTGACCTTGGCCCGTTCGATCGACCGGGCGATCTCCTCCCAGGCGGCCTCGGCTCCGTCGAATCCGCCGACCTCGGTGCGCTTGTCCGGTTCGAGGTCCTTGTACACCTCGAAGAAGTGGGCGATCTCGAAGGTGAGGTGCGGTGGGAGTTCGTCCAAGGTGCGGATGTTCTCCCACATCGGGTCACCGCAGGCCACGCAGATGATCTTGGCGTCGGGTCCCTTCTCGTCGGTCATCCAGAACACGCCGACGGGCCGGCTCTCGACCATGCACCCCGGGAACGTCGGCTCGTCGAGCAGCACGAGGGCGTCGAGCGGGTCACCGTCCTCGGCGAGCGTGTCCGGGACGAACCCGTAGTCGGCGGGGTAGAAGGTCGCCGAGAACAGCCGACGATCGAGCCGGAAGAAATGGTTCTGGTGGTCGTACTCGTACTTGTTCCGGCTCCCCCGGGGGATCTCCACCATGACGTCGATCGTGTGATCCGTGCTCATGATCCCTGCTCTCTGCTCGGTGAACCGTCCCGACCCATTGTGGCGCAACCGCGAAGGCACCTCGACGGCGACGATCTCGGATCCCGGCCCCCGTGACCGGAAAGCCTGCTTGCTAACGTTGGTCCGTGAGCAACGATCCCGTCCATGCCGAAAGGGCCGGGCACGATGCGGGGATCGGGTCCCAGTACTTCGCCCGCCAGCTCTCCGACCTGGACTTCAACGACCGGCTGCTCGACCTGGTCGCCGAAGCCGACCTCCCGCTCCTGGAGCGGATCAAGTTCCTCATCCTCTTCTCCGAGCGCATCGACGAGTTCTTCCAGGTCCAGGTGGCCGGGCTCCGGCGCCAGGTCGTGGCCGGCATCACCAGCCGCGCGCTGAACGGAAGCACCCCCGAAGAGCTCCTCGACGACGTGCGCGCCTCGCTCGAGCGCATGGTCCGTCGCCAGGAGGCCCTCCTCCTCGAAGTGATGTCCCCGGCGCTCGCCACCGAGGGCATCGAGCTGTGCGACTGGGAGGGCCTCGACAGCGCCGATCGCGGGTACCTCCACGAGGTGTTCGACCGACTGATCCTCCCAGTGGTGACCCCGCTCACCGTCGATCCGAGTCACCCGTTCCCCTACATCTCCAACCTCTCGCTGAACATCGGCGTGGAAGTGCGGAGCCGGATGGACGATGCCGCCCGATTCGCCCGGGTGAAGATCCCGCCGAACGTGGATCGCCTCCTGCCGCTCCCCGGAGGTCAGCGATTCGTCCCGCTGGAGCAGGTGATGGTCGCCTTCCTCGAGGAGCTGTTCCCGGGGATGGACGTGGGCGAGCCCTGTGTCTTCCGGGTCACCCGGGACGCCGACCTGGCGCTCGACGACGACGCCGCGGACGATCTGCTCATCGCACTTCAGGAGGAGCTCCGCCGCCGCCGGTTCCTTCCGGTGGTGCGGCTCGAGATCGACTCCCGGACCTCGGAGGCCTCGATCGACCGTCTCACCGAGGAGCTGGGACTCGGGGCCGACGACGTCTACCGGTTCGCCGGGCCGCTCGGACTGAGCTGCCTGTGGGCCATCTACGCCCTCGACCGCCCCGACCTGCACGACCGCCCGTGGACCCCGCTCGTCCCACCCGCCTTCAGCTCGGTCGAGCGCGACGAGGGGGCCAGCGTCTTCACCGTGCTCGACCGGCAGGACGTCCTGGTCCACCATCCCTACGACTCGTTCTCGGCGTCGGTCGAGGAGCTCATGAACGAGGCCGCGGACGACCCGCACGTGCTGGCCATCAAACAGTGCCTCTACCGCACCTCGGGTGACAGCCCGGTGGTGGCGGCCCTGGTCCGAGCGGCCGAACGCGGGAAGCAGGTCGCCGTGCTGGTCGAGGTGACCGCCCGGTTCGACGAGGAGGCCAACATCGGCTGGGCCCGTGCCCTCGAAGAAGCGGGCGCCCACGTCATCTACGGCCTGATGGGACTCAAGACCCACGCGAAGACCACGCTCGTGGTGCGCCAGGAGGGAGATGCGGTCCGTCTGTACTGCCACGTCGGGACGGGCAACTACAACCCGAAGACGGCCCGTATCTACGAGGACCTCGGCATCCTGTCGTCCCGTCCCGAACTGGGGGCCGATGTCACCCGCTTCTTCAACTACATCACCGGGTTCAGCCAACCACCGAACTACCAGGAGCTGGTCACTTCCCCCGGTGGGATCCGGAACCGGGTGGTGGAGCTGATCGACGAGGAGGCCAAGGCGGGACCGGACGGCCGCATCGCCATCAAGGTCAACGGACTCGACGACGTCGTCGTGATCGACGCCCTCTACCGGGCCTCGCAGGCCGGGGTCCCCATCGAGCTCATCATCCGGGGCATCTGCTGCCTGCGTCCCGGCGTGCCCGGCCTCTCCGAGACGATCCACGTCCGCTCGATCGTCGGCCGCTTCCTCGAGCACTCGCGGATCCTTCGCTTCGGGGGCACAGCAGGTCGGCCGGCCGTCTACTACATCGGGTCGGCGGACCTCCGTCGGCGCAACCTCGATCGTCGGGTGGAGGCGATGATCCCGGTCGCGGACCCCGATGCCGTGGTCCGCCTCGAGGAGATCCTGACCCTCAACCTCGCCGACGACATGCAGTCGTGGTCACTGGCGGGCGACGGCTCGTGGAGCCGGATCCCGACCGTGCTCGGCAACGCCACCCAGACCGCGCTGGAGGAGGCCGCCCTCAGGCGCGGCGACCTCCTGGACCGCCCCCGGGTTCGTTGATCTGAGCCGCTGGGCGGGGGTACCCCGTAGGCTGGGGTGGTGAGCGCGGACAGCACTTCCACCGGAGGCGCGCCCGGGGCCCACGACCGGCCGGACGAGATCCACAGACGGGCCCGCCGGATGGCGTGGGCGTACACCCTGGCCGCGGTCGTGCTCGTCCCCTGGACGGCCTACCTCGCGCTCTCCCTCCCGCGGCGCGACGTCGACACCCACTACCGGGCTGCATGGGTGGGCTTCGACATCCTGCTGGTGGCGGCCATCGTCCAGACCGCCTACTACGCGTTCAAGGTCGACACCCGGGTGCAGCTCCCGGCGACGGCGACCGCCACGCTGCTCGTGGTCGACGCGTGGTTCGACGTGATGACGGCCGGTGGGCACAGGGCCACCTTCGACGCCCTGGTCCTGGCCCTCGTCGTCGAACTGCCGGCCGCGGCGTTCTCCCTCTACCTGGCCCGTCGGGTCAACCACAACGCCGAACGGGCGGTCGAGGCACGACTCGGTCTCGGCCGGACCGGGCCCGACCAGCCGTAGCGGCCGCCGCCGCGGTCAGCCGATGGCGGTGCGGATCCTCGCCATCACGTCGTCCGTCAGCTTGGGCACCACGTCGAGGGCGGCGAGGTTCTCGTGGACCTGTTCCACCCGGCTCGCCCCGGTGATGACCGAGGACACATGCGGGTTCTTCACGCACCAGGCGATGGACATCTGGGCCAGGGTGCAGTCGAGTTCGTCGGCGATGCCCTGGAGTCGGGCGACCTTCTGGTTGCGATCGGCGTCGGTCAACAGGTTGCGCAGCCACTCGTAGCCCGGCAACGACGCCCGGGATCCCTCGGGCACGCCGTCGAGGTACTTGCCGGTCAGGAGTCCCGAGGCGAGCGGGCTCCAGGTGGTGAGGCCGAGGCCGATGCCGTCGTAGAGGGGGGCGTACTCCTGCTCGACCCGGTCCCGCCACAGCAGGTTGTACTGAGGCTGTTCGACCACCGGCTTGTGCAGGTGGTGCCGGTCGGCGATGTCCCAGGCTTCGCGCAGTGACTCGGCCGACCACTCCGACGTCCCCCAGTAGAGGGCCTTGCCGGCGGTGATCATGTCGGACATGGCCCACACGGTCTCCTCGACCGGCGTCTCGGCGTCGGGGCGGTGGCAGTAGACGAGGTCGACGAAGTCGAGGCCCAGCCGCTCGAGCGAGCCGTCGATGGCCTGGGTGAGGTACTTGCGATTGAGGGTGTTCTGCATGTTGACGCATCGGTGCAGTCCCCAGAAGAGCTTGGTGGAGACGACGTAGGAGTAGCGGGGCCATCCGAGGGTGCGGATCGCCTCGCCCATGATGGTCTCGGACTTGCCGGCCTCGTAACCCTCGGCGTTGTCGAAGAAGTTGACCCCTGCGTCGTACGCCGCCGACAGGCAGTCCTCGGCGAGGCTGCCGGCCAGTTGGGGTCCGAAGGTCACCCACGACCCGAACGACAGGACGCTGACCTTGAGGCCCGACCCACCCAGACGTCGGTACTCCATCTCCATGATGACTCCTTCGTAGACGATCTTCGGCCGAACGGACCGGCGGATTGCGCGGCCGGACCGAATCCTACGGGCTGCGCCACCGCCGTCCACCGTGAGCCGGTACCGGTCTCCGGGGCCGCGCGATGCTGGTCCCGTGACCGACGCGATCCCGACCACCGGTCGGATGCCCGCCCTGCCACCCCAGCCCACCGGAGTGGCGTGGCCGGCGGACGACTGGCCGGTCGGCGATCTCCCCGCCGGCCTGGACATCGGCCGACTCGTGGATGCGGCCTTCGATCCGGACGGCCCCCTCCGCGATACGTACGCGGTCGTCATCGTGCAGGGTGGGCTCCTCGTCTACGAGCGCTACGGCGGGGCACTCCTCCGGCGGGAGGGCGACGGCACGCCGGTCATGCCGTCCACACCGCTGCTGTCGTGGTCGGTGGCCAAGTCGGTGCTCCACGCCGTGGTCGGGATGCTGGTGGGCGACGGGAGGCTCGACACCGGCGCACCGTCCGCCGTGCCGTCCTGGCGGGACGCGGGCGATCCCCGCGGGATGATCACGCTGGGCGACCTCCTCGAGATGCGCGACGGCCTGGAATTCGCCGAGGGGTACGAGGACCCCGAGTCCTCCGGCGTCCTCCGGATGCTCTTCGGGTCGGGCAAGGCCGACATGGCGGAGTTCGCTGCGGACCGACCGCTCGCGGCACCCCCCGGGTCCCGGTTCAACTACTCGACCGGGACCAGCATGGTGATCTCCGGCATCGTGGCCCGCGAGGTGGGGCCGGGCCCCGCCTACCAGGAGTTCCTGGACGAACGGGTGTTCACGCCGCTCGGGATGGACTCGGCCCGGGCCACCTTCGACGATGCCGGCTCGTGGGTGGCCGGTTCCTACCTCTACGCGACGGCCCGCGACTACGCCAGGTTCGGCCTGTTCTACCTGCGCGACGGCACGTGGGCCGGTCGACGACTGCTGCCCGCGGGATGGGTGGACCGCGGCCGGAGGCCCCGGTCCGTGGATCCGGACGACGGGAACCTCTACGGGGCTCACTGGTGGACCCGGGACGAGCCGCTCGGCACGTTCTGGGCGGCCGGCCACGACGGGCAGTACATCGACGTCTGTCCGGCCCTCGACCTGGTGATGGTGCGGATGGGCCGGACCGGATCGGACCGCACACCGGTGCTCCGTGCCTGGAGGGACGAGGTGATCGGCGCCTTCGCGGGTTCCCTTCACGGCGTCGCCGGATCATGATGGGGGCATGGAGAACGACGGAGCGGCACGGGTGGTCCGGATCGGGAGCCGTCCTGCGGTGAGGCCAGGGTGAGCAGGTCCCTCCCGCTGCACGGCCACCTGCACGAGGTCCACAACGTCGAGGACGTGCTGGCCCTCGTCCGGGAGCACGGTGGCCGGGTGACCAGCTCCCGTCGGCTCCTCCTCGAGGCGCTCTTCGACGGACCGGGACACCGGACGGCCGAAGAGCTGGCCGAGACGGTGCAGGCCCAGGCCCCCGACGTGGCCCTTTCGACGGTCTACCGCAACCTGGACGAGCTCGAGAAGCTGGGCGTCGTCGTCCATTCCCACTTGGGGCACGGTCCCGCCACGTACCACCTGGCCGAAGGCGCGCACTGCCATTTCGTCTGCCAGGAGTGCGGGACCGCGGTCGAGGCGCCGGACGAACTGTTCACCACCCTGGCCGAAGGGGCCCGTGACCGGTACGGGTTCGAGATCGACACCCACCACTTCGCCATCCTCGGCCGGTGCGCCGCGTGCCGGAAGGAGGCTGCGGGATGACCGTCCACGGGAGCGACGTCGACCGCACCGCCGAATGGGAGCGGCTGCGGGCGACCTACCTGCGTCCGGTGGGCGAGCGGCCTGCGTCGTCCGCCCGAGGCCTGCACCACGTGGCGGTGCTGTCGAGCGACGTGGAGCGCACCATCGCCTTCTACCAGGAGGTGCTCGAGTTCCCGTTGGCCGAGCTGTTCGAGAACCGCGACTACCGGGGATCCACCCACTTCTTCTTCGACATCGGCAACGGCAACTACCTCGCCTACTTCGACTTCCCCGGCCTCGACCTCGGCCCGTACGCCGAGGTGCTCGGTGGTCTGCACCACATCGCCATCAGCGTCACCCCGGACCGGTTCGACCGGCTGGTGGCCAAGGTTCGCGGTGCCGGCGTGGAGGTCCAGGTCGTCAACGGGGACTCGGCCTACTTCCCGGGCCCGGACGGCGAGCGGCTCGAACTGCTGAGCTATCCGCTCCACGACATGTACGGCACCGTCGTCGGACCCTGACCGGCCCGGCTACGGCCGGGGAAGCCGTGCGGAGGCACCTGGGCGGCCCTCGGTCCGGACGTGGCCCGCCCCCTCGGGCGCCGGGAGTATGACCTTGGACTCTGTGTTCGGCGCCGCAGGTCCAGGACAATGGTCCGGGAGCGAAGAGAGGGATCACCATGAAGCCGATCGCCTGGTTCGAGGACGTCGGGTTGGGCGACGTGGCGAGTGTGGGAGGCAAGGGTGCGAACCTGGGCGAGCTCACCCGCGGCGGGCTGCCGGTCCCGCGGGGCTTCATCGTCACCGGCGAGGCCTATCTGGACGCCATCGACCGCTCCGGCAGCCGGGCGAAGCTGCGCGAGGTGATCGCCGGCCTGGACGCCGGCGACACCGACGGTCTGGCCAGGGCCGCGGACCTGGCGAACGGGCTGATCGAGGCCACACCCGTGCCGCCCGATCTGGCCCACGAGGTCCTCGACGCCTACCACCAGCTCGGCACCGGGTCGCGGGTGGCCGTGCGCTCGTCGGGGACCGGCGAGGACACGGCGGGCACCTCGTTCGCCGGCATGAACGCCACCTTCACGAACGTGGCCGGCGACGACGACCTCCTGCGACGGATCGTCGACTGCTGGGCGTCCCTCTACGGGCAGCGGGTCATTGCGTACCGTTCCATCGAAGGGGTGACCGACGAACCGACCCTGGCCGTGGTCGTCCAGGAGATGGTGGCCTCGGAGCGGTCGGGGGTCATGTTCACCGCCGACCCCTCGACCGGCGACTCCGGCCGGATCGTCATCGAGGCCGCATTCGGTCAGGGGGAGGTGGTGGTCTCCGGACTGGTCGAGCCCGACACCTACGTGGTGGCGAAGGAGGGACTGAAGCTCCTGTCCGTGAGGGTCGGGCACAAGACGACCAAGATCGTCCGCGGCGCCGACGGTAGCGACCAGGAGATGACGCTGGGTGACGACGAGGCCGACCAGCGGGTGCTCCTCGACGGGGAGGTCGTGGAATTGGCCCGGTTGGGCCTCGGGGTGCAGGACCACTACGGGTCGCCCCAGGACATCGAGTGGGCGATGGCCGGAGGGAGGACCTACGTCGTGCAGTCGCGACCGATCACCACCCTGACCGTCCCGGTGGGCTCACCGGGGACCGACCAGCGGGTCCTGGTCACCGGGTTGGCCGCGTCGAAGGGCACCGCCTCGGGCCCGGCCAGGCTGCTCCACTCGCCGGACGAGGGCGGGCACCTGCTCGACGGCGAGGTACTGGTCGCCCCCATGACCAGTCCCGACTGGGTCCCGGTGATGCGGCGGGCCGCCGCCCTCGTCACCGACGGCGGCGGGATGACCTGCCACGCCGCCATCGTCTCCCGGGAGCTGGGCCTGCCGTGTGTGGTCGGCACCCGGACGGCGACGGCCGTGCTGCGTGACGGCGAGGTGGTCACCGTCGACGGCGAGCGGGGTCAGGTCCTCGAGGGCGCGGTCCGGGTGCACGTAGCCTCCGTGGCGCCGGCGGCCGCGCCGGCGGGCCCGGCCGGGTCGACGGAGCCACTGGCCACCCGCCTCTACGTGAACCTGGCGGTGGCCGACCATGCCGAGGAGGTGGCAGCCCTGGACGTGGACGGCGTCGGCCTGCTCCGGGCCGAGTTCATGGTGGCGGACGCGCTGGGAGGGGTGCACCCCCGGCTCCTGCTCCAGCGGGGCGACGAGCAGACGTTCGTCGACGCCATGTCGGAGTCGCTGCTGAGGATCACCCGGGCGTTCGGCACCCGTCCCGTCGTCTACCGGAGCATCGACTTCCGGACCAACGAGTTCCGGGGCCTGGAAGGCGGGGAGGAATTCGAGCCCCAGGAGGAGAACCCGATGATCGGCTACCGGGGATGCTACCGGTACGTCGACCAGCCCGACCTGTTCCGCCTGGAGCTCGACGTGCTCGGCCGGGTCGCCGCCGAGACGTCGAACCTCCGTCTCATGATCCCCTTCGTGCGCACCGCCTGGGAGCTCGAGCGCTGCATCGACATCGTCGAGTCCCACCCGACGGCCCGCGGACTCCCGGTGTGGGTCATGGCCGAGGTCCCCTCGGTGGCGTACTGGATCCCGACGTATGCCCGCATGGGCGTCGAGGGGGTGTCGATCGGGAGCAACGACCTGACCCAGCTCACCCTGGGCGTCGACCGGGACTCGGCTGTGCTGGCCGAGCTCTTCGACGAGTCCGATCCCGCGGTCCTCGATGCCATCGAACGGATCGTGCGGGCCTGCCAGGATTCGGGGATCACCTCGTCGTTGTGCGGGCAGGCTCCCTCCAACCGACCGGAGTTCGCCGAATTCCTGGTCCGCCTCGGCATCACGTCGGTCTCGGTGAACCCGGACTCGGCCACCCCGGTTCGCCGGGCGATCGCCGGCGCCGAGCGGCGCCTGTTGATCGAGGCGGCCGCGCCCGGGCGTGCGACCACGCCTCCTCCGCTGAGGGCACGCCACGCCCTGTCCCGACGGTATGGCTGACCCGATCGCGGGGCTCAGATCCGCTCGGCCACCATGTCGATGGCCCCGCACGGGCACTCCTGCGCGCAGAGGCCGCAGCCCTTGCAGAAGTCGAGGTCGACGGCGTACCGCTGGCCGGGGCCGAGCTTGATCACCGCGTTGTCGGGGCAGACGCCGTAGCAGTTGTCGCACTCGAAGCAGTTGCCGCACGACAGGCAGCGCCGGGCCTCGAAGAGGGCACTCTCCTCGGTCAGCCCGCCCACCACCTCCTCGAACCCACTCTGGCGGCGGATCCGCTCGAGCTGGGGACGCACCGTCCGGGGCGCGTCCGAGTAGTACCAGGTGTTGATGCGGTCGAACGTGGCGAGCTCCGCCCGGGGGGGCTCGGCAGGCGTTCGTCCCGACAGGTAGGCATCGATCCCCCGGGCCGCCTTCCCGCCGTGTCCGATGGCCACCGTCGCCGTGCGTGGGGACGGGACGGCGTCACCGCCGGCGAAGATGCCGCCCGCCCCGGTCATCATGGTCGGGAGCACCTGGACGACCCCGTCCTCGACGACCACGTCGCCGGCCCGGTCGAGGAGCGTGAGGTCCGTGCCCTGGCCGAGGGCGAGTACGAGGGCGTCGGCCTCGAGCTCCTCGAACTCACCGGTGGGCTGGGGGAACCCGTCGCCGTCCAGGCGCATCTTCTCGATGACCAGGTGGTCGCCCTCGTACCGGTCGACGGTGGAGAGCCACCGCACCGTCACGCCTTCGTCGAGCGCCTCCTCGAGCTCGTCCGCCTGGGCCGGCATCCGCTCCCGGTTGCGCCGGTAGACGATGACGGCGTCGGTTGCACCCAGCCGGCGGACGGTCCTCGCCGCGTCGACGGCGGTGTCGCCTCCCCCGTAGACCGCCACCCTGCGGCCGAGCAGGGGAGGGTCGTCGTCGGCCACGCGGTGCAGGAGGGTGACGGCGTCGATGATCCGCGACGAGTCGCCGGCGGGGATCTCGACGCGCCGGCCGATGCCGGCACCGACGGCGAGGAAGACGCTGTCGAAGCCGCCCGCGTCCCGCTCGGTCCCGACGTCGAGCACCGGGTGGTCGACCGAGACCTCGACGCCCAGGTCGACGATGCGGGTGATCTCGGCGTCCAGCACGTTCCGGGGGAGCCGGTAGGCCGGGATCCCGTAGCGCAGCATTCCCCCGAGCTGCGGCGAGGAATCGACCAGGTGCACCCCGTGTCCGAGCCGGCGGAGATGGTAGGCGGCGCTCAGTCCGGCCGGACCGGCACCGACGACGAGCACCCGCTTCCCGGTGTCGGCCCCCGGCCCGGGGAGCGGCCAGCCCCGCTCGATGGCCAGGTCCCCGAGGAAGCGCTCGACCGCGTTGATGCCGACCGGTTCGTCGAGCTGGCCACGGTTGCACGCCGTCTCGCAGGGGTGATAGCAGATGCGGCCCATCACCGCCGGGAGCGGGTTGTCCTCCACGAGCACGCGCCACGCCTCGTGGTACCCGCCCGCCTCCGAGTGGAAGAGCCACTCCTGGATCGCTTCGCCGGCGGGGCAGCCGGCGTTGCACGGTGGGAGCCGGTCGACGTAGACCGGACGCTCGATCCTCCAGGAGCCGGTGTGGTTGGCGTGGCTCGATCCAACGTCGAGGGTGATGGCGAAGGGGAGGTCCATCAGGCGTCCGCCTCCTCCCGGCCGCCGAGCAGGCCGTAGGTGGTGATGTTGCGGTCGGCGCGGTCCTGGATCCTGGCGATCGTCACGGTGTCGGGCCGATCGCCGAAGAGGTGCGCGTAGCGTCCCTGGATCGACAGGTACGCCTCGACCGGGGTCCGGTGCCGGATGGGGGAGACCGCGGTGACCTCACCGTCGACGGCCTCGAACACGGGGAACAGCCCGGTCTCGACGGCGAGCCGGGCGACCCGGATGGTGTCGGCCGGTGCCGAGCCCCAACCGAGCGGGCAGGGCACGAGGACGTGGAGGTAGCGGGCCCCGTGCAGTCCGATGGCGTGCTCGACCTTGCGCTCCAGGTCGTGCAGGTCGGCCACGGTGGCGGTGGCGACGTAGGGGACACCGTGGGCCATGGCGATCCGGGGAAGATCCTTCCCGTGCCCGAAGGTGTTGCCCCGATGGGTGCCGACCACCTCCGTGGTGGCCGTGCGCGCCGCCGGAGGTGTCGCACCGGAGCGCTGGACACCGGTGTTCATGTAGGCCTCGTTGTCGTAGCAGACGAACAGGACGTCGTCGTTGCGCTCGAACATCCCCGACAGGCACCCGAAGCCGATGTCGACCGTGCCGCCGTCCCCGGCCTGTCCGACCACCCGTACGTCCGTCGCGCCCTTGACCCGCATCGCCGCGGCGACCCCGGTGGCCACCGCCGGCGCGTTGGCGAAGAGCGAGTGGAGCCAGGCGATGCGCCAGGAGGTCTCCGGATAGGGGGTCGAGAAGACCTCGAGGCAGCCGGTCGCGTTGACGGCGGCGATCCGACCCCCGGTCGCACGCATGGCCGCGTCGAGCACGTACCGGGCCCCGAGTGCCTCCCCGCACCCCTGGCAGGCCCGGTGGCCCGAGTCCAACGCATTGGCACGGCCCGGGTCCGACTGCGCGGTCCGGTCGTCGTCGGGGAGCAACCGGTTGCCGACGGCGAAGCTCCCCACCTGGTAGAAGCGAACGGGTTGTCCGGTCACGCGCCCTCCTCAGCCGATCCGTGACGCCACGGTGCCGATGTCCCGGAGGATGTTCTCGGCCTGCGGGCCCGACCGGCGTTGGAGCCTCATGCGGGCCCGCTCCCGCTCCACGAGCTCGACGTCGAGGTCGAGGAAGGTCACGGGACCGAGCTCGTCCCGGATGGCGGAGCCGAGCATCGCCTCGAGCGACCGGCCGGTGATCGGGCGTCCCCCGAGCCCGGCGACCACCGTTCGGAGACGGGCATCGCCCTCGTGGGTGGCCAGTGCGACATCGGTGGACAGCACCCCGCCGAATCCGACGCTGAACGCCTTCTCGACCACGACCACCCGCGACGCGCCGGCCAGGGCCTCGGCCACCGCATCACGGGGGAACGGCCGGAAGGTGGTGACGCCGAGCACGCCCACCCGCTCGCCGTCACGGCGGCGGGCATCGACGGCGTCCTTGAGGGTCCCGAGTACGGATCCCATGGCCACCACGACGACGTCGGCGTCGTCGGTCCGGTACGGACGGACCAGGCCGCCGCTGTCGCGTCCGAAGGCGGCGTGGAACTCCTCGGCCAGCGCGGGGATGCGGTCGAGGGCGTCGCGTTGGCGGAGATGGGCGAGATAGCGGACCTCCTCGAACGCCTCCGGGCCCACCATGGCGCCGATCGAGACCGGATCGTCCGGATCGAGCACCTGACGTGGTTCGTAGGGCGGCAGGAACCGGTCGACCGCAGCCTGGTCGGGCAGGTCCACCCGCTCGACGGCGTGGGTCAGGATGAAGCCGTCCATGCACACCATGACCGGGAGCGAGAGCTCCTCGGCCAGGTGGAACGCCTGGATGTGGAGGTCGACGGCCTCCTGGTTGGACTCGGCGAACAGTTGCACCCACCCGGCGTCGCGCACGGCCATGGCGTCGCTGTGGTCGTTCCAGATGTTGATCGGCGCGCCGATCGCGCGGTTGGCCAGCGTCATCACGATGGGGAGGCCGAGTCCGGCCGCGTTGTAGACCGCCTCCATCATGAGCAGGAGCCCCTGGCTGGCCGTCGCCGTGTAGGAGCGGGCGCCGGCGGCCGACGCGCCGATCGCGACGGACAGCGCGGCGAACTCGGACTCGACGTTGATGAACTCGCAGGGGGACAGCCGGCCGGAGTCGACCAGGACGCTCAGTGCCTCGATGATGTGGGTCTGGGGCGAGATCGGGTAGGCGCACACCACCTCCGGCCGGCAGAGCGCCACGACCTCGGCAACGGCCCGGGACCCCTCAATCTGGCGCAGCAACGGCCTCTCCCCTCTCTTCGGCGGTCACGATCGCGTGGGCCGCCGCCGCGGCATCGGCGTTCCGGTCGCCGGTGGGTCCCGGGAAGCGCTCACGCAGCGCGACGGCGAGCGAGGACAGGCTGATCTGACCGGTGAGCGCGGCGAAACCGCCCAGGAGGGGGGCATTGGGGAGGGGCCGCCCGACGTGATCGAGGGCCAGTTCGGTCGCCGGACAGGTGAGTAGGCGCTCGGGCCGGAACCGCTGCACGTAGTCGTCGAGGGCGAGTTCGGCGAAGGTGCGAGACGTGTTGACGAGGACGTAGGCGTCAGGGGAGAGACCGGCGAAGAGGTCGACCTGGTGGATCAGCGTGACGTCCTGGACCACCAGGGCGTCCGGCTCCATGACCGGTTCGTGGGTGCGGATGGCACGGTCGTCGATCCGGCAGAAGGACACCACGGGGGCCCCCGTCCGCTCGGACCCGAAGCTGGGGAAGGCCTGGGCGTGCCGACCCTCGTCGAAGGCGGCCACCGAGAGGATCTCGGCCGCGGCGACGACGCCCTGCCCGCCCCGTCCGTGGAACCGTACCTGGAACATCCCCCCACCCTTCCGGCCGTTGCGGGAGCGTCACGACGCCGACCGACGCCACCTCCATCGTGAGGTCGTCCGGATGATCCGGGTAGGGCCGTACGTCCCGGCTGGGGGCAGACCGGGCGACGGGCGTCGGGCGACCGGGGTGAATGGGCCCTTGGACCCTGTGGTGCCCGTCGCCCATCCGTCAGAGTGGGGCCATGGGTGCCACCCCGGAGATGGTCATGAGCGAGCGCGGACTGGACCAGCTCATCGCTGAGCTGCGCTCCCGCGGCTACCGGACGTTGGGGCCGGTGGTGCGCGACGGGGCGGTCGTCCACGACGAGGTGTCCTCCACGGACGACCTCCCCCGTGGCTGGCACGACCACCAGGCCCCCGGCCACTACCGCCTGGACCATGGGGAGGATGCCGAGCTGTTCGGGTGGGCCGTCGGCCCCACCTCGTGGAAGGCGACGTTCTTCCCGCCGGAGGAGGTCGCCTGGAGCGCGTCCGTCGAGGGCGGGGACGTCGTCCTGACCGTGCCGGATGCGGCGCCCGGCCCGGTCGCCCTGATCGGGGTGCGACCGTGCGAACTGTCCGCGCTGGGCACCCTCGACCGCGTGCTGGTCGGCGGGGCGGTCGTCGACGACCGCTACGCGGCCCGCCGGGCGGACGCGTTCGTCGTGGCCGTCGAGTGCGGTGCCCCGTCCGGAACGTGCTTCTGCACGTCGATGGGGACCGGCCCGTCCGTCGGCCCCGGTTACGACCTCGCCCTGACCGAACTCGACGAGGGCGGCCACCGGTTCCTCGTGCAGGTGGGGTCGCCCGCGGGAGCCGACCTGCTCTCCGCGGTGGGCGTGGCGTCCGCCACCGAGGCGGACCGGGCCGAGCGGGAGGGGATCCTGGCGGCGGCGGCGTCCCGCATGGGCCGGTCGCTCGACACGGAGGGCCTCGCCGGACTGTTGGAGGCCAACCTCGACCACCCCCGGTGGGACGAGGTGGCCGAACGTTGCCTCTCCTGCGGCAATTGCACCCTGGTCTGCCCGACCTGCTTCTGCAGCGATGTCCGGGACGTCACCGACCTCACCGGCGCGGCGGAGCGTCGACGCAGCTGGGCATCGTGCTTCGACATCGAGCACTCGTACCTGCACGGCGGCTCGGTCCACGCGACCACCGCGACCCGCTACCGGCAATGGCTCACGCACAAGCTCTCGACCTGGTGGGACCAGTTCGGTGAGTCGGGTTGCGTGGGATGCGGGAGGTGCATCGCCTGGTGCCCCGTAGGGATCGACCTCACCGAGGAGGCGGGCGCCATCCGGGCCACCTCGGGGGCCGTGGCCGGGGAGGTCCGGTGAACGGGACCGTCGAAGGGATCCTCCGCGAGCACGCCTTCCTCAGCGGACTCCCCGAGGGGACCGTGGAGCTCATCGCCGGCTGCGCCCGCCGTGTGGAGGTCCAGCCGGGCGCGTTCATCCTGCGGGAGGGCGAGGCGACCGACACCCTCTACCTGGTCCACCGCGGACGGGTGGCCATCGAGGTGCACCGGCCGGGGCACGGGGGTGTGGCGATCGAGACGGTGGGCCCCGGTTCCACGGTCGGCCTGTCGTGGATCTCGCCACCGTTCCGGTGGCAGTTCGACGCACGGGCCATCGACGAGGTCACGCTGGTCGCCGTGGACGCCGTTCGGCTGCGGGCCGAATTCGAGCGGAATCCGGCCGTCGGGTACGCGGTGCTCGACCGGCTGGCCACGCGCCTGGTCGAACGGCTGCAGGCGACCCGTCTCCAGCTCCTCGACCTCCACGGGCTCGGCCATGACGATCGGCGCTGACACGATGACCCGCCGGGACGGCGCCCTCGGTGCCCTGGTGCCGGAGCCGTACCGGGTGGTCGGGCGCCGGACGGAGGTCGGCGACGTGGTCACCCTGTCCATGGAGCGGTGCGACGGGCGCGAGGGACCCGAATTCACCCATGGCCAGTTCAACATGCTGACCGCGTTCGGGGTGGGCGAGGTGGCGATCTCCATCTCCAGCGCACCGGGTGCGGTCGGCCCGATCGAGCATTCGGTGCGGGACGTCGGCGCGGTGACGCACGCGCTCTGCACGGCCGAGGTGGGGTCGGTCATCGGGGTGCGGGGGCCGTTCGGGACCGGATGGGGCATCGCCGACGTCGAGGACGGTGCCGACGTGGTGGTGGTGGCCGGGGGGATCGGGCTGGCCCCACTGCGTGGTGCCGTGCGCGACCTGGTGGCTCGCGAGGCGGCCGGTCGCGGCCGGGTCCTCGTGGTCGCCGGTGCACGCTCCCCGGACCAGGTCCTCTACGCCGACGACCTCGACTCCTGGCGCCGCTCCGGTTCGTCGGTCGACCTGACCGTCGACGTCGGTGCGCCCGGGTGGACGGGGCCGGTCGGGGTCGTCACGACCCTGTTGCCCGAGCTGCCCTTCGACCCGGACCGGGCGTGGGCGCTGACCTGCGGGCCCGAGATCATGATGCGTTTCGTCGCCCGGGGCCTGGTCGACCGGGGCGTGGACCCGCGCCGCATCCGGGTCTCGCTCGAGCGCAACATGCAGTGCGGCGCCGGCCTCTGCGGCCACTGCCAACTCGGCCCCCTGCTGGTCTGTCGCGACGGGCCGGTCGTCTCCTACGGCGGGGTGGCCGACAGGCTGTTCATGGAGCGCGGACGATGACCGACGGCCGACCCACCCTGGCCGTGTGGAAGTTCGCGTCGTGCGACGGCTGCCAGCTGAGCCTCCTCGACTGCGAGGACGAGCTCCTGGCCGTCGCCGGCGCGGTCCGGATCGCCCATTTCACCGAGATGTCACGGGCCGTGGTGGAAGGCCCCTACGACCTGTCCCTGGTGGAGGGTTCGATCACCACGGAGGCGGACGCGCAGCGGATCCTGGAGATCCGGCGCTCCTCGCGCCGGCTCATCACCATCGGCGCCTGTGCCGCGGCCGGGGGGATCCAGGCGCTGCGCAACTCCGCCGCGGACGGTGCATACGTCGATGCCGTCTACGCCCATCCCGAGTACATCGCGGCGCTGGGCACCTCGACACCCATCTCGGCCCACGTCCCTGTCGACGTCGAGCTGCAGGGCTGCCCGATCGACAAGCGCCAGCTCCTCGAGGTGATCACCGCCGAACTGGCCGGACGCAGGCCGGTGATCCCGAGCCACTCGGTCTGCCAGGAGTGCAAGGGCAGGGGGACGGTGTGCGTGGCCGTCGCCCGAGGGACCGCGTGTCTCGGCCCGGTCACCCGGGCCGGGTGCGGCGCCCTCTGTCCCTCGATCGGCCGCGGGTGCTTCGGGTGCTTCGGCCCGTCGTCGGGAGCGAATCCGGGGGCCCTGGCCGACCACCTGGTGGACGAGGGGCTGGCCAGGGACGACGCCTCCCGGCTGTTCGCCACGTTCTACGTCGGGAACCCTTTGTTCGGCGACGTGGCCGACGCCCTCGCCGGACGCGAGTCGAAGGAGGCCGGGGAATGACCCACGGATCGGGCGCCCACCGCACGGTCGCCGTCGAGGGCCTGTCCCGGGTGGAAGGGGAGGGGTCGCTCCGGGTCGAGGTCCGGGACGGGGTGGTCGGCGACGTCTCGCTCACCATCTTCGAGCCTCCCCGGTTCTTCGAGGCCCTGCTGCAGGGCAGGAGGGCCTCGGAGGCCCCCGACATCACGGCGAGGATCTGCGGGATCTGTCCCGTGGCCTACCAGATGAGCGCCTGCGCGGCCGTCGAGGACGCCTGCGGGGTCCATGTCGACGACCGGATCACCGCCCTCCGGCGGCTGCTGTACTGCGGCGAGTGGATCCAGAGCCACGCGCTCCACGTCTACCTGCTGCATGCCCCCGACTTCCTGGGGTGCGCCGACGCCGTCGAGCTCGCGGAACGCGATCGCGGTGCGGTCCAACGCGGGCTGTCCATCAAGCGCACCGGGAACCTCCTCATGGAGACGGTCGGCGGCCGGGCCGTCCACCCGGTCAACGTCCGGGTCGGCGGGTTCTACCGTGCCCCCACGGTCGAGGAGCTGACCGCCCTGGTCGAGCCGTTGCGGCGGGCACGGGACGCCGCGCTCGACACCGTCGAATGGGTCTCGGGATTCGAGTTCCCCGACGTGTCGGGCGAGTACCGGTTCGTCGCCCTCCGGTCGCCCGGTCGCTACCCGCTCGAGTCCGGCCGCGTGGTCTCCTCCGACGGGCTCGACGTCGACGTCGCCGAATTCGCCGACCGGGTGGTGGAGGAGCACGTCGAGCGCTCCACCGCGCTCCACGCGCGGCTCGACGGTCGGCTCGAGTACCTGACGGGGCCGCTGGCACGGTACGCGCTCAACGCCGCCGAGCTCCCCGAGACGGCACGTCAGGCCGCGTCCGCAGCCGGTCTGGGCCCGGTCTGCACCAACCCGTTCCGGAGCATCGTCGTGAGGTCGGTGGAACTGGTGTTCGCCTGCGACGAGGCACTGCGCCTCATCGGTGCCTACGAGCCACCCGAGCCACCCGCTGCCGAGATGCGGTGGCGGGCCGGTACCGGCACCGGCGCCACGGAAGCCCCGCGGGGATTGCTCTTCCACCGCTACGAGGTCGACGACGAGGGCCTCATCGAGACGGCGCGCATCGTTCCGCCCACGTCGCAGAACCAGCTCACCATCGAGTCCGACCTGCGCCGGGTGGCCCAGGCCGGGCTCGACCTCCCGGACGACCAGCTCACCTGGCGGTGCGAACAGGCCGTCCGCAACCACGACCCGTGCATCTCGTGCGCCGCACACTTCCTCGACGTGTCGGTGGTGCGCAGGTGAGTGGGTCCCGGCCGCCGGGGACGGTGCCGCGGGTCGTGGTCATCGGGATGGGGAGCGAGTACCGCCGCGACGACGGTGCCGGCCCGGCCGTCGCCGACGAGGTGGCCCGGACCTGCGCGGGGGTGGACCGGATGGGGCCCATCGCCGAGCCGCTCGACCTGCTCGGCCTGTGGGACGGTGCCGACCTCGCCGTGGTGATCGACGCGGTGCGCTCGGGTGCCGATCCGGGGAGCGTCGAGCTCATCGAACTGGTCGACCCGGAGGCGACGGACATGTCGGGCGGTCACCCGTCCGAGCCACGGGGTACCACGAGCACCCACGGGATCGGGCTGGCCGGGGTGCTGCGGCTGTCCCGGGCGGTCGGCGAGGCACCGGGACGGGTGGTGGTCGTGGGGATCGAGGGAGGCGACTTCGGCCAGGGCACGGGCCTGAGCCCCGCCGTCGAGCGAGCCGTTCCCCATGCCGCCCGCCACGTGAGGGAACTGATCGAGGAGGTCGGATGATGTGCACCAGCCGATTGCACCGTGTCGTGGCCGCCGACGGCACGGCCGTCGTGGTGGTGGAGGACGTCGACGGCCGGCGCCACCGGGTGTCGCTGTTGGCGTTGGACGGTCCCGCTCCCGAACCCGGGGAGTGGCTCGTCGTCCACAGCGGCTACGCCATCGACCGGGTGGACCGGGACGAGGCCGAGGCGGTGGCAGCCGAGCTGCTCGCCGCGTCCCGTCCGGAGGTGGCCCGGTGACCGGGGTGCGCCGTGCGGCGGCCCCGGTCGGGATCGGCGGGGTGGCGGTGGCCGGGATCACCGCGCTCATCAGTGGCGTCTCCGTGTTCGTCAACAGTTACGGCGTCCATGCCGTCCCGTCCCCGGCGGTGTACACGACGGCGAAGAACCTGGTGGCGTTCGCCGTCCTCGGCATCGGGACGGCCGTGGCCGTGTCGAGACGGTCGTCCGTGGCGCCGTCGGTCGAGTCCCGGTGGGTGGATCCGCCGGAGCGGTCCTCGTGGGCCCTGGGCACGAGGGGCTCGGGCAGGCCGGGCATGCTCCACTGGCTGGGCCTGGCCTATGTGGGGATCGTGGGTGGGGGCATCGCCTTCGTCCTCTTCTTCGACGGACTGGCCCGTACCACGGCCACGCCGGCGGCACTCGACCGGGACAGCCTGGTCATCTGGGTGGCGCTGTTGGGGATCTTCTTCCTGCACGAGCGGCTCAACGGCTGGAACGTGGGCGCCATCGCACTGCTGCTGGCCGGCGAGGCCGTCCTGTCGGTGAAGTCCGGGCACCTGGCGTGGAGCAGTGGCGACGCCCTGGTGATGGCCTCGACCGGGCTGTGGGCCGTCGAGGTCGTCGTGGCCCGTCGCCTGCTGGCCGACGTGGCCCCCGCCACCATCTCGCTCGTCCGGATGGGGGTGGGTGGGGTGACCCTGGTCGTCTACCTCGCGGCCACGGGCTCGCTGGCCGGCCTGACCTCCCTCGGTGCCGGCGCGGTCGGATGGGTGCTGCTCACGGGGCTCCTGCTGGCGGCCTACGTCGCCACCTGGATGACCGCACTGGCCCGTGCCCGGGCCGTGGACGTGACGTCGATGCTGGTGGCGAGCGTGGTGGTGACCGCGGTGCTCCAGGCATTGGCAGGCAGTGCCTCCCTGGCGCCGCAGCTCGGAGGGCTCGTCCTCGTCGGCGCCGGCACCCTGGTGGTCGCATGGCGGGCCCCGGAGCGGGTTCCGGCGTGACCACCCCCGGGCCCCTCCTGTTCGCGCGCTACGCCTACCCGCCCAACGAGCTCGGCTACTGCGGCCCGGCCGATGCCGGGGCGCTCTTCGGCACCGCCGGGGAGGGGACCGACCTGCGCGAGCTCTCCCACCTGGCCACCGGGTTCACCGGTGCCTGGCCCTACCTCGAGCTGATCGCCGGGTGCAACGGGATCGGCGACCCGCTGGACGAGCGGGTGGTCGAGGCGTACTGGGTCGGGAACGGGCTCCTCGGGCAGGTGCCTGCCACCGCCCTCGTCACCTCGCTGGACGAGCGGTTCGAGCGGCGGGTCGGGTCGCGCTTCGGGGCGATGGCCGCGGCGGCGCCGCTCGGGGGCGTCTGCCAGCACAGCTTCCATGTCTTCGCGGTGTACCCCTGGCTCGGCCTGCTGCGGGCCGGGATGGAGGGTCCGCCCCTCACCGTGTTGGACCGGTGCCGGATCCGCTGGGGCGTCGTCGAGACCGTGAGCGGCGACACGGCCACGGTGCGGAACGCCACGCTGGTCTTCGACGGATCCCGGCTCGCACTGGGTCCCGAGCGCGTCGAGGTCGCCCGTCTCGGAATCGACGGGATCGGGCTCGCCCCGACCGTCGCCCCGGGGGACGCCGTCTCGCTGCACTGGGACTGGGTGTGCGACGTGCTCCCGCCGGGCCGGCTGGCGTGGCTGCAGCGGTGCACGGCGGTGAACCTCGCCGCGGTCAACGCCCTTCCCGAACCCGGCCCGGCGGTGGTCTGCGGGGCCTGACACCGGAACGACGGGGCTGGGTCCGACGCGACCCCGCGGGCCCGGGAGCCCCCGGTGACTTTCTACTCTGGTGGAGAACCCCCCGACTGCTGACAATCGAAGTATGGGAGGGCAGCGTGCCTTTCCGTCGGGGAAGGGAGCGGGACGATGCAGACCGTATTCGTCAATCCCGAGCGGTGTATCGGCTGTCTCCAGTGCGAGTTGGCCTGCGCGGTCGAGCACTCGGCGAGCCGGGACGAGTCGGTGGCGTTCCTGGAGAGGCCCGTGCCCCGCAAGCGGGTCCACGTCGAGGCCGGTCCCGTCGCGACGCTCGCGTTCCCGAACCGCTGTCGCCACTGCGACCCCGCCCCGTGCCTGCAGGTCTGCCCCTCGGGGGCCATCACCCGTGACGACGAGTTCGACCTGGTCCTGGTCGATCCGAAACGGTGCATCGGATGCGCGATGTGCGCGGTGGTGTGCCCCTTCGACGTCGTCACCTTCCATCCCCTGGCCGGAGGTCCGGACCCCTCGATCGCCGTCGCGGTGAAGTGCGACGGCTGCGTGGACCGCCTGCGCGAGGGCGGGACGCCGGCGTGCGCCGAGATCTGCAAGGTGGACGCGCTGGTCTACGGGGAGATCAACGAGCTGGTCGCCGCCGGCAGTCTCCGTGAGGCGGGGGCGGTGCTGGCCGCGTCCGGAGCGACAGCCACACCGGCACCTGGCGGCGATCCGCTCGCGGGGTGGCGGGCCTGGGGCCGGGCCACGGAGACGGCGGCCGGGGCCGCGGCCGGGTGGGACCCGGGTCGGCCCGCCGGCAACGGTGCCGGAGCCATGACGAAGGACGCAGACGGCGAACAGGGAGGAACATCATGAGCCGGACCAACGGCAACGGAACGGGCGGAGCGCGGCGCCTCACGATCAACGAGGACGCCCAGGCCATGATCGACGAGGCCCGGCGTCGTGGCATCGACACCGTATGGGACCGCCTGGAGGCGCAACAGCCCCAGTGCGGCTACTGCTCGCTCGGCCTCAGCTGCCGCAACTGCGCGATGGGGCCGTGCCGGATCGACCCGTTCGGCGAGGGTCCGCAGAAGGGGGTGTGCGGCGCAGGGGCCGACGTGATCGTCGCCCGCAACCTGGGCCGCACCATCGCCGCGGGCTCCTCGTCGCACTCGGACCACGGTCGTGACGTCCTCGAGACGTTCCGTTCCCTGGCCCACGGGGACACCACCGGCTACGCCATCGCCGACGAGGAGAAGCTGCGGCGCCTCGCCACCGAGCTCGGGGTGGCCACCGAGGGCCGTTCGCCGGAGGAGGTCGGGAGCGACCTGGCCGACGTCCTCATCGAGGACTACGGCAGTCGGCGGGGGACGCTGTCCTTCGTGGGGCGGGTACCCGAGGCACGGCGCGACAAGTGGGAGGGTCTCGGCATCACCCCGAGGGGGATCGACCGGGAGAACGTCGAGATGCTCCACCGCACCCACATGGGGGTGGACAACGACTACGTCAACACCCTCCTCCACGCGTTGCGCACCGGACTGTCCGACGGCTGGGGCGGATCGATGATCGCCACCGAGCTGTCCGACGTGATGTTCGGCACGCCCGAGCCGGTCATGTCCGAGGTCAACCTCGGCGTGCTCCGGAGGGATCAGGTCAACATCGCCATGCACGGGCACAATCCGCTGCTGTCCGACGTGGTGGTGGCCGCCGCCCAGGATCCCGAGCTCGTCGAGTTGGCCCGGTCCCTCGGGGCCACCGGGATCAACGTCGTCGGCCTCTGCTGCACCGGCAACGAACTGCTCATGCGTCGGGGAGTGCCCATCGCCGGGAACCACCTCATGCAGGAGCTGGTCCTGATCACCGGTGCGCTCGAGGCGATGGTGGTGGACTACCAGTGCATCATGCCCGCCGTCGTCGACGTGGCGAAGTGCTACCACACCAAGATCATCTCGACCTCCGACAAGGCCAAGTTCACCGGCGCCACCCACGTCTCGTTCGATCCGAAGCGGGGCGCCGAGATCGCCCATGAGATCGTCCGGATGGCGGTCGAGGCCTACGCGGACCGCAACCACGATCGGGTGCGCATCCCGGTCGAACCGGTCAGGATGATGGGTGGGTTCTCGGTGGAGGCCATCCTGGGCGCGCTCGGTGGTTCCCCCAAGCCCCTGGTCGACGCCATCGCCGCCGGGACGATCCGGGGGGCGGTGGCCGTGGTCGGGTGCAACAATCCGAAGCTCCCGCAGGATCTCGAGCACATCGAGCTCACCCGGCAGCTCATCGAGAACGACATCCTCGTGCTGGTGACCGGGTGTGCGGCGGTGGCCAACGGCAAGGCGGGGCAGATGCTCCCCGAGGCCGCCGCCATGGCCGGCCCGGGTCTGCGGTCGGTCTGCGAATCCCTCGGGATCCCCCCGGTCCTCCACATGGGGAGCTGCGTCGACAACAGCCGGGTCATGGTGCTGGCCGCCGCGCTCGCCGACTACCTCGGCGTCGACATCGACCAGCTCCCGCTGGCCGGGGCGGCTCCGGAGTGGTACTCGGAGAAGGCGGTGGCCATCGGCGCCTACGTGGTGGCCTCCGGCGTCACCACGGTCCTCGGCGTCCAGCCCCCCGTCTTCGGCAGTCCCGACGTCGTGGCCCTCCTGGCCGGCGGGTTGGACGACGTGGTGGGCGCCAAATTCGTCGTCGAGCCCGACCCCGATGCGGCCGCCCTGTGGATCCGGCGCCACATCGAGAGGAAGCGCGAGGCGCTCGGTCTGCCGTTCGTCGACGTCGAGGCGGTGCCGATCGGCAGTCCGTCGGCACCTGTCGCCGGATCCGGAGCCTGAGCCGTGTGCGGGACCTGTGGGACCCACGGAAGCGAGGCGGCGGAGACCGGCGGGGCGCACGCCGGAGGGACCCGGATGGTCGTCGTCGGCAAAGGAGGGGTCGGCAAGTCGACGGTCACCGCCCTGCTGGCCCGCATCTCGGCCCGTCGCGGCATGAGCGTGGTGGCCGTCGACGCCGACGAGCAGCAGAACCTCGCCGCCACGCTCGGTGTCGACCCGGTGGTGGCCGCGTCGATCGTGCCGGTCGCCGATGACGCCGACTACGTCGAGGAGAAGACCGGAGCCCGCCCGGGTGAGGGCGCCGGAGGCATGCTCCGGCTGAACCCGGACACCTCGGACCTGGTCAGCCGGCACTCGGTCGCGGCCCCGGACGGGGTCCGGCTGGTGGTGATGGGGGGTGTGCGTCAGGCCGGTGGGGGCTGTCTGTGCCCCGAGACGGCCCTGGTGTCGGCCGCCGTGGCCGGGATGCACCTGCACCCCGGGGACGTCGTGCTCATGGACACCCACGCCGGCGTGGAGCACTTCGGGCGTTCGCTGGCCCGCGGATTCGACGCCGCGGTGGTCGTGGTGGATCCGACGTCGAACGCGGTCCAGGTGGGGATGGAGGCGGCTCGCCTCGCCTCCGACCTGGGCATCGACCAGCTCCACCTGGTGGTCAACCGGTCCCGGTCGGGGACCGACGTCGCCCGGGCGCTCGGTCATGTCGGACGGTTCGGGCGGGTGTCCTTCGTGTCGACCACGGTCCTCCCCTACGACACCTCGGCGCTCGAGTGCGATCCGGCGGTGGATCGCCTGCTCGACGGTTCGGCCCTGGGCGACGCGGTGGCCCGTCTGGGCGACTGCCTGTTCGGAGCGGTTCCGGTCGCGGTGGGGAGCGTGTCCTGATGCGGGCGGTGGTGATCGGGACCGGACCGGCCGGAATCACCGCGGCCGAGACGCTGCGCCGACTGGACCCGTCGGGATCGGTGGTGGCCCTCTCGGCCGAGGAGAGTCCTCCGTACTCGCCGCCGGCGATGGCCGACCACTTCCTGACCGGGCGGGACGAGACCCTCTACTGGAAGGGCGCCGACGTGGCGGACCGCCTCGGGATCGACGAGCGCCGTGGTGCCCGTGTCGAGGCGATCGACGCGGACAACCGGGAGGTCGTCCTCGGCGACGGAGGGAGGATCGGCTACGACGGTCTGGTGCTGGCTTCGGGAAGCAGTCTGTACGCGCCCCTCGAGGGCGCCGACCTCCCCGGGGTGCTCGACTTCAAGTCGCTGCGGACGGCCACCGAGCTCATCGGTCGGGTGCGGAGCGGCCAGGCCACCCGGGCGCTCATCGTGGGGAACGGGTTCATCGGGGTCGAGCTGTCGCTGCTGCTCGCCGACCTGGGCGTGGACGTGACCATCATCGGCCGGCGTGGATGGGTCATGCCGCGGGCGCTCGACCCGGTGACCTCCGCGGTGGCCGAGGCGGCGTTGGTGGCGAGGGGCGTCACCCTGCGCCTCGGTGTCGAGGCCACGGCGATCGTGGGCGACCCGACGGCCTCCGGGGTCCGGATGGCGGACGGCACCGTCCTCGACGGCGACCTGATCGTGGCGGCAACCGGGGTCAAGCCGCACATCGAGTACCTCGGGGGGTCGGGCGTGGACACCAGGTGGGGCGTCCTGGTCGACGAGGGCCTGGCCACCTCGGTGCCGGGGATCACCGCGGCCGGCGACGTGGCCGAGGCCATCGACCGGTTCACCGGTGAGCGGTTCGTGCACGCCATCTTCCCCAACGCCGTGGCCCAGGCGCCCATCGCCGCCGCCAACCTCCTCGGCGCCGGCATCCGCTACGACGGGGCCGAGGCGATGAACAGCCTCAAGCACCTCGGCGTGCCGATCGTCTCGATCGGCACCATCGAGGCTCCCGACGACGTCCTGCGATGGGAGGACGGCGACGACCTGCGGGCCGTGTACCTCCGTGACGACCGGGTGATCGGGGCCCAACTGGCCGGGGACATCAGCGCTGCCGGCGTGTACCACTCGCTGATGCTCCGTCGCCAGCCGGTCGGGCGCTACGGAAGGCGGCTGGTGGAGCCCGGGTTCGGGATGGCCGACATCGTCTTCGACGTGCTGGCTCCCGAGGGGAGTCGGCCGGCCGCCTGAGCGGCGGTCCGGTCCGACGGGCTCAGGAAACGGCCCAGCTGTGCAGCGGCCGCAGCACGGCGGCCTTCTTGCGCTGGTGGCGGGACATGCGGCGCAGGATGTCGTCGAGCACGGCGATGGCCTCGTCGATGTGCGGGCCCTTGTTGAGCATCACGCACTCCGCACGCTGTCCCATCGCGGCATCGGTGACCTCGGCCCGTGACGGCCGTCCGGTCCGGGCGAGCTGGTCGAGCACGTTGGTGGCCCAGATGACCGGCAGGTGCGCCGCCTCGCACAGCCAGAGGATCTCCTCCTGCACCTCGGCGAGGCGCTCGAAGCCGACCTCCACCGCCAGATCCCCGCGGGCGATCATCACGCCGACCAGCGGGGAGCGCATGGCGTGGAGGAGGATCTCGGGCAGCCTGGCGAATGCCGCGGTGGTCTCGATCTTGAGGACGAGCCCGAGGCGCTCGGCGCCCAGACGCCCGAGGTACCGGTGCACGTCGTCGACGTCGTGCTCGTGGCGCAGGAACGACACGGCCACCATGTCGGCGTGCGCCGCGGCGATCCGGAGCAGCGGGAGGTCGGCGTCGCTCACCGCGACGGCGGCGAGGTCGGTGTCGGGCAGGTTGATCCCCTTCTCCGCCCGCAGCCGTGAACCCCCTGGGGCGGCGGAGACGATCCGGACGTGGACCTCGTCGGCGGCGACCGATTCGACGACCCCGGTGATCGCCCCGTCGTCGAGGACGACCCGGTGCCCGATGCCGGCGGCCCCGAACGCCTCGGGGTAGGAGCACGCGATCCGGGCGAGCCCGGGCTGGCCGTGGCGCCACGGTGCGGTCGGAGCCTGGTCGCGGGAGAGGACCAGCGTGTCGCCCACCCGCAGGAGGTGGTACTGGGGAAGCCTCGGAAGCTCGCCGACCAGGGTGGTGTCGTCGCCGCAGGACAGCGCGGTGCCGGTCTCCACGTAGGTGGTGTCCCAGACCTCGGCCGTGCACCGCCCGTCACCCACCCCGGTCACCCGGAGCTGGCGACGGGACCCCCGGGTGTCGACCAGGTGGATCCGGTCCCCCGGGTGGCGGCGACCGACCCACGCCGGATCGACGGGGAGTTCCGTCGACGGCCCGACAGGTCCGCGCCGGTCGACCAGCATCGCCACCGCCGGCGTGACCGGGACGCCGCGCAGGTCCCGTGTGGGGCGCAACCTGACCACCTGGGGACCCTCGGTGAGCGGGCCGGTCCGCAGCTTCGGCCCGGGGAGGTCCATCGAGATCCGGCACGGTCGGCCGACCTCGATGGACGCGCTGCGGACGTGCCGGGCCATCCGCTCCCAGGCGTCCGGGCCGTCGTGGGCCCCGTTGATCCGTGCGACGTCCATGCCCAGGGCCACGAAGTGACGGACCAGCGGGTAGTCGTCCGCCGACTCGGTGGGGAGGGTGATCATGATCCGGGGGACCCGCCCCTCCGGTCTCGGTCCGAAGAGCGCGTCGGTGTTGTGGTCGAGAGCGGCGCGGCCCTCCTCGAAGCTCTGGATCGCCGGCCCGAAGATCGGCGCCGTACCGTCCAAGGCGGCGCGGACGCTCTCGACGGTGGCGAGCACGTGAGCTTCGCACCGCCCGAGCGAGGAGAGGCCGCGCTCGCCCAGCCATCGCTGCAGGTGATGGACGTCGCCCTGGCGGAGCGCGAGGTAGTGCACCAGGTTGGCCGCACCGCGCCGGTGTACGGGATCGCACGCGTCGATGTCGGCCCGGCGGGACGCCTCGGCCCGACGCATCGACGACTCGAGCTCGGCCAGCTCGGCGCCGATCAGCGCGCGGTGGACGACCTCCTCGCCACCGGATGGTCCGGCGGTCGGTCGTTCGGCGGTCGGTCGTTCGGCGGTCGTCACCGCTCCACCGTACGGCGCCCGCTTTCCGCGCGGTAGGGCCGGAAGACTCGCGGTGCCGGGACCAGGGCCACCAGAGGACTGACATGCCCGACCTTTCGCACCGACGACACCGCAAGGGGCACTAGGTCCCTTCTTCCCGGGCACCGCAGGAATCGGTACCAAAGCCTCTGTGGGCGCGGCGGCGATCCGTGCAGGCTTGCAGCGATGTTCAGGGGACCCGTTACACGAGCTTCGAGAGGATGGATCGGCCGATGAAGCGTTCACGGATCGTTCGGATTGCCGTCGCGGTGGCGGCGATGTTCGCGTTGGGGGCCGGGTCGCTGTCGGCTGCGCTTCCGGCTGCAGCGGATGGGACCACGGGCTCGATCAGTGGAACGGTGACCGCCGCGAACGGGGGAGCCGCGCTCGCCGGCATCTGCGTGACAGCGACACCCCCCGGGGGCGAGGCCGGGAGCGCGACCACCGCGTCCGACGGTTCGTACACGATCTCGGGCCTGGCGCCGAACTCGTACTCGGTCGAATTCTCGATCGGCTGTGGGAACACGGGCAACTACGCGCCCCAGTGGTGGGATGGAGCGGCGTCACAGGCGTCGGGGACCGCCGTGTCGATCACCGGAGGATCCACCATCGGCTCGATCGACGGGCAGCTGGTGACCGGCGGAACGATCTCGGGATCGGTCACTGCAGCCGTCGGCGGAGCTCCGTTGTCGGGTATCTGCGTGTCTGTCGACGGACCGGGGTACGGGCAACCCGGGTTCACCCCCGCGGGAAGTGCGGTGACTGCGTCCGACGGGACCTACACCGTGACGGGACTGGCCCAGAATCAGTACACGGTCGAGTTCTCGGAGGGCTGTGGTAACAGCGGCGGCTACGCCACCCAGTGGTGGGAGGACGCGTCCTCAGCGAATACGGCGTTCAGCGTGCAGGTGAATTCGGGTTCCACCGTCGGCTCGATCGATGCGCAGCTGGTCGTCGGCGGCGCGATCTCCGGATCGGTCACGGCAGCCGTCGGCGGAGCGGAATTGTCC
>JBEKRV010000029.1:0-46676 GCA_049517675.1 Acidimicrobiales bacterium
CGAACAGCACGTCCTCGGCGGGGTCGGTTGCCATGTCCAGAATTCTTGCTGACCCACCGCCAAATCGCGAATCAGATGACTACTTCGTCAATTGCAAGTTCTGACCCACGCTCCTAGCCCCGACTCTCTTCCATCGGGACCCCAGCAGGGGATCTGGAACGGCGTCACTCTCGAGGATCATCACTACCCCGCCTCCACCAGGCTGACGGTGTGCCTGTCGAGCTGTCGGAGGAGCGCGTCTGCCTGCTCCTGCACCTCGGGATCACCTCGATGGAGGATCTTCGGTTCCCGATCCGCCATGGCCTGGGCGGCCGAGGCGTCAGCGATCGCCCGGAACGCCGTCCGCCTGGCGAGAGTTCGGTCGGCGAGAGCCGTGTCAGGGCGACACCGCAGATACACGCCGACGGCAGTCTCAGCTCGCGCCAGCTGGGCGTCGGGTCGCAAGGACGGCGACGTCGTCCAGGCAACGAGATCGACCGCGAGCACGAGGATTGCCGCGAGCGCGGTGTCGAGCACGCGAGCACCGAACAGTCCCCGTTCGTTCCCGAGCATGGCGATGAAGACGAACACGATCGGGGTGAATGTGATGACGGCGTACGCGTGACCCCGCCGGGTCGCTGCCGGCATCAGGGCCGCCATCACGCACGACAGCACGATGAGCGCGGACGGTGGATTCCCTGCGAGTGCCACCAGGCCGGCGACCGCGACTCCGATCAAGGTTCCGACCGTCCGCGCTGCCGCCCGGCTGATCACCGGCCCGAGGTCGGGACGGAATATGAACGCAACGCTCATCGGTAGCCAGAAACCGTGCGGCCCCCGGACGGCGATCGTCACTGCTGTGGCCGCTGCAACGGACGCCCCGAGCAAGATCCCGAATCGGACGCACTCCCTCGATGGCGGGCGGAAGCGGGCGATCGGACGGGGAGACCAGGCACGGGCGCGCTCGACTGACGGAATCTCGAGGGCCTTCTCCACCGGCTCGGGATAGATCGCTGCGTCGCGATCCTTCGAACGCATTTGGAGGTACTCGACGGTCTGATGCGCCGAGCCGGTGCGCAGCCCTTCGGCTATGTCAGCCATCTCGGCGATCCGACGCGGTGGCGCCTCCAGCGCAGCCAGATACGAGACGAGCTCCCCGCATTGCAGCGCGACGAGCATGCACTGTCGGATGGCTATTCCCTCAACGACCCTCCGTCGGGGGCGACGAGTGCCTACGGCATCCTGGGCGACGTCCAGCGCCCGGAGCGCAGCTGAACGGACCGTGAACATGTCGTCCCGTCCGATCGACGCGACTCCGCGACCGAGGGCATCGAAGGCGTCGGCGAGGGTTCGCCGAAGGACGCTATGCCTGCTCCTTCTGTCCATGGCAGCGGCCACCGCCCACACCCACAGTGCCCCCAACGACGTAGCGATCGGTATCCACCATGCCGTTCCCGGAGTGGCGATGCCGCTTCCGACGACCGCTCCGATGAGACCGTACGCCCCGAACGATGCAAGCCCCGAGGCCTGGAGGTAGCCACTGGCCACTCCTGCAAGCCCGAGGATCACGATCCGAGCACCCGAGTCGGTGACCCAGACTCCCACCGCGGCGCCGATGCCGAATCCCAGTAGCACCGACAGAGCCAGTCCGAGGAGGCGCCGGCTCCGGACCGGCCATGCGTCGAGCCCGTCCTGGCTCACCGCCCAGAGCGCACCAAGGGAGAACAGCGTGGCCTCGCGAACGTGACTGGTAGCCAATCCGACGACGAGCGGGAGCGTGAGGCACAGCGCGGCGCGGACTGACAGCAGCAAAGAGGTCCGGACCCGCATTCTGTGCTCGATGTTCTCACAGGTGCAGACCACATGACGCCCGGACGATCGGGCTCGTCACGAACGCAAGGGCGGGTCCACCCTGCCTGCTCTAGACCTGGCGGCTGGTGTCGAACGTCCGCCTGACGAATTCGGTCGCAAGACCGAGCTCGGTGGCAACGTGCTCCCACGGGACACCGATGTCCCGCGCCACACGTATGACCCGTGACAGCTCGATCTCCGCTTCCTTCAGTTCGTAGCGGATGTCCTCGATCTCGACGCGTGCAGCGTGGATCTCGGCCAGGGCGTCACCCCACGGAGGTAGACGATCCGACGTGCACCTGCGGAAGGACGAGCCCATCACCGAACCTGATCCGGTGTGAGGGATACTCCGACACCGGTGAAGGTGACGGCGGACGAGAACAAGCAGGCGATCACGGCGCGGGCAAGAAACGGTGTCACCGTTTCGGGAGGGTCGTCAGGAGGCCGTACCGCGTAGCTCAAGAGCATGCGGCTCAACAGATCGGCACCCGCTTGGACATCGGCGTCGGCGACTTCAGGGAATAGTCCCCCGATCGTGTCCTTCGCGACTACCCGCACGGCATCGAGCACGGCGCCCTGTTCCTCGATCAGCAATGGCAGGAGTGCTTCGGGCTCGGTGGCGATGAGCCGGTCGAGCAGCGGATGGTTCCGAACTTGGCGGAGCGTCTCGTAGATGGCCGCCTCGAGTTTCCCGAACGGGCTGTCCTGTTGCCTCGCCGCAGCAAGGACCGATTCGACGATCCGGCCCGCCTCCCGCAGTACGGCTCTACTGATCAGTTCCTCCTTGTTGGCGAAGTGCTTGTAGAGGGTTTGACGGGACAGGCCCGCCTGCTTGGCTACATCCCCTACGGAAAGGTGCCTCAGCCCATGCACTGCTGCGACATCGAGCGTGGCGTCCAACAGGCGCTGGTCGATGGATGAATCGATCCTCACGGTGACAGAATAACAACAGATGTCAGCATGTCACGTCTCTCTCGGACGACATCGACCGCAGACGTAGAGGGAGAATCCCGGAGGCGCCGCCCCATCCCGGAAGCCACGAGCAATCTCCGGCACTTGCCACCGACCGGTGCTGGAGACCACGACATCGTCGCAAGGCCACTACCGGGAACGATGGGGCTGAGGCGGACGCATTCGTGAAATCGACAACTCTCCAAGCGAGGAGGTCGCGGTGAGGGCGCCGGAGGTGTTGGTCACCTCGTGCGGCGCTGCCGGGCGCCGACCCGGTGGTCAGTGACAGGCGCCGAGATGGGACGACGGCCGGGCACACTCCGATTGCGCGCGCAGTCAGGCGTGGGAGGTGTCGATCCCCGAGTGCCGCACCGTGCCACTGCCACTGTTCGTTTGGTGGTTGAAGTCGTGGACCACGAAGGTCTCCTCCACCACGAACCCGTCGACCACCTTGATCGTCGCCGCGACCGGGTACTTCCGGTGTGAATGCCGATACGTGATGGTCACGAATGGGCAAGACGAGGTGAGTTCCAAGCAATTGCCTTGACCGTTGCTCTTCTGGCGATGGATGAGAGCCTGCAGGGCATCGGGAGGACCCACGACGTCCCCCCGAGCTTCACGGACATCCCCGTCTTCGCTCGAGACGGACAGCCCTGGTGCCAGGTCGAGGAAGGCGACACCATCGGCTTCACCCCACTGCCAGCACGACAACGATCGCCCTGGTCACAGGGTGTCGTTCACCGGGGTGCTCCCGCCCTCGCGGCGCGATCGCCTCCCGTCAGAGCAACTGTCGCCGCCATGCGCGCCACGCCCACTTCCCGACGAAGGCGATCACGGCCAGGCACAGGAGCACGAACACCGTGCGACCGGCGATGCGCACCAGCCACTCGAATCCCGACGTGAAGCCGCCCACCGACTGCTGCCATGCCCGGCCGATACCCGACTGGGGCGTGGGCGGGGGCGGAGGCCGGTGACCCGACTGGGATAGCGACACTGTCAGCGATGCATAGGTTGTCTGGCTGTTCAGGAGGTTGAGCTGGCCCTGCAGCTGCTCGATCTGGCTCTGGATGGTGTCCAGCTGGCTCTGGACCGCCAGGATGTCACCGATCGAGGTGGCCTTGGTGAGGATGGTGAGGTACTGCTGTCGGCTCGCCTGCAGCGCGTCGATCCGGGCTTGGAGGTCGACGTACTGACCCGTGACATCGGTCGAGGTCGATGTCATCGACGTGACCTTGGCGATCGCCTGCACCTGAGTGAGCACGGTGGAAAACGCCGCCTGGGGGACCTGGAGGACCATGGTCCCCGAAGCCGGCGCCGGGCCACTCGACGGTCCCACCTGAACAGCGGACTGTGCCACGAATCCGCCGGCTCCGATCGCGATCGTGGTCAGCCTGCTGACCGCCGGCTCGAGCGGGTCTCTGCCCAGCGCCAGGTCGATCGTGCCGGTCGTCACCACTTTGGCCGACTGTCCGACGATGCCACTCGGGAGCGGTGCCGGCGACGTGGTCGATGTGCTCTGGCCGGGATTCGGCTGCGCCGGTGCATTCACTCCGAAACCCTCGCCGCCTCCGGCAGCTGTCGAGGACGACCCGGCGGGCGTCTGCGAGCCCGACGGCAGGGTGGTCGATGGTGCCGCGCCCGGGTTGCCAGGGGCGGCGACCGAGGGTCCGGCGACCGAGCGATGCCCCGGCGAACTTCCCGGCACTCCGGCGATGACCGTCACGCCCCCGGCCACGATCGCTACGGCCGCTGCCACCAGGGCGACGCGTCCCCACCGGCTGCGGGGGACCATCGAGCGGACGACCTCCGCCCTCGAGCTCCCTCCGGACGCCGCCAGTTCGATCCGCTCGATCGCGTCCTCGGACACGGGGAATCCGTTCGCCGCCTCAGCGAGCAGGTTCCGCAGCGACTCTTCGTCGATCATGGTCATTCAGCCACCTCCGAGTCCTTGATCTCCGACTGGTCGTCGAGCGAGCGGAGCGCCGGGTGCACGGCCAGCAGCCGCCTCGCCTCGTGGAGCCTCGACTTCACCGTCCCCGGGCGGCGCCCGATGGCGGTGGCGATCTCCCGTTCGGTCAGGTCGGCATAGTAGCGGAGCACGACAACCACCCGGAGATGCAGGGGCAGCGACTGGAGGGCCCGGACGATGTCACCCGACTGCTCAACCTGAGCAGATCCGTCGCCTGCCGCCGACAGGCCGTCGAGGTCGCCGTCTCCCGTGCGTCGGTCCCGATGAGGGATCTCCGATCGCAGTTTCGAGTTGCAGGTGTTGACCACTACGCGGTAGAGCCACGGTCGGACGTCTGAGCCGGGCGCGAGGGACGTCCGGAACCGCCACGCCCGGAGGAATGCCTCCTGCACCGCCTCCTCGGCGTCCGCCCGGTTGCCGAGGATGAGGCAGGCAGTGCGGAAGGAGGTCACGTACCCCTCCTCGAGCCAGGCCTCGATGTCCTCCGGATGTCCATCGCTGCCCACTCAGGTCACCTCCTCGGTTCGTCCCGCCAGCGTGTGCCGGCCGCCACGATCGAATTCCTCGCTACCGATACTGACGCAGCGGCCACGGGATCGGTTCGCGGAGATTTCGGACTGGATGCGGAGACCGCCTGCTTCGACCCGGCGGAACGGCAGGTCGAGCTGCCCGGTCATCCGGTCGGGCACCCCGGTTCGCGATCGGATCCCTTGGCATGACCAGGGTGCACCCTCACCCGTCAAGTGGCGTCACCTTGCGACGCCTGCCTCTTCCCGCCTGGGGATCTTCACGGGTAGGCCAGCCGGTGCCCCGCTCATGATGGACTGCGACACTCTCCCTGGCAGGGGACAGGTTCAGATGGTGCTGGGCAGGACAGGTACCTCGGGCGTGCCGGAAGGTGGCTCCTTGCGCCCCCGCAGAACGATGAGGGAGGCAACCGCCCCGGCAACCAATCCGAATGAGGCAAACCATGGTGCTGTCCAGCGCCACGAGACCGTACGGAAGCACGGCGAGGTGTCAGACCAGATCACCAGACCATGACCGTTCGATGCCGTGCGGCCGGTGACCGGCGGGAGGACACGTGCAGCTCCGGAACATGCGGCGTAGAGCTGGGATGACGTCAGCGAATCGACGGCAAGCCTGGCGAGGACGATGTCGCTGACCACCAATGCCGCCATTCCGCACAGGAGCGAACAGGTCACCACGACGACAACTCGCCAGAATGGCCTCACGTGGGTGAGCCTACCGGCGCACTGCTCCGAGCTCATTGGCGTACGGGGCGACCCCCGTTGGCATTGCGCTCGCGGAGAATGACCCCTGCTGTCCCCGTTTGCCGGCCTACACGACCAGGCGGGCCGGGCGGGAGTTGGGTTCTGGCCTGGACGTGCCCCATCGGTTGACATGGCTAACGACGTTAGCTACTCTGATGGCTAACAGTGTTAGCCCCCACCCATCAGGAGTCACGATGAACCAGGCCGGCCCGATCCGTTACCGCAAGCCAGGCTGGTTCACCCGGCACATCTTCAATCCCACGGTCTCCCTGCTCACCCGAGCCGGGATCAGCGTCTGGGGCAGCCGGGTCCTCGAGGTCGCCGGGCGTACCTCCGGTGAACCCCGGCGGACGCCGGTGAACCTGCTGTCGATCGACGACAGCCACTACCTCGTCTCGGCGCGGGGCACCGGCCAATGGGTCCGCAACGTCCGGGCCGCCGGGGGCCAGTTGGACCTACTCCTCGGCCGCACCCGCCAACACTGGGTAGCCACCGAGCTGACCGACGATCAGAAGCCCGAGGTCCTGCGGGCCTACCTCAGCCGATGGAGGGCAGAGGTCGGCGTATTCTTCGAAGGAGTCTCCGCTGACTCCTCTGACGACGAGCTCCGAGCAGCCGGACCCAACCACCCGGTCTTTGTCCTCCGCCCGGCGTCGTGACCCATGACGCGCCTGCCGCCCCACCTCGTCCGGCTCCACGGGTACGCACCTCACGGGAGCGCCAGATCATCGACACGGCGCGTGTCCTACTGGAGGCGGTCGGCAGCGATGGCTTGACGATGCGACGGCTGGCGGACGAGCTCGGGATTCGGGCACCGTCGCTGTACAAGCACCTGAAGGGGCGGCCAGCGCTCGAGCTGGCGTTGGTGGAGATCGGACTCGACGAGACCGGACTGGCCATGCACGCAGCGGTGGAAGGCTCGTGTGGCGACCCGGTCGGTGACCTGCTCGGTGCATATCGGGCCATGGGACTGGCCAATCCCGAGCTGTACCGGCTGATCACCGCCAGCACGTTTCCCCGCGCTGGGCTGCTCCCTGGTCTCGAGGCGTGGGCCGGTGAGCCGTTCTTCCTGGCGGTGGGCGAGCCGTACCTAGCCCAAGCATTGTGGTCCTTCGCCCACGGAGCGCTCATCCTCGAGCTCGATCAGCGGTTCCTCGACGGGTCCGACCTCGACCGGACCTGGCGCGCCGGCACCGAGGCATTCAACGCCGCTCGACGGGTCACACTCGGCGCACCACTGGCGCGAACCTGAGAAGCCTCCGGGGGTTTCCAGTAGCGGTTCCAATCACGGACGACCACCCGAGGCACCGCGAGTGCCTCCAAGGATCCGACGCCCGGGATTCCTCAGGTAGTCCCGATGTGCTGGTGACGGCAGCTCGCGACCCAGAGCACCGGTCGTTGGATGATGCGTTCCGAACCGGCAGGTGACAGGCCTCAGGAAACGAGTTACGGTCCCACCCATGACTTGCTTCATGGTGACGGTCCGCCGTGTCCGCGATCCGCGGGCCACGGTGGGGGTGGCATCAACTCGATAGTCGTTGGGCCCGCCGCGTCGTCGCAGACGCTGGCGTCGTTCCCGGTGACCTTGTTCTCGACGTCGGTGCGGGGACCGGAGCGATAACCCGCGCGCTCGCCGCCGTCGGAGCGAGCGTCATCGCGATCGAGCTGCATCCACAGCGTGCCGCGTACTTGAGGAATCAGTTCAATCGATGCGACGTGACGGTCGTGGGCGCCGATGCGTCCGATCTCCGTCTTCCGCGTCGTCCCTTCAAAGTGGTGTCGAACCCGCCTTTCGGGATCACCACGTCGCTCGTCAAGCGATTGGTCAGCCCTGGTAGTCGTCTGATCCGAGCAGACCTCGTCGTGCCTCGGCATGCCGCGCAGCGCTGGAATTCGCCAGACGCTCCCGGCCGAGGACGCTGGGGTAGTGACTTCGTGGTCCATCTCGGTCGGCCGCCACCTCGATCGGCGTTTCATCCGCCTCCGCCGAAGGACGTCGCTCTGCTCGTAGTCGTTCGTCGAGGGCCGTCTCAATTGAGCTAACCGGATCCAAGAAGGGAGAGAACCACGGAATAGCAATCATCGACGCGGCTCGTTCTGATCCGTGGGCTTCCAGCCTTGGGAAGACGACGCTCGCTCCCGGTGTCGGGGACGGTGCGACCGACCTGTCGGTCCGCCTTCCACCCATCGGCCGAGTCGTAGCAGGTGATGACGTTGATGGCCATCCGCTCACGACGCCTGTCTGCCCGTCAAACGCCTGGGACCTTCTGGGCCTCGAGCTCGTTCGAGGACACGCTCTCCTCGAGGCATGGAACCTGATGGACACGTGAAGCCGCCCGCTTACATCTTGACCGAGATGCTCTCGAATAGCCCCGAAGTCGTGAGTGCTGCAACGAGCGTGCGTTCGTCAGCTGAAGTCCCATCGACGGTGATGTCACTGGCGATCAACGTGCCAGCCTTGTCTTCGCTCCCTGCCCAAATGTCGCCCTTGGCAAGGAATGGCTGGGCGAGTGCGTTCACCTGAGCGCTTGTCGTCGTCGACTTCAGGACCGCTTCGACGATGTGGATGCCGCTGGTCCAGCTGGGAAGCGTGCTTTGATCGACGATCTCCGGCGACGCAACCGGGTCGATCCATCGTGCGGTAAGTCCGTAGCCCCCACCGTCGTTGGCCACCGGCGCTGAGGAGCTTCCGACGAAGTCCCACGCTCCCGACGCCAGCAGCATCATGTCGAGATCTCGAGCCTCGAGCAGCGAGCCGGAGTTTGGGTCCAACACCACGACTGGAATCGCTACTCCAGGCTGCGGGCCAGAAGTGAAGGCCAGACCTTCTTTTCCTGAGTTTGTCGTGCTCGTTCCAAGAGGGACGACCCCGGGCAGAAGGGCCATGGTTCGCAACAGCTCCTGACCCAGGCCCGGCCAGGCCCCGGCGATCGGTCCGACGAGAAGAAGGGTGAGTCGACAGAAGGCTGCCTCGTCGTCCGGGGTGTCATATGCGGCTCCGTCGACCTCCGGGATGCCAGTGGATCCCTTGCCAGTTGGTCCCGACTGCAGTTGGGTCACCAGGGTCGCAGGGTCGTGAGGAAGTTGCGACCCGTCAAGGACGGGGAACATTCCATCTGCCCCGGAGTTGATGCTGCACCCGGTCGATGGCTGGTTCGCTGGTGTGTCGACCAGACCCACGGCATGCCATGCCTGGGCATCCGCCGGAGTCGCAAACGACGCTGCGCCGAGCTGTTGGGACGTGCAGGATGCTCCGGTTGCGTTCGACCATTCGCTCAGGTCGAACGGGACGGATGCAGACGTGGTCGTTGGCGGCTCGGTTTGCACCTCCACGTTTGCCGTGAGGTCCCCGCGCAACTGATACGAGGACCACTGCCCCTCCCGCAGAGGGGGAAGGGGCTTGACGCCGTCCACCAGCTTGGCGATCTGAGCAGCGGCGGCCGACACGGGGATGGTCGCCTTCGAGGCTGGGAGGATCTGAAGCGTCAGAAGGATCGTCGCAGCGATCGCTGCGATCCCAGCAGACCAACGGGCGACTCGGCGCGACCTCCGGGCACCAGGTCTGCGAGCGAATGGCACGGCTCCGGCTTGGATCTCACGTTCCTTGTTGATCGCCGAGTCGAGGATCGACCAGGCCGCGAGGAGCTCGCTCTCCTCTACCTTCACATCACCCATGTAGTCATGGACCAACTCCAGTTCGGTGCTCATGGCGTACCCTTCGTTGTCGTTGGAGCATGTTCGTCTGCTGAGGCTTCATCGAGGTACTGCCCGGAGTCCCCGAGTAGTTCCCGGAGACGGCTTCGGGCACGGGAGAGTCGGGAGCGGACGGTGCCCACGGGAATCCCAAGTGCCACGGAGACTTCCTCGTAACTGAATCCCGGCCCCGCCACCAGGAGCAACACATCGAGTGCGGCTGGGTCTATCTGGCCGAGCGCCGTGCCGATCGGGCCTCGATGGCTCTGGAAGACGATTCTGGAGGCAACTTCGTCGGCTTGATCTTCGGCATCTGGAGCAGCAAGAGAGGCTTCACTCCATTTCGCCCGGCGTCCTTCGGCACGCCAGTGGTGATGAGCAAGGTTGGTAGCGATGCCGAAGAGCCATGGACGGGCGTCGGCACGCCCTAGGTCGTACGACCTTCTGGCCCGAAAGGCTGTGGCGAATGTCTCACCGGCGAGGTCTTCGGCGTCACCTCGGCCCACACGAGTGACCATGTAACGCTGCAGTGGCAGGGCATGTCGCTCGAAGAGAATGGCGAAAGCGTCGGGGTCGGTGAATGACGCTTCAATGTGCTGAGCGTCGGTTCTGGCCTCGCTGGTCGTCCCCATCGACTGAGTATTGCCCGCAGTTCGAGAATTGGTTCCCCATGGACCTGCTGTTGGCAGTGGCAGTCAGGTCTGGCCCTGGCTTCCGGTCGCCGGGGCGTCCATTCGTGCCGCAGGGGTGACTCTCCCGGAGGTCGGGCCACCTGAATCGCCTGTGCCTGTCAGACTCGGTCGACAAGCAACCTCGACCCGGCGCCTGGGGACAGGGCAACGTGCTTCAGACCCGAATGTACGATGACCGAATGGCGGGGGAGACCGACAGGGCGACAGTCGGTGCGCCCCCGCGGATGGATGGGGTCCAACTACCTCGCCGAGTGACCAAGGCTGATGTTCCCCGGTTGCCCGATCGGATCGGGGAGGTGTGGAACACCAACGGTCGGTACCGTTCGGTCGGTGAGTGGGTGGTCCACCTCGCGGCCTTGGTCGCCGTGATCATCGCCGTCGCCTTCATCTGGGCATCCAGTGCATCCGCTGTTCAGAAGGTGACGGAGTCACTCGGCGTGATGGTCATGGCAGTGCTCATTGCCACCCCCGTGCTGTTGAAGTTGCGGTTCCACCCGTAGCGTCATCGAAGAGGTGGCGCCCCGGGTCGGCAGTTGGGCAGGCAGGGGGCGGTAGGTCATGTTGCATCTGGGGACGCTTCGGTAAGGCAGTGGTGAAGGACCGAGTCCTCAACGCAAATGACCGCTCGCCCGGTTGGACGGCGACTGCTGGCCCGATTGTGCTCCAGAAGGTAGGTGCCTCCCGCTACGGGGATCTCGGCCCCGCGTCCGGGACAGGTCACTGATTCCACGCCGTCAGTCAAACAGACCGGTCGATGCCCCACACGCCCGACAGCGAGGATTGACAGGGGATGCCCGGGGCCGGTTCGCAGCTCAGATCTGGCAGCAGGACCATGGCGAGCCGAGCCATGATGGAAGCGCACAGAAGGAGGGTCGATGTCCAGATTGCTCGTGCGGAACTTCTCGATCTCACTCGATGGTTACGCCGCCGGACCCGACCAGGATCTCGATCATCCGCTCGGGGTCGGGGGCATGCAGCTCCACGAGTGGATCTTCGCCACCCGCAGCGGAAGACAGATGATCGACAGTGACGGCGGATACGAAGGACTCGACGACGAGTTCTTCTCGAAGCGGGGGTCTGGTGTCGGTGCCACCATCATGGGCCGGAACATGTTCGGCCCGATACGTGGCCCGTGGGGCGAGAGCGAGTGGACCGGCTGGTGGGGGGAGGAGCCTCCCTTTCGTCATCCTGTCTTCGTGCTCACCCACCAACCGCGTGCCCCAATCGAAATGCAGGGGGGGACGACATTCCATTTCGTCGACGGTGGGATCGAAGCAGCCCTCAGCGCAGCCTCCGAAGCGGCCGGTGATCAGGATGTCCTTGTCGGAGGAGGTGCAGCCACGATCAGGCAGTACCTTCGTGCGTCGCTCATCGATGAAATGCATCTTGTGGTCGTGCCAGTCTTGCTGGGTAGCGGCGAACCACTCTTCGGCGATCTCGGCCCCAGCGTCGGCGACTACCGAGGTGTCGAACACGTGTGTTCGCCAGCCGTGACCCACGTCCGCATGGCCCGGTCCGGTCGCGATGTCGTCAGCGGACCGCGACCCTGAGGGAATCGGCGCCGTCAACAGGTCGGCCCTGAAGGTCCGCGATCCCTATCCCCGAGGTGCCATACCGTGACGCTCTTCCGGCGGTCTGGACCGGTCGTCCAGCCCGGTCTACGGATTGAGGGTCGCGGTCGGAATACCCAACCGCTCACACTCGCCGGCGAGTCGATCATTGGCGGCAGCGATGGCCGCGAAGCTGTGCTCGTGCAGCGCCTTCAGAATGGCGGTCGCGACCTGATCCAGCGCAGTATTGCCCGAAATTTCCCCATCTCTGATGGACTGGGTGTCCACGGCGACCGCTGCACCACCCGGAAATGGTCCAGATACCGTCCCGCACAGCCCCGTTGCGGCCGTCGACGGGCCCGACGACGAGCATGCAGTCGCCCCGGTTCCGAGCGTTCCTACGAGAACCACCCCAACCAGAAGCTCTGCTCGCCATGCGCTGTGCCGCATCGACATATCGTCGCAGATCGTTGTTCTGGGACTGGCTGGGGATCTTCGTGAGTTCACCTCCGGCTCGACGTGCTCGGTCTCACCGAGTGGACGCCGGCTCCTCGCTCCTTCGCTCGACGGGCAGGGAGGATGGTCGACCCTGAGGACCTTCGTCCCTACCCGGCGAGCCCTGATGGTGCTTGGCTCAATCTCGGAAGGCCCGGGAGAGGGCGTTCGTGGCATGGAAGTGTGCAGGATCCAGCCTCTCGGCCGTTGACGGAGGTCACATGGTTGTTCTCAGATCGTCCGGCTGTCCGTGGCAGTCGAATGAAGCGGAACCATCGTCGGGCAATTTCGCGTTCTGTGGTCGATCCTCTGCCCGACCGATTGGGCTCGAGGATGAGGGATCGAGTCCGGCTCGGCCGGATCGGGACGGTCTGTCAGGGGACGTGGCGACATTCGGGTGCCTGGTGCTACGAGCGAATCGATGACGAAGCGCGGAGTACAGACCGGTAGAGCTGAAATTGTCGAAGCAAGTGGCGTGGATTCGGACATCAACCCCGCATATGCCGAAGGGCTACTGAGGGGCGGCTCGTTCTTCTGGCTCGATCTCTCCGACCTACAACCTGAGCAGGCGGCCGGATTCTCGACTGCACTCGGATTGAATGACGACAGCGTGCGGTATCTGGCCGATGTGGACCAGCGTTCGAACTTCACGGAAACTCACGATGGGGTTCGGTGGGTCAGCTATGGCGTGGGAGACGCCGACCAACTCGTCAAGGTGAGGGCGGTGTTCACCAAGTCATTCCTGATCACGGCTCACGACGAGCCGTGCCGAGGGCTGTCGGACGCCCGGCACCGCTACGAGCGCCTCCGCGACAGCGAGCAGGACGATGGGCCGCTGGTGTTGTTCATGGTGCTTGACGCACTCGCCACTACGTTCGAGTCCGTCCTCGCTCGTCAAGATGCCGAACTCGATGAGTTGGAAACTGCCGTTCTCGGTGGGCCGCCCATGCCTGGCTACCTTCGGCAGGTTCTTGAGGTCCGCAAGATCCTCACTCCCATCATCCGTGCGCTCGGGCCGTACCGTCGCGATCTCGTCAGTATTCTGGGTGACGTTGACCGACTTCCCGGAATGCAGGAGGGCACGCAGCAGTATTTCGAATCCCACCGGAGTCATGTCCTGGCACTGTACGAAGCGGCCAACGGCTGCAGGGACGAAACCCGAGACGCCATGGAGGCCTTCAGTTCCGCGACGTCCGAGCGCCAGGGGGAAGTCATCAACTGGCTGACCATCGTGGCGGCAGTGTTTCTCCCGCTCACTTTCGTGACCGGCTATTTCGGCATGAACTTTGCGATCATCACTCATCTTCACGGCACGACGTCGTTCGTCCTACTGGCCGTCGCCCTGCCGGTCGTTCTCGCGATCTGCACGGTGCTGCTTCTGCGATTCCTCATCCATCGCCTGGGGGTTCGCCTGATCCCGGCGCGCATCCCCAAGAGCGGGTTGCCCGACAAGTCCTTTGGTGACAGTCCGTAGCCCCGGCACGACAGATCATGCTTCCCGCAGTTGAGGAGTGCCGCGCTGCTCCGCCGGGGTCTGCCAACCGAAGAATGAGGTGCCACACGCCCTACTCCCGGCGAACGTCAGGGGCAGCCTGACCATTGATCCGCCTTGGGCGTGACCTTGGCTGATCGGCTAGAAGCCGCTCGCGTACCAGGCGCCGCCCTGCTGGATGCCGGCAACCACGAACGGCGAAGAATTCTGGCTGTTCGGATTATTGGCAGTTGCAAAGGCCTCGGCAAATGTGGACCCGGCATAGACGGCTGACTCCGGATCTGTGGCTGCGTTGGGATCGGAATTGGATACGCACTGAGATCCCTCGCATGCGGTACCGGTCAACGTGATCACCGCTTGGCTACCCTGCACGGTCACGTCACCGACCTTCAGATCCTTGAATGAGACCTTCCCACTCGTGACGTCGCCGGTGCATTCCGATACCTGGGACGGGACCGCGTAGGTGGTGCAGAACGAGGCCGGCGAGCCGCCCTCGACTGCATCGGCGAACTGTGTGCCTAGCTCCTGGGCAGAACTCGCACCCGTGGTATCGGTGGTCGCTCCAGTCGTCGAGGTGGTCGTCGAGGTGGTCGACGCCTTCGCCGTAGTCGATGACGACGAGGCCGAGGACGAACATCCGGTCAGCAAGAGGGCAAGAATGCCCGCGCCAAGTCCACCAACAAGTCGAATGTGCATCCGCCGTGCTCCTCTTCCAAATGGGCAATCCGCCGCACGGGCTGCCGGGTCCACGCAATCTAAATGAAGGCAAGGTTCCAAACAAGTCAATCTGCCGAATCGACGCTGGGGTTGTGCTCCGGTGTGGGATCTCCCGTGGTTCGCGCAAAGCGAGGTGTGTGACTGCGATCCCTGCGTACTCTCGCCGGATCGCGACACTCAGCAGGTCATAGGAGGCAGGTGGGGGCGGTGGGGCTTCGATCGAGCCGCCTCCCAACCTGGAGACCGGGCTGTCCGCTAGTCTCATCGCCCGGGAACAACTTCTACGCGATCAGACGAAACGACGGTGGGCATGATTACAGCGGCGGTCTCTAGCTCTTCCAATTCGTCGGGAGTCTCGTGGATCTTCCTGGTCCTGATCGTTTGCGCCGGTCTGGCCCTGTGGGCACTTGTCGACGTGATCCGTCGCCCGAAGGAAGCGTTTCAGGCTGCAGGCAAGAGCAAGACGTTGTGGATCGTCCTATTGGTCGGTGGATTCCTGTTCGTAGGGCTGATCGAAGGGGTGGTCGCAACCATCTACCTAGCCACAGTCCGTCCCAAGGTGCGGGCGGCGAGCATGTCTGCCGGCCTCTAGCCGGCAGCGAGGGGCCGCCCAGAATCCTGGGTCAGGAATGTGACTCGCCTCGTGCCACCTTCATCCCACCGGATGTCTACCTCCTGCCCACGAACGTCACGTGGGGAATCCACCGCGATCGAGGGGTCGATCGGTTCATTCTGACGACGTTCGACGGGAAGGCCCGTGATCGAAGGAGTTCGGCCCCTCGTCGAAGCTTGGCACAGTGGGACCAAAGCCCCTCCCGAAGAGCTGGTTGGGCGGCTCATGCTGTGATTCTGAGCGGAACGAGGAGGGCGGTAGAGCTGTGACGCGATCATGGTGTCCTGGGGCGGCCTCCGGTTCGGCACTGAACCGAGAAGTGAGTCCGCCCTCGACAGGGAACCACGTGAAGCGGTACCGCTGGGCAAGTCTGACTGCGGTCACCGCGCTCTTCTTCGCCGCCAGCTGTGGTGGAGGATCCGGGAAGGCGGCAACCTCGACGACGAGTCCTGCTCCGTCGACGAGTACTCCGACCTCGACCACGACGACCGTTCCTGGCGATGTCGGTGCTTGGTCCCTGATCCCCGACGGGCCCAACCCGGTGTCACCCCCTGTCGCTTGGACCGGGTCGGATGTGCTCGTCGCCGGTGCGGGCTGCTGTGCCGAGCTGGGTTCGGTCGACCTGGCCGCCTACAGCCCCGAGACGAACACCTGGCACGCGCTACCGCCGACACCTCTCACGCCCCGGACGGATGCAGCCGGAGCGTGGACGGGGACGGAGATGGTGGTTGCCGGCGGTCTGGCGAGTCCGGACGGCGATGCCGAGCACGCGATTGCTGTCACCGACGGGGCCGCCTGGGATGCGGCCACCGACACCTGGCACCCCATCGCCTCTCTGCCCGTGACACTACCGAACACCGATCCCACTGCGGTATGGACGGGCCACGAGGTACTGGTCTGGTCGTCGGTCCCCGCCGACCCCGCGATACCCGGCAGCAGCGGCCACGAGGTCGTGCTCGCCTACAACCCCTCTACCGACACATGGCGCAGCCTGCCCCCGTCGGGACTCGCCCCTCGTGCGGACGCAATCGTGGTGTGGACCGGTCGCCAGCTCGTCGTCTGGGGGGGCCGCAACAGCGATTTCACCGCTACCTACGGCGACGGGGCCCGCCTCGACCCAACCACCGACACCTGGTCCCGCTTGCCTCCTGCCCCCGTTCCCGCCCGGGCCCTGGCGACCGCGGCATGGTCGGGCCGAGAGGTCCTGCTCTGGGGTGGCGATACCGGTCCGGGCAACGAAGTGGGCAAGGGGGCGGCATACAATCCCACGACCGATACCTGGCGAGCATTACCACCTTCGCCGCTGCGCGCCAAGACACTGCCCACCAGCGCATGGACCGGACGGTTCTTCATCGTGATCGGTGGCTCTGCTGGTGGGACCCTTCCCGCGCCGGGCCCAGGGGCTGCGGCCTATGACCCCGCAACCAACACCTGGACCGCCCTTCCTGCCGCTCCGATGTACCCACCCCAGTTCAGCTCTCCGACGTTCGCAGCCGACCAGAGGGAGGACGGTTCTGCTGTTTGGACGGGATCGGCGGTTGTGGTCATGGGCGGCCTCGACTATCGAGAGCAGGCGCCCCGGTCCGATGGAATCGAGTGGACGCCGGGCGGCTAACCACTCGCCCCTGCTGGAAGATCGTTCCTCGACTGCGTGCCAGTCGTTGTCCCGGCATGCCTGGAGGAGCCACGAATCCCTGGCGGTTCACGCCTTCCATGAGGAGGACCCGTGCGTGGTTCCAACGGATTGGCGGGGAGGCTCCTCCAGCTCACGGGGAGACTCGATCTCGACTGCGAGTCCGAGGAGTTGGGGGGCCGATATGTCGTCGCCGTTGTCATCGTGATGCCGGGCATCGCTCTCGTCCATCACCCTCACCGTGAGCGGCTTGGAGTGCGATCCGCTTCTGACGGCCGTGGCGCTGGCCATTGCGTCGCTCGAGAAGACACTGGCAGTAGCGGACCATCCACATACGAGAGCCACGACGAGACCCAACGACACCAAGGCATGTCGAATTCGCATCGTGATGCCTCCGAGTTCGTTACCCATCCCCTTGATCATCTGCTTCCAGACTGACGACTCCATGACGGGGCCCCGGGAATCCACGAGTGATGATCCAGGTCGGAACTACCGGATGCGACCACTGCGCCCTCCGCTCAGAGGACTCCTGAGGCGATGAGGACACCGGCGAGGACGAGGACGGCCCCTCCGGTTTCTGCGCTCCACCGCTCGACGGGACGGCCCAGACGTCGTCCGAGTTCGAGGCCCACGAGGGACATCGCGACGCTGACCACGGCGATGACGACGGCAGCCTCCACGAGAGGCACCTTGTGGGCACCGAGCGCGAAGCCGACCACCAGATTGTCAATGCTGAGCGCGGCTCCGGTCACGACCAGCCGCGCCGTGCCGGTCGATCCGTCCACTGGAGTGGCGCCCCGCCCGGCCTGGACGACACTTGCGACACCGGCGGCGATGAGGAGCGCGCCGCCCAGGTAGGACCCCGCGGAGCCGATGGAGTCGGCCACCCGGCGCCCGACGAGGAGGCCGAACAGCGGCATGGCGGCCTCGAAGAAGCCGAAGATGACGGCGACGTGGATGCGGAGACGGCCGTCAACCCCCGGGATGCCGAATCCGATCGCGGCGGCGAAGTTCGAGAGGCCGAGGGCGATGGCGACCAGGACGATGCCGGACACGGATCCAACCTAAATCACCGGGATCGGCTGGCGGGTCGGGCATCCCTGCCGGCTCCCGAGTCCCCGGGGCTACTCTTGGGGCATGCGCCCCATCCGATGGATCGTCGGCACCTCCCTTCTCGGACTGGGCACCGCCCTGTTCGTCACGCGCCGCGAACTGGAAGAGGAGCGCCAGGCCCACCAGGAGACCGTGCTCGCCCTGGAGACCATCAAGCAGGTGGCCACGCCGCACAGCGGTTCCTGAGGGTCGGTGGAGTCGGGGGCGCCTCCTGCGTGACCCCACTCGGCGTGCCTGACCCGGTCGCGCAGGTCCCGCGGACACCGGAGCCTCCGGGATTCCCGGGGCGGTCCGTTCAGGCCGTCGGCCCTCCGAGCCAACCGCGCTTGCGGAAGAAGTAGAACAGGACGAGCGCGGCCGCCACCTCCAGTCCCAGCCCGAAGGCGATGAACGGGAACCTCCCGGTGATGTGCACGACGAGGAAGCTGAAGTTCTGCCCGAAGAAGCCGGTGAGGTAGCTGAGGGGCAGGAAGATGGTGGCGATGATGGTCAGTTGCTTCATCACCACGTTCAGGCGGTTCGACACCGTCGAGACGTGGGTGTCCATGACCCCCGACAGCAGGTCCCGGTAACCGTCGACCACATCGGCGATCCGGATGAGGTGGTCGTAGAGATCACGGAAGTACCTCTGGCCCTCCTCGGTCATGCCGGGAAGCTCGACCAGGCCCGAGGCCAGTGCGGCGAACATGTCGCGTTGGGGGGTGACCACCTTGCGCAGGGTGATCAGCGACCGCTTCATCTCGAAGAGCACGCCGAGCTGCGCCTCGGTCGGTTGGCGCAGGATCTCGTCCTCGAGCTCGTCGATGCGGTCGTCGAACTGGCTGAGGACCGGGAAGAAGGTGTCGATCAGACTGTCGACGATCATGTAGAGCAGCGTGAGTTGGGTCGAGACGTCCGCGATGTTGTGGTGACGTTCGATGCGCCCGAAGACGTCGGTCAGGGCCGGGCAGTCCCCCCGGTGCACGGTGACGACGGAGTGGGCCAGCAGGAAGACGTGCATCTCCGAGGTGCCCGAACCCCCGGCGGACGCACCGTGGACGACGAAGTAGGTGAAGTCGTCGAATTCGTCGATCTTCGGTCGCTGGCCGAAGTGTTCGGCGTCCTCGACGGCCAAGGGATGGATCCCGAGGGTCGTGGCCAGGACGCCGGCGGACTCCTCGTCCACCCCGTCCAGGTCGAGCCAGAACTGGGTCCCGGACGTCACGAGGTCGGCGACCGCCCCCGCCGTCGCCTGTGTCCGTGCTCCGTCGACCACCAGGGTGCCCTGCATGCCTCGATTCTGCTCCGCTCGGTCTCGGGCACCGTGGATCCCACACCCGCTGCCGGAGCCCGGGCGCCGCAGATCCGGGATCCGGTCGCTACTCCCGGTACGAGACCATCCAGCGGATGCCGAACCGATCGAGGCAGCAACCCCAGAACGCGCCCCAGGGCATGTGGTTCATGCCGGTCCCGTCGCTCCCTCCCGCCGACAGGAGGTCGTAGTGGCGGGACGCCTCGGCCTCGCTGTCCAATTCGAGGCTGATGGTGGTGTTGTTGCCGATGCGCAGGTGCTGGCCCATGGACGCCAACAGGTCGGTGCCCATCAGCACGTGGCCGGCGAGGATCGGGAGCTCCACGTGCAGGACCTTGCCCCGGTCGTCGTCCAGCGGGGGCATCCCCGGCTGGGACGCCAGGTCGCCGAAGCGCTGGACGTCGAGCTCGTAGCCGGGATGGAACACCGAGGCGTAGAACCCGAAGGCCTCCTCGGCGCTCCCGGGGAAGTTGAGGTACGTGTTCACGCGGGGCACGGGTCGATCGTAGCTAGTGCACCTGCATGCGGACCTGCCCCTCGGAGTCCCCACCGGCGTCGCCCCGCTGCCGCCTGGTCCATCCGGCACGGACGACGGCGGTGACGACGACGACGGCCAGGATCGTCGGCACCGGTCCGAGCTCGGAACGGAACCGCTCGTTCTCACCGATCTCGATGAGCGAGGTGGTGGCGAAGGCGTAGAGGGTGGTCCACCACAGCACGGCCAGGGTGGCGGCCAGCGCCGGGTCGGTGCGCCGCCGGCGCCACGCCAGGATGGGCGCCCCGACGACGGCCAGGGCGTAAACGGCCATGGCCTGCCCGGACAGCCAGGCCGGGCGGTGCCACCCGCGGGAGAAGACCACGAAGCCGGGCGCGGGGTCCTGGACCGGCTGCCACTCGACGACGCGGTCGTAGGCCCGGGCGTAGGTGCGCACGGACGGCCAGTTGATCGAGTCGGTGAAGTTCTGGTCGGTCCCCACCATCCACACCCCGACGGCGTTCAGGACGTCGTCCGCGTACTCGTGAGGGTGGGCCCGGATCCACACCAGGTCGTCGTGGAGGTACATCGAGGACACGGTGACGTAGAGCGGGTTGTTGAAGTTGGTCGCCCCGTCGGACTTGTAGAGCTCGCCCACCGCGGCGACCCGGTTCGGCACCGCCCGCACGTACCTCGGCGAGTACACCCGGGGACCGGCGAAGGGTGGGATCGACGCCAACGCGTTCATCCGCCCCTGGCGCTGCAACTCGGCGATCTGCCCGGCCGGCGCCCGGTACAGGATCGAGCGGCCCAGGTTCATCCCCAGCCAGCTGCTCGTCGTGGTGGTGCCGACCTGGACGTAGTCCTTCACGGTCCATGTCGCCAACAGGGTCACCGGCACGGCGGCCACGGCCAGCACCGTCTTCCACCGGCGGCGCAGGGCCACGAGCACGATGACGCCGGCGAGCAGGAACCACTCGACCTGGTAGGTGCTGTCGACCAGCACGATCGCCGCGTAGGCGGCGAAGAACCCGAAGCCGAACCGGGCACGCTCCGTGCGCAGGAACCGGATGAGGCACCATGCCGCCAGGGTCTCGAACGCCGCGGTCGGATAGGAGTAGTTGAGCCAGTTCTCGTAGAGGAGGTAGGCCGGGGACGCCACGACGCACACCAGGGTGACGGCGAGCGCCGCCCATCGGGGTACCCGCAGCTCGACCATCACCAGGTAGGCGCAGAGCACCATGGTCAACCCGAGGACGAGCGCGCATCCGACCTCGACCGGGCGCCGCGCCCCGCCGGGCAGCTTGAGGAGGAAGCCGCAGTACAAATTGAACAGCGGCGGCTGGCTGTTCAGGTGCCAGACGCTGGTGACCAGGTCGTCCTTCAGCAGCCGGACGTCGAGCAGCTGCCACATGTCGGTGAGCGGCGTGCCCCGGATGACGGAGTCGTCGTAGCGGACCCCGGCCACCGCGGCGACGGCCCGCGACAACGCGTAGGCCACGACCAGGACCGCCACCGGCACGCCGGGACGGGCGTCGAGGCCACGCAGGCGCTCCGACGGTCCGCCGCCGGTCCGGTCGACCACCGGTCCGGGGTCGGGGAGCGGGTCCCGGACGGCCGTGGTCGTGCCCGGGTCGGCGTCGGGGGGACCCGGGACGGTCATCCCCGGAACTGTAGTGAGCGGGGCCCTCTGTCCACCTCGGTCGGTCACCCCGCCTCCGCCGCGGCAATCGGCCGGGAACCCGACGACGCGGCCAGTACGCAGGCCGCGGCCGCGCCCGGATCGCGTGCCGCCACCACCGACGTCGTACAGGCGTCGAAGACCGCGGGCCCGACCACGAGGGCGCTCGGAGGTCGGGCCGGTACGTCCCACACCCAGGCGTCGGCCCGTAGGACCGGCCCGGTGCCGAGCGCGGCGGTGACGTAGGCCACCGCCACCGGGACCGAGCGTCCCTGCAGCGCGTGTGGCCAACCGCGCTCGGAGGGGATCACGACGGTGGTGACCCCCCAGTCGTGGAGGGCGAGCCGGAGCCGTGCCGACTGGGCGGGCGCGCCGTCCGGCAGCGGGAGGAACCCGTCGGACAGGTTGATCAGGTCGACGGTGGCGAGCGCGTCGGAGCGCTGCGCCGGGGTCGGACGGGCCGGCGGGTTCGGGGTGATGCTCCCGCCGCCGACCAGCGAGTACCGGAGTGCGTCGACGGCCTGCCAGGTCATGGGCGCCCGTAGCCCCGACGAGGCGAACGGGTAGGTGAGCACGACGTCGGAGGTCGCCACCCGCGTGCCCACGGTCGTGAACCACCGGGGGACGTCGACCGGCCGGGTGGTGAAGGGGAGTCGGTAGGCGACGGCGATCGGCACGAGGGCCACGGCCGCGAGGCCGAGGGCGATCACCGACGCCGCGCCGGGACGGGCGTGACGGAGGCGCCCCGGCCAGTGCACGCCCGAGGCGTGGGCCCGGTCCACGATCACCCCGAGCATGACCGCGGCGAACAGGTCGGCCACCCCGGCCAGCCGGTCGGGGACGATGTTGCCGACGACCGGCAGGTGGTCGAACAGCCGCCACGGCCCCGCCGACGCCCCGAGCGACATCCCCTCGAGCAGCGCCAGCATGGCGGCACACCACCAGAGGCGGCCGTCGCGGTGGAACCAGGTCAGGCCGACCACGAGGGTGACGGTCATCCCGATCCCCAGGTAACCGAGGAGGAGCGGGTGGCTGCCGAAGTAGCCGTAGGACTCGAGGATTGCGTTGGGGCCGCGGTCGTGGGCGTCGGCCGGCAGGAAGAGGGTGCGCCAGGCACTGCCGAAGTACTGGATGTCCGGCCACACCCGGCCGGGCAACGATCGTGGCCCGGCCACCGCGTACCAGGCCGGATAGGCGAGGAGCACCGCGGCGCCCCCGATGGCCACGGCGAGGCCGGCGGCGGCGTGGCGCCATCGTCGGGCCACCCCGCCGGGCGAGCGGACCAGGCCGGCCGCGACCACGAGCGCCGTGCCGATGACCGCGGCCAGCACGCACATGGCCAGGACCTCGGAGCTGACGAAGAACTGGACCGCGCACAGCCCTCCGAGGGCCAGGCCCCAGGCCCACGCCCGACCGCGCTGGCGCACCAGGATCTCGTCGAGGCAGACGAACAGCAGTGGGGGCACGACCAGGGTGGCGAACTCCACGTGCTCGAGCGCCAGGTTCTCGATCACGAACGGCGAGAACCCGTAGAACAGGCCGGCCAGGAAGGCCGCCGGCTGCCAGGACGTCCACCGGAGCAGCAGCGCCCGGGCCGAGAGCGCGCCGGCCACCGGCGCCAGGGTGGCGGCCACGTTCAGCGCGGCGACCGGCCCGAACAGCCAGGTGACCGGGGCCAGCGGGACGCTGATGGCCAGGAAGCTGGTGTTGGCCGGGATGTTGACGCCCGCCGGGTGGAGGGCGCGTGTGGAGAAGAAGAGGGGATCCCCGTGGGTCAGCGCATAGGCGGGCCACTCCATGAACCAGGTGAGGATCGACGTGTCGCCGCACCCGCAGGTGGCCGTGGTGGTCGGGTGCCCGGACCACACGCCCGACCACAGGGCGACCGCCAGGACCAGGTAGGCCGCCGCCGCCACCCCGTGGGCCGGCCATCGGCTCCGGTGGGGGCGCATCCGCGCAATGTACCGCCCGGTGGCCCGGGAACCACCCCACGCCGTTCGGGAAGCTCGACGACCGGGTGCCCCGACCTGGGATACCGTGCCTTCTCGCCGGGCACCCTCGGTACCCACGTTGGCCCGGCGACCGTCGAGGAAGCGCCCCATGTCCACTACCGCACCGGTGCCACCGAGCCGGGATGCCGCCCCGTCCGCCGTGTCGGACCAGCGGCCGGCCGGCCACCGTTTCCGCGCCGACGCCCTCGGGTCCCGGCCGTCGGCGACGGGCTCGAGCCGGATCCCGGGCCTCGACGGCCTGCGGGCGGTGGCCGTCGTGCTGGTGCTGGGATTCCACTTCGGGGTCGGGTGGCTGAGCGGAGGCTTCTTCGGTGTGGACGTCTTCTTCGTGCTGTCGGGCTACCTCATCACCGGACTGCTGCTGAGCGAGTTCGAGCGGCGCGAGCGGATCGGGCTCGGCGCGTTCTGGCTGCGACGCGCCCGCCGCCTGCTGCCGGCGCTGGTGGTCGTCATCGTGGTGGTGAGCGTCCTGGTCCGGTTCGCCGATCCGTCGGGGACGTTCCCCGGCTACCGGATGGACGCGCTGTCCGCCCTCTTCTACTTCTCCAACTGGTGGCAGGTGGCGACGAGCGGCAACTACTTCGCCAGCGTCGGCACGGTGTCGCCACTCACCCACACCTGGTCGCTCGCGGTGGAGGAGCAGTTCTACCTGGTGTGGCCCCTGGTCGTCCTGGCCGTGATGCGCCTGTCGAGGTCGTTCGCCCGCGGGGTGCGGGTCCTGTCGGCCGTGGCCGTCCTCGGCGCGGTGGCCTCGGCGGTCGAGATGGCCCTCCTCTTCCGTCCGGGCACGGACACGACCCGCATCTACTTCGGTACCGACACCCACGCCCAGTCGGTCCTCGTCGGCGCCGCCCTGGCCTGTGCGCTGACCATCGTCGATCGCCGGCGGGGCCTCGCCGGTATGGACCCGGTGGCCCGGACGGCCTCCTCCCGCCGGTGGATCGTCGGGGCCGGCGTCGTCGGGATGGCGGTGATCCTGTCCCTCTCGCGGCTGCTCGGCGGCGCGTCGTCCCTCGCCTACCGGGGCGGATTCCTCGTCGTCGCCGTGTCGGCGGCGGCCGTCGTGCTCGTCGTGGTGTCGGTGCCGCGTGGGCTCCCGGCCCGGGTGCTGTCGGTGCCCGCACTGGTGTGGCTCGGGTCGATCTCCTACGGCGTCTACCTGTGGCACTTCCCGGTGTTCGTCTTCGTCGACGCCGGCCGGACCGGGCTCTCCGGCCCGGCGCTCCTCGGGCTCCGCTTCGCGGTGACGGTGGCCGTGGCGACCGTCAGCTTCTACCTGATCGAGCGCCCGGTCATCGAAGGGCGGTTCTGGAGCTCGCTCCGGGCGGTCGGCCCGGCGGTGGTCGCCATCGGCGTGGCCGCGGCCGTGGTCGTGGCGGCGACGACGGCCGGGGCCACGGCGGCGTCGCCCGGTTCGGTGGCCGGGCTGGTCGGGGCGCCGGCCACCAGCGCCGAGTGGCAGGCCGTCCACCTCACCAGCTTCGCCGGGGCCGGCCACCGGCTCAAGGTGCTCATCGTGGGCGACTCGCTCGCCCTCACGGTGGCGGTGGGGATCGCCCCCTACGCCCGGGCCTACGGCATCGACCTCGGGGGCCGGTCCCACACCGGGTGCGGCGTGGCGATCGCCCTGCCGCTCGACGACCACGGGGTGATCGGCGACCCGTTCACCAACTGCCCCACCTGGCCGACCTGGTGGGCCGACGACGTCCGCCAGCTGCACCCGCAGGTCGTCGGCCTGGTCATCGGCTTCTGGGAGGTGGTCGACCGCTACTACGAGGGGCGCTGGCAGCACCTCGGGGAACCGGCCTTCGACGCGTACGAGACCGCCCAGCTCGACCGGGCCGTCGCCGTCCTCGGTTCGGGCGGGGCCGAGGTGGCCCTGTTCACCGCCCCCTACTTCTCGACCGGCGAGCAGCCCGACGGCCAGCCGTGGCCCCAGGACGCCACGTCCCGGGTCGACGAGCTGAACCGGATCATCGGGGACGTGGCCCGGAGCCACCCGAGCCGGGTGGTGGTCGTCCCGCTCCACAGGTTCCTCGACCCGGACGGGCACTTCACCTGGACCATCGACGGAAAGGTGGTGCGTCAGGGGGACGGCGTGCACACCACCCTGGCCGGCGGGGCCTATCTCGCCCCCCGGGTGCTCCCCCTGTTGGCCGCACTCGGCCGGACCCGGACCAGCTGACCCGGCCCGGGGCTGTGTGCCGTCGCCCTCGACCCGGTCCGGGCGGCGGGCCGGTGCATTAGTTAGCAAAACTAACTATACTGACGGCATGACGTCCACACTCCGGACCGACCACCCCGAAGCGGACACCCCGGTAGGCGCCCAGGGGAGGGCCGAGCCGTTCCGGGGAGGGAACGAGCAGGACGAGCTGGCGGCCCGCCTCCGGCTGGCCGTCACCCGCCTCCACCGGTGCCTCCGCCAGCAGGCCGACGGAGGGCTCACCCCGTCCCAGGCGTCGGCACTGGCCGGAGTGAGGCGCCTCGGCTCACCGACGCTCGGCGCCCTGGCGGCGAGCGAGTCGGTGCAGCCTCCGTCGATGACCCGCATCGTCGGGGCGCTGGAGGAGCTCGGCTACGTGACCAGGGTGGTGGACGACGCCGACCGCCGGGTGGCCCGGATCACCATCACCCCGTCGGGGGAGGAGGTCCTGCGCCACAACCGGTCGCTCAAGAACGCCTTCCTGGCCGAACGGCTCCTTCGGCTCGACGCCGACGACCGTGGCGCCCTCGCCGACCTGACCGCGCTGCTCGAACGACTGGTCGAACGGGACGAGCCGTGACCGCCGTGCGCGGGGCGCTCCGCCAGACCTTCAGCTCGCTGCGGATCCGCAACTTCCGGCTCTACTTCATCGCCCAGCTCATCTCGGTGTCCGGAACCTGGATGCAGTCGGTGGCCCAGGCCTGGCTGGTCCTCCACCTCACGAACAGCGGGGTGGCCCTCGGGATCGTTGTCGGGCTCCAGTTCCTGCCGATGCTGCTCTTCGGCCCCTTCGGCGGCCTGGTGGCCGACCGGGTCAGCAAGCGGCGCCTGCTGTACGCGACCCAGTCCTCCGCCGGCTTCCTGGCCCTGGTGCTCGGGATCCTGGTGGTCACCGACACCGTGGAGCTCTGGCAGATCTACGTCTTGGCGAGCCTGCTCGGCGTGGTCAACCTGTTCGACAATCCCGCCCGGCAGACGTTCATGATCGAGATGGTGGGACGCGACGACCTGCCCAACGCGGTGAGCCTCAACTCCGTGCTGATGAACGCGTCGCGGGTGGTCGGCCCGGCCATCGGTGGCGTCATCATCACCCTCTTCGGCCTCGGCACCTGCTTCTTCGTGAACGCCGGCTCCTATGTGGCCGTGCTGGTGGCCCTGTCCAGGATGCGCGGCCGCGACCTCCACCCGACCCGGCCGGTGGCCCGGGCGAAGGGCCAGATCCGCGACGGGTTCCGCTACGTGTGGCGGACCCCGGCGCTCCGCAACGTCCTGGTGGCCGTCGCCGTCATCGGGATCTTCGCCTACAACTTCACCGTGACCCTGGCCCTCCTGGCCAAGGTGACCTTCCACGGCGGGGCCGGTACCTATGCCGTCCTGACCTCGTGCATGGGGGCGGGTGCGGTGGTCGGCGGCCTGCTCGCCGCCCACCGGGCCAGGCCCACCCCGCGCCTGTTGCAGGTCCTGGCCCTCGTCTTCGGCGGCCTGTTGGCCGCGGTGGCGCTGGCACCGACCCTGCTCGCCGCCGACCTGCTCATCGTCCTCATGGGGGCGGCCTCCATCGGTTTCATCGCCACGGCCAACGCCACGCTCCAGCTCACGTCCGAGCCGGGGATGCGCGGTCGCGTGATGGCGCTGTACGCCATGGCCTTCCTCGGGACCACCCCCATCGGGGCGCCCCTGGTCGGCGCCATCGCGCAATGGACCAACCCGCGGGTCGCCATGCTGACCGGCGCGGTGGCCACCGTCGCCGCGGCCGGGCTCCTCATGTGGCGCCACCAGGCCCGGCTGCGGTCCGGGGTCACCGCGGACGAGGCACTACGGGTCGAGGCCCTGGCGGTCGAAGAGGTCGAGACCCGCCAGGCCTGAGGGGGTCCGGGCTCAGGCGGCCGGAGCCGGCTTGGGCTCCTTCGGCAGGCCGAGGACCCGTTCGCCGACGATGTTGCGCTGGATCTCGGCGGTGCCGCCCCAGATCGTCTCGGAACGGGAGAAGAAGAAGGATGCCTGCAGGTCGCTGACCGGGTAGTCGTCGCGACCGCGCCGGAGCCGCTCGTCGGCGGCATCGGCCGGGTTCCCGGTCAGGATCTGGCCGTCCATGCCGAGGATGTCGATGGCCAGTTCCATGGCCTCTTGGTGGTACTCCGACCAGAACATCTTGTTGGCGGCGCCGAGGGCGGCCATGTGGTGGGTGCCGTTGAGTGCGTCGGTCAGCGACCGGAAGCCGTTGATCTCCATGATCTTGACCTTGGACCAGGCGCGGGCCAGCCCCTGGCGGACGAGGGGGTCCTCGGACTTCCCGTTCTTCTTGGCCGCGGCGATGACGGCCTCGAGCTCGCGGAGGAACCGGCGGTGACCGGTGGTGGCCGACGAGCCGCGTTCGAATCCCAGGGTGGTCATGGCCACCTTCCACCCGTTGTTGACCCCGCCCACCACGTTGGCGGCGGGGCAGCGGGCGTTGGTGAAGAAGATCTCGTTGAAGTCGGCGCTGCCGTCGACCTGGGCGATCGGGCGCACCTCGATGCCGGGCTGGTCCATGGGGACGAGCAGGTAGGAGATGCCGGCGTGCTTGGGCGCGTCCGGGTCGGTCCGGGCCAGCAGGAAGATGTAGTCGGCGAACTGGGCCTGGGTGGTCCACACCTTCTGACCGTTGATCACCCACTCGTCCCCGTCGAGCTCGGCCCGGGTCGAGAGGGATGCGAGGTCGCTGCCGGCGTCGGGCTCGCTGAAGCCCTGGCACCAGGAGATGGACCCGTTCAGGATGCCGGGGATGAACTGCTGCTTCTGCTCCTCGGACGCCCACTGCAGGATGGTGGGTCCGACCAGGGTGTCGCCGAAGAAGTCGGCCCGCAGCGGAGCCTCGGCCCGGGCGAACTCCTCGTTCAGCACCACCGACTCCATCAGGCTCAGGCCCTTGCCGCCGTACTCCTTGGGCCACGACGCGCAGATCCAGCCGCCGGCGAACAGCTTCGCCGTCCACTCGGCCAGGAACGCCTTGCGCTCCTCGCGGGGCATCGAGAACCCGGGCGTGCCCCAGCCCTCGGGGAGGTTGTCGGTCAGCCACTGGCGGATCTCGGCGCGGAACGGCTCGGTCTCGACGGGGTAGTTCAGGTCCATGGGGCGAGATTACCCCCGTCGGCGAGGGGGTCGGCAGGTGCACCGCAGACGCCCCGCGCGGACCCGGGACGGCCCCGGGAGGGGCAGACGGGGCGGGGGAGTGCGTCTACGCTCTGAAACGATGGCTACGCGGCAGATCGAGACCGACGCGAATCTGGAGATCATCCATCTCTCCAGCATCGTCAAACGGCCGTTGGTCGATCTCACGGGCGACCGGATCGGGCGGGTGAAGGACCTGGTGGCCAGGATCGGGGACGACCCGCACCCACCGGTCGTCGGACTGGTCGTGACCATCGGCGAGCGCGACCTGTTCGTCCCCATCCGCAAGGTCGCGGCCTTCGAGCCGGGCCGGGTCCTCTTCGACGGGAACCGTGTCGACCTCCGCCGATTCGAGCGCCGGGAGGGGGAGCTCCTCCTCGCACAGGACCTGTTGGCCCGCCACGCCATCAACTTCGTGGGCGGTCACATCATCAAGGCCAACGAGATCGAGCTGGCCAAGGTGGGCGGGACCTGGGAGGCGGTGGCCGTCGACCCCTCGAGCCGCCCGCTCCTGCGACGCCTCCTTCCCGGCCGGCTGGGCCGGGGGACCAAGCCGGGCCCGATGGTGGACTGGGCCGGCATCGAGCCCTTCGTGTCCCACGTCCCGACGTCGAAGCTCCGGATCCCCTACCGCAAGCTGTCCCGGCTCCGCCCGGCCCAGATAGCCGACCTGGTCGAGGCCGCCTCCCACGAGGAGGGCGAGGAGATCATCGAGGCCGTCGGCCAGGACGTGGAGCTCGAGGCCGACGTCTTCGAGGAGCTCGACACCGAGCACCAGAGGGAGTTCGTGCGGAGCCGGTCCGACGCCGAGGCCGCCCGCCTGCTGTCGTCCATGGCCCCGGACGATGCCGCCGACCTGATCGGCGACATCGACCAGGAGCGGCGGCTGCCCATCCTGGAGCTGCTGCCCGAGCCCCAGCAGCACAAGGTCCGGTCGCTGCTCAGCTACCACCCCGAGACGGCCGGCGGCCTGATGAGCCCCGACTTCCTGTGCGTGTCGGCCGACCTGCCGGTGGCCGAGGTGCTCGAAGCCGTGCGGGCCAGCAGGTTCGCGCCCGAGGCGCTCAACGTCGTGTTCGCCGAGGGGTCCGACGGCAAGGTGGTGGGCTCGGCGTCCGTGGTCCGGCTGGTCCAGGCCGAACCGTCGGCCCCGTTCAGCTCGGTGTGCGAGGGTGACCCCCTCCACCTCCACCCCGACTGGGACCTCGGGGAGATCGTCCGCAAGATGTCCGACTTCAACCTGATCGTCGCCCCGGTGCTCGACGGGGACCACAGCAACATCCTGGGCGTGGTGACCGTCGACGACGTGCTCGAGCTCCTGCTGCCCACGGGGTTCCGACGTGACTTCGGCCGTACGGCGCCGGAGGACTGAGATGGTCTGCCGCCTGCGCCAGCCCGGACCGCCGATCGTCGTCGGATACCCCCCCAGTCCGGTCTCCTAGGCGGGCCCGGGACCCGTCGGGTCCCCCCTCGTCGCGCCGTTCCCGGCCGGTCCCCGGCCGCCGGGACCACCGAACCACCCAGGGTCCACGGACCCGACTCCAGAGCGCACACCGACCGGTCCCCGGCCGGTGCCGTGTGCATGAAGCGGCGGCCCCGACGCGGCCGCCCGTCGATCCAGCAGTCGGGCGCCGCGGCGCCGAGAGGTACGTCATGGCCGAAGACCAGCCACACCAGGACGAACAGCCGGGCCACGGGCAGTCGGCCGTCCTCGACTCCGCGCACGTCGGCGACATCCACGGCGCCTTCGGGACCATCCGCGAGCACGACCTCGACTCGCGCCGGACGTGGACGGCACGGTTGCTCACCCTGTTGGCCATCATGGGGCCGGGCCTCATCGTCATGGTGGGGGACAACGATGCCGGTGGGGTGGCCACCTACGCCCAGGCCGGCCAGAACTACGGGCTGACGCTCCTGTGGACCCTGCCGCTCCTCATCCCGGTCCTCGTCGTCAACCAGGAGATGGTGGTGCGCCTCGGTGCGGTGACCGGCGTCGGGCACGCCCGGCTGATCAACGAGCGGTTCGGCCGCTTCTGGGGTGCCTTCTCGGTCGGGGACCTCTTCGTCCTCAACTTCCTGACCATCGCCACCGAGTTCATCGGCGTGAGCCTCTCGCTCCGCTACTTCGGCGTCAGCGAGTACCTCTCGGTCCCCCTGGCCGCGGTCGGCCTGGTGGCGATGACCGCCTCGGGGAGCTTCCGGCGGTGGGAGCGCTTCATGTTCGTCTTCATCGCCGTCAACTTCCTGGTGATCCCGCTGGCGTTCTACTCGCACCCCGCCGCCGGACCGTTCTTCACGGGTCTGGTCTCCTCGGGTGTCGAGGGCGGGTTCACCTCGACCTCGGTGCTCCTGATCATCGCCATCGTGGGCACCACCGTCGCCCCGTGGCAGCTGTTCTTCCAGCAGTCCAACATCGTCGACAAGCGCATCACCCCGCGGTGGATCAACTACGAACGGGCCGACACGGTGGTGGGCTCGCTCATCACCGTGTTCGCCGCCGCCCTCCTCATGGCCGTGGTGGCCTCCGCCTTCCACGGGACGTCGTTCTTCGGGAACTTCACCAACGCGGAAGGAGTGGCCGACGGCCTCCGCCACGAGGTCGGTCGGGTGGCCGGGGCTCTCTTCGCCATCATCCTCCTCAACGCGTCGATCATCGGGGCCGCCTCGGTGACCCTGTCCACCAGCTACGCCTTCGGCGACGTGTTCGGGGCCCATCACTCGCTGCACCGCAGCTGGCGGGACGCCAAGTTCTTCTACGGGGCCTTCACCGCCATGGTCGTCCTGGCCGCCGGCATCGTCATCATCCCCGGTGCGCCGCTCGGGGTCATCACGACGGGCGTCCAGGCCCTGGCCGGGGTGCTCCTGCCGAGCGCCACGGTGTTCCTCCTCCTCCTGTGCAACGACAAGGAGGTGCTGGGCCCGTGGGTCAACCGGCTCTGGCTCAACATCCTGGCCAGCTTCATCGTCTCCGTCCTGTTGATGATGTCGCTGATCCTGATGGTGACCACCCTGTTCACCCGCATCGACGTCAGCGAGCTCGCCGAGGCACTCGGGGTGGTGCTCCTGGTCGTCTTCGTGGTGGCCGGCGTGGTGCTGGTCCGCAACCGGTCCCGGCGGCCGCCGGCGCCGCCGGTCCCGATGGAGCGCCGGGCCACCTGGCGGATGCCCCAGCTGAGCCTCCTCGAGCGCCCGACCTGGTCGAGGACCCGGCTGATCGGCATGTGGGGTCTGCGGATCTATCTGGTGGTGGCGGTGCTGCTCCTGCTGGTCAAGGCCATCGAGCTCGGCCTGCACCACTGAGGGGCCGGCGGTGCGCCGGTGGTGACGGCGTCCGGCCCGGGGGGGGGTTTGCGCATTTGACCTGCTCGCGAGAGTATCTGTCTTCTATGTGTCCTCCTTCGCCGGCTGCCCATGCCTAGCCTCTGGTTCCGGCGCAACAGGGTGAAGGGCCCCTCGAAGCCGCCGCCGGTCCCCGAACGCATCCCTCCCCGCCCACCGGCACCCGGGGGACTGCGCATCGCCTTCCTCGTCTACCGGGGCAATCCCCGCTGCGGCGGACAGGGTGTCTACACCCGCCATCTGACCCGTGAGCTGGTCGCCCTCGGGCATTCGGTGGAGGTGTTCGCCGGCCAGCCGTGGCCCGAGGTCGACGAGGGCGTCGGCTTCACCCCGGTACCGAGCCTCGACCTCTACCGCGAGCCCGACCCGTTCCGCGTCCCCCGTCCGGCCGAGTTCCTCAACTCGTACCCGACGTCGGTGGCCGCCCTCGAGTTCGGCGTCATGTGCACGGCCGGGTTCCCCGAGCCGTGGACGTTCAGCCTGCGGGCCCGCCGCATGCTGGCCGCCCGCCGCCACGAGTTCGACCTCGTCCACGACAACCAGTGCCTCGGCTACGGCATCCAGGGGATGATGGAGGACGGGTGGCCGGTGCTCGAGACGCTGCACCACCCGATCACCGTCGACCGCCAGCTCGCCCTCAGCCACACCACCAATCCGTGGCAGCAGTTCAGCCAGCGGCGGTGGTTCGGCTTCCTGCGCATGCAGGTCAAGGTGGCGCGGTCGCTACCCCGGATCGTCACCGTGTCCCAGTCGTCGAAGGCCGACATCGCCGCGCAGATGGGCGTGGAGACCGAGCGGATGACGGTGGTCCCGGTGGGCGTCGACCACACGGTGTTCTGCCCCCGTGACGACGTCGCCCCGGTGCCGGGCCGCATCATGGTGACCTCCTCGTCCGACGTCCCGATGAAGGGGCTGGTCCCCCTCCTCGAGGCGGTGGCCAAGCTCCGGACCGAGCGCGAAGTCGAACTGGTGGTCATCGGCAATCCCCGGCCCGATGGCCGGGTGGCCCGGGCCATCGATCGGCTCGACCTCGGGCCGGTCGTCCGGTGCGTCACCGGCATCAGCGACGACGAGCTGGCCCGCAACTACGGCCAGGCCGAGGTGGCCGTGGTCCCCTCGCTCTACGAAGGCTTCTCGTTGCCGGCCATCGAGGCCATGGCATGCGGCGTGGCACTGGTCGCCACCACCGGCGGGGCACTCCCCGAAGTGGTGGGCACCGACGGCGAGACCGGGCTGCTGGTCCCGCCCGACGATCCTGGCGCCCTGGCCCAGGCCATCGGCCGCCTCCTCGACGACGACGGGCTGCGTGCGCGCCTCGGTGCCGCCGGTCGCGAGCGGGTGCTCGGGCGCTTCACCTGGCAGGTCACCGCGGCGGGCACCGCGGCCGAGTACCGGGCGCTGCTCGAGGATGTGGAGGCCGGACGATGCTGACCGTCGACTACCAACGGCTGGGCGTGCGCCCGGGCGACCGGGTGCTGGACCTCGGGTGCGGATTCGGCCGGCACGCGTACCAGGCGGCCCGGCTGGACGCCCAGGTGGTGGCGTTCGACTTCGGGGCGGACGAGGTGCGCAGCGTCCGGGACACCTTCGGGGCCATGGCCGACGCCGGCGAGCTCGATCCGACGGACGCCCGGGTCGGTGCCGTCCAGGGCGACGCCCTCGCCCTCCCGTTCCCCGACGGCGCGTTCGACCGGGTCATCGCCTCGGAGATCCTCGAGCACATCCCCGACGACGAGCAGGCCATGGCCGAGCTCGCCCGGGTGCTGCGCCCCGGCGGCACCATGGCCATCACCGTGCCCCGCTGCGGGCCGGAGTTCATCAACTGGTCGCTGTCCGAGCAGTACCACAACGTGCCCGGCGGCCACGTGCGCATCTACCGCCAGCGACAGCTGGTCGAGCGCCTGGAGGGGACCGGCATGCGGGCCACCGGACACCACCACGCCCACGGGTTGCACGCCCCCTACTGGTGGCTCAAGTGCCTCGTCGGCACCACCAACGACGCCAACCCCGCCGTCGCCGCCTACCACCGGATGCTGGTGTGGGACATCGAGAAGGCCCCCCGGGTGACCCGGCTGACGGAACGGGTCCTCAACCCGCTGGTCGGCAAGAGCCTCGTGGTCTACCTGGTCAAGCCGGGCCGCTCGCCGTCCGAACGCACCGCGGCCCGGGTCGGGGTGCACGCATGAGGGTGGTCCCCGAGGTCCCCGGTGTCATGGGCGCGGCCGAGGTGATGGCCACCGCCCGGTCGATCGTCGCGCTGCAGCGTCCCGACGGGATGATCCCGTGGTTCCCCGGCGGCCACTGCGATCCGTGGAACCACGTCGAGGCGGCCATGGCTCTGACCGCCGTCGGCCTGGACGAGGAGGCCGACCGTGCCTACCAGTGGCTCGTCGACACCCAGCTCCCCGACGGGAGCTGGTTCAACTACTACCTGACCACCGGGGTCAAGGACGCGCGCCTCGACACCAACGTGTGCGCCTACCTGGCGACCGGCGCCTGGCACCGCTACGTCTCGACACGTGACCTCGGAGGCCTCGAGCACCTGTGGCCGACCCTCGAGGCCGGCGTCGACTTCGTGCTCCGCTACCAGCGCCTGGACGGATCGATCCGCTGGTCGCTCGACTCGTCGGGCATGCTCGAGGAGTACGCGCTGCTGACCGGGTCGTCCTCGATCTACCACAGCCTCCGCTGCGCCATCGCCTGCGCCGAGCGGCTGGGCCACGAGCGTCCCGACTGGGAGTTGGCCGCCGGTCGCCTGGCCCACGCGGTGGCCCACGACCCGGCCGCGTTCGCCCCCAAGGTGGAGTTCGCCATGGACTGGTACTACCCGATCCTGTCGGGGGCGATGAGCGGTCCGGCCGCCCACGCCCGCATCGACGGCTCGTGGTCGACCTTCGTCATGGACGGGCGCGGAGTCCGCTGCGTGTCGACCGGCGAGTGGGTGACCGCCGCCGAGACCGCCGAGTGCGTGCTCGCCCTCGACGCCCTCGGCCGGGACGACCAGGCCATGGAGCTGTTCACCTGGGTCCAGGCGCTGCGCAACGAGGACGGGTCCTACTGGACCGGGATGGTCTACCCCGAGGAGGCCACCTACCCGCCGCTCGAGCGGTCGACGTACACCGCCGGTGCCATGGTCCTGGCGGCCGACGCGCTGGGTCGCTGCACGCCGGCGTCGGGCCTGTTCCGTGGGGAGGGCCTGCCGAGCCACCTCGACCTGACCGAGCCGGCCCCCGAGGCGCCGGTCGAGGCCGTCCTGCGGTCCCCGGGAACCACCGGCACCACCTGACGGCCGGGGAGCGAACCGCGGAGGGGGCCCTCGGATCCCTCGTGCGCGCCGGCCTCCACGCCGATGAGGTGGGCGGTTGCGCCCATGGTCAGTGGTGGGGCGGTCGGGCCGTCGACTCCACCGGGACTGTGCCACCCTGCCAGGCGACCCTGCACCTCATGGCGAGCGAGAAGGGCAGCGTACCGACGCCCACCAGGACCATGGCCACCGGTACGAAGATGCCGGTGATGGCGAAGATCGCGGCCAGGGGAAAGAAGATCAGGCTCCACGGGATCTGGAGCAAGAGCAGTCCGGCGATCATCCACTTCTGCCCACCGGTCAGCTTCGACTTCGGCGGAGAGGGACCTGAAGCGACGGACTCCGTCTGCACGCACCACGATCCTACCCCGGTGGCGCGCGGGTCTAGCCGGAGGATCGACGCGCTCGAAGAGGGTCGGGCCGGCGGGACTCAGATCCGGCGCAGGATGCGGAGCGACCCGCACTCGCCGTCCTGGGCGAACTCGCCCGAGTCGAGCGCGGCGCACCAGATGTCGAACGGCGGCCGACCACCGTCGGCCGGGTCCGGGAACACGTCGTGGATGGCGAGCCACCCGCCCTCGACCACGTGGCGGGCCCACCCGCGGTAGTCGGCCCACGCCGGCTCGTCGCCGTGCCCGCCGTCGATGAAGCAGAACGCCAGGGGCGTGGTCCACCGCGAACTGACCGTCGGCGAGTCGCCGACCAGGCCGACCACCGAGTCCTCGAGGTCGGAGGTGATCATGGCCCGGCGCCAGTGGGGGAGGGTGTCGATGCGACCGGTCGAGGGGTCGACCAGTGAACTGTCGTGGTGCTCCCACCCGGCCTGGTTCTCCTCGGACCCGTGGTGGTGGTCGAGGCTGAAGAGGACGGCGCCGGTCTCCTCGGCGGCCGCGCCGAGGTAGATGGTGGACTTGCCGCACCAGGCGCCGATCTCGACGAAGGTGGCACCGGGGTGGGTGGCCCCTGCCCGCTCGGCGGCCCCGAACAGTGCCTCGCCCTCGTCGTCGGGCATGAAGCCGGCGGTCCGGCGGGCCAGGGCGAAGAGGTGCCCGCGCCGGGCCTGCACGTCCTGCTCGTACCGGCTCCGGGCCGGTGTGCTGGTCGAATCCATCCACCCACCCTCCCACGACGGGGGCGGACGGTCACATCCCGGACGGCTCAGTCGGGCGACAGCCCGTAGACGAGGGTCCCGTCGGGCCCGACGTCGTAGATCTCGATCCCGTCCTCGACGTGGGCGGCGTCGGCACCCAGGGCCACCGCCACCTTGTTGAGCGCGTTGCGGGTCACGTCGAGGACCAGCTCCACCTGCTGGGCCGGTGTGGCCACGGCACCCAGGGCGGCCAGGTCCACGGGATCGAGCCGGCCGGGGGTCCAGATCATCCCGTCGGTTACGGCGAGGGCAGCCCGTTGCAGCGGGGACAGGGCGCTGTCCCGGTATCCGTCGACGGCGGCGAAGACCGCGTCGTCGGCACCGGCCCGCAGCGCCGGCCGGCTGCGCAGGGACGAGCACAGGCGGCAGTGGTGCTGGCGGGCGCCACGCAGACGGACCAGCTCGGAGGTGACCGGGTCGAGTGCGTCGAGGGACGGGACCACCCGGACCAGACCGTCGAGGGCATCCCACAGGTCGGGGGGCGACGGGTCGGCGGGCGGGCCCTGCCAGGGGACCGACCCGAACAGGGCGTCGAGCGCGGCCCGGGTCCGGGGCAGGAAGTCGACGACGAACACGCACGCGGCCAGGACGCCGGTCTCGCGACCCCAGTGGTCGGCGAGCGACGCACGCTCGGACCCGGTGACGGCCGACACGTCGAGTGCGAACTGGCGGGCGAACAGGTGGAGCGCCCGGTCCGGCGGAGCGAGCCCGTCGAGCGCCTCCCCGTCGTCTTGGGGGGCATCGTCGACCCGGTCCGGCCCGGTACTACCGTCGGGGCGGAGGGGTCGCAGGCCGAAAGGGGACGAGCAGGCCCGGGCGGCGCGGGCCACCGGGGCCACCGCCCCGATCCGTCGGGCCTCGCCCCACAGGGCTCCCTCGACGCCGGCCAGGGCGGCGGCCGCCGCCGGGGCGTGGACGGCGAGCGCGTCGGCGCCACCGCGCACGGTGGGGGTGTCGTCGGTGGGGGTCTGGTCGGTGGGCGCGTCGGGGGTGGGGGTGTCGGGCCGGTTCATGTGCACGTTCCGATCGGCGTGCCGCCGGGAGCTCCCCGGTCGGCTGCGGTGATGGGCCGACGGTAGCCGAGGCGGGCCGCTCGGGTCGGCCGCGACGCCGACCGTCCTCCCGCTGTCCGGCCCCGGCCGGACCGTCAGCCGCGCACCAGCGTCACCAGCGAGTAGATCGCGAACCCGGCCAGCAGCACGCCCCCGATCCTGCGGACGAACTGCAGCGGCACCACCCGCAGCAGCGCCCGGCCGCCGAAGGCGCCGAGTGCGGCCACCGTGGTCAGGGCGGCGAAGGCGCCGATGAATACCGAGACCGGGTGGTGGTACCGGGCCGCCAGGTTCGCCGTCAGGATCTGGGTGATGTCGCCGAACTCGCCGACGAAGATGACCAGGAAGGCGGTGGTGACGGGCCGCATCCCCCCGGGGGCGGCGCCCGCCCGCTGCTCGCCGGCCCGCTCCTCCTCCTTCTCGGGGACCACGAGGAGGTAGACCGCGGCCCCGGCGAAGAGGACGGCGGTGACCCCTTCCACCCAGGCGTGCGGCAGCAGTGCGAGCAGCCGTCCGGCGGTGACGGCGATGGCGGCGTGGACGGCGAAGGCGCCGGTGGCCCCGGTCCACACCAGCACCGGCCGGTAGCGGCCCCCCATGATCAGCGTGGCGATCATGGTCTTGTCCGGCAGCTCCGCCAGGAAGACGAGGCCGAAGACGCCGAGGATCAGACCGGGCTGCATCGGGCCAGGTCGGGGAGCGGTCGTTCGCCGGTCGCGGCCGGTCCGGTCGCCGGGGGTCCGGTCAGCCGGCGACGCCGAGCACGTCGGACACGGTGGTGGCCAGCCCAGCCCCCTCCCTCGTGGCGAACGCCACGCTCATGGCCAGGCGTTCCAGGATCTGTTCGACGGTGCGTCCGCCGGCCTGCAGCGGGTGCGCCTCGACGAACGCGGTGACCTCGGCCGCCAGTTCCGGGGGGGTGCACAGGCCGCGCACGCCGTCGAGCATCCGGGGCAGGGTCGAGGAGGGGAACTTCGCCGGAAACGTGTCCCAGGAGGCTGCCACCCGCTGCCAGGTCGCGGGCCCGGTCTGCCGGTTCCACAGCATGAGGCGGATGAGGAACGGGGCGTCCTGGCTCCGCACCTCGGTCATGGCGAGGTCGAAGGTGCGCGCCGCCAGTGCGGCATCGCCGAAGCCGGCCAGGGCGTCGCGGTAGCGGTTCTCCTCCTGGGGGGTGGCGGGCGACCGGTAGTGGGCGAGGAACGCCTCGTACTCGTCCGGACCGCCGTGGTCCGCCACGATCGACAGGATGGCCGTGGCCGTGTCGCCGTGCAGGGGGACCCGGTCGGCATCGGTGAACCGGCGCGCCGCCTCCGCCCGCACCTCGGGGTCGTCACCGACGGTCCCGAGCACGCTGAGCACCCCCGCCCGCAGCGACGGCGTGCGCTCGTCGTCCGTCGCCGACGGGTCCCATCCCAGCTTGGCGGCGAGCGGCCCGAGGAGTGAGCGGACCCCGGCGGCGAGCGTGGGGCGCCCCGATTCGGGGACGATCCGGTCGAACAGGCCGATGGCCCCGATGACCACGGACCAGACGCTCGGGTCGCCCTCGCCGGAGTCGGCCAGGGCGCGGGCCAGCCGGAGCAGGTCGGCGGCGCGCGCATGGCCGGCCAGGGTGGCGGCCCAGGTGTCCGACACCAGGTTGTACCGCTCGAGCGGGGTGAGCTCGCCGAGGCGCGAGGCGAGGCGACCGACCGTGTCCGTGTCGTAGGCCACCCGGTAGTAGCCCGAGCCGCCGGCGTTGACGAGGAGCTCGCCGTCCTCGGGGTCGTCGACCGTGCCCCGCGCCGCGGTCAGCAGACCGGAGTCGGCCCAGTCGCTCGCCCCGTCGAGCGACCGGTACAGGATCGGGATCTGCCACCGGGACCCGATGGCGCCGCCCGGCTCACCCGAGTAGCAGAACGGCTGCTGGGCGACCGAGCCGCCCGGCCCCACCGTGAGGAGGGGATAGCCGCCCTGGTTGATCCAGGTGTCCATGATCCTGGACACCGGCCGACCGCTCGAGCCCTCGAGGGCGTCCCACAGGTCGCGGGTCTCGGTGTTGTCGTAGGCGTGGGTGACCAGGTAGTCGTGGATGCCCTCGCGGAAGACGTCCGGACCGATGAACTGCTCGAGCATCCGCAGGACGCTGCCGCCCTTCTGGTAGGTCAGCACGTCGAACATGCCCTCGGCCTCCTCGGGCCGTCCCACCGGGAACTCGACCGGGCGGGTGGCGTGGAGGCCGTCGACGGCCATGGCCGCCTCGCGCTCGACCCCGAAGCTCACCCACCGCTCCCACTCGGGGCGGTAGGCGTCGACCGCCAGGACCTCCATGAAGGTGGCGAAGGCCTCGTTCAGCCAGATCCCGTTCCACCACTTCATGGTGACCAGGTCGCCGAACCACATGTGGGCGATCTCGTGGCAGATGACGTCGGCGATCCGTTCGAGCTCGACCCGGGCCGCGGTCGCCGGGTCGACCAGCAGGAGCGACTCCCGGTAGGTCACGCACCCCAGGTTCTCCATGGCGCCGGCGGCGAAGTCGGGGATGGCCACCATGTCGAGCTTCTCTCCCGGGTAGGGGATCCCGAAGTAGCCGGCAAAGAACCGGAGGGCGTGCGCCCCGACCTCGAGGGCGAACGCGGTCAGGTGGCCCTTGCCCAACGGGTGGACGACCCGGAGCGGCACGCCGTCCACGTCGACCGGATCGGTGTGCTCGAGCGGACCGACCACGAAGGCCACCAGGTAGGTGGACATCACCATGGTGGGGGCGAAGTGGACCCTGCGCCGGCCGCCGGGCTCGGGGGTCTCCTCGACGACCGGGTAGTTGGAGTAGGCGGCGAGGGCGTCGTCCACGACCAGGGTGATCTCGAAGGTGGCCTTGAACTCGGGCTCGTCGAAGCACGGGAACGCCCGCCGGGCGTCGGTCGACTCCATCTGGGTGGTGGCGATGACCCGCTCCACGCCCGACTCGTCGGTGAACGTGGAGCGGTAGAAGCCGCGGAGCTTGTCGTTGAGGATGCCGGTGAAGGCCAGGTGGAGGGTGGCCGTCCCGACGGCCAACGGCTCGGGGAAGGACAGGACGGCCTGCTCCTCGTCGGCGTCGAGGGTGACCGAGGCGGGGACGGGGGCCGCACCTCCGTCCGCGGCTGCGAGGGTGGCCGAGTCGATCACCAGCTCGGCGGCGTTGAGGACGACGGTCGACGTGGCGGCGGCGATCGTCACGTCGATCGCCACCTCGCCGGTGAACGTGGCCCCGGCCAGATCGGGTACCAGGGTGAGCCGGTAGTGCCGGGGGAGCACCGTGGTCGGGAGTCGGTAGGAGGACGGGTCGTCGGTGCCGCCGGCAGGGGGAGTCGAAGTGCTCATGCTGGGCAGGCTACCGTCGGGCGGTGCCTTCCGATGCCCGAGCCGAACCGACCGACCCCGACGCACCCGGTGGCGGACCACCGACGTCCGATCCTCCGCCCCCGACGCGGCTCGACGTCGTCTGCGTGGGCAACGCGCTCGTCGACGTCCTGGCCTCGGCCACCGACGAGGATCTGCTCGAGCTCGGACTGGTGAAGGGGACGATGGCGCTGGTGGACCACGTCCGCTCGGGTGCCATCTACGACCGGATGGGGTCGACCGTCGAGGCCTCGGGTGGTTCGGCCGCCAACACCGCCGCCGGGGTCGCCGCGCTCGGCGGCAGGGCGGCCTTCCTCGGACGGGTGGCCGACGACGGCCTGGGCCGCGCGTTCACCCACGACATCCGTTCGGTCGGCGTGGCCTTCGACCCCACGCCGACGACCGCCGTGCCGGGGGAGGTGGTCACCGGGCACTGCCTGGTCCTCGTCACCGCGGACGCCGAGCGGACCATGGCCACCCACCTGGGCGTCGCCTCGGAGTTCGGTGCGGTCGACCTGCACGACGGCCACCTGGCCTCGACCCAGATCGTCTACCTCGAGGGCTACCTGTGGGAGCAGGCCACGGCCAAGGCGGCCATGCGCGAGGCCATCGAGCTGGCCCACCGGAACGAGGCCGCCGTCGCCCTCACCGTCTCGGATCCGTTCTGCGTCCAGAACCACCGGACCGAATTCCTGGAACTGCTGGACAGCGACCTCGAGCTGCTCTTCGCCAACGAGGAGGAGGCGATGATGCTGTTCGGGACCGACTCCTTCGACGCCGCCGTCGACGCGGTGGCCGCGACCGGTGTGCTCGCCGTCATCACCCGGGGGGCGAAGGGGTCGGTGGTGGTGACCGCCTCCGGTCCGGTCGAGGTCCCGTCGGCCCCCGTGGACCGGGTCGTCGACACCACCGGCGCGGGCGACCTGTTCGCCGCCGGTTTCCTCTACGGCATCACCAACGGGCTCCCGCCCGAGGAGGCGGCCCGCCTCGGTGGGGTCTGCGCGGCCGAGGTCATCTCCCACGTCGGGGCCCGTCCCCAGGAGGACCTGCGCGCGCTGGCCGTGGCGGCCGGGCTCTTCGCCTGACCGGCTGTCCGGCTGTCCGGCGTGGTCAGTCCTTGGCCGGGTCGGTCAGTCCTTGGCCGGGTCGGCGGGCCGGAAGGTGAAGGGGAGGTCGCCGATGCGCACCAGCAGGGACGCCACGGCCCGGCCCAGGGGCGCCAGGGCCTCGTCCAGGGTCTTCGGGTCCTCGAGGATGGACTCCTCGATGGCGCACGACCCCTCGTAGGAGACCTCGATGGCGCACTCGGGACCCTCGGGTCCGTCGAGGAGCACCTGCTCGACGGTCGCCGGCCCGCGGACCAGCGGCTCGCCCAGGACGTCGAGGTGCTCGGGCAGGGTCTCGAGGAACGGCCCCGCTCCGGGGATCCCGTCCAGACCCTGGACCCGGAAGGCGATCTCGACCAGTACCTCGGGCGGCTCGTCGGGCTCGTCCCCGATGGCCCAGCTGCGGTACGCGGTCTGGCTCCAGGTGGGCCAGTCGAGGCTGGTGTCGACCCGGATCCGGGCCGGTCGCTCCTCGCCCGGAAGGCTGTAGGACGTCTCGAAGCTCACGTCGCCGAGGAACACGTCCACCTGGAACCGCTCCTCCACCGCCTGGCGCTGCAGGAGCGCGGCCTCGAACGCGTTCCGGTGGGAGGCGACGAGTTGGGTGAAGACGTGGTCCAGCATGGCGGGTCAGAGGCTACCGTTCTTCCGTGACCTCCTCGCCCGGATCGCCTTCCTCCGAGTGGCCCGCCCCGTCGGTGTGGCGGGAGCGCCGGGTGATCGCCTACGCCCACCAGGGCGGGGCATGGGAGGGCCCGTCGTCGACGCTGCACACCATCGGCGCCGCGCTCGGGGCGGGTGCCACCGGGATCGAGCTCGACGTGCACGCCACCGCGGACGGGCGGCTGGTGGTCTGCCACGACGCCACGGTGGACCGGACGACCGACGCCGAGGGCACCATCGCCTCGTTCACCTACGACGAGCTGTGCCGGCTGGACAATTCCTACTGGTGGGCCCCCGGGGCCGACGTCACGCCGGGCCTGCCCGACGACGCCTACCCGTTCCGGGGGAGGGCGCCCGAGGACCACCTGTTCGGGTTCGCGCTGCTCGACGAGGTCCTGGAGGAGTTCCCCACCGCGATCCTCAACCTCGACATCAAGCAGACGGCACCAGTGGTCGCCCCCTACGAGCAGGCGCTGGCCGACCTGCTGCGCCGGTTCGACTGCGCCGATCGGGTGATCGTGGCGTCGTTCCTCGACACCGCGACGGACAGCTTCTCGGGCATCGCCCCCGAGTTCGCCACGTCGGCCGGGACTCTGGCCACGGCCGCCTTCCACCGTGCGGTCCGATCGGGGGAGGAGCCGCCTCCGATGCGCCACGTGGCCCTGCAGGTGCCGGTGTCCTTCGGCGACGTCACCCTGGTCGACGAGCGGTTCGTGGAGGTGGCACACGCCAAGGGCCTGGTCGTCCATGTGTGGACCATCGAGGAGGAGCCCGAGATGGAGGAGCTTTGCGGGCTCGGCGTCGACGGGATCATCACCGACCGCCCGTCCGCGCTGGTAGGGGTCCTCACCGGTCGGGGGTGCGCGTGGTCACCGGACGCCTGAGCTGGTGGCGGGTCGGACCGGCCCCGGACGCGGAGGCGGGCGCGACGCGGTGGGGATTCGAGGAATCCCCGTTGCACGGGAGTGAACGGACCCGACCGGGCGACCGGTGCGGGGGGAGGGACGGCGACGAGGCGCCGGTCCCCGAGCGGCAGCGGTCAGCCGCGCCCGCAGTTCGGCTTCTTGCCGTGGTTGGCCTTCTTCTTGGCCCGGAGCTTGCGCTTGTTGGTTCGTTTCGACACAGTCCGGCAAGGCTACTCGCTCCGCGTCCCGCCGGGCCAACGGGCCAGGTGGCCGGAGTCACCCCAGCGGTCACGCCGTGACCTGGCTGCTGCGGGACGGTGACGTGCTGGCCGCCGCCGAGGTGGCCGACGGTGTCGGCCGGCGGGCCAGGGGACTGCTCGGCCGGGACGGGTACGACGGGGCGATGGTCCTGCCGCGGACCCGCTCGGTGCACACCGTCGGGATGCGCTTCCCGATCGACGTCGCCTTCTGCGACCGCGAGCTGGTGGTACTCGACGTGGTCCGGGTGCCCCCCATGCGGCTCGCCCTCCCCCGGCGACGGGGCCGGACGGTCGTCGAGGCCGAGGCCGGTGCCTTCGAGCGTTGGGGCCTCCACGTGGGCGACCACCTCGAGCTCCGCTGATGACCGGTGACACGGATGACTGCGACGGCCCCGTGGACACCGGGGAGGATCCTGCCGGCCCCGTCGACACCGGTCACCCCACCGTCGGCGCCCTCGTCGTCGTCGGCACCCCGATCGGCAACCTCGACGACCTGTCGCCCCGGGCGGTCGATGCGCTCGCGTCGGCGGACGTCATCTACTGCGAGGACACCCGCCACTCGCGGAAACTCCTGAGCCACGCCGGCATCTCGGGGGTGCCGCTGCGTTCGCTCCACGAGTACAACGAGGTCGACCGGGCCGACGAGGTCGTCGCCGCCGTGGCCGCCGGTCGGACGGCGGCCCTGGTCAGCGATGCCGGCATGCCCGCGGTGTCCGATCCGGGGGCGCGGGTCGTCGCCGCGGTGGCGGGCGCGGGGCTCGCCGTCACGGTGGTGCCTGGACCCTCCGCCGTGCTCGCCGCCCTGGTGGGGAGCGGTCTGCCCACCGACCGGTTCTGCTTCGAGGGGTTCCTCCCGCGGTCCGGCAGGGAACGGGCGGAACGCCTGGCCGCGGTGGCCGTCGAACCGCGGACCTCGGTGCTGTTCGAGGCGCCGGTCCGCACGGCGGCGACCCTGCGCGACCTGGCCGCGGCCTGTGGCGGCGACCGTCCCGTGGCGGTGGCCCGCGAGCTCACCAAGCTCCACGAGGAGATCTGGCGCGGGACGCTCGCCTCCGCGGTCGAGTGGGCCGGCGAGGGCGTTCGGGGCGAGGTGGTCCTGGTGCTCGGGGGGGCTCCCGAGCCGGCCGAGCGGGCGGTGGACGACGGGGTGCTGTCCCGGGCGGTGGCCGAACGGCTGGCGGCCGGGGCCCGGACCCGGGGTGCGGTCGACGCGACGGCCGCCGAGTACGGCGTACCGCGTCGGCGGGTGTACGACCTGGCCCTCCGGGTGATCCACGCCGGGCCGGAGGAGACGGCCGATGCCGACAGCGGGCCGGATGCACCGGCGTAACGGACCAGCGGGTAGACCGGACGGAAGAATCGGAGTGCCCACCCGGGGTGCCCACCGACGCGACGGAGGGAACGCACATGTTCGGACGCAGCACGGACCTCGACTCCACCCAGGCACCCCCGATCGGGCCGGACGACGTACCCGACGGCTACGACCGTGCGGCGTTCGCCGCCGGCTGCTTCTGGGGGGTCGAGGAGTTCTTCCTGGCCATCCCCGGCGTGGTCGACGCCGTCTCGGGCTACGAGGGCGGCACCGTCGACCACCCGACCTACGAGCAGGTCTGTTCGGGTCGCACCGGCCACGCCGAGGCGGTCCTGGTCACGTTCGACCCGTCCCGGGTGAGCTTCGACACCCTCCTCGAGGAGTTCTGGCGCCACCACGACCCGACCACCCCCAACCGCCAGGGGCCGGACCACGGGACCCAGTACCGCTCCGCCGTCTTCACCCGCGACGAGGCCCAGGCCGACGCCGCCCGCGCCTCGCTCGCCCGATTCCAAGCCCGGTTCGCCCGGCCGATCGTCACCGAGGTGACGCCGGCCTCCACCTTCTGGCCGGCCGAGGCCTACCACCAGCGCTACGCCGAACGCACCGGCCGCGGTGGCTGCCACGTGGCCAACTGGTAGCCGGGGCGGCCCCGCCCGGGCCGGTGTGCGGCCGGAGGCGGCCGGGTCGGTACGCTGACGTGCGATGTCCCGCTACTTCATCACCACACCGATCTACTACGTGAAGGACGCGCCCCACGTGGGGCACGCCTACACGACGGTCAACGCCGACGCGCTGGCGCGGTGGCACCGGCTGGTCGGCGACGACGTCTTCTTCCTGACCGGCACCGACGAGCACGGCCAGAAGGTGGCCCGGGCCGCGGAGGAGCAGGGGATGGCCCCGCTGGACTGGACCGACCGGCTCTCCCCCCGGTTCGCCGAGGCGTGGGCCGGCCTCGACATCTCGAACGACGACTTCATCCGCACCACCGAGTCCCGGCACCGGGCCGCGGTGCAGCAGTTCCTGAGCCGGGTCAACGACAACGGCTACATCTACAAGGACACCTACCGCGGCCTCTACTGCGTGTCGTGTGAGCGCTACTACGCGCTCGACGAGCTGGTCGACGGCAACCTGTGCCCCGACCACCGGATCCCCGTCGAGGAGCTCGAGGAGGAGAACTACTTCTTCCGGCTGAGCGCCTTTCAGCAGCGGTTGATCGACTGGTACGAGTCCACGCCCGGCGCGGTGGTCCCCGAGCCGAAGCGGAACGAGGCGCTCAGCTTCATCAAGGGCGGGCTCAACGACATCTCCATCACCCGCACCTCCATCGACTGGGGCGTGCGCGTCCCGTGGGACGAGGAGCACGTCTTCTACGTCTGGTACGACGCGCTGAT
>JBEKRV010000030.1:0-46175 GCA_049517675.1 Acidimicrobiales bacterium
TATGCGGGGTGTGCCATGGGCCAGCACTGGATGGACGCCGGCGAGCACGCCCTCATCGTCTACGACGACCTGTCCAAGCAGGCCGAGGCGTACCGCCAGATGTCGCTGCTGCTCCGTCGGCCCCCGGGTCGCGAGGCCTACCCGGGCGACGTGTTCTACCTGCACAGCCGCCTCCTCGAGCGGGCCGCCAAGCTGTCCGACGAGGCCGGCGGCGGGTCCCTCACCGCCCTCCCCATCATCGAGACCAAGGCCGGCGACGTCTCGGCCTACATCCCGACCAACGTGATCTCGATCACCGACGGCCAGGTGTTCCTCGAGTCCGAGCTCTTCTACGCCGGCGTCCGCCCCGCCATCAACGTGGGCATCTCGGTGAGCCGGGTCGGCAGCGCGGCCCAGATCAAGGCCATGAAGTCGGTGTCCGGCACCCTCAAGATCGACCTCGCCCAGTTCCGCGAGCTCGAGGCGTTCGCCACGTTCGGCTCCGAGCTCGACAAGGTGTCCCAGGCCCAGCTCGACCGCGGCTACCGGCTCACCGAGCTGCTCAAGCAGGGCCTCAACCAGCCGGTCCCGGTGGAGGAGCAGGTCCTGGTGATCTTCGCCGGCTCCGAGGGGTACGTGGACTCCATCCCGGTGGCCGACGTGCAGCGCTACGAGGCCGAGGTACGTGCCTACTTCCGGGCCAATCACGCCGACCTGCTCGAGGGCATCCGCACCTCGGGCAAGCTGCCCGAGGGCGACGCCCTGGCGGAGGCCCTGACCAAATTCACCGACACCTTCGATTCCGGGAAGGTCGACTGACCGATGGCAGGTGGCCAGGAGCGCATCCTCCGTCGACGGATCAAGAGCATCAAGTCGACGCAGAAGATCACGAAGGCGATGGAGCTGATCGCCGCGTCGCAGATCGTGCGCGCCCAGGGCCGCATCGCCGCCTCCCGTCCCTACCAGGAGGGCATGGCCCGCATCGTCCTCGAGACCGTGCTCGGTGACCCGGCGGCCGCCGGTCGCCTGCTCGGCACCCCCGAGGACCTGTCGAAGGTGCTCGTGCTCGGAATCGTGGCCGACCGTGGCCTCTGCGGCGGGTACAACACCTCCGTGTTCCGGGCCACCGAACGCCTGATCGCCGCGCACGCGGCGGACCGCGTGGAGACCCGCCTGGTCACCGTGGGTAAGAAGGCCCAGGGCTACTTCCGGTTCCGTGGTCAAGACGTCGAGCAGTCGTTCATCGGCATGAGCGAGCGCCCGAGCTTCGCCGACGCCCGCCGGGTGGCCGCCGCCGCCATCACCCCGTTCGTGAACGGCGAGGTCGACCAGGTGGTCGTGGTCTCCACCCGGTTCATCAGCGCCGGGACCCAGAGGGTCGAGGTGCGCCAGCTCCTCCCGTTGGTCGACCCCCGCGTCGGCGAGCAGAAGGAGAACCACGAGCACGAGCCGGGCGAGAGCCGGAACGTCGCCCCCCACGAGGTCGACGTCAAGCACGGCTACACCGAGTTCGAGCCCGATGCCGCCATCCTCCTCGGGGACCTCGCCCCCCGGGCGGCCGAGACCGAGATCTTCGCCGCACTGCTCGAGGCTTCGGCCTCGGAGCTCACCGCCCGTCAGCGGGCCATGGCCGCGGCCACCGAAAACGCCGGCGAGCTCATCAAGAAGTATTCGCGGATCATGAACCGTGCCCGCCAGGACGCCATCACCACCGAGATCATGGAGATCGTCGGCGGTGCCGAGGCGCTGCGGGCCGGGTCCGAGGGCGACGAGGGCGGCATCGTGATCGAGACGAGGGTCTGATCCGTGCCCGTCCCCACCCGACCGACCGGCACCGCCCGCCACACCGCCACGACCGACATCGCCGTATCTGACGACATCAAGGGAGCCCGACGCTCATGACCACCACCGCCCCCCAGCCCACCGAGCACCAGACGCTGGCCTCCGGCCGCGTGGTGGCCATCGCCGGGCCAGTCATCGACGTGGAGTTCCCGCCCCACGCCCTCCCCGAGATCAACGGCGCCGTCGAGGTGGACGTGGTGCTCGAGGGGGTGCCGGAGACCATCACGGCCGAGGTGGCCCAGCAGATCGGCGACGGCCGGGTGCGCTGCATCTGCCTGAGGGCGACCGACGGCCTCACCCGCGGCGCCGAGGTGCGCAACCTGGGCCACGGTCTCCAGGTTCCGGTGGGCGACGCCGTCCTCGGCCATGTGTTCAACGTCCTGGGCAAGCCGCTCGACACCGACGACATCGGTCCGGTCGAGGACCACTGGGACATCCACCGCTCGGCCCCGGACTTCGACACCCTCGAGCCCCGGGCGCTCATGTTCGAGACCGGCATCAAGGTCATCGACCTCCTCGAGCCGTACGTGCAGGGCGGCAAGATCGGCCTCTTCGGCGGCGCCGGCGTGGGCAAGACGGTGCTCATCCAGGAGATGATCAACCGTGTCGCCATCAACCACGGTGGCGTGTCGGTCTTCGCCGGGGTGGGGGAGCGGACCCGCGAGGGAACCGACCTCTGGCTGGAGATGCAGGAGTCGGGTGTCATCGAGAAGGCCGCCCTGGTCTACGGCCAGATGGACGAGCCCCCGGGCGTGCGCCTGCGGGTGGCCCTGGCCGCCCTGACCATGGCCGAGTACTTCCGGGACGTGAAGAACCAGGACGTGCTCCTGTTCGTCGACAACATCTTCCGGTTCGTCCAGGCCGGCTCCGAGGTCTCCACCCTGCTCGGCCGCATGCCCTCGGCCGTGGGCTACCAGCCCACCCTGGCCGACGAGATGGGCCAGCTCCAGGAGCGGATCACCTCGACCCGCGGGCGCTCGATCACCTCGCTGCAGGCCGTGTACGTGCCCGCCGACGACTACACCGACCCGGCGCCGTTCACCACGTTCACCCACCTCGACGCCACCACCGAGCTCTCCCGCGACATCGCGTCGCTGGGCATCTACCCGGCCGTGGACCCGCTGTCGTCGACCTCGAACATCCTCGCCCCCGAGATCGTCGGCGAGCGCCACTACAACGTCGCCCGGCGGGTCCAGGGTGTGCTGCAGCGGTACAAGGAGCTCCAGGACATCATCGCCATCCTCGGCCTCGACGAGCTGTCCGAAGAGGACCGGGTGACTGTGTCCCGGGCCCGGAAGGTACAGCGCTTCCTGTCCCAGCCGTTCAACGTGGGCGAGGTGTTCACCGGCCTGAAGGGCGTGACCGTCCCGGTCGAGGAGACCGTCGAGTCCTTCGAGGCACTGGTCAACGGCGATCTCGACGACGTGCCCGAGCAGGCGTTCTTCAACGTCGGCGGGGCCGAGTCGGTGCTGGCCAAGGCGCACGACCTCGCGAACAACTGATCGGACGACGGGTCCATGGCCGACGACGCACTGTTCCAGATCAATCTGGTCACCCCCGAGCGCATCCTGCTCACCGGGATGGCCTCCGAGGTGATGGTGCGCACCGGCGAGGGCGACGCCACGTTCCTGGCCGGCCACACGCCGCTCGTGGGCTCGGTCCAGCCCGGGGTGGTCCGGGTGGTCCGTGGCGACGGTGAGGTCGTCCGGGTGGCCGTGCACGGCGGCTTCACCCAGGTGGAGCTCAACGTGCCGCTCGACGGCGGCGACGAGGACGGTGTCACCACCTCACGGGTGACCCTGCTGATCGGCGTGGCCGAGCTGGCCAGCGAGATCGATGCCGACCGGGCCCGGGCGGCCCTCGAGGCGGCCGAGGCCCGGGTGGCCGAGCTCGGGGGGTCCGCCGGGCGGACCCTGGGTGAGGACGAGGTGGCCGACCCCGAGCTGGTCGAGGCCGAGGCTGCGCTGTTGCGTGCCCAGGTGCGCCTCGAGGCGCTCGACGCCTCGACCTCCGCTACCGCCTGAGGAGGCCGAGGGGACCCTCCCGGGCCAGGGTGGTCACGGATCCGCGGTCCACGCCCGGCCGGTACCTCTACGCAGGCCGGGTCCGCTCGGCCATCGGGAGGACGTCACGGAGCCGGACCCGTCCGCCGGTGCGCAGGATGGCGCGGCGGTAGATCCCGGCGGCCAACCGTGCCACGACCACGGTGCACACGATGCTGATGGCGGCGGACGCGGCGAACTCCCACCAGGTGACCGTCCGGAACGAGACCAGGACCGGCATGGCGAACGGGGCCGTGGGTGGCAGGTAGGCCAGGACCGTGAAGAACGGGGAGGCGCTCCCCGTGGAGGCCGTGATGAGGGAGAAGACGTAGCCGAAGATGATCGGCAGGCTGAGGGGGAGTGCGAGGCTCTGGACCTGGTCCTGGCGCTCGACCAGCGAGCCGCCGGCGGCGTAGACCCAGCAGTAGAAGGCGTAGCCCAGCACGAGCCACACCAGCGTCGCCGCCAGCACCGCCGGTTCGGTGCCGTGCAGGATGTCCGATCCGACCGCCTCCGCCAGTACGAGGGCGACGACGACCACCAGGGCCGCCTGGCCGAATGCCACGAGGCCGATCCCGAGCACCTTCCCGGCGAGGAGCTGGATGGGGCGCAGCGCGGCGAGGAGCACCTCGATGACCCGGCTGGACTTCTCCTCCATCACCCCCATCAGGATCCACGTGTTGTACTGCGTCAGCATGATGAAGATGAGGATCAGACCGATCACCGAGGTGGCGCTGGCCCCACCCGTGCTCTTGCCGGGACGGACGCTCGTGACCGGCAGGGGCTTGGCCCCCGCCAGTGCCTTGGCCTGCTCCGGCGAGAGACGGGCGGCGGCGAAGGCTTCGGCCACCCCGAGGTCCCCGGACATGGCCCGCACGAACTGGGCCGTGGTCGACGTGTCGCTCGAGGCGACGGGCTCGTAGACCACGAGCTCGCGGCCGTCGGCGACGGCGACGTCGATGTGCCCGGCGCGCAACGAGCTGTCGGCCGCCGCCAGGTCCGACTGGGGAACGAACCGCACCGTCGTGGCGACGCTCTTCGCCGAGGCCTCGATGGACGCGCGCTGGGGAGCGGTCAGCGACCCGACGACGCCGACCTCCTGAGGCCGCGGCACGGATTTCGTGAGCGTGGGGATGATGATCGCCCCGGCCACCACGGCGAGGATGAGCAGCGTCCCGATGCGGAACGCCCTTCCTCGCACCCGCTCGCGTATCTCCCGGGAAGCCACGAGACCCACGTCACCGGTGACGGTCCATCGCCCGATGCGGTGCGGGGCCGCCTCGGGGGTCGCGCGCCGACGTCGGCGCCAGACCCGAACGGCCACCAGCACGGCGGCCAGGGCGACGACCAGCGCTACGTTCATGCCAGCGTCTCCCGGAACACCTCGGACAGGCGACGGCGCTGGACCACGAACTCGGTGACCCGCCCGGCGTGCATCGCCGACCGCAGCACCGAGTCGGTGTCGACCGACTCGTCCAGGACGAGCCGGGCCTCGCCGCCGTCCACCTCCGAGACGGCGACACCGGGGATGCCGCGGGCCCACGAGGCGTCGCGGTCCCCGTCGACCCGCACGACCAGCCGGCGCGGGCCGCTGGTCGCCAGGTCGTCCACGCGGCCACTGGCCATCAGCCGGCCGTGGTCGATGATGACCACCGACTCGCAGAGGTCCTCCACCTGGTCGAGCTGGTGGCTGGAGAACAGCACGCAGCACCCGGCCCGGGCCTGCTCGACGAGCACGCCCCCGATGGCGTCGATGCCAGCGGGGTCGAGCCCGGCGAGCGGCTCGTCGAGGACGAGCAGCTCCGGACCGTGCATCAGCGCGGCGGCGAGCTGGACCCGCTGCTGGTTCCCGTGCGACAGCGCCTCGACCTTGCCGCCGCCACGATCGGCGATCCCGAGCCGCTCGAGCCAGGAGGCGGCCGCATCCCGGGCGTCGGTGGCCCGCATCTCGTGGAGCCTGCCGAGGTACTCCAGCTGCTCCCTCACGACCATACCCGGATAGAGCCCGCGTTCCTCGGGCATGTAGCCGAACCGGCGCCGCTCGGCCTGGCCGACCGGGGAACCGTTCCACCGGACCGTTCCGGCGTCCAGGTCGGTGAGCCCGAACACCGCCCGCATCGTGGTCGTCTTGCCGGCCCCGTTGGGCCCGAGGAAGCCGACCACCTGTCCGGCGGCAACGGAGAAGGACAGCCCGTCGAGCGCGGTCACCGTGCCGAACCGACGCCGGAGACCGTCGAGTTCGAGGAGGCCGGGCACCGCGTCAGCCTACGTCGGCGCCGGCGTCGTCCCCGGCGTCGGTGCCGGTGCCGGGGCCGGGGCCGGGGCCGGTAGTGTCCACCGGTAGACCACGTGGAGGAGACAGTCATGGACGCTGGTGAGCCGATCTCGTATCTCGCGCTGGAGCCGGAGACCCCGGTCGTCGGCACGTCGGACACGCAGTTCGGGACCGTCGAGCACGTGCTCCAGATCCCCGAGCTGGACGAATTCGACGGAATCGTGGTGAAGACGAAGCACGGGCTGCGCTTCGTGGACCGTGACCAGATCGCCGAGATCACGACGACCGTGGTCCGCTGCCAACTCAGCGACGAGGAGGTCGAGGCGCTCCCCGCGCCGCACGGGGCCCCGGTGCTCCACCTGGACGCCACCTACGAGGAGGGGAGCTCGCTCAGCGCGCGCTACGCGCGCCTCTTCCACCGTCCGCACTGGAAGGAACTGGAGTAGGCCGCCACCAGGTGCGCCGGCACCGGTTCGGGCATCCTCGAGGGTATGGCGCAGCCGTTTCCCGAGCCGGTGGAGCCGGCGTCATCGCGGTCCGAGGTCCTCCTCCGCTACCTCGACTACTTCCGGTCGAGCATCCTGGAGAAGTTGGGCGACCTCCCCGAGTCGGAGCGCCGCCGGAGCAGGCTGCCGTCCGGGTGGTCGCCGCTCGAGCTGGTGAAGCACCTCACGTACGTGGAGGTGCGGTGGCTCGAGTGGGGGTTCGAGGGCCGCGCCGTGGACGATCCGTGGGGCGACCGGCGCGACGGCCGGTGGTTCGTGGCGGACTCCGAGTCCTCCGAGGAGGTCGCCGGAGCGCTCCGTCGCCGCGGGGATCAGACCCGGGTCCTCGTCGAGACGACGCCGCTCGACCAGGTGGGCCGCCCCGGCCCCCGGTGGGACGGCGCGGAGCCGCCGACGCTCGAGCGGGTGCTGCACCACCTGGTCCAGGAGTACGCGCGCCATCTCGGGCACCTCGACATCGTCACCGAGCTGGCGGGCGGTCCGCTGGGCGAGTGAGCTCGGGCGCAGGTGGGCCGTCCGTGCGACCGTACGGCCCGGACGAATTCGATGGCCGTATGGCTCAGCCGAATTCGATGGCCGTACGGCTCAGCCGAATTCGATGGCGCTGTACTCGGACAGCTTGTGCAGCGGGTGGCGGGCGTCGATCAGGCGGACCGTGCCCGACTTCGACCGCATGACGAGGGACTGGGTGTTGGCCCCGAACTCGTCGTAGCGGACGCCCTGGAGCAGCTCGCCGTCGGTGATCCCGGTGGCGGCGAAGAAGCAGTTGTCCCCCCGCACCAGGTCGTCGGTGGTGAGCACGGCGTCGAGGTCGAACCCGAAGTCGAGGGCGGCCCTCCGCTCGGCGTCGTCGCGACAGTACAGGCGGCCCTGGATCTCACCGCCCATCGACTTGAGCGCGGCGGCGGCGATGACGCCCTCGGGCGTCCCTCCCACCCCGACGAGCAGGTCGACCCCGGTGTCGGGCCACGAGGTGGCGATGGCGCCGGCCACGTCCCCGTCGGTGATGAGCCGGATCCGTGCACCGGTGCTGCGGACCTCGTTGATGAGCTCCTCGTGCCGGGGACGGTCGAGGATCACGACAGTGAGGTCGCGTACCGAGGTGCCCTTGGCCTTGGCCACGGCGTCCAGGTTGTCGCGGACGGGCCGGGTGATGTCGATGGCGCCCACGGCCCGGGGCCCGACGGCCAGCTTCTCCATGTAGACACAGGGGCCCGGGTCGAACATGGTGCCCTCCTCGGACACCGCGATCACCGCCAGCGCCCCGCCCCGGCCGAGGGCGGTCGAGGTGGTCCCGTCGATCGGGTCGACGGCGATGTCGGCCTTCGGCGGGGTGCCGTCCCCGATCCGTTCGCCGTTGAAGAGCATGGGGGCGTGGTCCTTCTCACCCTCACCGATGACCACCACGCCGTCCATGGCGATCGAGGAGAGGACGATGCGCATGGCGTTGACGGCGGCACCGTCGGCACCGATCTTGTCCCCCCGGCCCATCCACCGGGACGCGGCCAGGGCCGACGCCTCGGTGACCCGGACGAGTTCCATGGCCAGATTGCGGTCAGGTGCCTGCGGTATGGCGTTCACGAGGTCCGACGATAGTGGCTGGCACCAGGGTGGGCCGCCGAGGGGCCGGCATCGACGGGCGCCGGCGCGGCCCCGGGCCATACTGGACGCCGTGGATCGCATCGTCGTCAACCCCAGCGGACCGCTCACGGGGTCCGTCCGGGCCGGCGGTGCCAAGAATTCCGTGCTCAAACTGATGGCGGCCTGCCTGTTGGCCGAAGGTCGACACGTCCTGACCAACGTGCCCCGGATCTCCGACGTCGACATCATGGCCGAGCTGCTCGGGGCCATGGGTGCGACGGTGGAGCGGGGGGAGTGCCCCGACGTGCTGGTGGTGACCACCCCGGCCGAGGTCACCCCGGAGGCCCCCTACGAGCTGGTGGAGAAGATGCGGGCGTCGGTGGTCGTGCTGGGCCCGCTCCTGGCCCGTTGCGGGTGGGCGAGGGTGGCGATGCCCGGGGGGGACGACTTCGGCCCCCGGCCCATCGACATGCACCTGCGGGCCCTCGAATCCCTGGGCGCCGAGTTCACCCCCTCCCACGGCAACGTGGAGGGCAGGGTCACCTCGACGGTCGGCGGAGCTCCCCGGCTCGTCGGCAACCGGGTGGTGCTCGAGTACCCGAGTCACACCGGCACCGACAACGTGCTGATGGCCGCGGTCCTGGCCAAGGGGACCACCGTGATCGACAACGCCGCCCGCGAGCCCGAGGTGCGGGACCTGGCAGACTTCCTCAACGCCATGGGGGCGAGGATCACCGGTGCCGGCACCTCGCGCATCGAGGTGGAGGGGGTCGAGCGCCTCGAGCCGGCCACCCATGCGGTCATCCCCGACCGACTTGTCGTGGCCACCTTCCTGGTCGCGGCCGGCCTGACCGGCGGGGAGGTGACCGTCGAGGACGGGCGCCCCGACCACATGGAGATGCTGCTGCGCAAGCTCACGGCGACCGGCATGGAGACGTCGTTCGGGCCGGACGGCCTCGCGGCCTCCGCCGCCGGCGCCGGGCGCCTCCGGTCCACCGACGTCGCCACCCTTCCCTATCCGGGGTTCGCCACCGACTACAAACCGCTGTTCGTGACCCTGCTCTGCGTGGCCGATGGCGTGGGCATCGTCACCGAGAACCTCTTCTTCGGCCGCTTCCGCTACGTCGAGGAACTGCGCCGGATGGGCGCCGACATCCGCACCGAGGGCCATCACGCCGTGGTACGCGGCGTGGAGCGCTTGTCCGGGGCCCGGGTGCGGGCCTTCGACGTGCGGGCCGGCGCCGCGCTCGTCCTCGCCGGGCTGGTGGCCGACGGTGAGACGGTGGTCAGCGACGCCCACCACATCGACCGCGGCTACGAGGACCTCGACGGGAAGCTGGTGTCGCTCGGGGCCAAGGTCGTCCGGGTCTGACGACCACGGCACCGTCCGGATACGCTCCATCCTCCATGGCCACCCCGCGCAACACCGACCCCACGTCACTGTTCGCGGCGGCGCGGGCCGGCGACCGGGTGGCGCTGCCGCGCCTGCTGTCGCTGGTGGAGCGGGGGGGTGACGGGGCCCGGGCCGTGGCCGAGATCGCCTACCGGTCGCCGGGTCTGGCCTACACCGTCGGGATCACCGGGGCCCCCGGCGCCGGCAAGTCGACCCTCACGGACCAGCTGATCACGAGGGCCCGCGAACCCGGACTCGACGGCAGCGACCGGGTGGCGGTGCTGGCCATCGACCCGTCGTCGCCCTTCTCCGGCGGTGCCATCCTGGGGGACCGGGTGCGGATGCAGGACCACGCGCTGGACGACAAGGTGTTCATCCGGTCGATGGCCACCCGCGGCCATCTCGGGGGCCTGGCCGTCGCCGTGCCCGACGCGGTCCGGGTGCTGTCCGCCGTGGGTGTCCCCGTGGTCCTGCTCGAGACCGTGGGCGTCGGCCAGCAGGAGGTCGCCGTGGCCGCCGCCACCGATACCACCATCGTCGTGGTGAACCCCGGTTGGGGCGACGCCATCCAGGCCAACAAGGCCGGTCTCCTCGAGATCGCCGACCTGTTCGCGATCAACAAGGCGGACCGTCCCGGGGCGCGCGAGACCCGGCGGGACCTCGAGCTCATGCTCGACCTGACCCAGCTGGGCGCGTGGCGCCCCCCCATCATCGAGACGGTGGCGTCCACCGGCGACGGCGTGGACGCGCTGTGGACGGCCATCACCGAGCACCGCGCCCATCTGGTGGCCAGCGGCAACCTCGAGGTGTTCCGGCGGGAGCGCCTGGCCCGGGAGTTCCACCAGATCCTGTTGGCCCGGGTCGAGCACGAGCTGGACGAGCTGATGGCCGCCGACCGGTTCGCCGGGGTGGTGGCCGATCTGTCCACGGGGGCACTCGACCCCTACGCGGCCGCCGACCAGCTGCTGTCCGGGCTGTTCCCCGACACCTGAGTCGGGCCGCTTCGGGCCGTGGCCGCCAGGTGGACGATCGCACCGGGGCCGGAGGGCCCGTCGGATAGCGTGCGCACGTGACCGCCGTCCCGATCCTGCCGAATGCGCCGCTCCCGCCACCGGAGGAGGACCCGCTGTGGTTCCAGCGGGCCGTCTTCTACGAGGTCTTCATCCGGGGTTTCTTCGACGGCAACGACGACGGTGTGGGGGACATCCCCGGACTCGTCGCCAAGCTCGACTACCTGCAGTGGCTCGGCGTCGACTGCCTGTGGCTGCTTCCGTTCTACCCGTCGCCCCTGCGCGACGGCGGCTACGACATCAGCGACTACTTCTCGGTCCACCCGGAATCGGGCACCGTCGACGACATCGGGATCCTGCTGAGCGAAGCGCACGCCCGAGGGATCCGGGTGATCGCCGACCTCGTCATCAACCACACCTCGGACCAGCACCCCTGGTTCCAGGAGTCCCGCCTGAGCCGTGACAATCCGAAGGCCGACTGGTACGTGTGGAACGACGACGACCAGCGGTGGCCGGAGGCCCGGGTGGTCTTCATCGACGTCGAGCGGTCGAACTGGTCGTACGACGCGGCGCGGGACCAGTACTACTGGCACCGGTTCTACGCCCACCAGCCCGACCTCAACTACGACAACCCCGACGTGGTCGAGGCCATGCTCGAGGTGGTGCGGTTCTGGCTGGACCTCGGGCTCGACGGGTTCCGGCTCGACGCCGTGCCCTACCTGTTCCAGCGCGACGGCACGGCGGGGGAGAACCTCCCCGAGACCCACGCCTTCATCCGCAGGGTCCGTTCCGAGCTCGACAAGGACTATCCGGGCCGGATCCTCCTGGCCGAGGCCAACGGGTGGCCGGCGGACGTGGCCGACTACTTCGGCGACGACGACGAGTGTCAGCTCTGCTTCAACTTCCCGTTGATGCCCCGGCTGTTCCTGGCCGTCCGGCGGGAGCAGAGCTACCCGATCACCGAGATCCTCTCGCAGACGCCGGATGCACCCCCCGGCGGACAGTGGGCCATCTTCCTGCGCAACCACGACGAGCTGACCCTCGAGATGGTGACCCCCGAGGAACGCGACTTCCTCTTCGCCGAGTACGCCAAGGACCCCAGGATGAAACGCCACATGGGGATCGGCCGCCGTCTGGCCCCCCTCCTCGACCGCGACCGCCGACTGTCCGAGCTGCTGTTCTCCCTCCTCTTCACCCTCCGGGGGAGCCCGGTCCTGTACTACGGCGACGAGATCCAGATGGGCGACAACCTCTACCTCGGCGACCGCGACTCGGTGCGGACGCCCATGCAGTGGTCGCCCGACCGCAACGGCGGGTTCAGCAGGGCCGACTTCGCCCAGCTCTACCTGCCACCCCTCATGGACCCGATCTACGGGTTCGGCGCGGTGAACGTCGAGGCCCAGCAGCGCAACCCGAGCTCGTTCCTGCACTGGATGCGGCGGATGCTGGCCGTGCGCCGCCAGTTCCCGGTGTTCGGGACCGGGTCGGTGCACATGGTCCCCTCCGCCAACCCGTCGGTGCTGTCCTTCGTCCGGGCCGACCGGAGGGCCCCGGAGACCGGCCGCGAGGTGACCAACCCGGTGCTGTGCGTGCACAATCTGAGCCGCACCGCCCAGCCGGCCAACCTCGACGTCGCCGAGTGGTTCGGGCGCCAACCGGTCGAACTGCTGGGACGGGTGGCCTTCCCCCTGGTCGGCGCCGAGCCGTATCCGGTGACCCTCGGCGCCTACGGATCCCTCAGTTTCGAACTGGTCTAGGGGGGCGGCGTGCCGCCCGGGCCGCGGGCGGCCCCGACCGTCACCCGACGTCGGCGATGGGTTCCGGTGTGGCCAGCTCCTCGGCGGCCTGCTCGGGATTCACGATGTTGATGAGCACGCCGGTCCCCAGCTCGAACCCGGCCACCGTCGTCAGCTTCGGGACGATGTGGACGTGCCAGTGGTACGGCTCGGGGGCCCGGTACGGGGCGGAGTGGAACACCAGGTTGTAGGCGATGTCGCCCAGCACGTTGCGTAGCCGGCCGAGGGCGATCTTGAGGGCCCGGCCCACCGCCAGGAGGTCGGTGGTGGGGCTGTGGTGCAGGTGCGGCCCGTGGGACCGGGGAATGACCAGCATCTCGTACGGCGAGCCGCTCCAGAACGGGCAGACCACCAGCACCTGTTCGTCGGAGTACACGACCCGGTAGCCCACGTTCTCCTCGGCATCGACCGTGGTGCACAGGAGGCACCTTCCGGCGAACCGGGCGAAGCCGGCCTGCTCCTCCACGAGCTCCCGGGGGACGAACGACATCCCGAGCAGCTGTCCGTGGGGGTGTTCGATCGAGGCACCGGCCTCACGGCCGGCGTTGACGATGGCCTGGCTGTAGCGCAGGCCCGGGATGGAGGCGTGCTGGCCGATCCGGTCGCTGATGGCCCGCATGACCGCACCGGTCTGGTCGTCGCTCAGCATCGACCACGAGTTCTGGTGATCGGGGGACAGGATCAGGACCTCGTGGATGCCGCCGGCCGTGGCCTGGGTGAAGACCGGACCCCGGTTGGTGACGACGAAAGGGGCGTCGCCCTCGAAGGCCGGGTAGAGGTTGGGCACCACCCGGACCCTCCAGTCGCCGTCAGGGCCCAGGGTCTCGAGCGTCGGGGATGCGGTCTCCTCGTTGCCGGGGCAGAAGGGGCACGGTCGTGACGTGTCGGCCTGGATGGGCACCACCCGGGGGGCGAAGGCCCGGGGCCGTTTGGCGCGGTCGGTGCTGACCACCACCCAGCGCCCGGTGAGGGGATCGAGTCGGAGTTGGTTCATCAGCGGGGAGAGGCGCTCCTCAGTGATCGTCGTTCGTTTCTGCACACCTGGCTGCCACCTCGGTACCGGTCGTCGATTGCCCGTGTCGGGCCTGCGCGATCGGAGCGAACTTTGACCCGTGCCCAACCTAGCAATTCCCCGGCACCAGGAGGCGCAGGGTAGGTCAGCACGGCTCCGATCGGACGATGCCAGAATCACGCCGTGCCCAACGTCGATCCGTCCGGAGCCGCCATGGTGGTCGCCGGGGTCAACGTCAACGCCCCCGGGTACGACCTGGTGCTGCTGGCCCACGTGCTGGCCGCGGTGGTCGGCCTGGTCGCCGTGGGGGTCGCCGGGAGCTGCGCACTCGCGCTGCGCCGGACGCTGGCCGGTGGCGGCCCGCTGCCCGAGGGGCTCGTCCGCTACTACCGTCCCGGGATCAACTGGGCGGGCCGGGTGCTGTTCCTCGTCCCCGTCTTGGGCATCGCACTGCTCGCCATGAGTGGCGGCCAGTGGAGCTTCGCCGATTCATGGGTGTCGACCGGGATGGCCGTCTGGGCCGTCGTGGCCGTCGCCGCCGAGGCGGTCCTGTGGCCGGGCGAGCGTCGGCTGCAGGAGGTGGTCGCCGCCCGCGTCGCCGGGGACGGCCGGCCTCCCGGGCCCGTGGGCGGGGTGGACGGACCGGAGGAGGAGGCGGCCCTGTGCCTGCGGACCGGGCTGCTCGGCCTCGCTCTGGCCGTCGCGCTGGTGGTCGTCGCCGTGCTGATGGTGGCCAAGCCCTGACCGCCCGGGAACGCCGGGGCGGACCGTCGCCCGGGTCCGCCGGAGCGGACCGTCGCCCGGGTCCGCCGGAGCGGACCGCCGCCCGGGTCCGCCGGAGCGGTCCGCCGCCGGCGACTCCGGCGTGGGACTTGGCAGGGGGACGCCCCCATGGAATCATTCCGGCGTGTCCGACGGCGGATTGGCGGAAGGGTGGTCGGGTGATCCACTCGGGAGGCACCAACAGCGTTGGTGCTCGAAGGGGATCCCCACGGCGCTCGTCCGCGACGGCGATCAGGAGTCCCAGGATCCGGTGAGCGCCGACGAGCTGCGGTCCGTGGGCACCCTCATGTCGCCGGCGACCCCGGTCAGCGGCAAACCGCCGGTTCAGCTCACCGACCTCGGACCGTCCAGGACGGAACGTTTCCTGATCCGCCGCGACCTGGGCAGGATGCGCCAGAGAAAGCTCAACAGACGCCTGGCTCCGTACCGGATGGTCGTGTTCGGCGTGATGGGCGTGTGCGTCGTCGTAGCAGGGATCCACGCCCTCGGTAAGGGCAAGCCTGCGACGCTCCCCGAACACGAGGTCGTCGGTACTGTCGCTTTCGTCGGCATCGGGCAGCAGGGGGTGGACGCGGTCGGCGATGTGACCGTCACCTATGTCATGCCTCACTACGGGCAGCACGACCTGTACACGTCGACGGACAATTTCAGCGCGTACGGCGTGGGTGAACAGGTCGTCGTGTCGTACGTGCCCGGGTCGCCCCTGTCGGCACGCATCGTCTCGAGGTACAGGCCCAAGCCAACGATCGGCGGCGTGGTGGTCATCGTGATGGGTTCGGTCTTCCTCGCCTACGCCGTGACGCTGCTCGTGCAGCTGCTCCTCCGGCATCGGAACCGCGACCGGACGTGGAGCCCTACGCCACTGACCTAGCCGTTGCGGGCCGGGGTGAAGCGGCAGTCGAGGTGCTTGATGGCGTTGATCTTGATCCCGTTGATGTACCGGGGGTTGAGCCGGTCGGGCTCACCGGTCGCCACGATGTCGGGCAATCGGGTCAGCAGTTCCCGCAGCATGACGTCGATCTCGCGACGGGCCAGGTGCGCCCCCAGACAGAAGTGCGGGCCGGGCGCGCCGAAGCCGAGGTGGGGATTGGGATTGCGGAGGACGTCGAACCGGTAGGGCTCGTCGAACACCGCATCGTCGCGGTTGGCCGACGCGTAGAAGAGGAGGAGCTTGTCGCCGCGGTGCAGCTCCTCGCCGGCCAGCACGGTGTCGGTGGTGACGGTCCGGCGCATCCACACGACCGGGCTGGCCCACCGCACCACCTCGTCCACGCCGGTGGCGGCCACTGCCACCGGGTCGGCCTGCCAGATCGCCCGTTGGTCCGGGTGCTCGGTCAGTGCGAGCAGGGCGTGGGTGATCGAGTTCCGGGTCGTCTCGTTGCCGGCCACCAGCAGCATGATGAAGAACGACGCCAGCTCCGCGTCGGTCAGTGACTCACCGTCGATGTTGGTGGTGATCAGCGCCGTGGTGAGGTCGTCGGCAGGATTGGCGGCCCGCTCGGCGCCGATCGCCGTCATGATGTCGGTCAGCTCCCGACCCGCGTCCATCATGGCGAGCAGCGGGTCGGACCCTTCGGGGATGAATTCGGTGTCGCCCGACGAGAGGATCACGTTGGAACAGCGGAACACCGTCGCGTGCTCGGACGGCGGGATCCCCATCATGTCGCAGATGATCTCGAGCGGCATGGGGACGGCGATCTCGTTGACGAAGTCGCAGGCGCCCAGGCCGGCCGCCCGCTCGATGACCCGGACCGCGACACGTTCGATGTTGTCCTCGATGTCCCGGACCCGACGGGGGCTGAACGCCGCCGACACGATGCGTCGCAGCCGGGTGTGGCGCGGGTTGTCGGTCGAGATCATGCCGGAGAAGTACTCGACCATCTCCTCGGGCATGTCGGGTATCGACACGGCCCCCTTTCCGGAGCAGAAGGTCTCGGGGTTCCGGCTGACCTCGCAGATGTCGGCGTGACGGGTCACCGCCCGGTACCCCGGTCCCGGAGGTGCCGACAACGGGGACACGTGGCGCAGGTCGGCTTCGGCGAAGCGCGCGAGTGGACGCTCGGCCCGCAGGGTGGCGAACGCCTGCTCGCGGTCGACCCAGTGGAGCTCCCAGAACGCGGGGTCGGACAGGTCGATGTCGTCGAGATTGGCGGCAGATCCGAGCATCATTGCGCAACCCTAGCGACCGGCACGCACCAGGTTCACGACGGCCCGGGGTGCGCCGCGCCGGATCCGTCCACCAGTCGGCCGAGGAGCACGCGGGCATCGTCCGACCTGCCGGACGCGACGAGTGGCGCGACCTGGTCGAGGACGGACCCCCAGTCGACCGATGCCCCCGCCCGGCCGCGGGCCAGCAGCTCGGCGCGGGCCTCGTCGACCAGTCCGGCCAGCACGGCCAGGTCGGGCCCGAGCGCCGCCGCGGCCCGGTCGCGCAACCACGAGGCCAACCCGGGCCCCGATCCTCCCGTCGAGACGGCCACGGTCACCGGTCCGTCGCGGTGCACCGCGGGGAACGACACGGCGCCCGGCGCGCCGTCACCGGCACCGTCGGTGTCGGCCCGGTTGACCAACGCCCCCCCGGCCACGGCATCGGCGACGACCTGTGCGTCCACGGCCGGATCCCCCGTCGCCGAGACCACCAGGCGGTAGTCGGACGCCTCGGGCGGGAGGTACGGGCGGGCAAGGACGGTGAGCGGACCGGGGGCCCGCCCCGACCGGTCGAGCAATCGGCGGACCCCGTCGCCGATGTGGGGGGCCACCACCGTGACGGCCGCTCCCGCCGCCAGGAGGCTGCGGACCCTGCGGGTGCCGACCGGTCCAGCCCCGACCACCAGGCAGGCGAGGTCGTTCACGTCCACGACCAGCGGTAACAGGTGATGGCGGACCGGATTGCGGACCGGATTGCGGGCCGGGGAACGGGGGTTCGGGGGTTCGGGGCCGGAGACTCGGGTCATGGTCGGAAGGGGTTCGCAGGTAGACCCAAGTTAGGTCCACCCCGTAGTCTGGTCGTTGCTGCGGGCAGGGGCCTTCCCATCAGATCGGTCGGGAATGTTCTAAAACCTGATCGGGTTAGTCATGTATAGTCTGACCGCAATGGCCGGCGGGGTGGTGCACTCGGCGGCCGAGAGTTCCGGACAGAGGGCCGGTGCGACAGGGGAGGACCGGACGGACCGGATGGGTCGAGTCGGACGGCCCACCGCTCCCGACGGGAGAGGAAGAGTCGACGTGAAGCTGAGCGTGGTGGACAACCGGACGAGGCTGGCGGAACTGGCCGTCGATCCCGCGGTGGCGCGGCTGCGGAAGGAGATGGCCGAGCAGTCGGCCGCCTTCGAATCGGCCCCCGCCGGTCTGATCGTGGCCTGGGCCGTGGAGCGGTTCGGTCCCAAGCTCGCCATGTCGTGCTCGTTCCAGGAGGCGGTGCTCATCGACATCACCGTGGCCGTCGACCCCGACATCGAGGTCGTGTTCCTCGACACCGGGTCCCACTTCGCCGAAACACTGGAGTACGTGGAGACGGTTCGGGCGCGCTACGACCTCAATCTGACCGTCGCCCAACCCGACGCCGGGGCGGAGGACCATCCCTGCGGCACGGCCCAGTGCTGCGAGTTCCGCAAGGTGCGCCCGCTCCGCCGGGCACTGTCGGGCAAGGACGGCTGGCTCACCGGGCTCAAGCGGTCCGACGCCCCGACCCGCCGGCACGCCCCCATCGTCAGCTACGACGACAGTTGGGGCATGGTCAAGATCAACCCGCTCGCCACCTGGACCCATCAGGACCTGGTCGGCTACGCCGAGGATCACGGCATTCCCCAGCATCCCCTGCGCGCCGAGGGCTACCTGTCCATCGGCTGCGCCCCGACCACCCGCCCGGTGATCGACGGGGAGGACCTGCGCGCCGGCCGGTGGGCCGACACCGACAAGGTCGAATGCGGGCTCCACATCTGAGATGACGGGCCACTGACGTGACCAAGGACCGGGACGAGCTCTACGGGCTGCGCCTGCGCGGAACGGATCGGCCCATGCCGTTCATCAACCCGTACCGCAAGACGGGCGAGCTGAACGACATCGAGCTCTTCAAACTCGAGCGCCACCCGCTCGAGATCGCCGACGCGATCATCGACACCTACTCCAAGGAGGGACCGGCCGGCATCGCCAAGGTGCCCGGCGAGGTCGAACGGCTCAAGTGGGCAGGCATCTACCCCCAGAAGCAGGGCGGCGACGCCTTCATGATGCGGGTGAAGGTGCCCGGCGGGTTCCTCACGGCGCCCCAGGCCCGGGAGATCGGCGTCGCCGCGGACGCGTTCGGCGAGGGTCCCGACGGCACCGAGTCGTGCCTGTTCGGCTCGCGCTACGCCGACCTCACCACCCGCCAGACGGTGCAGATCCACTGGCTGAGGATCGAGGACATCCCGCGCATCTGGCGCCGGTTCGCCGCGGTCGGACTGACCACCGTGCAGGCGTGCGGCGACTCGGCCCGCAACGTCCTGTGCTGCCCGGTCTCGGGGGTCGACGCCGACGAGGCCTTCGACGCTCTCCCCATCGCCCGGGCCGTGTCCGACTTCTTCACCGGCAACCGCGAGTACGCCAACCTCCCCCGCAAGTTCAAGATGTCGGTGTCGGGTTGTATCGAGGACTGCGCCCAGGCCGAGATCAACGACATCGGGCTGTGGCCGGCACGCGGTGCCGACGGGTCGCTCGGATTCAACCTGCTGGTCGGCGGGGGGCTGTCCGACGGCGAACGGATGGCCTCGGACATCGACGTCTTCGTCGCCCGGGACCAGGCCGTCGAGGTCACCCGGGCCATCGCCCAGCTCTTCGGCGAGCTCGGCAACCGGGAGAACCGGGGCCTGGCCCGCATGCGGTACCTGGTCCAGGAGCTCGGGCCCGAGGGGTTCCGCGGGGAGCTGGACAAGCGGGCCCGCTTCGACCTGGTCCCGGCGGGCGAGGAGCTCACCCGCCGTTACCGGGGCGATCACGTGGGCGTCCACCCCCAGAAGGAGGACGGCTACTTCTACGTGGGCTGTTCCGTCCCGGTCGGTCGGATGCAGGGTATGGAGCTGGTCGAGGCCGCACGCCTGGCCGATGCCTACGGGGACGGGACCATCCGGATCGGGACCGACCAGAACATCACCTTCACCGGGGTCCACGGCGACGCCGTCGACGCCTTGTTGGCCGAGGACCTCCTGGCCAAGTACTCGCCCTTCCCCGGACCGTTCAGCCGGGGCGTGGTGGCGTGCACCGGATCGGAATTCTGCCGGTACGCCATCGTCGAGACGAAGGAGCGCGCCGTCAAGTGGGCCCGGTTCCTCGACGACCAGCTGGCCGGTGAGCCGGTGGGGGCGGCACCCGTGCCCGGCGCCCGCTCCGACAACGGGGAGGACGCCGGGATCATCCGCATGCACTTCTCGGGGTGCTCCGCCAGCTGCGCGCAGCCCCAGATCGCCGACATCGGCTTCCGGGGCGACGTCGCCCACGTGGGGAACCACCTGGCCGAGGCCGTCGACATCGGGATGGGCGGCTCCCTCGGCACCGACGCCGGGTTCATCGACTGGATCGAGAACGCCCGTCCGGTCAACGACGTCCCCGACGCGCTGCTCCGGGTGATCCGCCGCTACCAGTCCGAGCGGCGGGAGCACGAGCCGTTCTACAACTGGGCACGGCGCATCCCGAACGACGACCTGCGGGCCACGTTGGCCGCTCCGGGGACCGGTACCCCGGTGACCATCGGCACCCCACCTGGGGGTGCGGGGTGAAGGCCTACCGGATCCGCGAGGAGATCAACGGGATCGAGGAGCCCCCGGGCAAGACCTGGTTCTTCGAGCTCCAGGCCGGCGTGATCGACGCCGGACGGTGCATCCAGTGCGGCACCTGCATCGCCGCGTGCCCGTCGAACTCGCTCGGCATCGACGAGGACACCGACCTCCCCGAGCTCGTCAAGATGTGCACCGGCTGCTCGCTCTGCTGGGACTTCTGCCCGAGGGGCGGACTGCGCTACGAGGCACTGTGGCCGCCTTCGACCCTGATGCCCGGCGCGACGACGGACCAGGTCGCCGCGGCGTCGGTCGAGCGTGCCGACGCCAGCGACACCTACTGGAAGATCACCGGAGGCCCCCCGGGGGACGGGCTGGGCGCGGTCGTGGACGCCTACGCGGTGCGGGCCGGGGCCCGCCCCGACGGTGCCCAGGACGGCGGAGTGGTGTCGGCGCTGCTGATCGCCGCGCTGGCCGCAGGCGACATCGACGGTGCCGTGGTCACCCGACCGAGCGACGACCCCGAGCAGCCGTGGAAGGGTGTGTCCCACCTGGCCACGACGGCCAAGGAGATCCTCGACGCGTCGGGGAGCTTCTACAACCAGACCATGGCGTTGGCCGAGCTCGACCTGTCCCGCTACCAGCTGCCGGCCAAGCCCCGGATCGCCGTCGTGGGCACACCGTGCGAGATCCAGGGCATCCGGGCCATGCAGTCGCGGCGGTGGCCGAGCGGCGCCCACCGGATCGACGCGGTGGTGCTGACCATCGCCCTGCTCTGCACCAAGAGCTTCGACTACCGGGGCCTGATGTTGGAGCTCCTCCAGAGGGACCGGGGGATCGACATCGACCGGGTGAGCAAGGTGGACGTGATCCGGGGTCGGATGATCGTCGAGTACCGCGACGGCGAGCTGGCCGTGGACGAGCCGATCAAGAACTTCCACGGCGCCGCCCTCAAGGGCTGCGACGAGTGTGCCGACTTCCTCGGCCGCAGCGCCGACCTGTCGGTCGGCAGCGTCGGGTCCTCCGACGGGTGGAGCAGCGTGCTGGTGCGCTCCGAGCGCGGTCGCCGGGCCCTCGACAACGCCCGGGGACGCCTCGACTTCCGGGAGCTCGACAATCCCGGGGCCCTGGTCAAGCTCGACGCATTCGACAAGCGGGTGGCCTTCGACAGCCTGCGCCGTCCGTTCGACCCCGACGCGCCGCTGTTCATCGACTATGCCGAGCACGTCGCCTCCTACGAGGGCACGGACCGGGCCCCGGTCGTGGCCGAGCGCTGATCGTGCCGGAGGCGGGCGGGATGGCTAGCGTGGTCGGGGTGACCACCGCGGAGGACGACGTCTGGGAGGACGGAGCGCCGAGGCTCGAGTTCCCGTCCGAGCCCGAGGAGTTGCGGGTCGGCCTGCGCGACGCCCTGCTCGACGGGGGGGACTGGCGCGAGGGGTTCTCCGACGACATCTGCATCGGCGTCTGGTTGTGGAGCCGGTGGCAGCCCGTGCTCGAGCCGGGAGGCTGCACCCGCGAGGAGTTCGTGGACATCGTCATGGCCAACCGCCGTGAGCTGTGGCTGTGGCTGCTGGGCGACCGCCGGTGGGAGCAGTACGTGACCGGCCTGGCCGGCCGCGTGATCCGCCGGATGCCCGCGACGCAGAGCTGACGCCACGGGCGCCCGTCGGTCGCATGATGCCGCTGAACCGCTGAGGAACCACCGAGGAGGAACCCATGCCGAACGTGACCGTGCCCGCGGGCGACGACCCCCTGATGTACGTGTGGACCAGCCTGGCCCGGCCGCTCACCGCGGCGGCGGGCGGCTTCACCAACGCGGTCTACGAGAACTCGAAGCTCTCGTTGCGGGAGTTCGAGGCGGCACGGATCACCATCGCCCGCATCAACGACTGCGCGATGTGCCTGGACTGGCGGACCGCCCGCGACGTCCCGGCGCGGGGCGCGTCCCCCGACGAGGTGCCCGAGTCGCTGTACGAGGCCGTCCTGTCGGGCGACGATGCGGAGCTGACCGAGCGCGAACGTCTGGCCGCCGAGTTCGCCCGGCGGTTCGCCACGGAGCACCGCGGGATGGACGTCGACCTCTGGTCACGCCTGCATGTCGAGTACACCGACGACGAGCTGGTCGACCTGGCGTTGTGCGTGGGGTCGTGGCTGGCCTTCGGGCGGTTCAACCAGGTCTTCGACATCGACGGCGCGTGCCGGGTGCCGGCCCCGGTCGGGGCCGGGTCCGGTTCCTCCCACGAGCGCTGAGGAGCACGGACGGGGAGGGAGGACGCCCATGGAGAAGGTCATCACCCTGGTGTGGGGCCCCGGTGACGGCGAGTCGGGAGACGACCTCCGGCGGCAGTTGATCGAGGAGACGACGCCCCGGCTGAGGCGCTGCGGTGTCCGCGGCATGACGGTCAACGTGCACGACTCGGCCGCCGCCGCGGCCCCGTCGCCCGCGCCCGCCCCCGCGGGTGAGCAGCCGCACGTGGCGGAGGTGTCGTTGTGGGTCGACTGCTACGAGCGGACCGGCGGCATCGACGACGCCCTGGCCGCGCTGGGCCTGCCTGTGGCCTCCTACCTGGTGGTCGAGTCCCTCTACGACGACTACGGGACCACGCCCTACGCCGCTCCCCGGGACTGGCCCGACGGCGAGCGGTCGCCCGGGGTCCTGACCGTGGCGCTCATCCACCGACCGGAAGGCCTCGAGTACCGCGAGTGGATCGACCGGTGGCACGGGACCCAGTCCCCGGTGTCCGGGGAGCTGCAGCCCCGCACCCGCTACGTCCGCAACGAGGTGGTGCGGTCCCTCACCGAGGGAGCGCCCGAGGTGGACGGCATCGTCGAGGAGGGCTGGCCGTCGACGGACCACGTGGCCGACCCGATGCTGTTCTTCAACGCCGGGACCCCCGAGGAGCTCGACGCGAACGTGAACCGGATGATGGAGAGCGTCTCGTCCTGCCTCGACCTGTCCCGTCTACGGAGCACCACCATGAGCGAGTACCTGATGGCGACCCCGCGCTGAACCGGCCGGCCACCCCCGGCGCCGGCCCCCGCGGGCATCACCTACGCTCGCGCCCTGGCCCACCGCCGGCTCCCGGCCGGCGGCGACATCGGAGGAAGTACCTGTGGGACTGTCCATCGGCATCGTCGGTCTCCCCAACGTGGGGAAGTCCACCCTGTTCAACGCCCTGACCCGCAACGAGGTCCTGGCCGCCAACTACCCGTTCGCCACCATCGAGCCCAACGTCGGGATCGTGGCCGTGCCCGACCCCCGCCTCGCCGTCCTGGCCGGGATCTACGGGTCGAAGGAGATCCTGCCGGCCACGGTCACCTTCGTGGACATCGCCGGTATCGTGAAGGGCGCGTCGGAGGGTGAGGGCCTCGGCAACAAGTTCCTGGCCGCCATCCGCGAGAGCGATGCCATCTGCCAGGTGGTGCGGGTATTCGAGGACCCGGACGTGATCCACGTGGACGGGAGGATCGAGCCCGGGGCCGACATCGAGACCATCAACACCGAGCTGATCCTGGCCGACCTCCAGACCGTCGACAACCGCATCGTCAAGCTCGCCAAGGAGTCGCGCAAGCAGCCCGAGCTCGTCCCGCAGCTGCGGGCGGCCGAGCAGGCCCGGGAGATCCTCGACTCCGGTCGCACCGTGGCCTCCGCGGTGGCCGGCGGCGAGATCGACCCGGCACTGCTGACCGACCTCCACCTGCTCAGCGCCAAGCCGTTCATCTACGTGTTCAACGTGGACGAGGGCTCACTCGGGGACGCCGATCTGCGGGACCGCCTGCGGGCGCTGGTGGCACCGGCGGAGGCCGTCGTGCTGTGCGCCCAGATCGAGGCGGAGGTCGCCGCGCTCGACCCCGAGGATGCGGCCGAGCTCCTGGCCGGGTACGGACAGGAGGAGTCGGGCCTGGTGCAGCTGGTCCATGTCGGCTTCCGCACCCTCGGTCTGCACACGTTCCTGACCGCCGGCCCCAAGGAGACCAGGGCGTGGACCATCCACATCGGGGACACCGCCCCGCAGGCCGCGGGCACCATCCACACCGACTTCGAGCGGGGGTTCATCAAGGCCGAGGTGGTCGGCTTCGACGACCTGGTGGAGGCCGGTTCGGTGGCCGCGGTGCGGGCCGCCGGCAAGGCCCGGGTGGAGGGGAAGGACTACGTGATGCAGGACGGGGACGTGGTCGAGTTCCGCTTCAACGTGTAGGTCTCGACGTCCAGGTGGACTCGGCGCGGGCCGGGCGATCGGCGCCCGTCGGATCCGGCTCCGTCCTGACGGCGCGCGGCTCGTGCCAGGTGCGTCCGCAGTCGTTGCACCGGTGGGGAGGCGGGTGTCCGGGGGGCAGGTCGCACTCGCACTGATCGAGCCGTCGGGCATCGGCGGCGCCGCAACCACTCAACTCCGGTTCTCCCTCCGCTCCATGGCTCCAGCCTACGGGCCGGGCACGGCACATGGAACGCGGGAACCACCGCAGCCGGGACCCGGTCAGGCGCGCCCGGGACCCGTTCAGGCGCGGTCCGGGGCCACCGCGAAGATGTCCGGCCCGTAGCCGTCGGGCGCGGCGGGGACCAGCCGTCCCCGGTCGTCCGGGCGGAAGAACCGGTACCCGTGGTCGGCCAGGAGCTGCGTCACCGGCCCCCGGTCCTCGCCCAGCAGGGAGACCGACGCATCGTTCCACTCGAGCTGCACGGCGTCGATCCTCCCCTCGGCCAGGGCCCGGTGGCCGCCCTCGAGGACGAGCCGTTCGGCACCCTCGACGTCGATCTTGAGCCCGCGGACGTGCCGGTCGCCGACCACTCCGTCGAGCGTCCGCAGCTCGACCTCGGTGCCCTGGTGCTCCTCGGCCAGATGGTTGCTGGTGCCCAGCCCGTCGGTGAACCAGGCCGTGCCCGCCTCGCGGCCGAGGGCGGCCGGGACGACCTCGATCGGATAGCCGTTGAGCGCGATGTTGTCCGTGAGCAGCCCCCGGGCGATCGGGTTGGGCTCCACCGAGATCACCCGGGCACCGTGGTCGGCGGCCCACAACGAGTAGGAGCCGGCACTGGCCCCGACGTCGACGAACAGGTCCCCCGGACGGAGGAGCTGCTTCCAGGCCTGCATGGGGGCCCAGTCGGGCGGGTTGCCCACGACGGCGTGGATGGTGCTGACCACCTTCAGGTCCGCCCACATCCGCGAGTGGTCGCCGATGGGCACGCTGGTGCGCCGGTGCGCGACCCGCCCCTGCACCTGGAACTTCGCCAGTCGGGCCAGTGCGGCCAGCCGGTGGCCACGGTTGGCGGGGTGGTGCCATGCCGCGCCGCACTGGCGGACGACCGTGCGGAGCCGGCCGGTCGTCACCCGCTCCAGCAGGCCGGTGCCGCCACCTCGGGCGGGGTCGTCGGACGCGGGGACGTCAGGCACCTGCTGGGTCATGGCCCAGGGTACCCCAGGGCCCCGACGGGACGTCCCGGCACGGGTCGCTCAGGCGATGCCTGCGGCGCTCGGCCACAGGGACAGGTCGAGGTCGGGCAGCAGGGCCGCCAGCTCGGCGATGTCGGGTGCCAGGACACCCTGCAGCCGGTCGTACGCGTCCGGGGGCAGGCTTGCCTTGGTCTCGCGGGTCTTGTTCACCTCGAGGCGCAGACCGGCGGGCTCGACGTCGGCCTCCAGCCCCAGGTACGCGTAGGTCCTACGGAGCTGTGCCATCGGGTCGGCGACGCACGCCTCGTACTGCATGACGAGGAGCTGCTCGGGGGGGAAGCAGGCCTGCCACCGTCGGAGGGCGACCGCATAGAAGCTCCGTCCGAGCGCCTCGGCCTGGGCCGAGCCCACGTGCTCCTCGCCGTCGCGCAGCTGGTGGGCCAGCCCCGATCGGAACCGCTGGATGGGGTCGCGGAGGATCAAGAGGAGCTTTGCGTCGGGCGCGGCCTGGGCCAGGAGCGGCGGCGCCCACGGATAGTAGAAGTAGTCCGGTGTCCACTCGCCGGTGATGGTCCCCGGGATCCTGGGGAACCAGGCGTGGTAGTCGGCGATCTGGTCGGGGCCGAACCCCTCGGCGCCGAACCGGGCGAAGAAGTGCCGCTCCTTGTGGACCAGTGCCGGGGCGTAGACGAGGGGATGCTCGACGATGAGGGTGTACCACCAGCTGGTGCCGGCCTTCTGCACGCCGATACCGACGAACTCGGGCGGACCGGTCTCCTCGCCGGGCGCGAGCTCCGGCCACACGTGGTGGTCGAACCCCAGCTCCCACGGGTAGTAGCGACCCAGGCGGTGGCGGAGGGACCGGCGCAGCGACGCTGGCACCAGCTCGTGGATGCCCGACGGGAGGTCTTGTGCGATCTCGACGGTCCGCTGGCGCAACTGCATCGGTGCAGGCTTCCACAAAGGACCGGAGGACGCCACCATCGGCGGGCCCCCGACCGTGCCCGTGCCGGCCGTCGCCACGGGCTCCGGGGCGACCCCGGGAGCACCGGATCGGGCGTATCGGCCCCGGGGCGACCCGTGTCCCGGCCGAGCCCGGATGTGCCATTGTGTTGCGGTGATCCGACCGACCGCGCCCGCCGAGCCAGGCCGCGGCGACCCTCCGTCCCGTCCCGGGGACTGACGGTGGGAGCTCCCGAACCCACCGCCCACCCGCCGCTGATCCTCGCGGGGATGCCCCGCTCGGGCACGACGTGGACGATGGAGGCCGTCGCCGCCGATCCGGGCCTCTACCTGCTGTCCGAACCCGACAACGAGACGTTGTCGCCCCCGGCCATCTGGGCCAAGCGCCACGCCGGTCGCTTCCCCGTGCTCGAACCGGGGGACCGGGACGACGACTACCGCAGGCTGTGGACGTGGATCCTGGACGGGGCGGCGCCGGCACTGCGTCTCGACATCGCCAAGAAGATGCTGCGCGCCGTCCGGCCCGGGGGCCGTCGCCGCTTCCACCAGGGGCGGCTCTCCCCCGTGATGCAGTCGGCCGGCATGGTCGCCGCCAATCCCCGCGACCGTCGCGTCCCCGAGCTCGAGGGGCACCGCCTCTTCGTCAAGACGGTCATGGCGCCTCTCGCCATCGAGTGGCTGGCCTCCGAGTTCGAGCTGGTCGTCCTGGTGCTCCTCCGCCACCCCGGCAACGTGCTGGCCAGCTGGATGTCGTTGGACCTCAGCCTCGAATTCGCCCGCCTGGACGACCGTCCGGCCGTCCGTCGCCGGATCGACGCGGGCACGATCCCCCGCCCCGGGACGGGGGACCTCGAGCGGCTCGCCTGGCAGCTCGGGGTGCTCAATCTCGGGCTCGAGGAGGCCGCGGCGCGGCACCCCGACTGGGTCCTGCGCACGCACGAGGACCTCTGCATCGACCCGCTGGAGAAATTCCGGCGTCTCTACGCCGACCTCGACCTCACCTGGAACGACCGGGTCGAGGAGTTCCTCGTCGTCAACGACCGCCCGGGGGACGGCTTCCGCACCCAGCGCAAGGCGTCCGAGCAGCCCGAGGCATGGAAGAAGCGCCTGGACGCCGATCAGATCGCGATCCTGCGCCGGGTGCTCGGGGGGTTTCCGCTGACGTCGTGGACCGAGGACGACCTGACCCCTTGACCCCGGCCCCGTGAGGAGGGACGCCGTCGCGGTCCGCCTGGACTCGGTCGCGGTGGTCCGTGACGGCTCGGTGCTGCTCGACGACGTGACCTGGCAGGTGCGCGCCGGGGAGCGCTGGGCGTTGCTCGGTCCGAACGGCTCGGGCAAGACCACCCTGCTGCGGGTGTGCGGTGCCGCGCTGTGGCCGACCCGTGGCACGGTCGAGATCCTGGGCGGTCGGCTCGGTCGGGTCGACATGCGTGAGCTCCGCCGGCGCATCGCCCTGGTCAGCGCTTCGGTGAGCCGCTCGCTCCGGCCCGGGGTGACGGCCCTCGAGGTCGTGTTGACCGGTCGCAACGCCGCACTCGAGACCTGGTGGCACGAGTACACCGACGAGGACCGCGACCGTGCCGCGTCGCTCCTCGCCGGTGCGGGGTTCGGAGGTCACGCGTTCGCCGGACGACCCTTCGGACTGCTGTCGGAGGGGGAGCGCCAACAGGTCCTGCTCGCCCGGGCCCTCATGGCCGACGCCGAGTTGATCCTGATGGACGAGCCGGCCGCCGGGCTCGACCTCGGCGCCCGCGAGCACCTGCTGGCACGGCTGGCCGAGCTGGCCGCCGATCCCGGGGTCCCACCCCTGGTCCTCGTCACCCACCACCTGGAGGAGATCCCGACGGGCACGACCCACGCCGCGCTGCTGCGGGGCGGCCGCCTGGTCGCGGCCGGGCCCGTCACCGGGGTCCTCGTCGACGGCGCCGTCTCGGCCGCCTTCGGCGTCGACGTCACGGTGGAGCGGCACGACGGGCGGTGGGCGGCGCGGGCCACGGGAGCCTCCCGTCCCTAGCGTCCCGCCCGTCGGGTGCCCGGTCCTCCCGGGAAGAAGCCACCGGGATCCGGGGTTGGTCGAGGTGCCGGCCACGAACGAGGAGACACGATGCCCGATACGACCACGCCCGACCGCACCGTCGCCGACTTCTGGTTCGACCCGCTGTGCCCGTGGGCCTGGATCGCCTCGCGGTGGATCCTCAACGCCGGGCAGGTACGTGACTTCGACGTCCGGTGGCACGTGATGTCGCTGGCCTACCTCAACGCCGGGCGCGACGACCTCTCCGAGGAGTACAAGGAGCTCCTGGCGACGGCGTGGGGTCCGGTCCGGGTGGTGGTGGCCGCCGAGCAGGCCCACGGGCCGGAGGTGGTCCTCCCGCTCTACACCGCGCTCGGCACCCGGTTCCACGTCAACGGCGAGGAGCGCGACCGTTCGACCGTCGAGAAGGCGCTGGCCGATGTCGGGCTGCCGACCGGGCTGGCGGACGCCATGGACACCGACGCCTACGACGAGGCGGTCAAGGCCTCGCACCATCTGGGCATGGACCAGGTGGGTATGGACGTGGGGACCCCGGTCATCGCCGTCGAGGGTGTGGCCTTCTTCGGGCCGGTGGTCACTCCGGCGCCGAAGGGCGAGGCCGCCGGCAGGCTGTGGGACGGGGTGCTGGCCGTGGCCGGCACCGACGGCTTCTACGAGCTCAAGCGGACCCGGACCGCGCCGCCGTCGTTCGACTGACCGCCCCGGGCCCGGGCCGGCCGGCGGGCGCCCCCGGCCGTCCTCACCGTCAGCGGACCAGCGACAGGACGAGGAGCCCCTGGGCCAGGTGGTAGGTGACGTGCACGACCACGCCGCCCCGGGGGATCGGCCGGACGAAGCGCCCGAGGGCGAGCACGGTGTCCGACACCACGAACAGGACGGCCCCGGCGGCTGCCGCCGGAACGCCGACGTTGAGGGCGAGCACGGCCATGGTGGCGATGGCCAACAGGTAGACGGCGACCGGTCCGACCAGCTCCCGGTGGCCGCCGCCCACCAGTGACCGGAAGATGAGGAACGCCGGCCCGGCCGCGGCGGCCAGCACGGCCGCCGACGCCACCACCAGGCCGGTCGTCGAGAACGAGAACGGCGGCGCCCCGGCCGGTGACGGGGGCTGGAGCAGGCCGACGACGAACAGGACGTGTCCGGCCAGGAACGAGACGAGCCCCGGGACGAACAGGTCCTTCTCCAGCATGAGGAGGACGTCGCCGACCAGGCAGCAGGCCAGGGCGGCGACGAACCACCACCGCCGGTCGACCAGGTCGGTATGGGACGCGGGCAGGACGGCGGCCGCCACGGTGAGGGCGACGAGCACGGCCGGCTTGGCCACGTACTCGAGCGTCCGGCGATCGGCCGCCACCGCCACCCAGTCGGCGACGGCTGCCACCGCGGCGACGCCGATCAGGATCCAGAACACGGTCACCGGGGCGACGCTACTTGCCGACGCCGGCGCCGGAGCGGAGCATCCACCACTGCGGAATTGCCCATCGGTAGCGTTTGTGCTGGTAGCGGACGGTGGAGGAGGTGGTGCCCGTGGTGGTTGTGGTCATCATCCTGGTGGCGTGGGCCATCATCCTGGGCCCGAACCTGATCAAGCGAAGAGCCCGCGCCGGCGACCAGTCGATCACCCACTTCCACCGCCAGCTCCGGATCCTCGAGCACTCGGCCCCCGAGCCTCTCGTGGCGCCCGCCTACCGGCTGCAGGCGGTCGACGAACCCGGGACGCCGACCGGCATCACCTATCCCGACACCGGGACGCGGCCCCGGCTCACGGTGGTCGGGGCGAAGGAGCTGCCCCGTCCGGCGCTGGCATTCCTCGGTGAGCCCGAGGCCGCCGAGGGCGCCGAGGCCGTTCCACCGGCCGTCGCCGACCTCCGCGCGGCGGACCGGTTCGACGATGCCCGCCGGGAGGATGCCGGCCCGCCCGCCCGCCGGGACGCCTCGGCACCGCGGCCCCCGCCCGAGGACCCCGTCACCGGACCCCGTGGTGCCGACTCCTTCGTCCGACAGCAGACCCGCCGCCGCCGACGGGACACCCTCTCGGTCCTGACCGGTGTGTTCGTGGTCACCCTCGTGCTCGGCCTGATCCCCGGGGCGTCCTCCGTCTGGTTCGTCAGTGCCGTCGACGGCCTGGCGCTCGTCGCCTACGTGAGCGTGCTGGTCCACCTCCGCCGGATGGCCGTCGAGCGCGAGCTGAAACTGCGCTACCTGGACACGGGCCGTGAGCGACGCACGGCACGGGACGGCGACCCGCGTCCCTACGTGAGCGGCCGGTACGCGCACCCGTCGAACGGGCACGCCGCGGCGCGCTGAGCGGACCGTCATCGCCGGGTCGGCCGTTGCTAGGGTTCCCGGTATGACCCACGACAGCGCTGCAACCGTCACCGATCCGCAGGCCGACCTGGCTCGTGCCGTGGCATCAGCCCTCGAGGACAGGCGCCTCCTGACCCATCCCTTCTACCGGCGATGGGAGGCGGGCGAGCTCTCGTCGGCCGAGTTGGCCGAGTACGCCGTCCACTACCGGGCCTTCGAGGCTGCCCTCCCCGAGGTGCTGGCCACCGTGGTCGACGAGTTGACCGCCGACGGCCGGACCGCAGCGGCCGACATGGTCGCACGCAACCTGGCCGACGAGCTCGGCCGCCCCGACTCCCACCTGACCCTCTTCGACGGGTTCGCCGCGGCGCTGCCCGACGCGCCCCGCGCCACCGGACCCGGTGCCGCGGCGCGGTCGCTGGTCGACGTCTACCTGTCCCTGGCCGCCGAATCGCCCGTCGCCGCCCTCGCCGGCCTGGCCGCCTACGAGTCGCAGGCCTCGGAGATCGCCGCCACGAAGGGCGACGGCCTCCGTCGCTGGTACGGGATGGACGCAGCCGACACCCGGTTCTGGGACGTGCACGCCGCCATGGACGCCGACCACGGCGACTGGGCCGTCGAGGCCCTCGCCCTGCTCGGCGCCGACACCGACGAGGTGGCCGACGCCGCCCGCCGTGCCGCCGACGCATGGTGGGCGCTCCTCGACGAGCGACAGACCGAGGGCCTGGCCGCCGCCTGAGGACCCTGGGGACGGGGCGGGCCAACCGCTCCCCGTCGCCATCCCCGGTGGCCACGTGTCAGGTTTGCGTGCCGGGCGGATGGTCGGTGATCTCCCGGTAGATCCCCTCGATCTCGCGACTGGCGCCGGTCACGTCGAACATCGCGCTCTTCGCGCGGGCCGCCCGCCCGAGCCGGTCCCGCAGCTCGGGGTCGGCGACGACCTGCTGGAGCGCGTCGGCGAACCGTTCCGGGTCCCCGGGCGGGACGACCAGTCCCTCGACGCCGTGGGTCACGACCTGGGGCACCCCGCCCACCGACGTGGCCACGATGGGCAACCCCATGCTGGTGGCCTCCATCAGGGTCACGGGCAGGCCCTCCTGGCGGGAGGCCAGCACGAACACGTCCGCCGCCGCCATCAGCCGGAGTACGTCGTCGCGCTGGCCGAGGAGCTGGAGGTGGTCCCCGAGCCCGAGGGCCCGGTGGCGTTCACGGACCTCCTCTTCCATCGGACCGCCACCGACCGCCGCCACCCGGACCGGTGCGCCGCGCTCGACCAGGATGCGGGTGGCGTCGAGGAGGACGTCGTAGCCCTTCTCGGGACGGAGGTTGGCGACGGTGAGCAGCAGCAGCTCACCGTCGGGAACGCCGAGCTCGGCGCGCACCTCGGCGCGGATCTCGTCCCGCCTGGCGGTCAGCTCGTCGGCCTGGGACCGGCTCACGCCGTGCACGATCACCCGGGCGCGGCGCCGCAGCACCGGGGGGAGGGCGTCGTGGGCGGCCTGGGAGACCACGATGAGGGACTGGTCCCGACCGATCCCGGCCCGGTTGATCCCCTTGGTGACCACCGCCGCGAGGTTCCACAGGCTGTGCTCGGTGTAGACGACCGACGGCCGTCCGGCGCGTGGCACCGTGGCCACGGCCAGTCGGCCGAGCGCCGCCGTATAGGGGAGGTGGAAGTGGACGACGTCGAACCGACCGGCGACCACGAGGGCGCGCAGCCGGGCCAGCCAGGTGAGGTCGGCGCTGCGGGAGGCGCCCAACGCGTGCACCGGCGTCCCGCCCCTGCGGATGGCCTCGGCCAAGCCGTCGGACGCGGCCAACACGTAGGCCACCTCGTAGTCGAAGGCGTCCCGGTCGCCGGCGGCGACCGTCTCCGCCAGCAGCCGTTCGGCGCCCCCGAATCCCAGGCCCTTGATGACCAGGAGGATGCGCAACCGCCGCCGGTCCGCACCCGCGTCACCGTCCGGCCCCTGGTCCACCGGGCGATGGTACAGCGTCGACGGACGGAACCGTCCCACCCCCCGGGTGCTGCGTCGGCTCCTTGACACGCTCTGCGCCAGCGCTGATGATCACGTGATGACCCAGCCCCCAGGCGTCGGACGCGCGCCCCGGGGACGGACGGCGTCGGGCCCGGCCCGGCCGGGGGCCTGACCGCATGTGCGGCATCACCGGGTTGTTCGACCCCGGACGCGAGACGTCTCCCGACGAGTTAGAGCGGGTCGTGTCGGCCATGACCGCCACGCTCGAGCACCGCGGCCCCGATGCCCACGGGCTGTGGTCGGACGCCGAGCACGGTGTGGCGTTCGGCCACCGCCGGCTCGCCGTCGTCGAGCTCGGCGTCGAGGGCGCGCAGCCGATGGTGTCACGCGACGGGCGATGGGTCCTGGTGTTCAACGGCGAGATCTACAACCACCCCGCGCTCCGGGGCCGGCTGATGGGCGAGGGCGTGGCGTTCCGCGGTGGATCCGACACCGAGGTCCTCCTCGAGGCCGTCGAGCGCTGGGGACTCGAGGCGGCGCTCGACGCGGCCGAGGGGATGTTCGCCATCGGCATGTGGGACCGCCGGGACCGCGTCCTGCACCTGATCCGGGACCGGTTCGGCGAGAAGCCCCTCTACTACGGCTGGATCGGCCGACGCCTGGCGTTCGGGTCGGAGCTCAAGGCCCTCTGCCGGGTTCCCGGGTTCTCGCCGGAGATCGACCGCGACGCCGTGGCCCTCTACCTCCGTCACAACTGCATCCCCGCTCCGCACACCATCTACCGGGGCGTCGCCAAGCTCCTCCCCGGCCAGCGCGTCGTCGTCGGATCGGACACGCCGGTCGGGGTGCTGCCCGAGCCGATCGTGCACTGGTCGGCCCGCGACGCCATCGACCGGGCCCGGAGCCGGCCCGTCGGGGGATCGCGGGAGGAGATGGCGGACCGGCTCGAAGCGGTGTTGTCGGCGTCCGTAGCTGCCCGGATGGAGGCCGACGTCCCGGTGGGGGCGTTCCTGTCCGGCGGGATCGATTCGAGCGTGGTCGTCGCACTCATGCAGCGTCACAGCATCCACCGGGTGCGCACCTTCACCATCGGGTTCGCCAACCCGCTGTTCGACGAGTCGGCCGACGCCGCCGCGGTCGCGGCCCACCTGGGCACCGACCACACGCCGCTCCAGGTGGGCGACTCGGTGGCCCAGGATCTCGTCCCGCAGATCCCCGACGTCTGGGACGAGCCGTTCGGCGACGTGTCGGCGATCCCCATGCACCTGGTCAGCAAGCTGGCCCGGACCCAGGTCACCGTGGCCCTGTCGGGCGACGGCGGCGACGAGCTGTTCGCCGGGTACAACCGCCACGCCTGGCTCGAGCGCCTGTGGACGCGGGCGGCCCCGCTGCCGGACGGGGTTCGCCGGGCAGCCGGATCGACGCTCCTCGCCGTCCCCCCGGGGCTGGTCGACGGGGTGGGCCGGGCGAGCGCGCTGCTGCCGGCCCGGATGCGGATCCGCAATCCGACCTACAAGGTGACCAAGGTCGCCAAGGTGCTCTCCTCGTCGGGTCCCGAGGACGCCTACCTGGCGCTGGTGTCGCTGTGGGACGACGCGGAGTCCCTCGTGCTCGGAGCCGGAGCCACGGTGTCGCTGGCGTCGCGTCCGTCGGAGTGGCCGGCGCTCGACGGCATCACCGAGCAGATGATGTGGCTCGACCTCGTCGGGTACCTGCCGGACGACATCCTGACCAAGCTCGACCGGGCGGCCATGGCCGTCTCGCTCGAGTCGAGGGTCCCGTTCCTCGATCGGGACGTGTTCGACCTGGCGTGGCGGCTCCCGCTCTCGGCCAAGCTCCACGAGGGGACGACCAAGTGGATCCTCCGCCAGGTGCTGTACCGGCACGTCCCGGCCGAGCTCGTCGAGCGGCCGAAGATGGGCTTCGGGTTTCCGATCGGTGCCATGCTGCGCGGCGCGCTCCGGCCCTGGGGCGAGGAGCTGCTCGCGGAGGGTCGGCTCCGCCGGCAGGGCGTCCTCGACCCCGGAGCGGTCCGGCGGGCCTGGGACCTCCACCAGCGTGGCCGGCGTGACCTGGCCTACGAGCTCTGGACGGTACTGGCGCTCCAGGCGTGGATCGAGCGGTGGATGCCCGGGCTCTGAACCGGCGGAACCGACCATGGCGTCCGGCTGGAGCGGATGTGTAATGTGGTCGTCACGGCCCGTTTGCACCGGTTGCGGGCCCGGACCCACGCCACATCGAGGGACGACGGGGGAGGGGATGCAAGGTGCCGGGAACCGGTGAGAACAGTGTCGGTCGGGGCCACCGGCGCGGCTGTCGGGTCGTGACGACGTCGATGACCGCCCGGGTGCTCCTCGCCAATCAGCTGCGGTCGCTGCCCGAGATCGACTGGACGGTGGTGTCCGGGGACCGCTACGACCAGCCCATCGAAGGGGTCACCGTGGAGGTGATCCCGATCCGCCGCGAATTCGCCCTGTCGGACGTCACGTCGGCGGTGCGCCTGTGGCGCTACCTGCGCGAGCAGCGGTTCGACGTCGTCCAGACCCACACGCCCAAGGCGTCGTTCCTGGGCCTGCCGGTGGCCCGACTGGTGGGCAGCCCCGCGGTGTACACCGTCCACGGCTCGCTCTACTTCGACGGCAACACCAGGATGGCGAACCTCCTCGGATGGTGCTTCGAGCGGTGGTGCTGCTCGTGGGCCACCAGCGTCCTCGTCCAGAGCCGTGAGGACGAGCGGGTGCTCCCCCGGGTCCACATCGCTCCGGCGGCCAAGGTGCACTATCTCGGGAACGGCATCGTGCTCGACCGCTTCCTCACCCCGGTGGCGCCGGCGCTGACCCGGGACCGCCCGGTGGTGCTGATGGTCAGCCGCCTGGTCCGCGAGAAGGGGTGCGCCGACTTCCTCGAGATGGCGGCCCGCCTGTCGGACGTCGCCGACTTCGTGCACGTCGGCCCGTTCGAGCACGACCAGAGCGACGCGCTGACCGAGGAGGAGGTGGCCGCGGCGGCGGACACGGTGACGTTCGTGGGCGAGGTCGCCGACGTGCGTCCGTACCTGTCGTCGGCCACGGTGGTCGTCCTCCCCTCCTACCGCGAGGGGATCCCCCGTGCGGCCATGGAAGCGGCGGCCACCGGGCGCCCGGTGGCCGCCTACGACATCCGCGGGGTGCGCGAGGTTGTCGACCCCGGGCTCGGGCTCCTGGCGCCGCGGGGCGACGTCGCCGCGCTGTGCGAGGTGGTCGCGTCCCTGATCGACGATCCGGACCGCTGCGAGGAGCTCGGGAAGCTCTGCCGGGAGCGGGTCGTCGAGCGCTTCTCCGAGGACCAGGTGATCGAACGCCTGCGCTCGTTCTACGCGGCCTCGTTCGAGGGCCGGGACCCGGCGGTCGATCGAGGCGCGGCATGACCCCCGCGGTGTGCCTGTCCGTCGACGTCGAGGACTGGTACGACGGGATGGAGGTGTTGGGCGAGCCGATCCCGCGGCCGGAGGGGGCGGGCAGCGGGCTCGACGGGCTGGCGGCGCGCCTGGCCGCCGACCGCCGCTCGCCGCGGGTCACCCTGTTCGTCGTGGGCAACTACGCAGGGCGGGTGGCCGACGAGCTGGCCGGACTGGCCGCCGACGGCCACGAGATCGCCAGCCACGGACCGGACCACGGGCGCCTGCCCGAGGACCGCGGCGCGCTGGTCGACTGGCTGCGGAGCGGACGGTCCGTGCTCGAGGACCGGTTCCAGGTGCCGGTCCGGGGCTTCCGCTCGCCGCGGTTCGACCGGCCGGCGTCGATGGGTCTCGACGAGTTCCGCGACGCGGTGGCCGAGGCCGGCTTCGAGTACGTCTCCGACACCCATCGTCTGGGCGCCGCATCACCGGTCCGCGAGCTCCCCGTGCTGTCGTTCCACGGGTTCCCCCTGGGCGGCGGGAGCTACCAGAGGCTGCTCCCCGTCCCGGTGGTCACCAGCGCCGTCGGTCGTGGCGAGGCGCCGACCGTGCTGTATTACCATTCGTACGATTTCGGGGCCACCCTCCCCGGCCTCGGGGAGATCCGGTCGGTCGCCGCGGCCAAGCAGCTCCTGGCCAGGGGAAGGGTGTCCCGGGCGTTCTCCGCAATCCTCAGCCGCTATGGCAGTAAGGCGTGTGCCGATGTCGAATGGTGACTTCCAGACCTACTTCCACCGCCGGGCCCGGCGGTTCTCCTCGTTCTATGCCAGCGAGCCGGTGGCACGCGCCCTCGGGCGGGGCCCGATGTTCGACCGCCTCGACGGCGCCATCGAGATGTGCACCGCGGCATCGGCGGGGCACGTCCTCGACATCGGGTGCGGGAGCGGCCCGCTCTTCGCCCCGCTGGCCCAGAAGGGCATCCGGGTCACCGGCATCGAGCCGGCGGACAACATGGTGGCGCTGGCGAACACCAAGGCGGAGGCATTTCCGGGGTTGATCACCGTGCAGCAGAAGGGGTGGGAGGACCTGGAGGACGTCGACGCCTACGACGTGGCCGTGGCCCTGGGCGTCTTCGACTACGTGGCGGACCCGGCGGAGCTGCTCCGTCGCATGGGCCGGGCCGCGCCCGTGGCGATCGCCTCGTTCCCGTCACCGGGCATCCGTACCGACCTGCGCCGGGTGCGCTACGGCATGCGGGGCGTGGCCGTCCACGGGTACCCGGTCGACGGCTACGACGACCTGGCCGGACGGGCCGGGATGGTCGTCCGCGAGAAGCGGGCGCTGGGCAAGGCCGGGTTCCTGGTCCGCTTCGAACGGCGGCCGGGGGGCGACGGCCCGACGGCCTAGCCGAGCTCGGTGCCGACCACCGACACGAAGGAGACCATCTCCCCGGGGTAGCCCCCGAGGTTGTGGGTGAGGGCCAGCTTCTTGTCCGTGTCGATCTGACGCTCCGGCGTGGCCTCGCCGCGCAGCTGGAGCCAGGCCTCGAAGAACATCCGCAGGCCCGACGCGCCGACCGGGTGGCCGAAGCTCTTGAGCCCGCCGTCGGGATTGACCGGGAGTGGGCCGGTGCGGTCGAACGTCCCGGCCAGGACCTCCTTCCAGGCGGTGCCCCGGGGGGCGAAGCCGAGGTCCTCCATCAGGACCAGCTCGGTGGGGGTGAAGCAGTCGTGCACCTCGGCCATGGCCAGCTGGTGACGGGGATCGGTGATGCCGGCCTGGGCGTAGGCGTCCTGGGCCGCCGTGGCGCACTCGGGGAACCAGGTGTAGTCGTACTCGGGGTCGATGAGCCCCGAACCGCTGCCCGCGGCGAACGACAGTGCCTTGATGTAGACCGGCGTGTCGGTGTACTTGTGGGCGTCCTCGGCCCGGACCACGATGGCTGCGGCGGCCCCGTCGGCCACGCCGGCGCAGTCGAACACGCCGAGCCGGCCGGCCACCCGGGGGGAGGCGCAGATGGTCTCGGTGGAGACCTCCTTGCGGAACTGGGCCCGCGGGTTGCGGGCGCCGTTCTGGTGGTTCTTCCACGAGATGCGGGCCAGCACCTCGGTGAGCTCGTCCTCGCCCACCCCGTACTTCTTTCCGTAGGCCGGGGCGACCATGGAGAACATGGCGGCGGCGGTCAGCGTGCGGGCCGTGCCGTCGTTCGGGACGGGGAACGCATTGAGGCCCTGGTACCCGGAGTCCTTGACCTTCTCGGCACCGAGGGCCATGGCCACGTCGTAGGCGCCCGAGGCCACCGCGTAGGCCGCGGCCCGCAGTGCCTCGGATCCGGTGGTGCAGTAGTTCTCGACGCGGGTGACCGGCTTGCCCTCGAGTTGGAGCGGCCGGGCCAGGGTGATGCCGCTCATGCCCGACTGGGCGGTGCCGAACCAGTAGGCGTCGACGTCGTCCTTGGTGACCCCGGCCGAGGCGAAGGTCTCCTCGGCCGCCTCGACGATGAGGTCGTCGAGGCCCTTGTCCCAGTGCTCGGCGAATCGGGTGCACCCCATCCCGACGATCGCCACCCGGTCCTTGATTCCGTGCGAAGCCATAGCTCTCCCTGTCGTCTTCCTGTCCGGTCGTCTTCCTGTCCGGTCGTCGTGGTGCGTGGTCAGCCGTCGGTCGGCGCGTCGCCGGCCGGGCGTGCTACGGCACGGACGGGCTTCGCCTTCCAGAAGTAGTCGTGGATGCCGTCAGCGGTGAACAGCTTGCGGAACGTCATCGTCACCCGGTCCCCGATGTCGACCGTGGTCGGGTCGACGTCGGTGAGCTCGACCGGGAACCGGCCGCCGCCGTCGAAGTCGAGCACGGCGAACACGATGGGCGGGCTCGGCGAGTAGGCCAGCCGGTCGATGGTGTAGGTGGCGATGGCGCCCTCGGCGTCGGCCCGGTCGATCGGCTCCATGTCGTCGACGGCGCCCCCGACCATCGACACCCGCGAGGGCGGGAGGTGCACCGCGCCCGACGAGCGGTCCCGGGAGCCGACGAAGCCGAACTTCCACTCCTCGTTGCGCCAGGCGGCCGTGGAGGACACCCGCTGCGGCTCCGGTCGCCGGGGCGGCTCCGGGGTGACCATGCCCCGCCAGGTCAGGAATTTGGCGTAGGGGAGGTCGGCGCCGGCCGCCACCTGGGCGCTCACCGGGTCGGCCGGTGACCAGGTGGCGATGGCCGGCGTGGTCCGGAAGACGAGCACGTCGGCCCCGTCCGCCAGCGACACGACGGCCACCACCCGGTCGGGACCGGCCTGCTCGAGCATCGCGGCCAGGACCAGCCCTGCATGGGCACAGCCGGTCTGGCCCACCGTGGCCGAGAGGTCGTCGGCCAGCACGCCGTCGCGGACGCCGAGGGCGCGACCGAGTGCCTTGGCGGCACGACCGTGCATCCCGGTCACGACCACGTGGTCGACCTCCTCGGCGGTCACGCCGGCCGCCTTCAGCCCCGAGGTCCAGGCCCCGGTGCCGAGGGGCACGTAGCGGGTCTCGCCGAAGCGCTCCTCCCAGGTCTTGGACCGGCGATCCCCGACGGTGCGCCAGCGGTCGAGGAACTCGTCGCTGACCGAGGCCCCGCCCAGGTATTCGGCGATGACCGGTGCCCCCGGCCCGTCGTCGCCGACCACCACGGCGGCGGCGCCGTCGCCGCCGGCGGACTCGTCGCCGGAGGTCGGCAGCCCGTCACGGAGGTCGGCCATCACCACCATGGTCGTCCCCGAGCCGGGCGCGCCCAGGGCGCTGCGCAGGGCGCCCGGCCCCGATCGCAGGGCGCCGCCGAAGTCGAAGGCGGCCACCTCGGCCGGCTGGCGGAGCGCGGCGTGGACGGTGGTGGCGTTGGTCTTGTCCAGGTAGGCGGGTGTGGCCGTGGCGAACCAGATGGCGGCGGGTGCGGCCGACGGTGCGGCCCGCAGGGCCAGGCGGGCCGCCTCCACCCCCATGGTCGTGGTGTCCTCGTCGTGGGACGCCACCGAACGGGCACCCTTCCCCCCTCCGCTGCCGAAGAACGCGGCCACCTCGGACCGCTGGAGCCGGCGGTAGGGGACGTACCCGGCGATGCTCACGATGCCCCTGGTCATGGGCGTGCTGCCGTCGGACTGGCCTGGTGCATGGAGATCCTGGTCCCTTCGTCGTACCTGCGGGAGACGGGGCGCCCGGGGCGCTGGCATCGTCTGCCCGGTCATCCTATGATGACCACAGTATCTGACGGTCAGTCAGATAACCACAGCGGCGTCGGCCGTGCAGTTGAGGATGGAGGCTACGACCATGGACTTCGAGTTCACCCCCGAGCAGCTCGAATTCGTCAAGGACGTGGAGCAGTTCCTGGATGAAAACTACGACCCCGAGGTCTTCGACCTCACCCGGGAGAACATGGCCCAGATCGTCGACACCCCGCTGCGGCGTGCGTTCATGGCCAAGCTGGGGGAGCAGGGCTGGCTGGGGATCACCTGGCCGGTGGAGTACGGCGGGCGCGACGGCGACGGCGTCTACGAGTACCTGCTCAACGAGGCGCTGGCCGCCCGGGGCGGGCCCCAGATCGGCAAGGGCGTCGGCATCATCGGCAAGACGATCATCAACCGGGGCAGCGAGAAGCTCAAGGCCGAATTCCTCCCCAAGATCCTGAAGAACGAGGTCGAGTTCGCCGTCGGCTACTCCGAGCCCAACGCCGGCTCGGACGCCGCCTCGATGCAGCTCAAGGCCACCCGCGACGGCGACGGATGGCGCCTCAACGGCCAGAAGACGTGGACGACGTCGGCCCACTTCGCCGACTGGTACTGGGTGGGCGCCCGGACCGATCCCGAGGCCCCGAAGCACAGCGGCATCACCTTGTTCCTCGTACCGATGGACCACCCGGGCATCACGGTCAAGCCCATCTGGACCATGGGCGACGAGCGGACCAACGAGGTCTACCTCGACGACGTGTGGGTGTCCGACGACTACGTGGTCGGTGAGCTCAACCGGGGATTCCAGTACATCTCCGAGGCCCTCGACCTCGAGCGCTTCACCCTGTTCACCTACTCGCCGGTCGCCCAGCGCCTCGGGCTGCTCACCGACTACGTGAGGGGTGCCCGCCGCGACGGCGAGCCGATGAAGGACGACGCCCAGGTCAGGGCCACCATCGCCCATCTCCACACCGAGGCCGAGGTGGCCCGGGTCCTCGGGCTCAAGTTCGTGGCCGCCTCGACCGCCGGGGGCGCCCCGCCGACCACCGAGGCATCGGAGTACAAGCTGTTCACCACCGAGTTCTCCCGCCGGCTGGCCAACGCCTCGATGGAGCTGGCCGGTCCGGGGGGCCAGCTGCGGGTGCACAACGAGGAGGCCCCCATGGCCGGGCGGGCGGAGTCGACCTACCGGTACACGGTGATCGACACCATCGGCGGCGGCTCCTCCGAGATCCAGAAGAACATCCTGGCCCGGCGCAAGCTCGGCCTCCCCAAGAACTTCTGAGCACCCCGGAGCCCGTGACCACCCCGCCCACCACCTCTGTGGCCGCGCCCGCCGGGCCGCCGGCGGGTCGCGGGCCCACGCCCGGGGGCGGCCCCGGCGGCCCCCTGGCCGGGATCGTCGTCCTCGACCTGGCCAGCGTCGGGCCGGCGGCGAGGTGCACCCGGGTGCTGGCCGACTACGGGGCGACCGTGGTCAAGGTGGGTGCGGTACCCGGTAGCGGGGCCGATCCGATCCGCCCGCCCTTCTACGCCTACAGCGGCGCCCGGTACCTGCGCCATGTCGCCGTCGACCTGAAGGACGCCGAGGGTCGCGGTGCCTTCCTCGACCTGGTGAGGGGCGCCGACGTGGTGGTCGAGAGCTTCCGGCCGGGGGTGGTCGACCGCCTGGGCATCGGGTTCGCCGACCTGTGTGCGGTCAACCCGCGGGTCATCCTGTGCTCGACCACCGGCTACGGGCAGGACGGTCCCCGGTCCGCATGGGCCGGCCACGACATCAATTACCTGGCCGTGGGTGGCTACCTGGCCTCCACCGAGCCGGGGGCCGACGGCGGGCCCCCGGTGTCCGGCGCCACCATCGCCGACGCCGCCGGCGGGGGGATGCACGCGGCGATGGCCGTCATGGCCGCACTGATCGGCCGGGGCGAGGACGGTCCCGGCGCGCATCTCGACGTGTCCATCGCCGACGGGGTCCTGTGGCTCACCTCGCTCGCCGTGGACGAGTACCTGGCCACCGGCGCGCCCGTCGGCTTCGGGCACAACATCATCACCGGCCGGTACGCCTGCTACGACACCTACCGGTGCGCCGACGACCGGTGGGTGGCGGTGGGCGCCATCGAGCCCAAGTTCTTCGCCAACCTGTGCCGGCTCCTCGGGTGCGACCGGTGGATCGGGCACCAGCTGGACGACGCGACCCAGGATGCCATCCGGGCCGACTTCGCCGCAGCGTTCGCCACCGCGGACCGGGACTCCTGGGTGGCCCGGCTGGCCGACGCCGACACGTGCGTGAGTCCGGTGCAGTCGGCGGCCGAAGTGGTCGACGACGAGCAGTACCAGGCGAGGCGCGCCTTCGTGGACGCCGTCCTCGCCGGGCACGACCGTGCCGACGGGGCACCGACCACCTTCCGCCAGGTCGGCCCGGTGCTGGCCGGGATGGCAGGGGCCGGTGAGCCGGTGGTGGCCGGCGACCCGTCGCGATCGGACGCCGAGGACCTGCTGGAGGCGGCCGGCGTGGCCGTGGCCCGGATCGCCGAACTGAGGACGAGAGGAGTGGTGGCATGAGCGCCATCGGGATCGACGACATCGAGGGCGTCCTCGGGGTCGTCCAGTACGAGGAGGAGGGGGAGTTCCCCGTCGAGCAGGGATACATCTGGACCACCTGCTCGTCGGTGGAGAACGGGAACCCCCTCTTCTGGGACGCGGAGGTCGCCGACGAGGTGACCGGTGGGCCCATCGCCCCGCCGACCATGGTGTCGGTGTGGTTCCGCCCCCACCACTGGGCGCCGAACCGGTCGACCCCCGGCCTGCCCCTCCAGATCCACTTCGACCTGAAGGAGGGGCTGGGACTGCCCGAGGCGGTCATGAGCGACAACACCATCGTCTTCCACGAGCCGGTCCGGCCGGGCGACCGGCTGAGCACCTGCCAGATCCTCCGCTCGGTCAGCGACGAGAAGACCACCAAGCTCGGCACCGGCCGCTTCTGGGTCATCGACGTCGAGTACCACAACCAGCGCGGCGACCTGGTCGCCGTCGAGAGCTACACCGGGTTCGGCTACCGGCGGGCCGACCAGGGGGTGGGTGCGTGACGACCCCGACCCTCCTCCACGGCCAGGTGTCGGTGGGCGACGTCCTGCCCGAGCTGGCCTACCCGGTGACGGCCACCACGGTCGTCCTCGGGGCGCTGGCCGCACGAGACTGGCGACCGATGCACCACGACAAGGACTTCGCCGTCAACCGCAACGGCACCAAGGACATCTTCCTCAACACGCCGAACCTGGCGTCGTGGTTCGAGCGCTACATCACCGACTGGACGGGGCCGTTCGGACGGCTCCAGCGGGTGACGTTCCGGATGCTGGGTTCGATCTTCCCGGGGGACACCATGGTGTTCCGGGGGACGGTGACCGACACCGGCGTGGACGGGACCGGGTGCGGATGGGTCGCCATCGACATCTCGGTGTCCGTGGACGGCGATGCCAAGACGACGTGCGCGGCCCGGGTGGCCCTGCCCGTCGACACCGGGGACAACCCGTGGTCGCGTTCGGGCGACCGGTGGACCCCGTGATGCCGACCGACCCGCTCCGACCGAGCCGACGCACCACCCGTCCCGATGCACCACCGACACCGGCAGTAACACCGGACGCAGCACCACCAGAGGAGAGCACGACATGTTGGACCTGACCTTCAGCCCCGAGCAGGAGATGCTGCGTGAGACGGTGCGCGGCGTGGTCGCCGCCACCAGCCCGCTCAGCGTGGTGCGCGAGCTCGAGGACGACCCCACCGGGTACTCGCAGGACCTGTGGAAGCAGCTCGCCCACCTCGACCTCATCGGCCTGCAGCTCCCCGAGGAGTACGGCGGATCCGGGATGACCACCCTGGAGACCGTGGTCGTCTACGAGGAGTTCGGGCGGGCCATCGCCCCCTCGCCGCACTTCGTCAGCTCGATCCTGTCGGGCGGCGCGCTGGCCCACGCGGGCAGCGCGGAGCTCAAGCACGAGTGGCTGCCCGGCATCGTGACCGGTGAGGCCATCCTGACCCCGGCGTGGCTCGAGCCCGAGAACAGCTCGGGACCGAAGGGCGTCCAGGTCCGGGCGGTTCCCGACGGCGACGGGTGGACCATCACCGGCACGAAGCGCCACGTGGCGTTCGCCTCGTCGGCCCGTCGGCTGGTGGTGCTGGCCCGGACCGGCGACGGCATCGAGGACGTCGACCTGTTCCTCGTCGACCCGTCGGCCGACGGGGTGACCCTCACCCAGCAGATGACCATCGCCTCGGACGCGCAGTACAAGGTCGAGCTGGCCGGCGTCCGGGTGACCGAGGCCGACCGGATCGGCGCGGCCGGCAGCGGATGGGGGACCTGGAGCGCGGTGATGCACCAGGCGATCATCCTGGCCGCGGCCCAGGCCGTCGGGGGGGCCCAGTACGCGCTCGAGATCACCGTCCAGTACGCCAAGGACCGCCACCAGTTCGACAAGCCCCTCGGGGCCTTCCAGTCCCTGGCCCACTACCTCGCCGACGCGGCCACCAATGTCGACGGCGCCGAGGTACTGGTCCACGAGGCCGCGTGGGCCGACGCCGAGGGACGCTCGGTGGCCAAGCTCGCCCCCATGGCGAAGCTCTACGCCTGCCAGACGTTCCGCGACGTGACGGCGACGGCACAGCAGATCTTCGGCGGCATCGGCTTCACCGTCGAGTTCGACATCCAGTTGTACTTCCGGCGGGCCAAGCAGCTCCAGATGTCGTGGTGGGACACCCGGACCCTCGAGGAGTTGATCGCCGCCGAGGTCCTCGACGGCTGAACAGGACCCCGGGTTCGATGGGGACATAACTGACGCGGCGTCAATTTCGCGGCGTCTTTCCTGGTGTCCGGATAGCGTGCGCGCTCCTTCGATTGCGCTACGGTTCCACCTGCGCCCGGGGAGGGCGGCACTCAGGACTCAGGGGGATCGACATGGCAACAGATGGTGCAACCACTCCGAGCGACGCACCGGGGCGTGGGGGGCTGGCCAAGTTCCTGTTCGTCCACGAGGTCGACGAGTACCCGTCCACCGGCAAGCGGACCGCCTATCTCGCCCTCGCCGTTCTGGCCACCATCGTCTTGTACTACACGTACTTCACGCAGACCGGGGTCACCCCCAACATCCTGGTCAGCTACCACATGTCATTCTCGTTCTACGTGTGGATCGTGGTCATCTCGAACCTGATCGGCGCCTTCGCCTCCCTGCCGGCCAGCAAGACCGACCAGCTCGGTCGGTCCAACGTCGTCATCTACGGACTGCTGATCATCGGCCTGCTGGTCGCCGTCGGTGTGCCGGCATGCAACACCGAGTGGCAGTTCGCGTTCGTCATCAGCCTGCTCGGACTGGTGGAGGGCGCCATCCTGGTGGCCACTCCCGCCCTCGTCCGTGACTTCAGCCCGCAGCTGGGCCGGGCCTCGGCCATGGGGTTCTGGACGGTCGGGCCGGTGGCCGGCAGCCTGATCACCTCGATCGTGGCCGGCCACACCCTCAACCACTTCCTCGCCTCCAACCCGTCGACCGGTTGGAAGAGCCAGTTCGTGATCTCGGGCGTTTCCTCGCTGGTGGTGTTCGTCCTCGCCCTCTTCTTCCTGAAGGACCTGTCCTCGAGGATCCGCGACCAGCTGATGGTGAGCGAGCACGACCGCGCCCTGGTCGAGGCCAGGGCGCGCGGCCTGTCCGAACAGGACCTCCTCGCCGCCACCGCCCATCCGTGGCGTCAGATCCTCAAGTGGGACCTGGTCGGCTCGGCGCTCGGCATCTCCTTGTTCCTGCTCGTCTACTACGCGGCCTCGGCGTTCTTCACGGTCTACTGGGCCACCGTGTTCAAGAACCCGAACGGCCTCAACCTGTCCACCGCCCAGGCCAACAACCTGAACGCCTGGTTCTGGTGGGCCGACGTGGTCGCCCTCATCGTCTTCGGCATCCTCTCGGACAGGCTCAA
>JBEKRV010000031.1:0-70115 GCA_049517675.1 Acidimicrobiales bacterium
AAGTCGACATGGAGGGCCATCCTGAGGACGGATGGCCGGGGATTGTACGGGAGTGATCCCGGCAGGCACAGATCGAACCAAGGCAAGCAGCTCGAAGTGGGAGCGTTGCAACGGTACGGGCAAGGAAGCCCCACTGGACGCCATTTCCCCGACCGGTCCGGTCCCGGAGTACAACTGAAGTAGAGCGCCCGATCCCCGTCAGTTCGTGGGACGGGCGCTTTCGCGTGGGGGGAATCGTGCCGCGCCGATCCACGACCCGGTGTCAGGGGCCCCCGAGGACGGTGGGTCGTACGCCGTCCCACAGGCCGACCGGCGCCTTGCCCACCGGATAGTGGCCGGGCTGGCGGCCGGACCCCATCGATTCGATCCGGGCCTTCATCCCCGGGCTGAGGGCGTCGGCCTGGATCATCTCGATGTAGGTGGCGGTGGCATTGCCCACGTCGAAGAAGTCGCGCTGCCAGCTCCATCGGTGGTCGCCGCCGTAGCGGAACCAGCTCCCACCCAGGCCGGCGATCTCGTAGTGGCTGCCGTCGGGCCGGGTGGCGTCGGCGACCTGCTTCCACAGACCGAGGATCTCGCCCTGGACCTCGTCGATGAGGATCCGCTGGTACGGGTAGGTCCAACCGCCGAGGCCCTGCATCTCCAGGCCGACCGCGTACTCGCGGATCTGGTCGCGGCCCACGGCCATGAACTCGTCGTTGGGTCCGACGTTCCAGCCGTAGGTGGCGTCCTCGGTGTACATGTCGGCCAGGGGCAGCCAGTTCAGCTCCTCCTCGCACCGACGGTTCAGGTCCAGCCAGCGTTGCATCGTGGCTTCGAGTTCGCTTCGGGGGTAGGACGGCACGGGTTGCTCCTTGTCGTTGGCATCAGGGTCGTTGGCATCAGGGTCGTCGGCATCAGGGTCGTCGGCATCAGGGTCTCTGGCGTCAGGTCGTTGGCGGTCGGTGGGCTCGGGTCGATGGGCTCGTCGGGGGTGGCGGGGGTGGCGGGTGGGCAGCGGTCCGACCGGTCAGTCGTCGACGATGGTGATGGCGTGGGTGGGGCAGAAGCGCACGGCGGCCTCGACGGCCTTCCGCTGGCCCTCGGGTGGATCCGGATCGAGGACGTTCACCAGGTGGTCCCGGCCCACCTCGAACACCTCGGGGGCCTCCGACTCGCAGACCCCGTGTCCCTGGCAGAGGTCGGAGTCGACGACGACCCGCATCAGGCCTGCGCCCCCTTGGAGCTGCGTGCCACCGCCCGGCGCCGGTAGCGGACGACGCACGGCTGCTGCAGCTGGACGACCATCTTCGAGTGGTCGTTGCGATAGGAGTCCCCCGGCTGGGCCAGCTCGAACTCCCAGTCGAGCAGCAGGACCGAGAAGATGGCCTTGAGCTGCATCATGGCGAACGCCTGGCCCACGCACCGGTGGCGCCCGGCGCCGAAGGGGATCCAGGTCCACGGGTTGGTCCGGTCCTCCTCGAGCGGCTCGAGGTAGCGGGCCGGCCGGAAGGCGTCCGGCTCGGGGAAGTCCTCGGCGATCCGGTTCGACACCGACGGGCTGGCTCCCACCATCTGCCCGGCCCGGACGGCGAATCCCTCGCACTCGAGGTCCTCCTTCGCCACCCGCAGCAGCAGGATGAGTGGCGGGTGCAGTCGGAGCGCCTCCTTGATGGCGGACTCGACCCGGGGCATCTCGCGCAGGGCCTGGTAGCTGACCTCGGCCCCCCCGGCGTAGAGCTCGGCGAGCTCGTCGTCGACGATGGCCATCTCGCCCTCGTTGCGCAGCAGTTCGATGAGCGTCCACGCCGCCGTGCCCGACGTGGTGTGGTGCCCGGCGAACATCATCGAGATGAACATGCCGGTCACCTCGTCCGGCAGGAAGCGGTCGGTCCCGTCGGGATTCTTGATCGACATCAGCACGTCGAGGAGGTCACGGTCGTCGTCGGGGACCGGTGGCGCGCCCGCCCGGCGCTCCATGATCCCCTGGACCAGCTCCACCAGGCCGACCCGCGCGGCATCGCGCCGGTGGAAGCTCTCGATGTCGGCGTAGGGATCGACGTAGGCGATGGCGTCGGTACCCTGCTCGAGGTCGTGGTAGAGCCGGGCGAAGCGCTTGTCGAGCTCGTTGCGGAACCGCTTGCCGATGAGGCACGCGGAGGAGGTGTAGATGGTCAGCTCGGCAAACCAGTCCAGCAGGTCGATCTCGCCCTCGTCGTCCCAGGCGGCGACCATGGCGTCCACCTCGGCGGCGATGGTGGCGGCGTGGCCCCGCATGAACTTGTCCCGCAGCGCCTGGTTGTGGAGCATCTCGCGACGGCGCTCGGGAGGCGCGTCGAACACGACCCCCTCGCCGAACACCGGGGTCATGAACGGGTAGGCCTCGGCCTGGTCGAGCACCTCCTCCGGCGACCGGAAGAACAGCTCGTTGGCCTCGGCCCCGCTGAGGAGGACCACGTCGCGGTCGGCCAGGCGGAAGATGCCGACGTCGCCGCACTCCTCGCGCACCCGGTTCATCAGCCCGATCGGGTCGACCCGGAGCTCCTCGAGGTGGCCGGTCTCCCCCTCCCCGCCCGAGACCCGTGCCGGCTGGCGTCGTCCGATGTCGATGGCCATCACTGTGTTCCTCCTGTGTCGTCCGTGTCGTTACGGGGCGTGATCGGCGCCTCGGGCTGCAGCTCGATGACGGTCGCGTGGACGCCCCTCGGGAGCCCGACTACCGCGCAGACGGCCTGGGCCACGCCGGCCGGACGCATGAAATTGGAGTGGCGGGCGAATCCCCACGCCGCCCAGCCCTCGATGACCTCCGCGGTCACGTCCGGATCCCAGTCCATGCCCATGCCGGTGAGGGTCGGTCCGGGGCGCAGGATGGTGGCCCGCACGCCCGAGCCCTCCAATTCCATCTGCAGCGACCGTACGTAGCCCTCGAGCCCCCACTTCGAGGTCACGTAGGCGGCCATGGTCGGACGCGGGCGTTCCGCCACGTCCGACGTCACGAAGACGACGTCGCCCCGCTGCCGGTCCACCATGCCCGGGAGCAGGGCCCTCACCAGGCGGTGGGTACCGGTCACGTTGACGGACAGGACGGAATCGAGGGCGGCGGCGTCGGTGTCGAGCACCGAGCCGGCCATGTTCAGCCCGGCGTTGGAGACCAGGATCTCGATCTCCCCGAGCGCGTCGACCGCCGCCTCGGCGAACCGCGCGACCGACTGGTCGTCGGCCAGGTCCAGGTGGACCGCCAACGCCTCGCCCCCGCCGGCCCGGATGGCCGACGCCTCCTCCTCGCACTCGGCGACCCGACGGGCACCGAGCACGACGGGGTGCCCGAGTGCGGCCAGCGCCGACGCCGTGGCCCGGCCGATCCCGGACGAGGCTCCGGTCACCACGGCGGGCCGCCTGGACGGGTTGGGCGGGAACTTCGGCATCAGCGCATCACCACCGAGGTCGGGAGCGCCGCGAGACCCCGCACGTTGATCGAGTGGACACGTCGGATGCCGACGGCATCGACGTCGTAGTCGGCGACCCTGGCGGCCAGTTCCGACAGCCCGATCCTGGCCTCGAGGCGGGCCAGCGGGGCGCCCATGCAGAAGTGCCGGCCGCTGCCGAAGCTGACCAGTCGGGAGGTGTCACGGTCGAGGTCGTAGCGATCGGGGTCGGTGAAGACCGACTCGTCCCGGTTGGCCGAGCCGACCAGCAGGAGGACCCGTTCGCCCTCGGGGACGGTGGTCCCGTGCAGCTGGACCGGCTGGCGGGTCACCCGCAGCAGCATCTGGCTGGACGTGTCGTAGCGGAGGGTCTCCTCGACCCAGCCGGACACCCGGTCGGGGTCGGTGAAGGGCTTGGCCCGCTCGTCGGGGTACCGCCAACCCCAGTACCAGGCGTTGCCGAGCAGCTTGGTGGTCGTCTCGTTGCCGGCCACGACCATGAGGAAGAGGAAGGCCACGATCTCCTCGTCGGTCAACCGGTCGCCGTCGATCTCGGCGTCGAGCAGGGCCGAGGTCAGGTCGTCGCGGCGCTTCGAGCGGCGGTCGTCGACCATCGACTGGTAGTAGACGACCAGTTCCAGTGCCGCCTCCATCCCTTCGGCCGGCACGTCGTAGACCCCGTCGTCCCGGTGGAGGACCAGGTCGGCCAGCCGGCGCAGCTCGGCGCGGTCGGCGACCGGCACCCCGACCAGCTCCGAGATCACGTCCATCGGGACCTTGCCGGCGAAGTCCTCGATGAAGTCGAAGGAGCCCCGCTCGAGGGCGGGCTCGAGGTGCTGGAGGGTGATCTCCCGGATCCGCTCCTCCATCGCCCCCACCTTGGTCGGGGTGAACCCCTTCCCCACCAGCGACCGCATCCGGGTGTGCTTGGGCGGGTCGAGGGCCAGGAAGGACATGGTCCGGTGGGCCTCGGGACCGAAGGCGCTCGGGTCGAGGGACACGCCGTGCGAGTTGGAGAAGGTGTCGACGTTGCGGAACGCGGCCAGGACGTCGGTGTGGCGGGAGAGCGCCCAGAAGTCGAACTCGTCACTGCGGTACAGCGGGGCCTCGGACCGCAGTCGCGCGTAGACCGGGTATGGATCCTCGTGCATCTCGTAGGCGTACGGGTTGTACACGACGGGTTCCCGCACCTCGGTGGCGGTCATCGTGACCGACCCGTCGTGGTGGCGGCACCACGGGCCGCGCCACGCACGAGGAGGGTGGCCGCCCCGGCCACGAACGCGGGGATGTCGAGGAATGACCGGTGCCCGGTGCCGGCGGCCAACAGGGCGCCCGAGTACGAGGTCTCGAGGACCCTGACGACCATCGGGTCGACATCGGGTCCGACCGCGGCGGCCAGGCGGCGTCGGGTGAGCGCCCCGATCCGGTCGCGCAGGTGGGCGACGTCGGGATTGGGACTGACGAGGGCCATGGTGCAGGCATCGATCAGGGCCGGCTGCTCGGCGGCGAAGGGGATCATCTCCGCCACGGCGCGTTCGACGCGGTCGGCCAGGGGGAGGGAGCTTTCGGCATCGACCGCCGGGAGCGCCTCCATGCGCCGCCACAGCACCTCGGCCAGGAGGTGGTCCTTGGAGCTGAAGTAGGTGTACGCGGTGGCCGGAGCCACGCCGGCCCGCTTGGCGACGCCCCGCACGGTCAGCCCGGCGTAACCGAGCTCCTCGGTCTCCTCCTCGGCCGCCCGCACCAGGTTGGCCACCACCTCGGCCTGGCGCGCCGTCAGCCGTCGCCTGGTCGCCTCGACGTCGACGACGGGCGACCCGTCCTCGGGGAGCGATGCGACGGCGGTCACGGTGTCTCCGGTGCGGCGACGGGGGAGGAGCCCGGAGTGGTATCGGTCATGTGTCCAAACTATAGTCCAGACACTTGTCCAGCAACGGGGGGATCCAGTGTCCGCAGAACAGCCAGCACGCAAGGGTGCGCCGGGGAACGAGCAGGGTCCCACGATCGGGGTCGTCGGGCTCGGTGCCATCGGCGACGGTGTGGCGACGAGCGTCCGTGCCGCGGGGCTCCCCCTCGTCGTCTGCGACGTCCGCACCGAGGCGACCGACCGCCACGCGGACCACGCCACGGTCGCTCCGTCCCCGGCCGAGCTCGCCCGCCTGTCGGACGTGGTCGTCGTGGCCGTCGTCAACGACGACCAGGTCCACGCCGTGCTCTCGGGCCCCGACGGGGCGCTGGCCGCCGGTGGCCCCGGAACCACGTTCGTCGTCGTGAGCACCATCACGGCGGCGTGCGTCGCGGCCATCGGGAACGAGGCGGCAGAGGCCGGTGCGGCGGTGGTCGACTGCGGGGTGAGCGGAGGGCCCTCGGCGGCCGCCACCGGCGAGCTGGTGTGCATGGTCGGGGGCGACGACGCCGTCATCGCCGGGCTCGCCCCGGTGTTCGACGCCATCGGCTCCCTCACGGTCACCATGGGACCCTTCGGTACCGGGCTCGCCGCCAAGCTGGCCCGCAACCTCGTGCAGTACGGGAGCTGGCTGGCCGCCTACGAAGGCCAGGTGCTGGCCGAGGCCGCCGGCATCGACCTCGGCAAGCTGGCCCAGGTGATCCGGGCCAGCGACGCCCGCATCGGCGGTGCCTCGACCCTCATGTTCCGGTCCACCGTGGCACCGTTCACCGAAACGGACGACGAGGGGCTGGTGGGGGCCATGCAGGCCGCCGCCGACCTGGCCCACAAGGACCTGGCGGCGGCGGTGGCCCTGGCGGACGATCTGCGGGTGGACCTGCCCCTGGCGGCCATGACCGAGGCGCGCTGCGACGACATCTTCGGCGTGGCCGGGATGCACGGTGCGGGCCGATGAGCGGTCACGGCGAGGTGACGGGGGGACCGGTTCCGGTGGTGGGCGAGGAGCGGCTGCTGATCGACGGTGAGCTCCGCCCCGCCCGGTCGGGACGGGTGTTCGAGACCGTGAACCCGGCCACGGGCGAGGTGCTCGGCGTGGCCGCCGACGGGGACGGAGGTGACATGGACGACGCCATCGCGGCCGCCCGCCGTGCCTTCGACCGGACCGACTGGTCGACGAACGTGGCCCGCCGGGTCGCCGGGATACGCCAGCTGCGGCAGGCCTTCGAGCGCAACGCCGACGCCATCCGGGCCATGACCGTCGCCGAGACGGGATCGCCGCTGTCGTTCACCTACTCCGCCCAGCTCGACGCCCCCGTGGAGTCGCTCGGGTGGGTGGCCGACCTGGCCGAGTCCTACCAGTGGGAGACCGACCTGGGTGACGCCTCGCCGATGGGCATCCCGTCCCATCGGTGGGTGCGGCGGGAGGCGACCGGGGTGGTCGGGGCCATCACCCCGTGGAACGTGCCCCACCAGATCAACCTGGCCAAGCTCGGGCCCGCACTGGCCGCCGGCAACACCGTCGTGTTGAAGCCGGCGCCGGACACGCCCTGGTGCGCGACCGTGCTCGGCCGGCTCGTCGCCGAGGAGACCGACATCCCGCCGGGGGTGGTCAACGTCGTCCCGTCGTCGGACCACACGCTGGGCGCCGCCCTCTCGACGGACCCCCGGGTCGACCAGGTCAGCTTCACCGGATCGACGGCCACGGGGCGCAAGGTGATGGCATCGGCGGCCGAGACGATCAAGAAGGTCTTCCTGGAGCTCGGCGGCAAGTCGGCCTTCGTGATCCTGGACGACGCCGACCTCCGTGGCGCGTGCGCCACGGCGGCGTTTACCGTGTGCACGCACGCCGGCCAGGGGTGCGCGATCACCACCCGTCTCATCGTGCCCCGATCGCAGTTCGACGAGGCCGTCGCATCGACGTCCAAGGTCATGGCCATGCTGCCGGCCGCCGACCCGACCGATCCCGGCACGATGTGCGGGCCGTTGATCAGTGCCCGCCAGCGCGACCGGGTCGAGGGCTACCTGCGCCTCGCCGCCGAGGAGGGCGGAACGACCGTGCTCGGCGGCGGCCGGCCCGAGGGCCTCGATGCCGGCTTCTTCGTGGAGCCGACCCTCATCGTCGGCATCCCCAACAGTGCCCGCGTGGCCCAGGAGGAGATCTTCGGGCCGGTGCTCGTCGTGATCCCCCACGACGGGGACGACGACGCCGTCGCCCTGGCCAACGACTCGGCCTACGGGCTGTCCGGCTCGGTGTGGGGAGCGGACCGGGAACGCGCGGTCGGGGTGGCGAACCGGATCCGTACCGGCACCATCGGCGTGAACGGCGGGCTGTGGTTCAGTCCCGACGTGCCCTTCGGGGGGTATAGACAGTCGGGCGTGGGACGCGAGTCGGGCGTGGCCGGCTTCGAGGAGTACCTCGAGACCAAGTCGCTGGCCGAGCCGGCGTGAACGGCACCGAGCACAGGGAGCGGAGGAACGATGAGTGAGCCGACCGGGGACAGACGCGCCGCCGGAATCGCCAAGATGGACGAGGTCTACGGGTTCTCCGTCGATCCCGACACCATCGAGGGACCCTACGTCGACGTCACCGTCGACCACCTGTTCGGCGCCATCTGGACCCGGGAGGCGCTCGACACCCGCGACCGGCGCATGCTCACCATCGGGGTGCTGGCCGCCCTCGGACAGGCACCGCTGCTCGAGATCCAGTTCCGCTCCGCCCTGGAACGGGGTGAGCTCACCGACGAGCAGGTGCGCGAGGTCGTGCTGCACCTCGCCCACTACATCGGCTGGCCCCTGTCGACCGGAGTGAACGCCGCCGCCGAGAAGATCATCGCCCAGCGCCGCACCGACGCCGGTGGGACCGCGGGCGGGGAGTCCCGTCCATGAGCGACACGACCGGCCCGGAGTCGCACTCCACCACCACGTTCGACTTCACCGGAAAGGTCGCCATCGTCACCGGCTCGGCCGGCGGGATCGGCCAGGCCTATGCCGAGGCGCTGGCCGGCGCCGGGGCGTCGGTGGTGGTGGCCGACATCGACGCCGCCAAGGCCGAGTCGGTCGCCGCCTCGATCCGGACGTCGGGGGGCGCGGCGGCCGGGGTGGCCGTCGACGTGGCCGACCCGACCTCGGCGGAGGCCATGGCCCGGGCCGCCGTCGACGCCTTCGGCGGCATCGACTACCTGGTCAACAATGCCGCCATCTTCGGGGACATGAAGCTCGACCTGCTGCTGACCGTGGACTGGGACTACCTCAACCGTTTCCTGTCGGTCAACATGCTGGGTGCCCTCAATTGCGTGCGGGCCTGCTATCCGGCCATGAAGGCGCGGGGCGGCGGGGCCATCGTCAACCAGTCGTCGACCGCCGCCTACCTGTACGCCGGGTTCTACGGGCTGGCCAAGGCCGGGGTGAACTCCCTCACCCAACAGCTGGCCCACGAGCTCGGAGGGTCCCGGATCCGGACCAACGCCATCGCACCGGGCCCCATCGACACCGAGGCGTCCCGCAACGTCGTCCCCGATGCCTTCATGCAGCCGATCCTGGCCGGTCTGGCCATCAAGCGGCAGGGTCAGCCGTCCGACCTGGTGGGCATGTGCCTGTTCCTCCTGTCCGACGAGGCGTCGTGGATCACCGGCCACGTGTTCAACGTCGACGGCGGCCAGGTGGTCCGACCGTGACGGACGCGGAGCCGTCCGGTGGGTGACGGCGCAGGGTCCGACCACCGGATCGAGCTCGAGTTCGTCGACGAGGTCCTGGTCGTCGCCTTCGACCGGCCCGAGGTCCGCAATGCCTTCGACTCGGCCATGTACCGGGCCGTCGCCGGAGCACTGGCGGGCGCCCTCGAGGACGACGAGGTCCACGCCGTGGTGCTCACCGGCCGCGGCAAGGCGTTCAGCGCCGGGCAGGACCTGCGCGAGATGGTCGCCATCGCCACCGGGGAGGGCGGGGCCGGGGCGGGGGTCGGGTTCCAGGACGTGCTCGACCTGCTGATGCGGTTCGACAAGCCGCTGCTGGCCGCCGTCCACGGCGTGGGCATGGGCCTCGGCTGTTCGATCCTCGGTCACGTCGACCTCGTGCTCATGGACGAGTCCGCCCGGCTGAGGGTGCCCTTCGCCGAGATGGGCGTCCCGCCGGAGGCGGCCAGCAGCGTCCTGCTCCCGTCCCGCATGGGATGGCAGCGGGCCGCCGCCGCCCTGCTCGCCTCGGAGTGGATCGACGCGCCGACCGCGGTGGCGTCGGGCCTCGCCCTCCGGACGTGCCCGGACGGGACGGTGCTGGCCGAGACGCTCGCCCTCGCCCGCACGATCGCCTCGTACCCGGCCAACGCCACGAGGACGATCAAGCGGCTGATGCTGGCCGGCCGGGGGAGTGCCGTGGAAAACGCCCGCCGACGCGAGGAGGCCGCGTTCGCCGCCCTCTTCGCCGACCCGTCGGTCAACCCCGGTGCGAGGCTCGCCGCAGGTCTCGGGGACTGACGCCGGTGAGACTCGGCATCACCTGCTTCCTGACCGACCGCGACATGGCACCGGCCGACCTGGCCCGGGCGGCCGAGGAGCGTGGCTTCACCTCGCTCTACCTTCCCGAGCACACCCATCTCCCGGTGCGTGCCGGCACACCGCCGTCACTGGTGGAGGGCGTCCGCGCGGAGGACTACCGGCGCAGCCTCGACCCGTTCGTCGCCCTGGCCACGGCGGTGCCGGTCACCACGACCCTGCAGCTCGGGACCGGGGTGGTCCTCGCCGCCCAGCACGATCCGATCGTCCTGGCCAAGGAGGTGGCCACCCTCGACCACCTGAGCGGCGGTCGCGTGGTGCTCGGCGTCGGATTCGGGTGGAACCGCGAGGAGGCTTCCGACCACGGGGTCGACTTCGCCCTGCGCCGGAGGATCGCCCGGGAGCACGTCCTGTGCATGCAGTCCCTGTGGGGCGACGACGAGGCGGCGTTCGACGGCGAATTCGTGCATCTCGAACCGTGCTGGAGCTGGCCCAAGCCGGTGCGGGGCCGGGTGCCCGTCCTGGTCGGCGGCGGCCCGACGGCCGCCAACTTCGCCGCCATCGCCGAGTACGGCGACGGGTGGATGCCCATCGGCGGGTCCGGGATCGCCGACGCCGTCCCCGCGCTGGAGCGGGCGTTCGAGGCCCGGGGCCGGGATCCGGGGACGGTCAGGGTGGTCCCGTTCGGCACGATCCCGACCGGGGCGAAGCTCGAGCACTTCGCCCGGCTCGGTGTCGACGAGGTCGTGTTGCGGGTCCCGTCGGGAGGCACCGGCGAGATCCTCGCGGTGCTCGACGCCCATGTCGCCTATCTGGACCGGTTCGGAGGAGGAGATGACTGAGGACCTGCCGAGGAGGGAAGGCCCCGCTGGCCGCCCGTGGAGCGGTGGAGGCCGCGAGGAGCTCGCCGCCGCGGTCCGCCGGCTGATGGAGCTGACCGTCACCTCGGCGCCGGCGCCCGGTGCGTTCGTCGAGGCCGCCGCCCGGGTGGAGGCGGTGTCGGACGGCCTCGAGGCGGCGGTGCCCGACGACGGCGCCGGTCCGCGGGCCCGGTTCGCCGATCTCGCGGTGGGCGCCGACGAGGCGAAGGCCCTCACCGCGGCCATGCCGTTCGACATGGTGGTCGGGACGTGCAACCCGTTGGCCCCACCCGTCGAGATCTGGTTCGAGCCGCCGGTGGCCCGGGGCCGGGTGGTCTTCTCCCCGACCTACGAAGGCGCTCCGGGATGCGTGCACGGCGCCGCGTTGGCCGCCGCGTTCGACATCGTCCTGACCGCGGCCAACGTGCTGGCCAACGCCGCGGGTCCGACGGTGGAGCTGTCCATCCGCTACGTCCGGCCCACCCTGGTCGGGGTGGAGTCGGAATTCGATGCGCAGGTGACCGAGCTCACCGACCGCCGGACCCACAGCACGGGCCGCCTCCTGCAGAACGGCGTCGTCAAGGTGGAGGCGGTGGGGGAGTTCGTCAACATGGAGCGCCGGCGCATCGACGGCCTCCACCGCGAACGGGCCGGCGACTGACGGGCGACCGGTCGAGGAATGCGAGCGCCCGTCCACGACATTCTCTAGAGTCTCCTCCGTTGCACCATGCCGGGGGGACAGGTCCGCGACCTGCCGGTCCACGCACGACGAAGGGGAGACCACCATGAAGCGACCCATCAGTGCAGCCAGCTCCGCGCGGTGGAGGCGGAGCGCAGCGGTGGCCATGGCCGGTCTGGCCTTCGCCGCGGCACTGACCGCGTGCTCGTCGACCCAGCCGACGGCATCGACCACGCCGTCGACGTCGGGGACGTCGGGGACCAGGTCGACCATCCCGTCCGCGGCGTTCGCGGACACCACCGGACTCACGCCGACCAGCGTGACCGTGGGTAACGTCTCGACGCTGTACGCCGGCCTGTTCGAGGGTGCCCTGGTCGGGACCCGGGCCTATGCGGCATACGTGAACTCGCAAGGAGGGCTCAACGGCCGTCAGCTGCTGGTCGACTCCTATGACGACGGCTACCAGGGCCTGCCGAACAAGCAGGAGACCGAGGAGGTCACCCAGAAGGACTTCGCGGCCGTCGGCGGGTTCTCCCTCCAGGACAGCTACGGCGAGACCGTGCTCGCCGCGGACCAGGCGGTGCCCAACGTGACCGTCTCCCTCGACCAGACGGCGGCAGACCTGCCCAACAGCTTCAGCCCCGACCCGGGTGCCATCGGCTGGCCGACCGGGGCGCTCATGTACTTCAAGTCCAAGTACCCGTCCTACGTGACCCATGCCGCCACCCTGGTCGCCGACCAGCCGTCGGCCATCGTCAAGTGGAGCGGGGAGCAGTCGGCGATGCAGTCCCTCGGGTACGACGTGGTCTACGACCAGCAGTTCGACATCACCCAGACGGACTTCACCCAGAACGTCGTGGCCATGAAGCAGGACGGGGTCAAGATCCTGTTCCTCGAGCAGATGCCCGAGAACTATGCGGCGGCGGTGATCAAGGCCCTCACCCAACAGGACTTCCACCCGGTGGTGGTGTTCGGCGCGTCCACCTACTCGTCGGCCCTGATCTCGGCCTCGGGCGGGGCGGCGGCCACCGATGGCGACTACCTGTACCAGGGCTTCTCGCTCTACCTGGGGGAGGACGCGTCGGCGCTCCCGTCGGTCAACACGTTCCTCACCTGGGTCCAGAAGGTGTCGGCAGGATTCAAGCCAGACCTGTACACGCTGTTCGGATGGCTGTCGGCCGAGTTGTTCTCGCAGGCCTTCACCGCCGCCGGCAAGGACCCGACGCGGGGGAGCGTGCTGCAGCAGTTGCGCAAGATCACCGCGTTCAACGGCAACTACCTCGCCGCCACCGCGAACCCGGCGGGCAAGGTGCCGGCCTACTGCTACGTCATGGCCCAGGTGGTCCAGGGCAAGTTCCAGCGGCTCGACGATCCGTCGGTCAACGGACCGACCCACGGCTACCGGTGCGACGGGAGCTACCACTACGCGTCGAAGTAGGCGCCGCGGCGGGTCCTAGGCTGGGTCGACCATGTGCGGACGGATCGCCCTCTACTCGGACCCGGACTACCTGGCCCGCATCTTCGACGCCGATCTCGGACCCGACGTGGACCCCGGCGCGCGTCCGAGTTGGAACGTGCCCCCGACCCGGTCGGTCCTGGCGATCGCCGACGTCCCGGCCGGCGGGCCCGGTGCGGCGCCCACCGACGGGCCCGGGGGGATGCGCCGCGAGCTCGGCCGCTACCGCTGGGGCCTCGTCCCCCCGTGGGCCAGGGACCCCTCCGTCGCCAACCGGACGTTCAACGCCCGGGCCGAGACGGTGGCGTCCAAGCCGTCGTTCCGGGCGGCGTTCGCCGCCCGACGGCTCGTCGTGGTGGCCGACGGCTTCTACGAGTGGAGGCCCGGTACCGGGAAGTCCCGCCAGCCGTTCTACTTCACCCGGGCAGACGGGAAGCCGCTGGCCCTGGCCGGCCTGTGGGAGCAGTGGTGGGGCGGGCCGGGCGCCCCGGATCGACCGGGTGAGGACCACCCGGTCCTACGCACCTGCACGGTCATCACCACCGAGGCGGGCCCGGACATGGACGACATCCACGACCGGATGCCGGTGGTGCTCGACCCGGCCGACCTCGACGAGTGGCTCGATCCGGCCAACCGGGACAAGCCCGGGCTCGAATCGCTGCTGGTGGCGGCCCCGACCGGGACGCTCGTCCACCGGGAGGTGGCGACCAAGGTCGGCAGCGTCCGCAACGACGGGCCGGAGCTGATCGAGGCGGTGGCACCGGGCCCGTGACGGGCACGGTGCCACCGGGGCGGGACAGGTGGTCGGACGGAGGGGCCGCGGAGCCCGGAGCGACGTCCGTCCCGAGGGGTCGCCCGGACCGGTGATGCTCAGGCGTCGGCGGTCGCCTTGGCGACCCGCTTCATCAGGCGGGACTTCCGGTTGGCGGCCTGGTTCTTGTGGATGACACCTTTGGCCGCGGCCTTGTCGATGCGCTTGACGGCGAGCCGGACCATCTCGTCGGTGGTGTCGGCCCCGTCCACGATGGCGGCGTGGGCCCGCTTCGTACGCGTGCGCAGCTCCGAGCGGACGGCCTTGTTGCGGGCCTGACGCTTGACGGTCTGACGGTTGCGCTTGATCTGGCTACGGATGTTGGCCACGGTGGATCCTCGTTGTCTGGGTGTCGTCCGGGGGCCGGGTGTCCGGTGGCCCGGTCGCTGTGGGAGCTGGGTCGTGCAGCACCGTCGGTCGTGAGGCTCCACGCACCGTGTGTCCCGGTGGCTGCCCGGACGTCACCCGTCTCCGTCGTGCGGCTGCGGGGCGACCGGATCCGACGGCCCGGGGGCCTTCGGAGCAGACAGTGCAGGATAGCAGGCCGGTTCCGCGGCCTGCTACCGCCGGGGCGGGTCCCGTCCCGGCCCCGCCCACCACCGGGGCACTACGGTCGAGTTCCGATGAGCGCCGACACGGTGTCCGTGGCCTACCGACCCGACGACCCGGGGACGCACGGCGACCCGTACCCGGTCTACGCCAGGCTGCGGGACGAGGACCCGGTCCACCGGGCGCCCGGCGGGTTCTGGGTGCTGTCCCGGTTCGAGGACGTCTTCGCCGCCACCCTCGACCCGGACACCTATTCGTCGGCCCAGGGGCTGACCTACCAGGTCGACGAGATCGTCCGGCTCGGCCTCAAGCCCACCCTGGTCATGATGGACCGGCCCCGGCACACCACGTTCCGTCGGCTGATCAGCCGGGGATTCACCCCCCGGAACGTGGCCGACCTGGAGCCGGCCGTGCGGGCGTTCGTCCGCGAGCGGGTGGGCGTCCTGGCCGACGGCGACGAGATGGACGTGATCGACGTCCTGGCCGGCCCGCTCCCCACCCTGGTGGTGGCCCTCTACCTCGGGGTCCCCGAGACCGACCGGGCCCAGTTCGACGACTGGAGCGGTGCCATCGTCGCGGCCAACGCCGGCGGTGACATCCTCGGGGGCGCCGCCGACGCGGTCGCCGGCCTGTACGGGTACTTCACCGAGCTCATCGCCCACCGGCGGGACCACCCGGGGGACGACATGCTGTCCGACCTGGTGGCGGCACGGGTCGACGGGCGGCCCCTGGCCCTCGACGAGATCCTGGGCTTCTGCTTCGTCATGATCGCCGGCGGCAACGACACCACGACCGGCATGCTGGGGGGCACCCTGGTGGCCCTGTGCGAATTCCCCGGCGAGCGGGCCCGGCTCCTGGCCGATCCCGCCCTCCTGACCGGGGCGCTGGAGGAGTTCCTCCGGCTGACCACCCCCGTCCAGGGGCTGTCGCGCACGACCACCCGCCGGGTCCACCTGCACGGCGCCACCATGGAGGCCGGCGCCAAGGTGCACCTGCTCTACGGCTCGGCCAACCGCGACCCCCGGGAGTTCGGTCCCGACGCCGACCGGCTGCAGGTCACCCGGACGTTCCGTCGGATGCTGACGTTCGGGAACGGGCCCCACCACTGCATCGGCGCCGCCGCCGCCCGGCTCCAGGCCCGGGTGGCGCTCGAGGAGCTGCTGGACGTGCTGCCCGACTTCGTGGCCCACGCCGACCGGGGCGTGCTGGCCCCGGGGCCGTTCGTGCGGCGCTACGCCTCGCTGCCGTTCGACCCCGGCCGACGCCGCCGGCGGCCGGCGGGCCCGGATCGCTGACGGTCGCCGTTCCTCGATCGGGCGGCCCACCGGTACGCTGGGCAGCCCGTGCTCCCCATCGACCGCATCCGCAACTTCTCGATCATCAGCCACGTCGACCACGGCAAGTCGACGCTGTCCGACCGCATCCTCGAATTGACCGGGGCGGTCGACCCCCGCATGATGCGCGAGCAGTACCTCGACTCCATGGACATCGAGCGCGAGCGGGGCATCACCATCAAGGCCCAGAACGTCCGGGTGCCGTGGAGGGACCACACCCTGCACCTCATCGACACCCCCGGCCACGTCGACTTCGGGTACGAGGTGAGCCGGTCGCTCGCCGCGTGCGAGGGTGCGGTGCTGCTCGTCGACGCGTCGCAGGGCATCCAGGCCCAGACCCTGGCCAACTGCTACCAGGCCCTGGAGAACGATCTCGAGATCGTCGCCGTGCTCAACAAGATCGACCTGCCGGCCGCCGACCCCGAGCGGTGCGCGGCCGAGATCGAGCAGGTCCTCGGCATCGAGGCCTCGGGGATCATGCACATCTCGGCCAAGACCGGGGCGGGCGTCCCCGAGCTGCTCGATGCCGTCGTCGCCCGCATCCCGGCTCCCACCGGCGACCCGGGGGCTCCCCTGCGTGCCCTCATCTTCGACTCCGCCTACGACCAGTACCGCGGCGTGGTCAGCTCCATCCGGGTGATGGACGGGACCCTGACCCGGACCGACCGGCTCCGCTTCATGCAGGCCGGCTCGAACCACGAGATCGAGGAGATCGGCGTGCGCACACCGGCGACCGTACCGGTCGACGAGCTCGGACCCGGCGAGGTGGGTTACCTCATCGCCGGCATCAAGGACGTGGGCGGTGCCCGGTCCGGCGAGACGGTCACCACCGCCGCCCACCCCGCGCCGGTGGCCCTGCACGGCTACCGCGACCCGAAGCCCATGGTCTTCTGCGGGCTCTTCCCCATCGACGGAGACGAGCTCCCCGACCTGCGCGATGCGCTCGAGAAGCTCCGGCTCAACGACGCCAGCTTCACCTACGAGCCGGAATCGTCCCGCGCCCTCGGGTTCGGCTTCCGGTGCGGCTTCCTCGGACTGCTGCACATGGAGATCGTGCGGGAGCGGCTCGAGCGCGAGTTCGACCTCTCGCTGATCGCCACCGCCCCTTCGGTGGCCTACCGGGCCTATCTGACCAACGGCACCGAGGTGGACGTCGACAATCCGAGCGAGCTCCCCGAGCCCGCGACCCTCGACCACGTCGACGAGCCCATGCTGCGGGCCACGATCCTCACGCCGGCCGAGTACACCGGCTCGGTCATGGAGCTGTGCCAGGGCCGGCGGGCGGAGATGGTGAAGATGGACTACCTCTCCCCCGAACGGGTGGAGTTCGTCTACGTCATCCCGCTGGCCGAGGTGGTGGTCAACTTCTTCGACCAGCTGAAGAGCCGGACCAAGGGGTACGCCAGCCTCGACTACGAGCCCGGCGGGTACGCCACCGCCGACCTGGTGAAGGTGGACCTGCTGATCAACCACGTCCCGGTCGACGCGTTCTCGACGATCGTCCACAAGTCGCAGGCCGACTACTACGGGCGCCGCATGGCCGACAAGTTGCGCGAGCTGATCCCGCGCCAGATGTTCGACGTCCCGATCCAGGCCGCCATCGGCGGCCGGGTCCTGGCCCGCGAGACGGTGAAGGCGCGTCGCAAGGACGTGCTGGCCAAGTGCTACGGGGGTGACATCACCCGCAAGCGCAAGCTGCTCGAGAAGCAGAAGGAGGGGAAGAAGAAGATGAAGAACATCGGCCGGGTCGAGGTCCCCCAGGAGGCCTTCGTCTCCGCGCTCAAGCTCGACGACTGACCCGGATCCCCCCGTTCCGGCCACGCCACGGTCACCGGGGGCCTCCAGGCAACTCGGGTACGCTGCGACGAGGATGCGTCCCTCCGACCAGTGGCTGCCGTGACCGCAGTGGACGAGCCCTCCGCCAACGCCAGTCCCCGCCAGTTCCTGCGCAACGCGCTCTCGTCGTACGCCAACCTGGTCGTCGGGATCGCCCTCAGCCTGATCCTGACCCGGGTCCTCCTCCGCAACCTGGGCACCAGCACCTACGGCCTGTGGATCGTCCTGCTCACGATCGTCGGCTACCTGGCCCTGCTCGACGTCGGCGTGTCGACCGCCGCAGTCCAGAGGGTGGCCCGCATGTCGGCGGTCGGCGACCAGGAGGGTCTGGCGAACGTCATCCGGACGGCGTCGATCTTCTTCTCCGTGTCGGGCGCCATCGCCGTGGCGGTCACCCTCGTCGTGGCGCCGTTCCTCTCGTCGATCGTCCACCTCGGATCGATCAACGGGAGGGTGGCGGGGACCACACTCGTCCTGCTCGGGATGATGATGGCGGTGAAGTTCGTCACCGGCGTGCCCAACGCCGTCCTCTTCGGTATCGGCCGGAGCGACCGGTCGGCCCAGATCAGCCTGGTCTCGATGTTCGTCACCCAGGTGGCGCAGCTGCTGGCGGTCCTGGCCGGGGGAGGGTTGATCTGGCTCGGTGTGGTCACCCTCGCCGGCAACGTGGTGACCTACGTCCTGACCCTGCTGCTCGTGCGGCGCCTGACCGGTCAGACGCTGCGGGTGGGCCACTTCCAGCGGGCCGTCCTCGTCGACCTGCTGTCGTTCGGCGGCAGGAACACGGTCATCGCCATCAGCGGGATGGTCTCGTTCAGCCTCGACGCGCTGATCATCGGCATCATCCTGCCCGTCGCCCAGGTGGCCCCGTACGACATCGCCCTCAGCACGGCCAACCTGACCCGCAGCCTGACCACCTACGGGAGCGACCTGCTTCTCCCGACGTACACCCACTTCGAGAGCGTGAAGGACCCGGTCCGCCAGGCACGCCTGTTCTCGAGGTCGGTCATGGCCACGCTGGCCATCTCCCTCCCCATCCTGGTGGCGCTGGCCGCCTTCGGCGACCCGATCCTGAAGCTCTGGTTGGGCGACGTCCCGCCCAAGACCTACTCGATCATGATCGCCCTCGGCTTCGTCACCGCCCTCGAACTGCCGGGTCACCAGTGCTTCATCTTCCTGACCGGCGTGGGCCGCAACCAGCTCATGATGCGGTTGGCGGTGATCGGGGCCGTCGTCAACCTGGCCGGCAGCATCGCCTTCACCTTCCTGCTGGGACCCATCGGACCGGCGATCGGCTCGCTTCCCGCCGTGCTGGTCATCAGCTTCACCGTCCTGCCCAACGTGGTGTGCCGCTACCTGGGCATCTCCTTCGGCCGCTACATCCGGGACGCGCTGGTGCCGGTGCTGCCGGCGATCGCCGTCGCGGGCCTCGTCGCGGTGGTACTGCTCGAGGTCTCCCCGGTGCGAGCAGGGGCATCGGTCCTCCGGGGCGGGGTCCGGGGCCTGATCGAGGCGGCGCTCGTCGTGCTCGCGGCCTGGGCCGTCATGTTCGCCGTCGTCCTGCGCATCGAGCCCGACATCCGGGGCGTGATCCTCGCCAAACTGCGTCGCCGGGGCCGATGACCGCCACGGCTACCATCGTCTTCGATGTCCACCGCCCGATCGCGACGTAGCCCCGGCCCCTGTGTCCCCGGGGCCACGGGGCGCCGTCGGACCGGGCACGAGCCCCGCCGGGCCCGTGACAGGGGGCCGGGTGCCGGACGGGCCGATGGCTGAGCGTCAGAGGATCCCCACCTGGTTCGGCCCCGAGGACCGACCGCTCTTCGGGTGGATCCACGTACCCGACCACCCGACGGGACGGGGCGTCGTGCTGTGCCCGTCGATCGGGCTGGAGGGAGAGGCCAGCCAGTTCGCCTACCGCCCCTTGGCCGAGGGGCTGTGCGACGACGGCTGCGTAGTGCTGAGGTTCGACTACCACGGGACGGGGGACTCGACGGGACTCCTCTCGGAGCCGGGCCGGCTGTCCGAGTGGATCGCCGACATCGCGGCGGGCATGGCCTTCCTCCGTGCGGCCGGCGTCACCCGGATGCACCTGGTCGGGGCGCGACTCGGTGCGGCACTGGCCGCCCGGGCGGCCGCGGAGGACGGCGACCTGGAGTCGTTGACCCTCTGGTACCCGTGGACCAGGGGGAGCCAGTTCCTGCGCTACCAGCGGGCGCTGCGGCGGCTGTACGCGGTGGGCGACGACTCCGGTGCCCGAGCGGGCGAGACCGAGATCCCCGGTTTCGTCCTCGACGCCGCCACCACCGCCGACCTGAAGGAGCTCGACACGGCGAAGGGCGAACTCGGACTTCCCGGATCGGTCCTGGTGATCGACGCCGGTGACCCCGGGACGGCCGAGGTGACGCGACCCGAATTCGGCCCGCCGTGGGCCGTCCGGCGCACGGGCACCGGTACCGACGCATTGTTCGGCGTGGAGTTGATGCGGGCCACCGTGTCCGACGAGGACCTCGCCACGATCCGGTCGTTCATCCTCGCCAGCCCCGCCGACGACGATCCGGTGACGATCAGTCCGACCGTGCGCACCATCGCGCGGGTCGACGCACCCGGTGGGCTCCCGGTGATCGAGCGCCCGGTCTTCTTCGGGGACGCGGGACTCTTCGGGATCCTGGCAGAGCCCGAGGACGTGTCGCAGGTGCCGGTCCGTCCGGGCCCGCGGGTGCGTACGACGCGGGGCCCGGTGCCGGAGTTCGGTGCCGCGCTGTTCCTCAATGCCGGGAGCCTCCACCACGTCGGGCCGGGCCGCCAGTGGGTGGAATTGAGCCGGAAGTGGGCGGCGGCCGGCATCCGATGCCTGCGCATGGACCTGGGCGGCATCGGTGAGAGTCCGGCCTCGGGGCCGGAGGGGATCCTGTCGAGCTATCCGCCCAGTGCACGCGACGACGTGGCCGAGGGTGTGCGCTTCCTGTCGCCGGACGATCCGAAGCAGGTTCTGCTGCTCGGACTCTGTGCCGGCGCCTATCACTCGCTGCTGGCCGCTCCCTCCACCGGGGTCGGTGGTGTGGCCGTCCTCAACCCGTTGCGGATGCCCTCATCGGATTCGAGTTCGGAGGCGATGGGCGACCTCATCGACGGTATGCCGAGCGGCGACTGGAGCGACTTCGAGGACCTCATGCAGAAGATGGACGCCGGGGTCCCTCCGCACCGCTTCCTCGGCGGCCTGCGCGACAGGGGCGTCTTCACACCGGTGGTGCAGCGCCTGCCCGATCGGGTGTGGTGGGCGGCCCGACTGGGCAAGGGCGGAAGGGACCCCGTGGACTCGCTGCAGCGGGTCGTCGACGGCGGGGCATCGCTGTTCGTCGTGCTCGGCCCGGACGAGTGGTCCGGCATCGGGAGGGGACGCACGCACGAGCTCCGGCGCCTGACCCGGTCCGGGGTGTTCGCCATCACCTTCGTGCCGACGCTCGACCACAGCTTCCACGTGGCCAGCGGGCGCAAGGACGCACTGGTGGTGCTCGACGAGTGGGTGCTCGGAACGGGAACCGGCGGACCGGCGACACCGAGGGGGACCCGGACGATCTCCTGATCGGGGAGCGGTCGACCGCGGTCGGAGCGGGCCGGCTACGCGTACGACTGCCAGATGGTGGCGTGGGCCTGCAGGCTCCGCTGCCAGGTGAACTCGGCGGCCCGGCGGCGGCCCCGGTCCACCATGTCCGCGGTGTCCGGACCGGCGGCCAGTGCGGCCTCCAGCCCGAGGGCCAGGCTGCGGCCGTCGGGCTCGACGAGATACGCGGCGTCGCCGCAGACCTCGGGCAGCGAGCTCCGACGTGTGGCCACCACCGGGACGCCGACGGCCATGCCCTCGAGCGCGGGCAGACCGAACCCCTCGTACAGCGAGGGCACCACCACCGCGGACGCGGCGGCCATGACGCCCCGGGCCGTGGCGTCGTCGACCCACCCGGTGCGGACCGTCCCCGGCAGGGGGGCGAAGAGGCGGTCGCGACGTTCGTTCGTCGGCCCCATCAGGACCAACGTGACCTCGGGGTGGTCCTGATGGACGAGGGTCCAGGCCTCGGCCAGCCCGGCCAGGTTCTTCCGGTCGGTGCACCCTCCGGCGTGCAGCACGAACGGCGCGCGGATCCCGAGGGAGCGGAGGCGATCCTCGGACAGCGGCACCGCGGTCCGGAATTCCGGACCCACGCCGAGGGGGATGGTGACGGTCTCGGAGACCCCCAGCGTCTCGGTCACCTCCTCGGCGGAGAAGTCGGAGGGGCAGATCACCACGTCGGCCCGTCGCGCGCTGGCTGCGGCGTCCGAGGACGGGTGACCCTCGTCGGGGAAGCGCCAGGGCACGACGTCGAGGATGGTGAGGATCTCCGGATGCGGAGCCGGCGGCAGCCGGAGGTCGAGCCGGTGGACGATGTCGTACTTGCGGTAGAGCAGGCGTCCGATGGCGCTGCGGACGGACGAGGAGGAGCTGGTGAAGACGAACGAGGGGATCCGGGCGTCCGCCGGTGTCGTCGCCCGCAGGGAGGTGATCTCGAAGTGGTCCACCTCCCATGGGCTCCCGTCGAGAGCGGCGGCGGCCCCGCCGACCAGCTCGCGCTCGTAGACCTGCTGCCCCATCGCCTCTTCGACCGCGATGGTGGCGAGCGCCAATCGGGTCGTCACCGGAGGACGGTCCCCGGATCGGGGCGAGCCGTCACTGGGCCCGCGTCGTCGATGAGGCGCACTGGGGCATGGCCGAGTGTAGCGTCCGCCCTCCACCTGCCATCACGCCCCGGGCAGTGCGCGGGGCCGAACCCGGTGCTCGCGACCGGTGCCGTCAGTCGGCGGCGGTCGGTCCCTCGGGACCGGTGGACGGCGGCTGACGGATGACGGCGACGGTGTTCGTCGGGTCGTCGGGGTCGAAGTGGAGGGTGATCATGGCATCGGGGTCCTCGGGCTCACCCGGCGCCTCCATGACGAAGGCGGGCAGCTGGCGCTTCTCCTCCAGTGCGTGCTGGAGTCCGAGGGCGATGCCGGACAGGACGGCGCCGGTCGCCGACCGCTTCATCCAATTGCTGAAGCGGAGCGGGTCGTGGGGGTCGCCGTCGTCGGCATCGCCTTCCGTGTCGCCGTCGTCGGCATCGCCTTCCGTGTCGCCGTCGTCGGCATCGCCGATCCCCTCCGGCGCGACCTCCTCCCCGGGCACCGAGTCGGCGTCTCCGGGATGCGATCCCGGGGTGATGTCCACGGGCTCCACGGTACCGTCCCTCACCGCTGCCGCGGCCGCGTCCGTGGCCACCCGGGGCACCCGGCCCCGCCCGGGATGCGGTGCCGCTGGAGTGGGCACGGGTCGGGTCCGCCGCCCCGCGGCCGACCTCCACGACCCACGGACTCCGGAGCGGTCCCATCGGCCGTGCCGTAGGATCGCAGTGTGCTTGACCGCTTCCATCCCCCGGTCGAGGAGTACCTCGAGACGATCTTCGCCCTCGAGGAGGAGGGGATCCCGGTGATCCAGGCCCGCCTGGCCGAGCGGCTGGGCAAGGCGGCACCGTCGGTCTCGGAGATGCTCGACCGGCTCGAGGCGGAGGGGTTGATCACCCGCAGCGCCCGGCGCATCGCCATGACGCCCGAGGGCACCGCGCTGGCCGAGGGGGTGGTCCGCAAGCACCGGCTGGCCGAGCGACTGCTCGTCGACATCATCGGGCTCGACTGGGACAAGGCCCATATCGAGGCCGGCCGGTGGGAGCACGTGATCTCGGACGACGTGGAGGCCCGCCTGGTGGTGCTGTTGGACAATCCGACCACGTGCCCCCACGGCAACCCCATACCCGGGGTGGCGTCCGACGGCGCGACCCAACGGCGCCTGGCCGAGGCCCAGCCGGGGGACCGGGTCCGCCTCGTGCGGATCACCGAGAGCGTGGAGCACGAGGCCGACTCCCTCACCTACCTGGGTGACAACGGGCTCCGGCCGGGAACGACCGCCGTCGTCCAGTCTCGTGCTCCGGACGGGACCCTCACCCTGGTCATGGGGGATGCGGCCATCGCCCTCGGTCCGGCCATGACCGAGCGCATGTTCATCGCCAGCGCCTGACCGGGCGGACACCGGGCCCGGTGCCCGCGCCGCCCGCGGCGGGTGGGGTGGTCGGCCGAACGGGGTCAGCACTCACTAGAGTGGAGTGCCAACAGTGATCGGTTCGACCGGGACCACCCGGGCCCCTCCGATCCGACCTCCGACTGGTGAGCCACGATGACGACCGCCGACGACCGCAGATCCGACACCGCCTCACCGGGTGACGCGGGCCTCGACCCCCGCAAGGCGGCCATCCTCAACGCGGTGGTCACCGAGTACATCGGCTCCGCCCAACCGGTCGGGTCGCAGCACGTGGTGGACGCCCCCGGCGTCAGCGTGTCGTCGGCCACCGTCCGTTCCGACATGGCCGCCCTCGAGCGGGAGGGCTACCTGACCCAACCCCACACCAGCGCCGGGCGGATCCCGACGGACAAGGGCTACCGGTTCTTCGTCGACCAGCTCGGTGGCCCCGGTCCCCTCGATCCCGGCGGCCGCCAGCAGGTCCGCCGGTTCTTCGACCACGCCCACGGCGAGATCGAGCAGATGCTGGAGCGGACCTCGGGCCTCCTCGCCGATCTCACCGACTGCACCGCCATGGTGGTGGGCCCCTCCCACGAATCGGCCGCCATCCGATCGGTGCAGCTGGTCGGGCTCGGCCACCGTCTCGCACTGGTCGTCGTGGTCCTGGCCGACGGCGCCGTGCAGAAGCAGTCGATCGAGCTGCCGGTGGAGGCCGAGGAGACCGTCCTGTCCGACGCCGGGGCCCGTCTGGCCGCCCACGCCCTCGGTTCCCCGCTGGCCCAGGTGGGCCCGTCCGCCCCGCCGAGCGGCGATCCCGCCGTCGACGCCGTGGTGTCCGCCGCGGTGTCCGCCGTCCGCGCCCTCGGCGAGGCGGACGGCCACGACCAGCTCTTCGTGGGCGGCTCGTCGCGGATGGCCGCGGCATTCGACGCCGTCGAGACCGTCCGATCGGTCCTCACCATCCTGGAGCAGCAGCTGGTGGTGGTCTCGCTCCTCCGGGACATCCTGGACACCGGTCTGACCGTCGCCATCGGGGCCGAACACGGGGTCGAGCCGTTGGCGTCCTGCGCCATCGTGGTGATGCCGGTGTCGGTCGACGGGGTGGAGGCCGGCACCATCGGGCTCCTCGGGCCCACCCGGATGAACTACCCGCTGGCCCTGGCCGCCGCCCGGGTGGTCGGCGACCGCCTCGGCGAGCGCCTGGGCGAGGTCGCCCGATGACCGAGACCGACCTCTACGAGCTCCTGGGGGTCCGGCGCGACGCGTCCGACGAGGAGTTGAAGCGCGCCTACCGGGCCAAGGCCCGGGAGCACCATCCGGACACCAACCAGGACGACTCGGACGCCGGTGAGCACTTCAAGGAGATCAGCCTCGCCTATGAGGTCCTGAGCGATCCCGAACGCCGGGCCCGTTACGACCGGTTCGGTCACGCGGGGGTGTTCGGCGCGGCCGCCGGGGGCCCGACCGCCGGCGACCCGTTCGGGACCGGTGGGCTCGGTGACCTGTTCGACGCGTTCTTCAACGGCATGGGCGGGGCCCCGGCCGGGCGGGGTCGCCGGACCGGGCCGACGCCCGGGCCCGACGCCGAGATGATGGTCGAGCTCACCTTCCGCGAGGCGGTCTTCGGCGTGCAGCGTCAGGTCGACGTGACCACGCCGGTCCACTGCGACACGTGCGAGGGCACCGGGGCGCAGCCCGGCACCGCGGTGGTCCGCTGCCCCGAGTGCCAGGGCGCCGGCGAGCTGCGGCGGGTGCGCCAGTCCATCCTCGGGCAGGTGATCACCGCGGTGGCCTGCCCGCGCTGCCAGGGCACCGGACAGTCCATCGAGACCCCGTGCACCGACTGCCGTGGCGAGGGCAGGCGGTCCGAGACCCGCACCCTCACCGTCGACATCCCGGCCGGGGTGGACGACGGTTCCACGCTGCGCCTCGCCGGGCACGGTCCCGCCGGGTTCCGGGGCGGACCGAACGGGGCGCTGTTCGTGCACCTCTCGGTCACGCCCGACGAGGTCTTCCAGCGCTCCGGCATCGACCTCCACGCCACGGTGCACGTTCCCATGGCGCTCGCGGCCCTCGGGGGCAGCGTGCCCTTCGACACGCTCGACGACACCCGCGAGCTCGCCATCGCCGCGGGGACCCAGACAGGGTCGACCCTCGCGTGCAAGGGGCTCGGTGTCCCGAAGGTCCGCGGACGCGGCCGGGGCGACCTCGTCGTCCACATCCAGGTGGACACGCCGACCGATCTGGACGACCGCCAGCGCGAGCTGCTGACCGCCCTGGCCGAGGCCCGGTCGGAGCCGTTGGGCGAAGCCCCCCAGAGCGAGGGGCTCTTCTCCAAGCTCCGTTCGGCCCTCAGCTGACCGTGGGCCCGGGCGACGGGGTGCCGGGCGCGGCCCCGCGACCCCGGGCGCCGGACCCGGTGCTCGCCGCCGCCGCGGCCATGGTCTTCGTGGACGACCCCACCGCGCCGGTGGTCGGCGATGCCGACCTGCGCCACCTCCTCGACGTCCTGCGGCTGCGGCCGGGCGAGCTGGTCGTGGCCTCGGACGGCGGCGGACGATGGGTCCCGTGCCGGGTCGCTCCCGCGGCGCCGGCCCGGGGGTCGAGGGGTGCCGACCCCGGTTCGCTCCTCGTCCCGGAGGGCCCGGTGGTGGCCGAGGCGCGACCCGAGCCCGAGGTCACCGTCGCCTTCGCCCCGACCAAGGGCGACCGCCCGGAGTGGGTGGTCCAGAAGTTGACCGAGCTCGGAGTCGACCGGATCGTGCCCCTGCGAACCTCACGCTCGGTGGTGCGATGGGAGGGTGACCGCGGCGCCCGGTCGGTGGAGCGGCTCCGCCGGGTCGTCCGCGAATCGGCGTCCCAGTGCCGACGGGCGCGGTTGCCGGAGGTGACCGGTGTCTGCCTGCTCGGCGAGGTGGCGGGCGCGGCGGGTGGGCCGGTGACCCTGGCCGAGGCCGGTGGAGGTGCTCCCGGTCTGGATCGCCCGGTGCTGGCCGTAGGACCCGAGGGTGGATGGGACGCGGCCGAGCGCGACGAATTCGGTCCGGGCGTCGGGCTCGGCGCCACCGTCCTCCGGGCCGAGACGGCGGCGGTGGTGGCCGGGGCGCTCCTGTGCGGACTACGCAGCGGAGTGGTTCTGCCCCTTGCGTAACCACGCTCCGTGAGGAAAACTGGTATGTGACGAACGTTCACGGATTGGCCGGCGCCACGGGCTCCGACCACGTTGCGTGAGCCAGCAGCACGACAGCGGGTTGGGTTCGCAGGCCCGGGCTCGAGGGGCAGACCGGTGGGGAGCGGAGGGCATGACCATGACGGTGACGGACAAGACGGTCGTCGAGTCGGACGACGACGAGCAGGAGGATGCGGCGAGGGTCGCCTACGCCCGCGCGGTCGGCTCACGACTGCGGGCGATGCGCAAGCAGATGCGGCTCTCCCTCCAGGCCGTCGAGGCCATGTCCGACCAGGAGTTCAAGGCGTCGGTCCTCGGGGCGTACGAGCGGGGCGAGCGGGCCATCTCGGTGCCCCGGCTGCAACGCCTGGCGAAGCTCTACGACGTCCCGGTGGACCAGCTCCTGCCCAACGACGACGCCACGCCCGGCGGGCGGTGGGGCGAGGCCGGCTCCTCGGACGAATCCTCCTCCAACGGGCGCCGCATCGCCCCGGCGTCGACCGTGCCGGACAAGGTCGCCATCGACCTCACGAAGCTGCACACGGTCAGCGGTCCCGAGCGGGACCTCCTCCGACGGTTCCTCAGCATGATCCAGGTCCACCGCCAGGACTTCAACGGCCGGATGATCACCATCCGTGCGGAGGACGTTCGGGCGATCGCCTGCCTGTTCGGGGTGACGCCGGACAGCATGGGGGCCCGCCTGGACGAGCTCGGTCTCCTCGTGGCGGTCTGATGTCCGGGGACCACGGCGAAGCCGTCAGCTGGATGAGCACCAAGGATGCCGCGGAGCGCCTCGGCGTCACCCTGCGCAGTCTCTACCGGTTCATCGACGAGGGTGGGCTGGTCGCCTACAAGTTCGGGCGGGTGATCCGTCTGAAGGAGGTCGACGTCGACGCCTTCATCGAGTCGAGCCGGATCGTCCCGGGGAGCCTCGAGCACCTCTACCCCGAGGTGAAGGGACCGGCCCGGGTTGTCCACGGGGTCGGGGACGGACGCGGCCGGGTGGCGGCCGAGGGTTGAGTCGACCACGTTGAGCGCCTCCCCCGACTGCCTGTTCTGCGCGATCGTGGCCGGCGACGTCCCTGCCGACATCGTGCACCAGGACGAGCGCACGGTCGCCTTCCGGGACATCCACCCGCAGGCGCCCGTCCACGTACTGGTCGTGCCACGGCGCCACATCGTCAACGCCGGCACGGTGGGCCCCGACGACGCCGACGACCTGGCCGCCCTGCTCGTGGCGGCCAAGGCGGTGGCGGACGCGGAGGGCATCGGCGGAGAGGACCGCGGATACCGGCTGACGTTCAACGTCGGCCCCGACGCCTCCAACTCGGTGCCCCACCTCCACGTGCACGTCCTCGGCGGGCGGCCGTTCGACTGGCCCCCCGGCTGAGCGGAGCCGGTGGAGGTGCGGAACGGTCCGGAGGCACCGTCGGTGCGTCCGGGACCACCCGGGCCGCTGGTAGGGTCGCAGGCAGAGCGCACGTGGCAGGCACCCCGGTAAAGATCCTCGTTCCCGGCAACCACCTCATGGCCGGTCTCCTCGGCCAGCGCGATGAGCTGCTCCGCATGATCGAGAGCGCCTTCCCCGACGTACGGATCGCCGTGCGTGGCAACGAGGTCTCCATCGAGGGCGCCGGCCCCGACGGCGGTGCCTCCGCGGACCGCGTCGCCGCCCTCTTCCACGAGCTGATCATCCTCCTCGAGTCGGGGCAGGGCCTCGATGCCGTCCAGCTGGCCCGGACGATCGACATGATGCGCGACGACGTCCGCCCGTCCGAGGTCCTCACCAGCGAGCTGCTGCGCTCGTCGCGTGGCCGGGCCGTGCGCCCGAAGACGGGGGGGCAGAAGGCGTACGCCGACGCCATCGCCCGCAACATCGTGACCTTCGGGATCGGACCGGCCGGCACCGGCAAGTCGTACCTGGCCGTGGCCCTCGCGGTCCAGGCCCTCCAGGCCCGTCAGGTCAGCAGGATCATCCTCACCCGGCCCGCCGTCGAGGCCGGCGAACGGCTGGGCTTCCTGCCCGGCGACATCCTGGCCAAGGTCCTGCTCGAGGCCGAGGGCGCGCAGCGCCTGATCGACAAGGGTGCGGTCGAGGTGGCACCCCTCGCCTTCATGCGGGGGCGCACGCTCAACAACTCCTTCATCATCCTGGACGAGGCCCAGAACACCAGCCCCGAGCAGATGAAGATGTTCCTGACCCGCATCGGCTTCGGCTCGAAGGCGGTGGTCACGGGGGACATGACCCAGGTGGACATCCCGGGCGGGCGGTCCGGTCTGGTCGGACTCGAGGCCATCCTCGGCGGCGTGCCCGATCTCGCCTTCGTCCACCTGAGGGCGCAGGACGTCGTCCGCCACAAGATCGTGGCCGACATCGTGTCCGCCTACGACCGTGACGACGCGCTGGCGGACGACGGTCCGTCGGCGAACGGCTCGGTGCCGTCGTGAGCCTCGACGTCTACGCCGCCGACGAGCAGTCCGACCACCCCGTGGCGGTGGACCGCTGGGCCGCGCTGGCCCGGTCCGTGCTCGAGGCCGAGGGGATCACCGACGACACCGAGGTCTCCGTGCTCTTCATCGACGAGGCCTCGATCGCCGCGCTCAACGAGCGGTTCCTCGACAAGGAGGGGCCCACCGACGTGCTCTCGTTCCCCATCGAGGACGAGATCGACCGCAGCGGGCGGTCACCCGACGAGGGCGGGACCGGACCGGCCTCGATCGAGGCCGCCACCAACCGCCATCTGCTGCTCGGCGACGTCGTCATCTGCCCGGCCGTCGCCGCCGTCAACGCGGTCGAGCACGGAGTCACCTTCGACGACGAGATCGCACTGCTCGTGGTGCACGGGATCCTGCACCTGCTCGGTATGGACCACGTGGTCGACGAGGAGGCCGAGCGCATGGAGCGGCGCGAACAGCAGCTGCTCGACCGCTTCTACCGGGTACCCCCGCTGCACGACACCGCCTCGTGATGCTGGCGGCCACCTTCACGCCCGGGGACCTGGTCCTGATCCTCGTGGTGGTGGTGCTGCTCGTCGCCTCGGCCCTCCTGGCGCTGGCCGAGACCAGCCTCGTACGGATGGGCCGGGCCAAGGCGATGAGCCTGGCCGACGACGGGCGACGTGGGGCCAAGGTGCTGGTCCGCCTGACCGAGGACCCCCAGGGATTCCTCAACCCGGTGCTCCTCCTCGTGCTCATCTGCCAGCTGGTCGTGGCCACCCTGGTGGGCATCCTCGCCGTCCGCTGGTTCGGGGCGTGGGGGGTGGCGGCCGCCACCGTGTTCGAGATCGTGGTCATCTTCGTGTTCGCCGAGGCCGTCCCCAAGAATTGGGCGGTCCACCACCCCGAACGGGCCGCCCTGTTCAGCGCCCCGATCGTCTCCGCGGTGGTCAACTTCTGGCCCGTGCGGATGGTGTCGGGTGGCCTGATCGGCCTGGCCAACCTGTTCATGGGCGACACCGGCGGCTACATGGGGTCGGCGGTGACCGAGTCGGAGCTGCTGGCCATGGCCGACGTCGCCGTCGAGGGCGACGTGATCGAGACCGAGGAACGCGCCCTCATCCACTCGATCATCGAATTCGGCGACACCGTGGTGCGCGAGGTCATGGTGCCCCGCACCGACATGGTCGCCATCGGTGCCGACGCGACGGTGGAGGCGGCACTCGACGTGGCGCTCGAGGCCGGCTTCAGCCGCCTTCCGGCGGTCGAACTGCAGATCGACGACGTCGTCGGGGTGGCGTTCACGAAGGACCTGATCCGGGAGCTCCGGGTCGGCAAGGGCGACGAGCCGGTCGGCGGCCATCTCCGCGAAGCCCACTTCGTGCCGGAGACCAAGCGGGTGGCCGACCTCATGCACGAGATGCAGTCGGAGAAGTTCCATCTGGCCGTGGTCGTCAACGAGTACGGCGGGACGGCCGGGCTGGTGACCCTGGAGGACCTGATCGAGGAGTTGGTGGGCGAGATCGTCGACGAGTTCGACGTCGAGGAGGTCCCGGTCGAGCGGTTGGCCTCGGGGGGCCTGCGGGTGAGCGCCCGTCTCGCCGTCGACGAGGTCAACGAGCTGCTCGACGCCCACCTGCCGACGGGAGCGTGGGACACCGTGGGCGGGCTCGTCTTCGACCTCCTCGGCCACGTGCCGGTGGCCGGCGAGGCGGTCACCTCGGACGGGCTCCGACTGGTGGTCGACCGGGTCAACGGCCGCCGCATCGAGCAGGTGTCGATCGTGCCCCTGGCCGACGCCGCGCAGACGGATGGCCCGTGAGCGAGCACCGGTCCGGGTTCGTCGCCGTGGTCGGACGACCCAATGTGGGCAAGTCGACCCTGGTCAACGCCATGGTCGGGACCAAGGTGTCCATCGTGTCCTCCCGGCCCAACACCACCCGGTCACAGGTCCGCGGGGTGCTCGACCGGCCCGACGCCCAGATCGTGTTCGTCGACACCCCCGGTCTCCACAAGCCCAAGACGGCGCTGGGCGAGCGGATGAACGAGTCGGCCACCTCCTCGCTCGACGACGTCGACGCGGTGGTGGCCCTGGTCGAGGCCACCGGTGCGGTCGGGCCGGGCGACCGGATGGTGCTGGCCAATTCGGCGCGGAGGGTCCGGGCCATGGCCCGGGCCGCAGCCCTCGCGGTCGAGCTCGGCACCGGGGGACCCGAGGCGGTCGGTCGGCCGACGCTGATGGTGGTGGTCAACAAGATCGACCGGGTCGGGGGCGACGGGGTCCTCGGCCACCTGACGGCGGTGTCCGCGGCGGTCGACGCCATCGGTGCCGAGCAGGGGGGCGACCCGTTCCCCGTCGAGTACTTCCCGCTGTCGGCCGCCACCGGCCAGGGTGTGTCGACCCTGGTCGACGCCCTGGTCGAGCGGATGCCCTACGGTCCCCGCTACTACCCCGAGGGGATGGTCACCGACGTGGCCGAGGCCTTCTGGGTGGCCGACCTGGTCCGCGAGGAGCTCCTGGCACGGGTGGCCGACGAGCTCCCGCACTCCATCGCCTGCCGGGTGACCGAGTGGGAGTGGCCACGGGTCCGCTGCGAAATCCTCGTCGAGCGCGACTCGCAGAAGGGCATCGTCATCGGCAGGGGCGGGAGCACCCTCAAGGAGGTGGGCACCGCCGTGCGCGTCCAGATGGAGCCGGGGGCCTACCTGGAGCTGTTCGTCCGGGTGGAGAAGCGCTGGCAGCAACGCGAGGAGTCGCTCGACCGGCTCGGCTTCTGAGCGGGGGTCAGACCGGGCCGTCGGCCGACGCGGCGATGGCGGCCAGGAACGCGACCACCTCGTCACGGTCGAGCGTCCGCTTCATCGGGGGCACCCGGGCCAGCAGCGCGCCCCGGTAGCGGGCCGTGGCCAGTCGGCTGTCGAGCACCGCCACCACACCACGGTCCGTGCCCGACCGGATGAGGCGCCCGGCCCCCTGGGCCAGCAGGGTGCCGGCCCGGGGCAGGTCGACGGCGGCGAACGCACCCGGCCCGGCCAGCTCCCGCCGGGCCTCGAGCACCGGGTCGTCGGGACGGGGGAAGGGGATCCGGTCGATGGTGACCAGGCTGAGCGTGCGCCCGGGCACGTCGACGCCCTGCCAGAAGCCGAGGGTGGCGAAGAGGCAGGCCGTCTCGTCCACCCGGAACGCCTCGACCAGGGCCGGCTTGGGCAGGTCCGACTGCGACAGGACCGGGACGTCCAACCGGGGGGTGAGGGCCTCGACGGCGGCCCGCATCGCCCGCCAGCTGGTGAACAGGGCGAGGGTCCGGCCCCCGGCCGCGGCGATGAGGATCTCGAGCTCGTCGTGGAGGGCCGGCTCGGACTCCGGCCGGCGCCGGTCGGGGAGCGACGCGGCCACGTAGAGCAGCGAGTTGGCCCGGTAGTCGAACGGGCTGCCGACGTCGAGGTCGTCGGTGCCGTCGGTGGGCATGCCCAGGCGTCCGGCGAGCCCGATGGGGACGGTGGCCGAGGTGAGGATCCCGGTGACCGATCCCCACAGCCGCTCGGCCAGGACCGGGCCCACGTCGATGGGCGACACCCGCAGGGCCGGGGCCCGGGAGCTGTCCTCCACCCAGGCCACCTCCTCGTCGCCCAGCATCGCCAGTCGGGCCAGGTCCGACGCCAGGTGCCCGGCGGCCAGCAGGACCCGGTCGCGCCGGGACCGGTCGGTCGGTGCCTCCCCGTCCCCCGCCTCGCGCTCCGCCCGGCGCAGGTGGTCGACCAGGCGACCGACCCGTCCCGAGGCGAGGGCCAGGAGGGTGCCGATCCCCGGATCGCTCCCCACCGCGGTGGCCCCGGCCGGCCGGGCCACCGGTGCCGCCCGCTCGGGCGCGTGGGCCGGCGGGGCGAGCCCGAGGTCCAGTCCGAGGGGCTCGTCTCCGGACGCCTCGTCGGACCCGTCGTCGTCCCCGGACCGGGGTCCGGTCGGGGGAGCGTCCGCCACGCCCGGGTCGGTCCCGTCGGCCAGGTCCCGGTGGGGAACGCGGCGACCCGACCACGGCCGCAGCACCCGGTGGAACACGTCGGCCAGGTCGGCCACCCCCTCGACGGCCCGTCCGGCCGCCTCGCCGCCGCTGTCGAGCACGGGTCGGGCGGCGGTGGCCAGCGCCCGGAACCGGCCGGGCCCGACCTCCAGTCCGAGGCTGTCGGTCATGACGTCCTCGACCTCGTGGGCCTCGTCGAACACCACCACCTGGTGCTCGGGCAGGACGGCACCCCCGCTGGCCAGGTGGGCGCCGTAGAGGTGGGTGTTGACGACGACGACGTCGGCATCGGCCGCCCTGGCCCGGGCGTCCTCGGCGAAGCAGTCCCGGCCCGACGGGCACCGGAACGCCCCCGGGCACTCCCTCGCGGTGGTCGAGACCATGGCCCAGGCCCGGAAGTGCGGCTCGAAGGGGAGCTCGGCCCGGTCGCCGGTGGTCGAGTCCTCGGCCCACCGGACCAGGCTGCGCACCTGATCGGCGATGGTCGACGGGTCCGAGGTGTCCGCACCGGAAGCCGGGGTCAGGGTGTCGTCGGCGTCCGGTGGGTCGGCCGACCCGGGGGCGAGGGTCAGCTGCCCGGTGCGGCCGCCGATCTCGGAGACCCGCTGGCGGCAGACGTAGTTGCTGCGCCCCTTGAGGACGGCGAAGGTCAGTCCGTCGCCCGTGGCCCCCGCCACCAGCGGAAGGTCCTTGTCGGCCAACTGGTCCTGGAGCGCCTTGGTGGCGGTGGCCACCACCACCCGCTCACCGGCGAGTGCGGCGGGCACCAGGTAGGCCAGCGACTTGCCGGTCCCGGTCCCGGCCTGGACGACCAGGTTGCGCCCGCCGGCCATGGCCGTGGCGACGGCCTCGGCCATCTCGACCTGGCCGGGACGGGACTCGCCCCCGCCGGGCAGGCCGGCCGCCACTCGGCGGAGCGTGGTGGACACCTCGTCGGGCATCCGCCGACACTACCGGGTGCAACCGGCGGTCCCGCTGGTCCGGCCGGGCCACCGGGCGGCTACCGCCAGGCCACGGCGAGGGCGGCGGCCACGCCGAGACCGACCACGACGATGCACGCCCGCAGCGCGCCGGCGGGCAGGCGCCGGCCGTAGTGGCCGCCGAGCTGGCCGCCGATGATCGACCCGGTGGCGATGAGGGCTGCCACCGACCACGACACGTGGGTGACCAGGATGAACACGACGCCGGCCACACCGTTGACCACCAGGGCCAGGGCGTTCTTCGTCCCGTTGAGCCTCTGGAGGTCGTCGTCGATGAAGATGGCCAGCAGGGCGATGAGGACGACTCCCTGGGCGGCGCCGAAGTAGCCGCCGTAGATGCCGGTGAGGAAGACGCCGGCCAGGAGTGGCGTCCCGCCGTGGACGTGGCGTTCGCCCCTCGCCGCCAGCCACCGGCTGAGGCGGGGCTGGACGGCCATGAGCACCGAGGCCAGCAGGATGAGTGCCGGCACGGCCGCCTTGAACACGCTGTGGGGGAGGGCCAGCAGGAGCACGGCACCGGTGATCCCGCCGGTGAGGGACGCCGAGCCGAGCTTCACCAGTCGGGACCGCTGGCCGCCCAGCTCCCGGCGGTAGGCCACCACGGCACTGACGCTGCCGGGCACCAGGCCCACCGTGTTGGACACGTTGGCCAGCACCGGTGGGTAGCCGAGCGCGAGGAGGGTGGGGAAGGTGATGAGCGAGCCCGAGCCCACGATCACGTTGACGGTCCCGGCGGCCAGCCCGGCGGCGAAGATGGCCAGGGCGGCCCATGCGGTCATGGGGAGGGTCTAGCCGCCGGTGGGTGGTGACTCAACCACCGGGTCACCGGGGGTGGCGCGGCGGGCGGGGGGACGTCCCCGGGGGACACGACCGGTGCGACCGACAGGATAGGTTCGCAGGGTGCACAACGATCAGGTGAGCGCCGGGGAGGGCGAGGGGCGCGAGGACGCCGTCCTTACCGCGGCCGACGTGGCCGGCGGGCCCATCCCGGCCCATGTGGCCTGCGTGATGGACGGCAACGGCAGGTGGGCGGCACGCCGCGGCCTCCCGCGCACCGAGGGACACGCGGCCGGCGAGGCCGCGCTGCTCGATGCCGTCGAGGGGGCGCTCGAGCTCGGGATCCCGTGGATCACCATGTACGCCTTCTCCACCGAGAACTGGCGGCGCCCGCCGGACGAGGTCCGCTACCTGATGGGGTTCAACGAGAGCCTGCTCATGCGCCGCCGGGACGAGCTCGACGACAAGGGCGTCCGGATCCGCTTCGCCGGGCGCCGCGACTGGCGGGTCCCGAAGCGCGTGCTCAAGCGCATGGACGAGTCGATCGACCAGACCCGGGACAACCGCCGGTGCACCCTGACCATGGCCTTCAACTACGGCGGACGGGCCGAGATCGTCGACGCCGTCCGGGATCTGGTCGCCGAGGGGGTCAAGCCCGAGAAGGTCACCGAGAAGGCGATCCGGTCGCACCTCTACTTCCCCGACCAGCCCGATCCCGACCTGGTCATCCGCACCTCGGGCGAGCACCGGGTCTCGAACTTCCTCCTCTGGCAGCTGGCCTACAGTGAGCTGGTGTTCGACGAGGTGCTGTGGCCCGACTTCCGGCGGACCCACCTGTTCGCGGCCGTGCGTGACTTCCAGCGGCGCCAGCGCCGCTTCGGGGGTGTGACCTGATGGGACGCGGCCCTTCCGCGATCGGCGGGCGTGGTGACGACCGCCGCAGGGACGACGCCGGCGGGGTGTGGATCGTCACCGGCTGGGTGGTCGGGCTGATCGTCTGGGCCGGGGTCGTCGTGGCGTGGCACGCCGGCTTCGGTGCGGCGGCCCCGTTCGTGGTGATCCCGGCCATCCTCGTGTTCATGGTCGGCGCCGGCAACCTGATCGGCGGCCGGTCGAGTCGCCCGGCGCCCCGGTTCAACCGTCCTGATCCGGTGCCGATCTCGGCGCTGCGTCCCGACGGCCGGGCATCGGCGGAGGAGGGCGCGGGGGACGGCGCCACGGCCGGGGAGCCGGGCACCGGTCCATGACCCAGTTCCGCGACCGGGGAGTGGTGCTCCGCACCATCCGCCTGGGCGAGGCGGACCGGATCGTCACCCTCATGACCGAGTACCACGGCAAGGTCCGGGCCGTGGCCAAGGGCGTCCGGCGGACGACCTCCAAGTTCGGGTCCCGGCTCGAGCCCCTCAGTCACGTGGCCCTGCTCGGGTGGCAGGGACGGGGCGACCTCGACACCATCGACCAGGTCGAGGTCATCGACACCTTCCGACCGGTCCGCGAGGACCTCGACCGGATGTCGGCCGGCCTGTCGATGCTCGAGGTGGTGGACCAGGTGGGCCAGGAGCGCCACGCCAACCCCCGGCTCTACGAGATGGCGGTACGGGCCATGACCGCGCTGGCCGAGCGGGACTCGCCGATGGTGGCCCCCGCCTTCTTCCTCAAGGTGCTGGCGCTCGAGGGCTCGGCCCCCATGCTCGACGGGTGCGTGTCGTGCGGCGAGGACGACGACGCCCTGATCGTCGCGTTCGACATCGTGGAGGGCGGCGTCCTGTGCCGGACCTGCCGCCGGGGGCGGCCGCTGTCGCCGGGAGGGCTCGATCTGCTGCGCCGGACGCTCGGGGGCGGCCTGTCCGGGGTACTGGTCGAGCCGCGCTCCCCGGTGACCGACGAGGTGTCGGCACTGGCCACCGAGGCCATGGAGGCCCATCTCGACCGTCGGCTCCGGTCGGTGCGGGCCGGCCAGGTCTCCTGACGCACCGGCCGGCCGGTTGACCCCGTCCCCGTCGTCGAGCCCGCCGGTCCCCGCGTTCGGGGTGTACGTGCACGTCCCGTTCTGCCGCCACCGGTGCGACTACTGCGCGTTCGCCACCTACACCGACCGGGACCATCTCATGGAGGCGTACGCCGTGGCGTGCGCGACCGAGGTGGCGAGGGCGGTCGAACGCGAGGGCATGCCGGCCGCGACCTCGGTCTTCTTCGGCGGGGGCACCCCGTCCCGGTTGCCGGCGGACCTCCTGGTCTCGGTGCTCGACGCCGTGCCCCGCGTCGCCGGCGCCGAGGTGACGGTCGAATGCAATCCGGAGGACGTGACCGCCGAGCGCCTCGGCACCTACCGGCGGGCGGGTGTCACCCGGATCTCGCTCGGCGTCCAGTCGACGGTGGGACACGTGCTGGCCGGACTCGGTCGCCGCCACGGTCCCGCCCACGTGGCCGATGCGGCGGCCGCGGTGGCCGAGGCCGGCTTCGCGTCGTGGAACATGGACCTCATCCTGGGTGGCGCCGGCGAGCGCGACGAGGACTGGGAGCGGAGCCTGGCCGACGTGGTCGGACGGTCGTCGCCACCGCCCCACGTCAGTGCCTACGCCCTGACGGTCGAGCCGGGCACGCCGCTGCAGCGGGACCCGGACCGCCACCCGGACGACGACGTCCAGGCCGGTCGTTACGAGACGGCGGAGCGGGTGCTCGCCGGTGCCGGCTACCGGTGGGAGGAGATCTCCAACTGGGCCCGACCCGGCCACGAGTGCCGCCACAACCATCTCTACTGGGACCAGGGCGACTACCGGGGCATCGGTTCGGCCGCACACTCCCACCGCGACGGTCGGCGGTGGTGGAACGTGCGCACCCCCGACCGGTACGTGGCCCTGGTCGGCTCCGACGGCCCGACGACGGCCGGCGAGGAGGTGCTCGACGCCGGGCGGAAGCGGTTCGAGGCCCTGGCCCTGGCCCTGCGGACCTCGTCGGGCGTGCCCGCCGACGCACTGCCCGACGACCCCGATCTCGACGGCCTGGTCGACCGGTCCACCGGGCGGGCGGTGCTGACCGTGCGGGGCCGGCTGCTGGCCGATGCGGTCGCCGCCCGGCTCCTCGTCCCGGTGTGAGCGCGGACCGCCCGTCGGCACCCCTCGTGGGTCCGGCGCCCCGGGGCAGCCGGTACCATGCCCCCCTATGCCCGACCCGGACGAGCCCACAGACACGCAGGCGGACCGCACCGACCTCATGGAGAAGGTGGTCGGCCTGTGCAAGCGGCGGGGCTTCATCTTCCAGTCGGCCGAGATCTACGGGGGATTCCGGTCGACGTACGACTACGGACCGCTCGGCGTCAACATGCTCCGCAACGTCAAGAACGCCTGGTGGGAGGCCATGGTCCAGCGGCGGGACGACGTGGTCGGCCTGGACGCCGCCATCCTCTCGCCGCCGGCGGTGTGGGCCGCGTCGGGCCACCTGTCGAACTTCTCCGATCCGCTGGTGGACTGCATGTCCTGCCACCAGCGGTGGCGCGAGGACAAGATCGACGGGGTCTGCCCGGCGTGCGGGTCGACGGCGTTCACCGAGGCCCGCGCCTTCAACCTGATGTTCAAGACCCACGCCGGACCGATCGAGGACGAGGGTGCCGTCGCCTATCTCCGTCCCGAGACGGCCCAGGGCATGTTCATCAACTTCGCCAACGTCCTCCAGACCACCCGCAAGCGGCCCCCGTTCGGGATCGCCCAGGTGGGGAAGTCGTTCCGCAACGAGATCACCCCCCAGAACTTCGTGTTCCGGACCCGCGAGTTCGAACAGATGGAGATGGAGTACTTCGTCCCGCCGGCCGAGGCGCAGCAGTGGTTCGAGTACTGGCTCGGGGAGCGGTTCGGCTGGTACCTCGGGCTCGGGATCCCCGAGGCGGAGCTGCGCCTCCGCCACCACGAGCCGTCCGAGCTCGCCCACTACGCGGCGAGCACCGCGGACGTCGAGTTCCTCTTCCCCTGGGGGTGGGACGAGCTCGAAGGGATCGCCAACCGGACCGACTTCGACCTGTTGGCCCACGCCGAGGCCTCGGGCGAGAAGCTCGAGTACTTCGACCAGGCGGCCAACGAGCGCTACGTCCCCTACGTGATCGAGCCGGCGGCAGGTGCCACGCGGACGATGATGGCGTTCCTCCTGTCCTCGTACGCGGAGGACGAGGTCGGGGGTGAGGCCCGCACGGTGCTCCGGCTGCACCCGAAGCTGGCCCCGTACCAGGTGGGGGTGCTCCCGCTGTCGAAGAAGGAGACGCTGGAGCCGTTGTCGCGCCAGGTGCTCGGGATGCTCCAGCCCCACTTCATGTGCGACTACGACACCACCCAGTCGATCGGCAAGCGGTACCGTCGCCAGGACGAGGTCGGGACCCCGTGGTGCGTGACGATCGACTTCGACTCGCTCGAGGACGGCGCGGTGACGGTGCGGGACCGGGACTCGACCGAGCAGGTCCGCGTGCCCGTCGACGGACTGGTTGCCGAGCTGCGCCACCGCATGGACGCGGTCTGACCGCGCCCTGATCTGTCGCCCCGGCCCGGGGTCCCGGGGCCCCGGGCACCGACCGGACCCCGGACCGACGACGGCCCGGTATCGGCCGCCACGGAGATGGTGCACGGGTAGGCTTGCGGGTCGACGCGCAGGCCGTGCGTCGTGCAGACCCTGCCCCGGATCCACCTAGGAGACCCTTCCTGATGCCGTTCGTCTTCGACTTCGACCACTCCCACCGCAAGCCCCCGATGGAGATGAAGGACCTCCTCGGCGGCAAGGGTGCCAACCTGGCCGAGATGACGTCGGTGCTGGCTCTCCCGGTCCCTCCGGGCTTCACCATCGCCACCACGGCGTGCCGCGCCTACATGGAAGGTGGCTGGCCCGACGGGCTCACCGCCGAGATCGACCGGGCCCGCACCCGTCTGGAGAAGACGATGGGCAAGCGGATCGGCGACGCCGACGACCCGCTGCTCGTGTCGGTCCGATCCGGTGCCAAGTTCTCCATGCCTGGCATGATGGACACCGTCCTCAACCTCGGCCTCAACGACAAGTCGGTGGAGGGCCTGGCCCGCCAGACCGACGACGAGCGGTTCGCCTACGACTCCTACCGGCGCTTCGTGGCCATGTACGGGCGCATCGTGCTCGGCGTCCCGGCCGAGGAGTTCGACTCGCTCCTCGACGCGGCCAAGGAGCTGGCAGGGACGGACTCCGACGCCGGGATCCCCATCGAGCTGCTCCGCTACCTGGTCGACGCCTACCAGCAGATCGTCGAGCGCCACACCGGCAAGCCCTTCCCCCAGGATCCCGACGACCAGCTGCGGGGGGCGATCGAGGCCGTGTTCGCCTCGTGGAACGGACCGCGCGCCGTCGCCTACCGGGTCCGGGAGCGGATCGCCCACGACCTCGGGACGGCGGTCAACGTCCAGGCCATGGTGTTCGGCAACCGCGACGACAACTCGGGCACCGGGGTCGGCTTCACCCGCGACCCGGCCACCGGCGCGGTGGGCGAGTACGGCGACTTCCTGGTCAACGCCCAGGGCGAGGACGTCGTGGCCGGGATCCGCAACACCGAGCCGCTGTCGGCGCTGGCCGACGAGTTCCCGAAGATCCACAAGGAGCTCCTCGCCATCTTCGCCCGCCTCGAGCGGCACTACCGGGACATGTGCGACACCGAGTTCACCATCGAGCAGGGCAAGCTGTGGATGCTGCAGACCCGGGTGGGCAAGCGCACCGGTCGCGCCGCCCTGCGCATGGCCGTCGACATGGTGTCCGAACGGGCCATCAAGCTGACCCGTGACGAGGCCCTCGGCCGGATCACCGGGGAGCACCTCGAGCAGGTGCTCCATCCGCAGTTCGCGTCGAGCGGGCACAAGGTGCTGGTCAAGGGGCTGGGTGCCTCGCCCGGGGCCGCGGTGGGCCGGGTCTACCTGACCGCCGACGACGCCCAGGCCGCCGCCGAGCGGGGCGAGGCCGTCGTCCTGGTCCGGAGCGAGACGTCCCCCGAGGACGTCCACGGCATGCTGGCCGCCGAGGGGATCCTCACCGCCCGCGGGGGCCTGGTCAGCCACGCCGCGGTTGTGGCCCGGGGCTGGGGCAAGCCGGCCGTCGTCGGGGCCGAGGACCTGCGCATCGGCACCTCCTCGTTCAGCGTCGGCGACACCGTCGTGTCCGAGGGCGACTGGATCTCCGTCGACGGCACCAACGGGATCGTGGTGCTCGGACGGGTCGAGGTCAGCCAGGGCGAGACACCTCCCGAGTTCGACCTGATCCTGAGCTGGGCCGACGAGGTGCGGGCCGGCCATCTGGGGGTCCGGGCCAACGCCGACAACGGGCCCGACGCCATCAACGCCCGCAAGCACGGGGCGGAGGGGATCGGGCTGTGCCGGACCGAGCACATGTTCCTGGCCGAGGACCGGCTGCCGATCGTGCGCCGGATGATCCTGGCCGACACGCCTTCCGACGAGGAGAGCGCCCTGGAGGCGCTCCGGGTCGCCCAGAAGGCCGACTTCGTGGAGATCCTCGAGGCCATGGACGGGCAGCCGGTCACCGTCCGCCTCCTCGACCCGCCACTGCACGAGTTCCTCCCCGACCCCACGGAGCTCGCCATCAAGCAGGCCACGGTCGGACTGACCGAGGAGGAGTCACGCCTGTTCGAGGCGGCCAAGCTGTGGCACGAGGTCAACCCGATGCTCGGCACCCGGGGCGTCCGGCTCGGGGTGATCAAGCCGGGGCTCTACGCCATGCAGGTGCGCGCCCTGATGGAGGCCGCCCTCGACCGGGTCGACGCCGGCGGCCATCCGGTGGTGGAGATCATGATCCCCCTCACCGTGTCGCGTGAGGAGCTGGCCCTCGCCCGCTCGTGGGTCGAGGGGGCCGTGTCCGAGGCCAAGGCCGCGGCTGCTCCGTCGAGGAAGGGGTCGAAGGCGGCCAAGGGATCGCTCGAGGTCCTGATCGGCACCATGATCGAGACCCCCCGGGCCGCGCTGCGGGCCGGCGACATCGCCGAGGAGGCCGACTTCTTCTCCTTCGGGACCAACGACCTGACCCAGATGACGTTCGGGTTCAGCCGGGACGACGTCGAGGGGCGGATGATGTCGGCCTACCTCGAGGAGGGACTGCTCACCCGCAATCCCTTCGAGGTGGTCGACGCCGACGGCGTCGGCGAGCTGGTCCGGCTCGGCACCGAACGGGGCCGGGCCACGCGGCCGAGTCTCAAGGTGGGTGTGTGCGGCGAGCACGGTGGCGATCCCGAGTCGATCGCCACCTTCGCCGCCGCCGGCCTCGACTACGTGAGCTGCTCCCCCTTCCGGGTGCCGATCGCACGGCTGGCCGCGGCGCAGGCGGTGCTGGCCGGCCTGACGGCGGCACGGGACAAGGTGGTGGCGGCCACGGCCGCCAAGGCCGCGCCGGCCACGAAGGCGCCGGCCAGGAAGTCGGCGGCCAGGAAGGCCCCGACCAGGAAGGCCCCGACCAGGCGCTGAGGCCCACCGGATCGGGGCGCGCCGGGACGCGGTACCGTCGTCACCATGGGCATCCCGGACGAGGACGTGGCCCGGGTCCGGGCGGCGACGGACATCGTCGCCCTGATCGGGGAGCACGCCGCGCTGAAGCGTTCGGGCCTCCGCTGGGTGGGCCTGTGCCCGTTCCACACCGAGAAGTCCCCGTCCTTCAGCGTCAACGCCGAAGCCGGCTTCTACTACTGCTTCGGCTGCCAGGCGAGCGGTGACGCCATCACCTTCGTCCGCGAGATCGAGCACCTCGACTTCGTCGACGCGGTGCGGCGCCTGGCCGACAAGGCCGGGATCACCATCAGGGAGGACGGGAACTCCGGGCGGGACGGCCAGAAGCGCAAGGTCTTCCTCGACGCGATGGAGCGGGCCACCGAGTGGTACCACCAGCGCCTGCTGACCGGGTCCGACGCCGGTCAGGCCCGCGACTACCTGCGCAGCCGGGGCTACGACGGCGCGGTGGTGCGGCGGTTCCGTCTCGGATGGGCCCCGGACGGTTGGGACACCCTGTGCAGCGCGCTCCGGCTCGGCGAGGACGTCGCCGTCGGGGCCGGGCTCGGATTCGTCAACCGGAGGGGGAAGCTCCAGGACGCCTTCCGGGCCCGTGTGCTCTTCCCGATCTGCGATCCGTCCGGCAACCCGGTGGCCCTGGGCGGCCGGATCCTCCCGGGCAGCACCGACCCGGCCAAGTACAAGAACTCCACCGAGACACCGATCTACTCCAAGCGACGCACCCTCTACGCGCTCAACTGGGCCAAGCAGGACGTGATCGCCTCCGGCGAGGTCGTGGTGTGCGAGGGGTACACCGACGTGATCGGGTTCTTCGAGGCGGGGGTGCCCCGGGCGGTGGCCACCTGCGGCACGGCGCTGGCCGAGGAGCACGTGCGGCTGCTCAAGAACTTCGCCACCCGGATCGTCCTGGCCTTCGACGCGGACGGTGCCGGGCAGTCGGCCGCCGGTCGCTTCTACGAGTGGGAGCGCAAGCTCGAGATCGACGTCGCCGTGGCGGCCCTGCCCCCCGGGTCCGACCCGGCCGACCTGGCCAGGAGCGACCCCGGGGCGCTGCGTGCCGCGGTGGAGGGAGCCAAGCCCTTCCTGCAGTTCCGGCTGGAGCGGATCCTCGGCGCCGGCGACCTGTCGACGCCCGAGGGACGGGCCCGGACGGCCGACCACGCGCTGGCCGCCGTGGCCGAGCACCCCGACGACCTGGTCCGGGACCAGTACGTGATGCAGGTGGCCGAACGGTGCCGCCTCGAGCCGGCGTCGCTGCGGGACCGGCTCGAGCGCATCCGCCGTGAGGGTCCGCGCACGCCGCCACCGAGGTCGGACCGGACGACCGTCCACCCGGAGGGGCCCCCGGGCGACCGGGACCCGCGCGGCTACGACGGCCCGCCGGACGGACCCGGGCCGGAGTGGGACGGGTGGGACGACGGGCCGGTCCCCGGCGGCCGGGGCCGGCCGTCGGCCGCGTCCGAGTTCCGTCCCGGCCTGGAGGCCCTCCGGCTGGCCATCCACCGACCCGAGGAGGTGGGGGAGCGGCTCGAGGCCCCCCTGTTCGGCGACCCGGTCCAGCGGGCGGCGTTCCTCGCCCTGGTCGAGGCCGACGACCTCGCCGAGGCCATCGACACCGCCACCGGGCGGGTCCAGGCCCTGCTGGTGCGGCTCACGGTCGAGGAGCCCCGGGCGGAGCCCGACGAGGTGGTGACCCAGCTGGTCCGCAACGCCGTGCGACGGGAGATGAAGCTCGTCGCCGTCGAGGCCCGTACCTCCACCCGGGCCATGGAGGACGCCGCGTCGGTCGCCTCGTGGCTCCAGGAGCTGGACGATCCCGTCGTCTCAGCAGAAGCATCGCAACGGTTGGTAGCGTGGCTCCTGGTGAGGTCGCAGCTGAACGATTCCGGGCAGGACGCATGACGGAGGAGAAGGTGGTCTCGCTGTACCCCGACACGGACGGAGCCGGAACGGCCTCTGCGGACCCACCCGAGTCGCTGGCGGCGCCCGAGTCGCTCGTGGCCGCGGACACCGTGGCCGCGGCCGAGTTCGAGGCCCTGCTCCGGCTGGGGAGGGCGAACGGTGGGCTGACCCAGGACGACGTCGTCTCGGTCCTGCAGTCCGTCGAGCTGAGTGCCGACCTGATCACCGGGGTCGTCGAACGGATCCGTGAGGCCGGCATCGAGTTCACCTACGACACCGGTGAGTCGACCGTCGTGCCCCTTTCCGGACCGGTGGAGCCGGGTGCGGGGCGGGTCCTCGAGCCGTTGGTGCGGCTGCTCCCGGTGCAGGACGAGACCATCGCGGCCGACGGCGCCAAGAAGCCGGTGGCGAAGAAGCCCCGGCCCAGCCCGTCGGGATCGTCGAACGGGTTCTCCGAAGGGGACAGCTTCCGTGGCTCGGCCGCCGATCCCGTCCACATGTACCTGAAGGAGATCGGCAAGGTAAAGCTGCTCGACGCCGCGCTGGAGGTCGAGCTGGCCGAGCGCATCCTGGCCGGCACCGAGGCCGCCATGCGACTGGCCGAGGACGAGATCAACGGAACGACCACCCGGGTGAGCCGCCGGGCGGACCAGCGCCTCGTGCACATGGGCCACGACGCCAAGGAGGCCCTCATCGAGGCCAACCTCCGGCTGGTCGTCTCGATCGCCAAGCGCTACCGCAACCGCGGACTGGCCTTCCTCGACCTCATCCAGGAAGGGAATCTCGGACTGATGCGGGCGGTCGAGAAGTTCGACCACACCAAGGGGTTCAAGTTCTCGACCTACGCCACGTGGTGGATCCGCCAGGCCATCACCCGGGCCATCGCCGACCAGGCGCGCACCATCCGCATCCCGGTCCACATGGTGGAGACGATCCACAAGGTCGTCTGGGCCCAGCGCCAGTTCCACCAGGAGGTGGGGCGGGAGCCCACGACCGAGGAGCTGGCCGCACAGGTCGACATGACCGTGGAGCGGGTCCGGGAGATCCTCCGGATCAACCAGGACACCATCTCGCTGGAGCAGCCCATCGGCGACGAGGAGGACTTCAGCCTCTCCGACATCATCGAGGATCGCGAGGCCGTGGTGCCCGGCGACGCCGCCACCCGGCTCATGCTCGACGGCGCCCTCCGCGACGCCCTCGGCCACCTCACCCCCCGCGAGCAGGACGTGGTGCGGCTCAGGTTCGGCCTGGAGGACGGGAAGATCCGGACGCTCGAGGAGGTGGGCAAGGCCTTCGGGGTGACCCGGGAGCGGATCCGCCAGATCGAGGCGAAGACCTTGGCCAAGCTGCGCCGGCCGGAGTCGGCCCAGCTGCTGCGGGACTACCTCGAAGAGGCCTGAGCCGGGCGCGGCGTCGCGGTGGGGTCGGCGAACCGTCCGCACACCGCCCGCGGGTCGCCGTCACCGTCGTGCAGGACCTCGACGGAATCGAAGCCGGCGGCGGTCAGCAGCCGGGCGACCGGGTCGAACTGGCGGCCACCGATCTCGACCAGCAGCCGGCCTCCGGTCGCCATCCACCGCGTGCTGCAGGTGATCATGCGGGCGACGACCTCGAGCCCGCCGCGACCGCCGTCGAGCGCCCGCCGGGGCTCGAAGCCCCGCACGTCGCGGGGGAGGAGGTGGAGGGCGTCGTCGGGGACGTAGGGGGGCACGCCGGTCATCACGTCGACCCGCCCGGCAAGGTCGGCGGGGAGCGGTTCGTCGAGGTCGCCGACGAGGACGTCCACGCCGTTGTCCCGGGCGCAGTCCGCGGCGGTGGGATCGAGCTCGGTCGCCACCACCCGGGCCCCGGGGCGGGCGGCCTGCAGCACCATGGCGATCGCTCCCGAACCCGTGCACAGGTCGACGGCGGTGCCGCGGGCCGCGAGGAGCCTGGCCGCCGTCGCGGCCAGCGTCTCGGACTGCCATCGGGGGACGTACACGCCGGGCCGGACCGCCACGTCGAGCCCGCAGAACTGTGCAGTGCCGGTGATCCAGGCCAGGGGCTCGCCCTCCCGGCGGCGGGCGACCATCCGGTCGAGCTGATCGTGGTCGGCCGCGGCGGCGACCAGTTCGGCGGCCTCCTCGTCGGCCGCCACGCAGCCGGCAGCGGTGAGCGCCCGGGTGACGGCGGCGACGGCGGGCCCGGTCGGGTCGGGAGCGGTCAGCCGGCGAGCGACGTGTGGCCGTTGATGGCCGTGGCCAGGTCGCCGGCCATCTCGACGACCAGGGCGTCGGTGGCCTCCTCGCCGTCCCGCCAACCCAGTCCGACCCCGACGGCGTCACGGACCCGCACGGTGGTGAGGACGGCGATCGCCCGCAGCTTGGCCGGCGTGAGGCCACTGCGCTCGGGCCGCAGGCGCGGTCGCGCGGTGGAGCCGTCCTCGGCGACGACCCGGAGGCGGGTCCTCCGTGACCGGACGGAGCCCAGGGCGAACCCGACGAGGAAGGCGGCTGCGGTGGCGACGCGGAACTTCACGGCCGCCATTGTGCCCCGGTTCGCGTCGGCGTGCACCTGCGATCCTCGGGGTCGTGGTGAACGGCTAATCTCCACTGGCACGCCGGGCCCGTCCACAGGGGCGGCCCGGGCGTGGTCGGGCAGTTTCCGGGGTAGCTCAATCGGCAGAGCATCTGACTGTTAATCAGAGGGTTGTGAGTTCGAGTCTCACCCCCGGAGCCATCGTCGGAGCGGCCGCAGGACGGCCTGCCCGCTCCGCCGGACCCTCCGGCCGAGGTCCGTGCGGATCGACCCGGCCGGCGAGGTGACCGATGGGACCATCCGAACGCTGCCCCGTCTGCGGTCATCCGGGCATCCACCGCAGCGGTACGGGAGGACGCTCCTCGTGCGAGGACTGCGACCGGTGCTGGGCGGAACGCCAGCGGCACGAGCGCCCGCCCCACCACAATTGAGGCGGCGCTGACGGTGCGGGTCGCATTCGCCACGGCGCCGCCCGAGGCACTGGGCCACGACGACACCGACCGACCGCTGCACGACGCCGCGTTCGCCGCGGCCGGGATCGGGCTGGACCACCGGATCTGGTCCGATACCGACGTCCCCTGGGCCGGGTACGACCTGGTGGTGGTCCGGTCCACCTGGGACTACCTCGACCACCTCGAGGAGTTCCACGCCTGGCTCGACCGCATGGATCGGTTGGGGTCCCTGCACAATCCGGCCCCGGTGATCGCCTGGAACCTCGACAAGCGCTACCTCCTCGACCTGGCCGGAGCCGGGGTGCCGGTCATCCCCACCCGGGTGTGCGGCGACGGGCGCGACGTCGCCGGCGCGTTGGCGGGGGTCCCCGGCGAGGTCGTGGTCAAGCCGGTGGTGTCGGCAGGTAGCCGGCTCACGGGACGGTTCGCCGCCGGGGATCCGGGCGCCCGTCGCCTGGCCGACCGGATCCTCGACGAGGGGATCGCCGTGCTCGTCCAGCCGGCCGTGCCGTCGGTCGCCACCGACGGGGAGGTCAGCACCCTGTCGTTCGACGGGACGATCTCCCACTCGGTCCGCAAGGGACCGCTACTGGCCCTGGGGGGTGGGCTGGTGGGCGGCAGCTCTGCCGAGCGGCTGCGGCCCGAGGTCCTGACCCCGGCCGGCCGGGCCGTGGTCGAGGTCGCGTCCGACGCCGTCGGCCGGCTGGTGGGCGAGCGGTTCGGCGTGGACGACCCCCTCCTGTACTCGAGGATCGATGTCGTGGCCCTCGACGACGGCACCGAGGTGGTGCTCGAGGTGGAGCTGGCCGAACCGGCGTTCCTCCTCTCGGCCGATGCGGCGGCGGCGGAGCGGTTCGTCGCCGCGGTGGTCCGGCACGCGACGGGCACGGCCGGGCGGCCCCGCCCGGTGGGTGCCGATGTCGACGGAGGGACCGCATGACGGGCAGGTGGAAGGTCGCGGCCACCCAGTGGGTGCGCTGGCTGATGGGCGATTCGCCGATGCCCGGGAAGGGCCAACGGGCGGTGCTCGTCCCCATGATCCTGATCGTCGTGGCCCTGGTCGCAGGCATCGCACTGGCGGCGGGCGGCCTCGGCTCCCCGGCCCCGTCCCACGGAACGTCCGGGGGGACACCGGAGCCACCGCCCACCGCGGCCGTCCCGACGACGACGACGCCGGTCGCCACGACCACCACCACGACGACCACCTCCACGACCACCCCGGGACCCACGTTCTCGACCCCCGGACCGAAGTCGCGGACGACGACCGTGACCTCGGCCCCGGCCCGGGTGGCGCGTTCCCACGCGACCACCAGGCCCGCTCGGACGCCCAGGAAACCCACGAGGAGCACGGTCGGAGCCACGGCGAAGGTACGGACCTCCGTGCGCCCGTAGCGCCGCGGCGGGGACCGACCGGCAACCCGGCCGCGCCCCTGGCACCGGTCGCCCCCGGCGAGCTCAGGTTGCCGGATCGACGACGGGAACGGCGCCCGACAGATTCAGCTGCCGGAGGTAGAGGTCCCGGCTGTTCGGGTAGCCCACCGCCCCGGGGGCGTAGGCGTCGAAGGCGATCCAGGTCCTGCCCGAGTCGTCCGTGAAGACCGACTCGCCGCCCGGCCCGGCCATGCCCGGGCCGGCGGCCAGGATGGGCGCCGACTGCGGCTTGGTGCACGGTCCGAGGGGGCCGGCGCAGGTGGCCACCCCGACGCCGTAGTCGGCACTGTCCCAGTTGTTCCCCGAGTAGAAGAGGAAGTAGCGCCCGGCGTCCGCGACGAGGTCGGGCGCTTCGACGACCCCCGCCTCCCACGGCTGGTCGGCGACGATGAGCGCGGTCGGGGCGGCTGCGGTGCCCCCGGCGAACCCGGTGCCGGCCGGGTCGAGCTGCTCGGACCAGATCGTCGCCGGCTGACCGCCGGCTCCGACGGACTTCCACTGCAGGTAGAGGGTGCCTTCGGCCGCCTCGAAGGGCGAGGGGTCGAGGGAGCCCCCGAGCGAGGGCTGACATTCGAGCGGGGTCGTCGAGTCGTCGACGAACGGCCCCTGGGGCTGGGTGGCGGTGGCGACGGAGATGCACTCCTCGCCGCCTCCGGGGCCGGCCACGTCCGCGGCGTAGTAGAGGTCGAAGGTCCCTCCCACCTCGATCACGCCGGGCGCCCACGTGGCGCCCGGCGTGGCCCACGCCGGAAGGCTCGGGAGTGCGTCCCCGACGACGTTCCAGTGGATCAGGTCCGTCGACTCGACGATCTGGATGTTCCCGGCCACCGAGTTGGTGGCATAGGCGTAGTAGGTGCCACCGACAGGAAGGACGTCGGGGTCCGGGAAGTCGAACGGGTAGACGAGGCCGTCGCCGGTGGCCGCCTCCAGGTCCAGACAGGACGACGACACAGCCGACAGGTCGTCGGCGGCCCCGTCGTTGTCGTGCGCGGTGATCTGCAGGAGCGACTTCCGCACGCCGCCGAAACAGGTCTGGAGCGTCCCGACGTCGAGCCCGAGGAGGAACGAGTCCGCATCGGTGTCGGACAGCGTCCGTTCGGTCGCGGCCAACTGCCCGACGGTGGATGCGACGCTCGACTGCAGGGCGTCGCGATGGTCGGCGGCGAGGGCCTGGGCGTAGGTGGTGGCGGCCAGCGCGAACCGGGTCGCCTTCAGCTGGTGGTCGGCGCCGGCCAGGTCGGTGACCTCCAGGCGACGACGCGCCTGGGCCCGGGCGTCGGTGGCGGTGGAGACGACGAGGATGGCGGCGCAGACCACGAGGGCGACCACGCCCAGCCGGCGTGCCCGGTGCCGCTCAGCCATCGACGGCCATCGCTCTCGTGCAGGTCGTGGACACGGCGTCCAGCGCATCGATGGCGTGTGTCTGGTCCCCGACGGACAGCGCGTTGAGCGCCTGCTCGACGCCGGCCAGGCACGAGTTGAGGTCGCCGATCGCCGACGTCTGGTTCGAGACGTCGGAGCGGGCGCTGGTGAGTGCCGACTCCAGGCCCCGCAGCTGGGAGGTGTCCTGCGAGAGCACGGCGGCGTCCTGCTCCACCTGTCCGTCGACCGTGTCCAGCTGGCTCCGGACGGTGGTGAGGTCGGCGCCGGCCAGGGCGATCCGGCGGCGGGCGGCGTCCAGTGACCGGTGCGCCTGGTCGAACCGGATGTCGGTCCGGACCTCGTTGCCGGCGACGAGGGCCGATGCGCCGACGAGGGTGACGCAGACGGCGCACACCAGTGCGACGGCCCACCAGCGGTGTCGCCGGATCGGTTGCCGTCCGGGCGCGGTGGCCTCGTCGGCGCCCGGGGTGCGCCCGACCACAGCGATGTCCGTGACCATCGTTCAGCTCCCGCCTCGCCCCGCGCTCCCTGGACCCCATCTTCGCACGGCACCGGCCGGCGTAGGTCGCGGTCGGGGCGTGAGCCCGGCGTCACGGTTGGCGCGATCCCCCGCCACAGAGGATCCTTGCCGGATGGACGAACCGAGCAAGCAGGCCGTACCGGGGCGTCGTCGCTGGGCGACGCTCTCGGTTCTCTGCGTGACCCTGCTGCTCATCAGCCTGGACAGCACCATCCTGAACGTCGCGCTGCCGTCGATCGTACGCAGCATCGGGGCCAGCTCCAGCCAGCTGCAGTGGGTGGTCGACGCGTACGCGGTGGTGTTCGCCGGGCTCCTGCTCTCGCTCGGCGCGTTGGGCGATCGGGTCGGCCGCAAGTGGGTGTTCATGGGCGGACTCGTGGTGTTCGGGGGCGGTTCGGCCTTGGCCGCCTGGTCCGGCGCGCCCGATCTCCTGATGGTCGCCCGGGCGATCATGGGGATCGGCGCGGCGGCCTTGATGCCCTGCACCCTGTCGATCCTCACCAACGTCTTCACCGAAGAGCGGGACCGGGTCCGTGCGATCGGGATCTGGTCGGGATCCACCGGCATCGGGGTGGCTCTCGGTCCCATCGCCGGCGGCTTCCTGCTGGCCCACTTCTGGTGGGGCTCGGTCTTCCTGGTCAACGTGCCCATCGCCTTCGTCGGCCTGGTGGCCACCATCTGGCTCGTCCCGAACTCGAAGAACCCCCTGTCGGCCCGCCCCGACCCGGTCGGCGCCCTGCTGTCCATGGTCGGCCTCGGACTGTTGCTGTGGGGAATCATCGAGGCCCCCGGTCGGGGCTGGGGGTCGCCGGCGATCCTGGGCTCGTTGGTCGCGGCCACGGTGGTCATCGCCACCTTCGTGGTGTGGGAACGCCGGATCGACCACCCGATGCTGCCGCTCCGGTTCTTCTCCAACCGCCGCTACAGCGTGGCCATCTCGTCACTGGCACTGGTGCTCTTCGCCCTCCTGGGCATGTTCTTCCTGATGACCCAGTACCTCCAGTTCGTGTTGGACTTCAGCGCGCTGGAGGCCGGGGTCCGCATCGCACCGGTCGCCCTGGCCCTGCTGGTCGTCGCCCCTGTCTCGGTCCTCGCGGCCCGCCGGTTCGGGACCAAGTACGTGGTGACGCTCGGCGTCCTGATGATCGCCACGGGATTGGGCGTTCTGTCGAGGACCACGCTGGGCGACACCTACCGGGACTGCATCGTCCCCTTCGTGATCGTGGGCATCGGGGTGGCCCTGTCGCTCGCCCCCTGCACCGAGTCGGTGATGGGGTCGCTGCCGAGAGCGGAGGCAGGGGTCGGGTCGGCGACGAACGACACGGCCATGCAGGTGGGTGGCGCGCTCGGGGTCGGCGTCCTCGGCACGGCCCTGAACCAGCGGTACGGGGACCTGGTGGCTCCGGCGGTCGCCCACGCCGGGGTGCCGGCCTCCGTCCAGGCCGTCATCACCAGCTCGCTCGGTGGCGCGCTGGCCGTCGCCCGGAGGGCGCCGCCCAAGCTGGGCGACGCCCTCGCCCTGCTGGCTCGGCACGCCTTCGTCTCCGGCATGGACCTCGCGCTCCTGATCGCCACCGCGGTGGTCGCCGTGGCCGGCGTCCTCATCCTGGTCCTGCTGCCCAACCAGGGCACCGACGTGCCCGACCCACCCGGTAGCGACGCACCACCTCCGTCGACTCCGTGAGGGTGGGGAGGATCACGGGACCTTCGACACTGTTCCGTCGGCCGGGAAATGCCGAACGAGGGGCAAGAGGGCGTTGCCGGTCCGTCGGAGGAAGGCGACCGCCACGGGGGTTGTACGCTCTTGGCCGCGGGAGAAGGGGACCCGTCCTCGGATTCCGCGCCGTTCCCCCGCCGGCGGTGGCTCGCACCCCTGCGGGTGGGAGGAACGCCCCGGGGCAGGAGATGGGGTCGGGGACGCGGGCCCGGTCCGCCACCCCGGGGCAGTAGCTCAGTGGTCAGAGCAGGGGACTCATAATCCCTCGGTCGCAGGTTCGATCCCTGCCTGCCCCACCAGGTCGGCGCACCAGTTCGGTACGAACCGACCCGGGGCCGGGATCCCGGCACGTCGCACCCGACCAACCGTCCCCGGTCCCGGAAGCTGCCGACCCCCGCCGGCCGGTCGGGCGCCCACCAGGTGACGGGATGGTGAACTGCGGACGGACATGAACTTTACGAAGATCCGGTTCCAATTCAACGGTCCCCTGCGTACAGTGACCTATCGGCGAAGGAGGGTCATCATGCGGATATCCCGGATGCGCAGGCTGGTCACGGCCGGGTCGATCGCGGTGCTCGGCACCGTGGCCGGCGTCGGCAGTGCGGTGTCGGTCGCCGGAGCGGACACCACACCGGTCACGGTGAACGCCACGTTCGCCAGTGGCAGCGTCGGCGCCGCCTACTCGGGTGGCTCGATCTCGGCGACGGGCGGCAGCGGCACCTACAAGTTCACGGTCACCGGACTGCCACCGGGCACCAAGTTCACCTACGGACGCGTCACCGGAAAGCCGACCACCGTCGGCGACTACAGCGTCACGGTGACGGCCACCGACACGTCCAAGCCCACCGAGCTCACGGGATCGGCGACGGGTACCTTCGTGGTCGAGCAGGGCCAGCCCACCATGACGCTGATGACCCACATGGCCAAGGCGTCGCTCACGTCGAACGAGACGCTGACCACGACGCTCCACGGTACGGCCAAGGGCCAGCCGGACACCGGGGCCGTCACGTTCACCGCCAACGGCGATCCCATCACCTGTGCCACCACGGTCGTGACGGTCGACAAGACGAAGTGCACGTTCGCCGCCTCGAGCCTCGGCGGGGTCGGGACGTACGCCATCGTCGCCGACGATTCGGGCGACGTGAACTACGACGCGGCCTCGGCGGCCGGTCAGGTCTCCGTCTACAAGTGACCGGACGTCCGACCGAGGGAGTCGAGACACCCTAGGCGGAGCCGATCGGACCGGGGTCGGTCCGATCGGTGGAAGGTCCCTGAGCGGGCCGTCACCGGTGACCGGAGCATGGCGCCGCCCGGCTCACGACGGTGCGCCCGCGAGGACGGCGACCAGACCGATGACCCCGGCCGCGACCAGGGCGAGCACGACACCACGGCGCAGCACGACCAGCCAGACGGCGGCCAGTGCCAGGACCCCCAACTGCCACAGGTGGGCCAGCTCCAGTCCGAGCGGGATCGCCGATCCGGCGATGGCGCCGATCACGGCCGATCCGGCACCGACGAAGAACGCCTGGATCCGCCTGTCGCTGCGGAGCCGGTCGAAGTGCCGCGCCCCGGCCAACACGAAGACGAACGACGGGGCGAACGCCACCGCCGCCGCGAGCAGACCGCCCCACAGCCCACTGGCGGCGTACCCGACGACGGCCACGGTCTGGACCACCGGACCGGGGGTGACCTGTCCCAGGGCGACGGCATTGAGGAACTGGGCACCGGTCATCCAGTGGTAGGTGACCACGGCGTCGTGCTGCATGAGCGGGATGATCACGAAGCCCCCGCCGTAGGAGAGCGCCCCGACCTTGAACGCGACCCAGCACAGCGCGCCGATGCCGCCGGTGACCGCGGGGAGGGCCGTCGCCGGTAGGAGGGCGGACACCCTCTGCCGCGATTGCCCGGTCCGACCGGCGCGGATGGCGATCTCGATCACGCCACAGGCGATGAGCACCAGGACCAGGAACGTGCCGATCGTGGCTGCCGAGATCCCGCCGGCCACCGAATAGGCGATCCAGCGCGCCCTGGCCCCTCGTTCCGCCCCCGCCCTCTGCCAGCTGGCCGGCACCAGGCCCAGTGCCGCGCTCAGTGCCACGGCCGGCACGGCGGCACCGGCCCCTGCGGCCAGGCCGAGGACCCACAGGGGTGGATGGGCGGAGAGGAAGAGTGCCGAAAGGGCCAGGATCACCGCCAGGCCGGGGAGGATGAAGCAGAGACCGCCGACGACCGCGCCGGACCGTCCCCGGAGCCGCCAGGCGCAGTAGATGGCCAACTGGGTGGACGCAGGACCGGGGAGCAGGTTGGTCGCCGCGATGCCGTCCTCGAACTCGTGGTCGGAGAGCCACCGGCGTTGGTCCACGCACAACGTCCGGAAGAGGGCGATGTGGGCGGGAGGGCCACCGAAGCCGATGGCGCCGATGCGTCCCCACTCGCGGGCGACTGTCGAAAGGGGGACCGCCTGGTCCACGGGATCTGGCATGTTCGGGGCAATCGTAGGGGAGCGGCTACCCCGATCGACGATGCCTCGGCGACCGACCGGAGGATCGGTCAGGGGTGGTGCGGCTACTCGTCCCCCTCGGATCCCGGCTCGTCGCGGGGGCCCTCCCCGCCGGCTCCGGCCGGAGGCGCCGGGAAGGGTTGGGTGGAGGGAGGTGGTGCCTCCGCCGGAGGCGCCGTCGGCTGCGGCGGCGGCGGATAGGCGGGCGCCGTCGGGTACGCCGGAGGCGCCGGGTAGGGCGAGGCGTAGGGCGGAGGTGGCTGGGTCGGCCAGCCCGGCTGCGGGGGATAGGCCGCTCCGGGAGGGGCCGTCGGCACGGGGGTGGCCGCATAGGGCTGGCCCGGGTAGGGGGTCGCCGGGACGAACGCCTGGTGGGGCGGGTACACCGCGGCTCCGGCGAACGGCACGCCCGGCGGAGCCGCGGTGGTGCCGACCGTGACCAGCGCGTCGGGGCCGTCGGGCCCGGAACCGCCGGGCAGACCGGTCGCCCGGTCGAGCGACTCGCCGTGACCGTCGGTGGAGCGGGGGCGCCGCAGGACCCACACCAGACCGACGCCTGCGACCACGACCGAGATCACCAGGATGGCGAGCGAGGCGAGCCCACGCCGGTCGGCCAGCGCCTGGCACTGGTCCACGAAGGTCTGCCACTGGTGGTGGGCCGTGACGTTGGAGGTCGGAGGCTCGGGACCCGCCCCGATCGACCCCGGCCTGGCCAGTGCCTCGAGCGCGGTCTCGGACGCGGTGCTCGGACCGCAGGTGCCGCCGACGGCCGGCGCCGGGAGCGCGCTGAGCATCCCGGCGGCTGCGTAGGCGACGCCGAAGCAGCCGATGAACACGAACACGAGCACCAGGAAGACGCGGACGGGGGACTGCTTCATCGGGAATCCTTTCGAACGACTCGAATCGTAGCCAGCCGCACGTCCCGAGCGGCCGCGGCCGTCGCCCGCGTTCCCGGTGCTCGCAGGGGCACCGGCTAACGTCGTGCCCAACGAGGTCCCGGGTCGGTCCCGAACCCTCCCGACCTCGTCGTCACGACAGGAGAACCATGGACATCGAGCAGTTCTACAGTGCCGACGAGCGCCGCCGGCGGTCGGCCGAGGTCGAGTTCGGCAACAACTGGTTCGACGCCAAGGGAAGCCGGTACGAGCTGAGCTGGGTGGAGGACACCGGTGAGCTCTACGCCATGCTCGAGCTGGTTCCCGAGGCGGACTCGTGGACGCCGTTCGGGGACGTGAGCGTCGAGGACGTCGAGGTCGGCAGCCTGGTGGTGACCGTCCTCGGGACGATCGCCACCCGCGAGGAGGTCGAGCGCCTCCTCGACGGCTGGGCGGACCACATGGCCGAGGCTGACGGGGTCCACTGGGTGGCGGACCGGCTCCAGGCCGCCGGGATCACACGGCCCGAGCTGGACTGAGCGGTCCGGGCCGGTGGAGATCATGGTCGACCTGGCCGAGGGTCGCGTCTGGCTCGAGGGATGGGACGACTTCGGATCCCTCGTCGTCAGTGCGCGCGCCGGACGTCCGGGCGACGTCGACCAACGGGCCGTGGACGCCCTGGCCGAAGCCCTGGCCGCCGAGGGGAGCGGTCGGATCGAGGGCGACGACGATGTCCGGGTGCCGCCCGACGCACTGCGCGCCCTGGCATTGCGGGCGGCCGGGGAGGACGGCCTGGACCCGGGGCCGGAGTGGGAGGAGGCGTTCACGGCGATGTTGGAGTGGGCCGCGAGCAGTGGTTGGATCGATGACGATGGAGCCGTACGGGCCCATGTCGAGTGGAGGGATGCCTGATGCGGTTCTCGTACGCGGAGTCGATGGTCGACCCGGGTTACTACCTACCCCTGGCCAGGGCCGCCGAGGAGGCGGGCTACGACAGCATGGTCGTCCCCGACAGCCTGTGCTATCCCGAGGTGTCGGACTCCACCTATCCGTTCAACCCCGACGGCTCCCGCGAGTTCCTGGAGGGAAAGCCGTTCATCGAGCCGTTCTCGCTGATCCCGGCCATGGCCGCGGTGACCGAGCGGATCCGGTTCGTCACGTTCGTGCTCAAGCTCCCCATGCGCCACCCGCTGATCGTGGCCAAGCAGGCCACCTCGGTGGCCGTGATGACCGACAACCGGCTCTCCCTCGGGGTGGGGACCAGCCCGTGGCCCGAGGACTACCAGCTCGTCGGTGTCCCGTGGGAGGGTCGGGGACGGCGGATGGACGAGGCGGTGGACATCGTCCGGGGCCTGTCGGCCGGCGGCTACTTCGAGTATCACGGCGAGTGCTACGACCTCCCCTCCGTCATGATGAGCCCGGTGCCGACCGAGCCGCTGCCCATCCTGATCGGGGGCCACGCCACCCCGGCGCTGCGACGGGCCGCCCGCTGCGACGGGTGGCTGCACGGGGGTGGCGACCCGGCCGACCTGCCCGGGCTGCTCACCGAGCTGCACCGGCTCCGCGAGGAGGAGGGAACCGCGGACGAGCCCTTCGAGGTCCACGTCATCTCGTTGGACGCCTTCACCGTCGACGGCATCCACCGGCTCGAGGAGCAGGGGGTCACCGACGTCATCGTCGGCTTCCGCTGGCCCTACGAGGTGGGTCCGGACACCGAGCCGCTGCAGCAGAAGTTGGACGACCTCCGCCGGTTCGCCGACTCGGTGATCGCCAAGGTGGACGCATGAGCGCATCCGAGGGGGGCGCGGGGCCGACCGCCCGCGACCTCGGTCGGGCCTCGATGGCGGCGGTCGAGGCGGGGGACCGGGCGGCCTGGCTGGCCCTCTTCGCCGACGATGCCGTGGTCGAGGATCCGGTGGGTCCCTCGATGTTCGACCCCGAAGGGACCGGTCACCGCGGGCCCGAGGCCATCGCCGCCTTCTACGACAACGTGATCGGGGTGAACGAATCGATCCGGTTCGACATCCGCCAGTCGTTCCAGTGCGGCGACGAGGTGGCCAACGTAGGGGTGATCCGGATCGGCTTCGCCGGCGGCGGTGCCGTGGAGGTCGACGGCGTCTACTGCTACCGGCGTTCACCCGACGGCAGGTTGGGCGGGATCAGGGCCTTCTGGGAGCCCGACCAGATCCGCACCGTGGAGTAGCCGGTCGCGATTTCCTCAGGCGGTGGGGGCTACGCGGTCGCGCACCGTCATCGGGGGCCTCCATCCGGGCATGGCCATGACCATCTGGACGTCGCTGATGTGGCGCTCGAGGAAGGCGCCCTCGCAGTAGCAGAGGTAGAAGTCCCACAGGCGCCGGAACCGTTCGTCCAGACCGAGGGCGGCGACCTCGTCGCCGTGCCCGGCCAGGTTCAGGTACCAGCGGCGCAGCGTCTCGGCGTAGTGGCGGCCGATGTCCTCGACGTCGACGACCGCCATGGGCGTCGCCCGTCGCAGCGACCGGGCGATCGCTTCGATCGACGGGATGCACGCCCCCGGGAAGATGTGCTCCCGCACGAAGTCGGTCCCGTTCTTGGCCCGCTCGAAGCTCCGGTCCTCCATGGTGATGGCCTGCAGCGCCATGAGCCCGCGGTCGTGGAGCAGGTCGGCGCACGCACCGAAGAACGCGTCGTGCTGGCGCCAGTCCACCGCCTCGATCATCTCGATGGAGACCAGCTTGTCGTAGGTGCCGCGGAGGTCGCGGTAGTCCCTGTCCACCACGGTGACCAGGTCGGCGAGCCCCCGCTCGACGACCCGTTTGGAGGCGTAGTCGTACTGGGCGTCCGAGATGGTGGTGGTGGTGACCCGGCAGCCGTAGCGGGCCGCCGCGTGGCAGGCGAAGCTGCCCCACCCGGTACCGATCTCGACGACGTGGTCGTCGGGCCCGAGCCCGAGTTTGGTGCACAGGCGGTCGAGCTTGGCCCGCTGGGCGTCGGCCAGGCCCATGCCCGGATCGGTGAAGACGGCGGAGGAGTAGGTCATCGTCTCGTCGAGCATCAGGGCGAAGAACTCGTTGGAGAGGTCGTAGTGGGAGCGGATGTTGTCCCGGTCGGTGCGAGGGGAGGGCGGGCGGAGGCGGCGCAGCCAGTCGGTGGACGATCCGACCGCCTGTCCCACCCTGTCCTGGACGGCGGTGACCGGGCGCAGCCCGCGGATGAGCACTCTGGTCAGCATGGTGAGGTCGTCGCAGTCCCACCGTCCCTCGGCGTAGTCCCGACCGAGCCCGACCGAGCCCGACCGGAGGGTGTCGGCGTAGACGACGGGGTCGTGGACGACCATGGTCACCTCGGGCGCACCGGCGCCGAAGCGGTGGGTACCGGAGCCGTCGACGACGGTGAGGGTCCCACCGTCCAGGTGCGCCGCCATGCGTCGGAGGATCCAGGTGGCCGCCCGGGTGCCGCCTCGCGACCCCAGCCATCCGATGGGTAATTCCGCCATTGCCACCGCTCCTGTCCGCCGTCCGGGACGCCGTTAGCCGGTTCCGGGTCCTCGTCCCGGTGGAAGGGTACGCCGATCCGCCACCCGGCGGAAGGCATCGGACCGGCCGGACCGGCCCGTGGCGGTCACAGATCCTCTCCGGCCAGGCGGCGGCAGACGGCCCGGGCGCTCTCCACGCCGTCCTCGTGGAACCCGTCGCCCCAGTAGGAGCCGGCGAACCAGGTCCGGTTGTGTCCGTCGAGCTCCTCCCGGCGCGCCTGTGCGGCGACGGCTGCGGCGTCGAACACGGGGTGGGCGTAGTCGAACGAGCGCAGCACGGTCGCCGGATCGATGACGTCGTCCCGGTTGAGGGTGACGAGCAGTTCGTCCTTCGAGGTGATCCCCTGCAGGCTCCGGAGCCGGTAGGTGAGGGTGGCGGCGTCCGGCCGATCGGCCGTGCGGTGGTAGTTCCAGCTGGCCCAGGCCCTGCGGCTCGTGGGCAGCAGCCGAACATCCGTGTGGAGGGTCGCCCGGTTGGGGTGGAAGCGGAAGGCGCCCAGGACCTCCCGCTCGACCGGCGAGGGGTCCGAGAGGAGTGCGAGGGCCTGGTCGCCGTGGGTCGCCACCACGACCTGGTCGAAGCGCCCGGGTCCGCGGGCCGAGTGCACCTCCACCCCGTCGGGTCCCCGGACGATCCGGGTGACGGGCTCCCCCAGGTGCAGTGACCGCCCGAGGTCGGCGACGATGGCGTCGACGTAGCGTCGGGAGCCGCCGTCGACCGTCCGCCAGTCGAGTCGGTTCCCGAACCCGATGAGCCCGTGGTTGGTCAGGAAGCGGGCGAAGGTGACCGCAGGCATGTCGAGGAAGGTCGAGGGGTCAGCGGACCACACAGCGCAGCCCGTCGGCACCAGGTACCAGTCGACGAACGGCGACGACCACCGGCCCCGATCCAGCAGGTCGGCCAACGTGACGGTGGCGTCGGTCCGGCCGTCGAGCAGCGAGTGGACGGTACGGTCGAAGCGGACGATCTCGGCCAGCATCCGGAGGAAGGCCGGGCGGACCAGGTTCCGCCGCTGGGCGAAGACGGTGTCGAAGGACGTGCCCCGCCACTCGATGCCGGAGACCTCGTCGCGCACGCCGAAGCTCATCTCGCTGGGTCGGGTGGCGACGCCGAGGTCGGCCAGCAGCGCGACGAACCCGGGGTAGTTCCGTTCGTTGAAGACGAGGAAACCGGTGTCCACGTCGAACGAGCCGTCGGGCAGGTCGACCCGCACGGTGTTCGCGTGACCACCGGGCCGGTCGTCGGCCTCGAAGACGGTGACGTCGTTCCTCCGCGACAGCAGCCGGGCGCAGACCAGCCCGGTGACGCCCGCGCCCACGACCGCGATCCGCATCCGGCCGCCCGGACGTCCGTTCAGCCGTCGAACCCGTACTGCTCGTGCGCACCCATGACGGCGCACTCGAACATGCCGTAGCCGACCTTCCCGTCACAGGTGAACCTGGCCGCGTACTCGGTCAGCCCCCAGTCCGAGTAGGACGGGTCGGCCGGCGGGACCTGCTGGCCCTGGACGACGAGGTCGCCCTGGTACATGCCGTGCTTCCAGTCCGGCTCGAGTCCGTAGCCGCTACCGAGTAGGAGGGGGAAGGCGAGCAGGGTCTCCACCTCGACCTCGGCGGTCTTGCGCCCGTGGGGCCCGAAGTAGGACAGGGTGGCGCCGGTGACGGTCCGGCTGCCGGGAGCGAAGCGGAGCTCGTGCTCCGGTCGCCCGAGCCATTCGGGCGCACGACCGGACCCGATGGGGAAGACCCGGTGGGCGTCCTGCATGATCCGCTCCCCGTTGGAGCGCTCCTGGATGATGGTGACCATGGCCTCGTCCTCGAACCGGACGGGCGCGTAGACCCAGAAGAACCCGAACGACGTGTCGGTGGCCCGGATGCCGGGATGCTCCGACTCGCCCACCGGGCGAACGCCCCACGAGCGGTCCCGCGACCCCCACCACCTGTCCGGGGTCAGCCGGATCTCGCGGTCGCCCACCTTGAGCGTGCCCGTCCAGCCGCCCACCTGGGCGAAGCGGGTGGAGTCGAAGATGACACGGGAGAACTGGCGGTCGAAGTGGCGGGCCTCGAGGTGGGCCTCGCTGAACCCGTCGTAGACGGCGTCGAGCTCCAGGCCCCACTCGTTGGGCTCGAGGACGACCCGGACCCGCTCGAGGCCCTTTTGGACCTCCACCCGGATCGGTCCCACCGAGGCGTCCATCCGATCGGCACCCAGCACCTTGGAGGACCGGACCACCCGGTGGTCGTCGCCCAGCTTCACCGAGACGAAGGCGTCGGCCACGCTCAGGTTGGGGTACTGACCGACACCGATCACGCAGAAGAGCTCCTCGTCGGTGCCGTGGACCCCGCCGGCTCCGTGGATGTTGAAGTAGTAGCGGTCGTAGAAGTTCCGGTCCGACGTGCCCACGTGGCGCATGGGCTCCGAGATCTGGTGGACCGGGTAGTCGTCGAGGGGGGAGAGCACGTCGAGCTCCAGTTCTCCGGCCGTCGCCGGTGGTCGGTGCCCTCTCGGGCGGGTCCGGCGAAGCGTAACCCCACCGGGGTCCGGCGGGCGGCCCGTCAGGCACCGGGCTACGATCGGCGCAGGCGGTGCTGCGACCCGCGTCCCGGGGGACCAGCCGAGCCATACCGATCCGTCGTCGTCCAGGGAGGGCCAATGAAGTCGTACGATCGTCTGTTCATCGGGGGGGAGTGGGTCGAGCCGTCCTCGTCCTCCGTCTTCGACGTGCATTCCCCGACCAACGGCGAGCTGGTGGGCCGGACCCCCGAGGCGATGAACGCCGACATCGACCGCGCCGTGGCCGCCGCGCGCGAGGCCGTGGACCACGGCCCGTGGCCGCACATGACCCCGACCGAGCGCGGTGCGGTCCTCGCCCGCGCCGCCGAGGCCATCCGCAACCAGATGCAGGACCTGTCCGAACTCATCACCAACGAGATGGGTTCGCCGGTCTCCTGGGGCCTGATGGCCCAGGTGCTCGCCCCGACGATGATCCTCGACTACTACGCCGGCCTCGGCTCGACCTTCGCGTTCGACACCGTCAAGGACGGGCTGCTCGGTCCGGTGCTGGTGTCCAAGGAGCCCATCGGCGTCGTCGCCGCCATCACCCCGTGGAACGTCCCGCTCTTCCTGGCCGCCGCCAAGCTCGGACCGGCCCTCCTCTCGGGCAGCACGGTGGTGTTCAAGCCCGCCCCCGAGACACCCCTCGACGCCAACGTCTTCGCCGAGATCCTGGCCGACGCCGGACTGCCCAAGGGTGTCCTCAGCGTGGTCCCGGCCGGACGCGAGGTGGGCGAGTACCTGGTGAACCACCCGGGTGTGAACAAGGTGTCCTTCACCGGCTCCACTGCGGCGGGCAAGAAGATCGGCGCCGCCTGCGGGGCCAACCTGAAGCGCTTCAGCCTCGAGCTCGGCGGCAAGTCGGCCGCCATCCTCCTCGACGACGTCGACCTCGACGAATCCCTCCCCCTCATGCTCCCGAACGCCATCATGAACAACGGCGAGGCGTGCATCTCCCTGACCCGCATCCTGGCGCCCCGTGACCGTTACACCGAGGTCACCGACGCCCTGGTCGAGCTGGTCCGGAACATGAAGGTCGGCGACCCACTGGACCCGGCCACCGAGGTCGGGCCGCTGGTCGCCGAGCGCCAGCGCGACCGGGTGGAGGGCTACATCCGGATCGGCCAGGAGGAGGGCGCCAAGGTCGCCCTGGGCGGCGGTCGCCCGTCCGGCCTCGACACGGGATGGTTCGTCGAGCCCACGGTCTTCGTCGACGTGGACAACTCGATGCGGATCGCCCAGGAGGAGATCTTCGGTCCGGTCCTGTCGGTGATCCCCTACGACGACGACGCCGATGCCGTCCGGATCGCCAACGACTCCGACTACGGGCTGTGCGGAGGCGTGTTCAGCGGCGACACCGACCGGGGCCTCGGCATCGCCCGCCAGGTCCGCACCGGCACCTACATGGTCAACTCGTCGATCCCGATCGACTTCTCGTCGCCGTTCGGCGGCTACAAGGACTCCGGCGTGGGCCGCGAGTTCGGCGAGGACGGCCTCGAGCTGTTCCTGGAGAAGAAGACCATCAACCTGCCGGCCGGCTACACCCCGTCCCTCTGACGGCACCGGCCGGTCCCGCCCCGCGGCGGTGACGCCGGCCGGCCCGTAGGTCGCCGACGGGCCCCGGGCCGGGTCACGACCGCAGCCGGCGTCTCCCCGGATCCGAAGTTTCCGGCCGTGTGTCCATCTGCGAACATGGGAGCGCGATGACGCGCCATGCAGGAGGCTGCGGGAACCCCTCCCGCCGGCCGGGACCGACCCGGCGATGAGCGTCCTGACCGACGCGCCCGGAACCGCACCGGTGGACTCCCGTCCGCGCGGGCGCACGATCGCCTTCGGGTTCGTCCCTGCCCTCGACGGCATCCGGGCGGTCGCCGTGGTGGGCGTCATGCTCTACCACGGTGGTGCCCCGCTCGCCTCCGGGGGGTTCCTCGGGGTCAACATGTTCTTCGTCCTGTCCGGGTTCCTCATCACCTCGCTCCTCCTGGGCGAGTGGGCCCAGCGCCTCACCGTCCGGCTCGGCCAGTTCTGGACCCGGCGGGCCCGGCGCCTCCTGCCGGCGCTCCTCCTGATGCTGGTCGGCGTGGCGGCGTACGCCAGGTTCTTCGCCACCCCGGGAGAGTTCGCCGGCCTCCGGCTCGATGCCCTGTCGACGCTCTTCTACGTGGCCAACTGGCACTTCATCGAGAGCGGGTCGAACTACTTCGCCGCCACCGCACAGCCGTCGCCGCTCTCCCACATGTGGTCGTTGGCCATCGAGGAGCAGTTCTACATCGTGTGGCCACCGGTGGTCCTGGTGCTGCTGAGGGCGGGGCGGAGACTGCGGCCGTCCCGCCGCCTGTGGCCGGTCCTGGCCGCCGCCGTGGTCGGCGCGCTGGCCTCGGCCGCCGACATGCGCTGGTCCTATCTCCACGGCGCCTCGGTCACCCGACTGTACGAGGGGACCGACACCCGGTGCCAGGACATCCTGGTCGGAGCGGCGCTGGCCACGGCGATGGCGATCTGGGCCCAGCACCGGCGCCCGGTCCCGTTGTCGGTGCCCGATCTCGACGTCATCGAGTTCGCCCGCATCCACCCGTCGGCCGGTACCGCCGGCCTGGGAGCGCCCGCCGCGCACCGACGGGACATCCAACGCAAGCGCGGGCCGAGCATCAAGCCGATCACCGCATGGGAGCTCTCGAGCACCACGGCCCGGCTGGCCGCCCAATTCCTCGGTTGGGCGGCACTGCTCGGCCTGGTCGCGTTGTGGGGCCGGCTCGACGGTCCGACGGGCTTCCTCTTCGGTGGCGGCGAGCTGGCGGTGGCGGTGGCGGTGGCGGTCCTCCTCTTCTGCGTCGTCACGGCCCAGAAGGGCGCGCTGGCCCGGGCGCTGGCCAATCCCGTGTTCGTCTACGTCGGCCGGATCTCCTACGGCCTCTATCTCTGGCACTTCCCGTTGTTCTCGTTCCTCGACGCCGAACGGATGCACCTCTACGGCCTCCCGCTCCTCGGTGCGCGGATCGGTGCCACCGTGGTCGTCGCCACCGCCTCGTACTACCTGGTGGAGCAGCCCGTCCGTCGGAGCAGGATGGCGACCTTCTCGGAATGGCGCGGATGGCTGGTCACCTCGGGGGCGTTCCTCGGCGTGGTGGCACTGACCGTCGCCGCCACCCTCCCGGCGGCGGCGGAAGCGGCTGTTCCCTTCTCGTCCACGTCGACGGGTGTCCAGTACTCGGGCCAGCCGGTCAAGGTGGCCATCCTGGGTGACTCGGTGGCGTGGCGTCTCGGTTTCGCACTCATGGCCGACCAGCCCCAGACCAGCTACGACGTCGACATCGACAACGGGGCCATCGTGGCGTGCGGGGTCGTGCGCAGCACCTATTACATGGCCCACGGTGTGCCCGACCAGATGGCATCGGCCTGCGACTCGTCCACCCCGGCGTCGGGCCAGTGGCCCGCGCTGTGGAAGGGGAACATCGACGAGTTCCGCCCCGACGTCGTGGTGGTCCTGGCGGGACGGTGGGAGGTCATGGACCGCGAGATCGACGGCCGGTGGACCCACATCGGGGAGCCCCTGTTCGACGGGGTGTTGGAGCGTTCGCTGGAGCAGGCCGTGCAGGTGGCGTCGTCGGACGGTGCCTACGTCGTCATGATGACCACACCGTGCTTCGACTCGGGCGAACAGCCGAACGGCCTGGCCTGGCCCGAGGACTCGGCGACACGGCTCGCCCTCTACAACGCCATGGTGCGCCAGGTCGCCGCCGAGCACCCGTCGGACGTGGAGGTCGAGGACTTCGGCGGCATGGTCTGCCCCGGCGGCGTGTTCACCTCCACGCTCGACGGCGTGCAGATCCGCGACGGCGACGGTGTGCACATCGTCCCGACCCCGGCGGCCGGCCAGTGGCTGGCCAGCCGTCTCCTGCCCCAGGTGGTGCAGGTCGGCCGGCTGCAGATGGCGGGACGGAGCCTGGCCGCCGCTTCGGTGACCCCGACCACCGGGTCACCCCCGGCCACGGTGTCCGCTTCCGGCGCGTTGACCCCGTCGGGGACCCGGGGGCCGTAGGCCCGGGCACCGGTCATCACCCCGAGTTGCCCGCGGGGGCCGGCGGCGGGACCTGCCCGAAGACCGAGGAGTCCGCGTTGTGGCACTGCGCCTGGAGGGCGGGGATGAGCGTGGCCTCGGGCACCCTGTTCGCCTCGGAGAGGGTCGTGGCCAGCGACTCCCACTGGATGTCGTGGTAGGCGGCCTGGGCGGCGATCGGGATGGCCTGGAGCAGCTGGATGTAGGCCATGGCCTCGAGCCTGGTCGCCGCCTGGGAATCGGTGGTCCCCTTCGCCTTCTGGAGGAGTGCGAGCGAGGTGTTCACGTGGGCGCACGACGCCCGGGCCAGGTCGCCGGCACTCGCTCCGCACGCGGCGACGACGGAGCCCGATGCCAGGAGCGCGAGTGCACCGGCGGCGAGCCGGGCCAGTCGGGCGCCGGCCGGGGAGGTCACTCGAGCCAGCTGGGGGCGGAGTCGAGGAGGTAGCGACTGACGGCCAGGCAGCGGTCGAACACGTCACACATCATCTCCTCCCCCGTGAGCACCCGGGCCAGCGACACCGGGGTGCGGGCCACGATGCTGAGCCGACGCTCGGCCGCGTCCGTGGCTGACGCGTAGGAGTCGATGGCCGACACCTCGAGCGGGAGCTCGATGCCGCCGACACCGGCCAGGTCGATGGCCAGACGCAGCAGGTCGGGCCCGTGGGGAAGCGGCGGGAGGGCCCAGGTGAAGGTCAGCGCGAAGTGGAACTCGTCGGGCGGCTCCTCGTCCTCGGGGAGCCCGAAGACGGCGTCCTCGAACGACAACAGGGTCCGGGGGTCGACCTCGAGGGCCAGATGCAGGTCGAGTGGGCCGCCGCACCCGTCCTCGGGGTGGAGCTCGACCTCCCAGACCTGTCGGAGCGAGTAGGTCTCGACGAAGTGCCGCTCGTCGTGCACGTGGAAGCCGTGATCGACCGAATGGTCCTTGAGGTCGGCCACGTACCCGGCCACATCGATGACTGCCACAGGGACCAGAGCCTATCGGTTGGACCGTGTCCCGGTGGCCCGGGATGCCTCCGGTAACGTCGACTGCATGGACGACGCCACGCTGCTCGAGGTGCTGCACGCCACGGCGACGGCCATCGCCGACGTGCTGGTCGAGCTGGAGGACTGGGGTCTCGTCGGGGCCAGTAGCCACCAGTACCGGCACGACCTGGTCGCCGATGCCGCCGGTCTGGCGGTGCTCGAGGAGGCCGGCGTGGGTGTGCTCTCCGAGGAGTCCGGGTCGCGGGGGCTCGACCGTGACGTGGTGGTGGTCATCGACCCGGTCGACGGGTCCACCAACGCGTCGCGTGGGATCCCCTGGTTCGCGACCAGCCTGTGCGCGTTGGACGCCGAGGGCCCCCGAGCCTCGCTGGTGGTCAACCAGGCGTCGGGAGAGCGCTTCGAGGCCGTCCGGGGTGGGGGAGCCCGCAAGGACGGGGAGCCCATCGGCCCGTCGGGCTGCGATCGGCTCGATCGGGCCATCGTGGGGTTCAGCGGCTATCCGGCCCGGTATCTCGGGTGGTCCCAGTACCGGTGCCTGGGGGCAGCCGCACTCGACCTGTGTGCGGTGGCGGAAGGTGTGCTCGACGGCTACGCCGTGATCGGAGGATCGAAGCTCGGGAGCTGGGACTACCTGGGCGGGATGCTGGTGTGCACCGAGGCCGGGGCCGTCCTCGCCGAGGCCGCGGGCCGGGATCTCGTGACCCTGTCCCATACCGAGCGCCGTGCGCCGTTCGCGGCGGCCACGCCCGCCCTGCTCGAGGCATTCCTGGCTGCGGCAGGGCAGTAGCGTCTGGGCCGTCGGGCGTTTAGCTCAGTTGGTTAGAGCAGCTGGCTTACAACCAGCAGGTCATCGGTTCGAGTCCGATAGCGCCCACTGGGATCGAGTGGGAGAGAGGGGCCGGAACGGCGAAACGGGCCAAAACCCCCGCGCGCCGGGCCCCCAGGGGCCGAGCCGCCGAGCGCCCAGGACACGAGCCGCCGACCGCCGGCCGCCGAGCCCCCAAGGCCCGGACCGCCAGGCGCCCCGGGGCCCCGACCGCCGAGCACCCAGGACCCGGGCCGAACGGCACCCGAACCCCGAACCGCCGGGCCCGCGCCGCCAGGCGCCGGCCGGGCTCACCCGAGAACGGGGACGAGAGGGAGGGGGCGGAGGGACTGTGGACCGTGCTTACTGGAGCAAGCGCAGCCTGCAGATCACCGAATATGGATCCATGATCCGGCTGAGGGACACCTGAGGTGCCGGATCACGGGTCGGAGTACTGTGGGATTGGTCGGATCAGACAGGTTCCTATCGAATTAGATAAAGACATGTATGATCTGAAGGTGGACCTCTCCGATCCCACACGAGCCCTGACGCCGACGCTTGACGGCCCCGTTCTCGCCGTCTTGGCTGCAGCGGGTCGGCCCCTAACGGTCGGCCAAATCGCTGTTCAAGCTGCTCGTGGGTCGGAGATCGGTATCCGGCGAAGTGTCGCGAGACTGGTCCGTGAGGGCCTTGTGACGGCCACGGTCGTCGGCCGCAACCAGGTCCACGAACTCAATCGCGACCACGTGGCGGCACCGGCTGCAACACTGTTTGCCGATCTTCGCCTGGAGGTGTGGAGACGCCTTCGGGAAGCCATTCAGAACTGGGATCCGAGGCCTCTGTACGCCTGCGCCTTCGGGTCCGCCGCCCGAGGTGATGGTGGGGAAGACAGCGACATCGATCTGCTACTTGTGCATCCACAACTGGTTGGAGAGTCTCCGCCCCTGTTGAACCATCGAAAAGGACTCAATGCAGTCCTCGACGTACTAGCCGCTGGCACAATGACTCCCAACCGTGCGGCGGATGGATCGAAGTGGCAATCCCAAATGGACGAGCTTCATCGCCAAGTGCTCAGGTGGACGGGAAACCAGCTCCACGTTGTCGACATCTCGCCATGGCAATGGATTTCTCAACCCAAGGACAACCCTGCGCTCCATGCCGAGATCCGAAGAGATGCCGTGGACCTCTGCGGTTCCGGGATGTACCCGGCGCTCGCGGCGGCAAGGTGAGGCTGGCCCGTGGGAATGGTCAGCAAGCAACGTACCGCCGCCTGCGGATCCACTGAAGCGAGGGCGCGACTTCGTACCGCGCAGGCATACCTGGAGGTGGCTGAGGTTGTCCTGGTCGAGCCCGAACGTGAAGAGTTTGCGAGCGTCGCGGCCGGTCTGGCTGTCCTTTCCGGCATTGCCGCGTCGGATGCAATCTGCTGCGTCCGACTGGGCAAACGGCATCGGGGAGAGGACCACCACGGCGCAACAGTCTTGCTCGAAGAGGCCACCCCGGATGGAAGCGCACTGGCCATAACCTTCACGCGGCTCCTCGAACTCAAGAACACTGCTCACTACGGAGCGACACTCGTCAGTGCTCGTTCTGCGGCCAGCGCCGTCAAATGGGCCGGGCGACTGGTCGAGCGTGCGCGAGAAGAAGTCGAGCGTTGACGCTGAACCCTCTTACCCAACGGGCAATCTGGGTCAAGGGCGGAGTGTCCCCAAGCCGGTGTTATACATGTGATCTGGGGCACCAGCCTTCCCCGGATTTCCAGGGGTCTCGCTCCGCTCAAGGATCCCGTCTGGGCAATGATCCTTCCGTGAACGACCGGGATCTCTCCAAGCTGTCGCCGTCGGCGCTGAAGCCGGGTGAGTCCGTGATCTGGAGTGGTGGGCCCGATCCCACCACCGTGTTCGCTCCTCAGGACGGAATACTCGTGCCGGGATCGGTCGTGTTCCTCCTGGTAGCCGTCGCCGTCTTTGCAGGCGGGATCGCCGGTTCCGCAGCCCTTGCGTTCCTGGTGCCGGTCGGTGTGATCGTCATTCTTGCGCTCTACGCCGCGTTCGGACGCTTCTTCTACAAGCGATTTGATCGCCGGAGAACCGCGTACCTGGTCACTGATCGTCGTGCCATCGTTATCCGAGGGCGAAGCCCCGAAGTGCGGTCGGTTCCGATATCAACGCCCCCCAACCGGACCGAGAGGCGCGTGGACGGGAAGCACGGCACGCTGCGCTGGGGTGGCCCGGCTTCAGCCGAGAACATCGGGGATCTCCTATCCAATTTCCGCGGCTCGGGCTGGTTGGCCGGAACGTACTGGCCAGGAGGTTCAGACTCGGCCCAGATGTCGTTCTGGGACGTGGAGGACTTCGACGCACTGCTGGCGGCGCGAACGCGGTCTCGATCGCATGAGGGAAAGTCCGAATAGCCGTTCGAGTGCCACCCCCAACCGGCTATAGGAGACACCCCTGGCGGTCAGTCCCGGTAACCGAGAACGGCGTCAGACCACACTTGGACCTCGGCGTACAGCTCGAACGTCCGATGTTGATACCCGGCGTAGTCGCCGGGCTTGTCCTCGGGCAGGCCGAACTCTTCAATGGCTTCAGATAAATCGGAGAGG
>JBEKRV010000032.1:0-41151 GCA_049517675.1 Acidimicrobiales bacterium
GGCCCTCGGCCTCGTCACCCTGTGGGGGCTCCAGCGCCTCGTCGGCTCCCGTCGGGGCCAACCCCAGGTCGCCCGGACCTGATGCCCGTGCCGTGACCGAACCGGTGCGAGTCCTCGTCGTCGACGACGAGCCGTACATCGTCGACGTGCTGTCGGCGGCGCTGGCGTTCGAAGGATTCTCGATCCAGGAGGCGTCCGACGGTGGTGAGGCCCTGACCAAGGCGCGGACCGGCGACTTCGACTGCATCGTCCTCGACGTGATGCTGCCCGACGTGGACGGCTTCGAGGTCTGCCGGAGGCTCCGCAGCGAGGACGTCGCCACGCCGGTCCTCTTCCTCACCGCCCGCGACGCCCACGCCGACAAGCTGGAGGGACTCGCCCTCGGGGACGACTACGTGACGAAGCCGTTCAGCAGCGAGGAGCTGGTGGCGCGGATCCGGGCCGTCCTGCGGCGCACCGGTGCCGGCACGGGCGACGACGCCCGGCGCCTGCGCTGCGGCGACCTGGTCCTCGACCTCGACTCCCGCGAGGTGTGGCGGGCCGGCGAGCCGGTCTCCCTGACGGCCACGGAGTTCAACCTGCTGCGGTACCTGGCCACCAATCAGCGGCGTGTCCTGTCGAGGACGCAGATCCTGGACGAGGTGTGGGACCACGGGTACGAGGGGGACTCCAACATCGTGGAGATCTACATCTCCTACCTGCGCAAGAAGGTCGACCGGGAGGGACCCCCGCTGATCCACACCGTGCGCGGCGTCGGGTACACGCTGCGGGAGACCTCCCGATGAGGCTCCGGCAGCGCCTGGTGGCCACCATGGTGGGGGTGGTCGCCGTGGGCCTCATCGTCGTGGACCTGATCACGCTGACGTCCTTGCACTCGTACCTCTACGGCAGGGTGGACAGCCAGCTCGCCACCGCGGCCCACGAGGTCGCCGCCCTGACCGTCCGCGCCCAGACACACCATCGACCGGTCACGGCGACCGAGATCAGGGAACGGGTGAGCCCCGACGTCTACGTCGAGCTCCTCGATCCGAAGGGCGTGCCGGACGTGGTCAAGCCGTCGGGCTCGAGCCTCCAGGCCGACCCCCCGCCCGACCTGCCCGATCCGCTCCCGGTCCGACCCCTCCCCCCGGAGTACGACCTCGACTCCCCGGCCCAGGTGTACCGACCGGCGCAAGCGGCCGTCACCGTGGACTCCTTCCACCGGTCCGGGCACCACCGCCGCGTCGTCGGGACCCCCCAGTACCGGATGCTGGCCGTCTCCCTACCGGGTCAGACGCTGGTGGTGGCCACTCGGCTCGACTCGGTGACGGCCACCCTCGGCTCGTTGCGGGTCATCGAGATCGGCCTCACCATCGGACTCCTGGTGCTCCTGGCCGTGCTCATCACGGCGATCCTGAGGCGGGGCCTCCGGCCCCTCGAGGACATGTCCCGGGAGGCGGATGCCATCGCCGCCGGCGACCTGACCCGCCGCGTGCAGCCGAGCGACGGCACCACCGAGATCTCCCGTCTCGGCCGGGCGCTCAACGGGATGCTCACCCAGATCGAGACGGCATTCGCCCAACGGGCCACCTCCGAGGAGCGCCTGCGCAGCTTCCTCGCCGATGCGTCCCACGAACTGCGTACACCGCTGACCTCGATCCAGGGCTACGCCGAGCTCCTCCGGAAGGACGCCCTGCCCGACCCGGCCGCCCGGGACCGCGCCCTGGTCCGGATCGAACAGGAGGCGGCCCGGATGGGCGCCCTGGTGGGCGACCTGTCCGTCCTTGCCAGGGAGGGCGAGGGCCCGGCCCCCGAGTTGGTGAGGGTGGACCTGGCCGGGGTGGCGGCCGAGGTGGTCCGTGACGCACGGGTCATCGACGGCTCCCGGCACATCGAGCTCGACTGCCCGCGGGCCGTCCCCGTCCTCGGTGGCCCGGCCCAGCTCGAGCAGCTCGTGCACAACCTGGTCGGCAACGCGCTGGCCCACACCCCGAGCGGCACCCCGGTGGAGGTCGGGGTGTGGGTCGACGGGGACCGGGCCGTGCTCGAGGTCCGTGACCACGGACCGGGCATGGACGCGGCGCAGGCAGCCCGGGTGTTCGACCGCTTCTTCCGGGGGAGCTCGGCCGGACGCGGGGGCGGGTCGGGCCTCGGCCTCTTCATCGTGGCCAGCCTGGCCCGCACGTTCGGTGGCGAGGCGACGGTGACCTCGACGCCGGGGGAGGGTTCGACGTTCACCGTCGTGCTGCCGATCGACGGCGGCGCGACGCGGCCGCCTCCCGACCGAGCCGCCGGGCGATCCCCCGGGTCACGCCCGGGCGGCGGCGGTACGCAGGCGACGCCGGGAACCCCGGGGGCACCGGCTCCCGGCCCCGGTTCGGCACCGACCGCTCCGGACTCCCGGACCGGTCACCGGTGACCGCAGCCGAGCTGGCCGTCATCGACCGCGGGAGCGGGCCCCCCGTCCTCCTGCTCCACGGGCAGCCGGGTACGGGCTCGTCGTGGGACCCGGTGACCGATCTCCTGGTCGACGAGTTCCGGGTCCTCGCCCCGGACCGGGTCGGCTACGGAGCCGCCTCGGGCGAGGCCCGGGGTCTGGCCGCCAACGCCCGCCAGGCGGCCGACCTGATCGAACGGTTGGGTGTCGGGCCCACCACGGTCGTCGCCCACAGCTGGTCAGGGGGCGTCGCCGTCCTGCTGGCCGACCGCCGCCCCGACCTCGTGCAGGGACTGGTCCTGGTGGGCGCGGCCTGCACCCCGGACAGCCTCGACGGCATCGACCGGCTCCTGGGGATGCGGGTCGTCGGGGACGTGATGACCGTTGCCGGCCTGCTCGCGCTCGGCGAGGTGCTCCCCAAGGTCCGTCGCCTGGCACCGAGGCTCCCGGAGCGGTTCCGCGACCAGTTCGCCTCCGCACTGCCCGACCAGGGGGTGCTGGGCGGGGAGCGGGGCGCCCTCGGGCGCCATCGACGGACGTTCCTGACCGAGCAGCGGGCGCTCATCGAGGAACTGCCCGAGGTCCACGGCGCGCTCGGCCGGATCCGGGCGCCCACCGCGGTGGTGGTGGGCAGGTGGGACCTGGTGGTGCGACCGTCGGCCGCCCGGACCCTCGCTGCCGCGGTCCCGGGAGCCGAGCTCGTCGAGATCGACCGGGCCGGGCATTTCGTGGCCCGCGATACCCCGCACCTGCTGGCCGACGTCGTCGCCCGCTACGGACGCGCCGTGACCGAGCGGCGCTAGCCGCGGTCCGGTCCGTCGCCGGTGTCGAAGGGCACACCGGGAGCCAGGGCGTCGAAGACGGCGCGGAACTTGAGCCGGGTCTCGACGAGCTCGGTCTCGGGGCGCGATCCGGCGACGATCCCCACGCCGGCGGTCATCCGGACGCTGCGGCCGGCGACGGTCATGGCCCGGATCCCGACCATCCACCGGCCGTCCCCCGCACCGTCCACGTAGCCCACCGGTCCGGCGTAGGTCCCCCGCGGGGTGGGCTCGAGCTCCTCGATGAGTTCGGTGGCCGTCCGGCGGGGGACGCCGGCGACGGCGGGGGTGGGGTGGAGCAGGGCGACGAGGTGCAACGCGCTCGGCACACGCCCGTCGGACGAGGGGCGCAGGGTTCCGTCGACGGTCGTCCCGAGATGGGTGATGGAGTGCAGGTGGACCAGTTCGGGACGGTCGGGGACGTCGAGGTCGGCGCTGATCGGGGCCAGCACCTCGCGGATGGCGTCGACCACCAGGCGGTGCTCCTCGCCGTCCTTGGCCGAGTCGAGGAGCTCGGGCGGGAGACCGCTCCCCGTGCCGTGCACGCGGTCCGTCGTGCCGGCGAGCGGCCTGCTCCTGAAGCGGGTGCCGTGCCGCTCGACGAGGAGCTCGGGACTGGCCCCCACGAACTGGCCGTCCGGGGTGGGCACGGAGAACACGACACAGCTCGGCTCGATGGCGGCCCAGCGCCGGAGGAGGGCCACCAGGTCCACCTCGTGGTCCAGGTGGACGTCGACACTGCGGGCGAGCACCACCTTGACCAGGTCGTGGTGCGAGATGGCGTCGACGGCGGTCGCCACCGACCGGAGGAAGTGGTCGTCGCTGGTGCGTGGTTCGATCCGCAGCCCGACCGGCCCCGCGGCCCCGCCCTCCGGGGCGGCGGCCCGTTCGGCCAGGCGGTCCCGGAGCGCCGCCGCCGGATCGGCGGGACCGGGACCGGTGTCCCCGTCGGCCACGACCAGGGTCACCCATTCGGTGCCGTCCCGCTCGCGGCAGTAGAGGAGCTCGGGTACGACCAGCGCGCCGGGCGCGTGGCGGTCGAAGGGGAGTGCGCCGAAGGCCACCACCGGATGTCCCGGGCCGGTCGACCCCGCCCCGACCCGGTCGTCGCAGGGGACGGCGGCCAGTGCGTCCACGACGGCGTCGACGGCATCGGGGTCGGCCACCCCGTCGGGGAGCTCGAAGGTCGCCGCGGCGCCCAGACCGACCAGCACCCGGCCGCCGTCGACCACCAGGATGCCCGAATCGCCGGCCAGGGCGTAGGGATCGAGCGGGGCGCCCGCCGGGAGGACGACCCGCACGGCGGAGAGCGTGTCCGGACCGGTGCGGTCCCGGGCGACGGCCGCCCCGGTCGGTGAGCCGACGGTCACGGGCGGCCGCACCTGGTGGCCGTGACGAGCTGGCTCAGCCCACCGGTCAGTGCACGCCGGTTGACCGACGAGAAACCGGCCTCCTGGAGCATCGAGCGGAGCTCGCCGGTGGTGGGCAGGTAGGCCGTCGATCGCGGCAGGTACCGGTAGGCGGACCGGTCCGACAGGAGCCCGCCGATGACGGGGACCACCCGACGGAACCAGATGCGGTGCCCGAGGAGGAGGAGTCCCGAGTCCGGCTCGGACACCTCGAGGAGGCTGATACGCCCGCCCGGTCGGACGACCCGGCCGAACTCGTGGAACACGGCGGCGAGCTCGGTGAAGTTGCGGAGGGCGTAGCCGCAGGTGATCCCGTCCACGCTGGCGGTGGCGACCGGCAGCGCCGCCCCGTCGGCCTGGGCCAGGGGGGCGCCGGTCCGGTTGGCGGCCAGCATCCCCCACGACAGATCCAGACCGAAGGCCCGGTAGCCACCGTCGCGCAGGAGGGCGAGGAAGTCACCGGTCCCGCAGGCCAGGTCCAGCACCGTCGAACCGGCCGGCAGGGCGAGCGCCCGCAGCGACTGCTTGCGCCACCGGATGTCGAGGCCGAAGGTCATCGCCCGGTTGACCAGGTCGTAGCGGGGGGCGATGGCGTCGAACATGGACCGGACCAGCTCGGTCTTGGCCGCCCCGGTCGGCAGGTCGGCCTCACGGGCCCGGGCCGCCGTCTCCAGGGAGATGCCCGCCGTCGAGGTCGGGGCGGTGGACCGGTCGGAGGGTCCGGGATCGTGCACGACGTCGCTCACCGGGGGACCGCCCGGTCGGGGCCGGCCCGGTACAGGCCCGACCCGGGCCCGGGCGCCACGGAGCCGGTCAGGACCGCCCGGCGCTCCTCGTCCGACCCCACCCGCTCGACGTGGTCGAGTGCGGCTTTGACCAGGGTCCGGGCGAAGTGGTGGCCGACCAGGGTGGTCACGGCCGGGAGGAGCTCGGCATAGGACTGGAGGAGCCCGTCCACCGCCGGGTCGCCGGTGGTCCCCGCGGCAAGGACCGGGGCCGGGTGGGACAGGGCGTCGGGGACGGCTCCGTGGCGGAGCGGATCGCGGACGTGGACGGCGAACATGGCGACCGCCTCGCGGGCCACCGCCACCGTGGCCTCGTGGTGGCGGCGGGCCAGATCGAGCAGGTCGGACAGCGGGATGCCCCACTCGAGCATGAGGAGCCCGGCACGGGACGCGGCGACGTCCTCGTCGGTGTAGCGCTCCTGTCCGCCGATCCGCTGCGGGATGAGCAGGCCCTCGGCCTCGAGGGCCTTCAGCAGCGCCAGGGGCATTCCGGTGACCTCGGACAGCTCGGTGACCGTGTAGGCGGCACCGTCCCCCACGGGGGCGCCGTCGGCGTCGCCGGCCGTCCCGGCGGTCTCCGGTGCCGATCCGGGCGGCGACGACCGGGTGGCGCCGGCCCGGGCGGCGGGCAGGCCCGACAGCTGCCCGAGGAGCGCCTCGTCGGCCGCGTCGAGCTCGCCGGACACGAGCCGGGCGATCGTGGCCAGGGTGAAGCCGCGCTTCTGGAGCGAGCGGATGCGCCGAAGCCGGTCGAGGTGTCCCTCGCCGTACCAGGCGATCCTCCCCTCGCGTCGGGGCGGCTCGAGCAGACCCTTGCTCTGGTAGTACCGGATGGTGTCCACCGACACCGCCGCCTGCGCCGACAGCTGCTCGACCCGCAGTTCCATGCCACCACTCTAGGAGTAGTTGCTCACATTGTCGGAGCGGGGGTGGGCCTCACCCCTCGCGACCAGGGGATCCCTCCCCGACGGGTCGGTCAGGAGTAGTAGCGGTAGACCACCTGGGCCACGCAGCTGGGCTTGGACGACCCCTCGGTCTCGAGGGTCACGTCGAGCACGACCTGCACGCCGCCGGCGACGTCCTCGACGTCGGCGACCGCCGCCCCGAGCCGGAGGTTGCTCCCGACCATGACCGGGGACGGGAAGCGGACCTTGTTGCAGCCGTAGTTCACGCCCATCGAGACCCCCTCGACGGTCATCACCTCACCGAGGAACACGGGGGCGAGCGCCAGCGTCAGGTACCCGTGGGCGATGGGTCCGCCGAACGGGCCGTTCTTGGCCGCCTCGGGATCGACGTGGATCCACTGGTGGTCACCGGTGGCGTCGGCGAACAGGTCGACCTGCGCCTGGTCGACGAGGTGCCACTCGCTGTAGCCGAGATGGGTCCCGACCAGGTCCTTGAACGATTCGATTCCGTGCACGGTGGTAGGCATGGCCCCGACTGTAGGTGAGGTGCGGCGGCGGCGACCACCCGGCACCCGCCACCGGTGAGGCCGACCTACGGCTCCGTCGCAGTGCCTCCTCACCCGACCGCTGTCGGTACGATCGTCGCGTGTACGAAGAGCACCATCACCGCAACATCTCGGGGGGCGGGGCGCGCGCCGCCGTCTTCGGGATCAGCGACGGGCTGGTCTCCAACGTCTCGCTCATCCTCGGGGTGGCCGGCGCCCACTCGTCGGCGGGAGCCGTCCGCCTGGCCGGCCTGGCCGGCCTCGTCGGGGGTGCCTTCTCCATGGCCGCCGGGGAGTACGTGTCGATGCGGGCCCAGTCCGAGCTGATGGAGCGCGAGCTCGACGTCGAGCGCCGGGCGATCCAGGCCGACCCCGAGGACGAACGGCGGGAGCTGGCCGCGCTCTACCGGAGCAGGGGCATCGAGGAGGACCTGGCCGAGGAGCTCTCGGGGAAGATGATGCGGAGCCCCGAGCTCGCTCTCGAGACCCACGCCCGCGAGGAGCTCGGCTTCACCCCGGGCCACACCGGCAAGCCGCTGCAGGCCGCCGCGTCGTCCTTCGTGATGTTCGCCTTCGGTGCCCTCATCCCGCTGCTGCCGTGGTTCTTCGCCGGGGGGACCACGGCGATCCTCTGGTCGGTGGCCCTGGGCGCGGTGGCCTCGCTGTCGGTCGGGGCGGCGCTCTCCTTCTTCACCGGCAGGTCGTGGCTGTGGTCGGCCACCCGCCAGCTCCTGATCTCGGGACTGGCGGCCACGGTCACCTTCTCCATCGGCCATCTGATCGGGACCCGATAGCCGGTCCGGTCAGGTCGGGGCGTGCGGTCCCGCGACCGTGGCCAGGTAGGACCGGTCCACGTGATCGGTGACGAAGCCCATCGACCGGTACATGGTGGCGGCGGCGACGTTGGCGGCGTCGACGTAGAGCATGGCAGCGGTGAGTCCGATCGACGCCAGGTGGTCCAGCCCGGCGTGGGTCAGCGCCCGGCCCCATCCGCGCCCGTGGAACGCCGGGTCGACTCCGATGACGTAGATCTCGCCCACCGGCGGCCGCTCGTCGCGGTGGACCTTCGTCCAGCACGAACCGGCCAGTCGCCCGTCCACGTCGAGCACCAGGAACCCGTCGGGGTCGAACCACGGCTCGGCCTCCCGCTCGCGGAGCGTGGCCAGGTCCCAGTCGCCCTGCTCGGGATGTCCGGCGAACGCCCGGTTGTTGGCGACCAACCACGCCTCCTCGTCGACGCCGACCCGGAACGGCCGGGTGGCGACGGCCGTTCCCCCCGCCGGCGCCGACGCCGGCAGCGGCAGGCGGCAGCGCATCTGCACCAGGTCGCGCTCCACCCCGAACCCGCGCCGTGCCAGGCGCCGGTCGTCCTCGACGGTCGCATGGGTCACCCACAGGCGCAACCGGCCGCCGCCGCCCGACCGGAAGGCCCGGAGGGCCTCGTCGAGCAGGAGGTCGGCCAGCCGGCCGCCGGGGGTCGGCCCGTCACGGTCCGGTTGCTCCGTGACCACCTCGACCGCCGGATCGTGCAGGTCGTCGACCCGGTCGATCTGCGCGTATCCGACCAGGCGGCCGTCGACCGGGTCGCGGGCCTCCACGGCGAGGAATCCCCGGCCGCCGTGCCCGACGGTCCGGGCCAGTGCGCGTCGGCGGTCGTCGCTGAGGCCGTCCGGTCCGCGCCGGTGCACGATGCGCTCCATCAGATCGGCCACGTCGTCGGCGAGTGCCTGGTCCGGTGCGACGACCACGTCGACCACGGGCTCGTCCATGGAGCAGAAGCTACCGGTATCCTCCGCCCATGGCCCGACCTCGTACCCCGGCCGGCAGGTGCCGTGAGGTCGACGCACGGCTCGGACGCCTGTATCCGGGCACCGCGTCCGACCTGTGCGCGCTCGACCACGCCGACCCCTTCCAGCTCCTGGTCGCCACCATCCTGTCGGCCCAGTGCACCGACGCGCGGGTGAACCGGACCACGCCGGCACTCTTCGCCCGGTTCCCGGACGCCGCCTCGCTGGCCGTCGCGCCGGCGGCAGAGGTCGAGGAGCTGATCCGACCGACCGGGTTCTTCCGTGCGAAGGCCCGCAGTCTGATCGGCATGGCCCAGGGGGTGAGCGAGCGCTTCGGCGGCGAGGTGCCGCAACGGATGGAGGATCTGGTCACCCTTCCCGGTGTGGGACGCAAGACGGCGAACGTGGTCCGCAGCGTCGCGTTCGGACTCCCCGGGCTCCCGGTCGACACCCATGTCCAGCGACTGTCGGCGCGGCTCGGGCTGACCGACGAGACCGACCCGGTCAAGATCGAGCACGCCCTCGGGGGCATGCTCCCCGCCGGGTCGCGTGGCACGTTCAGCCTCCGCCTGATCCTCCACGGACGCGCCGACTGCCGCGCGCGGGCCCCGCGGTGCACCGAGTGCGTGCTGGCCGACATCTGCCCGTCCGCCGCACTCGGCGCACCCGCGGCCCGGTCCGCCCGTCCGGGTCGCGGGTCCGCCGTCCGCTAGCCGGTCCGGGTCGCCCCGGGGCCGTGCGGCGGGGGACCGGAGTGCGAGGAACAGGTGTTCCGCACGATGCAACCATTCGTTGCGAAGGACGGGTTCGACGAGTGATAACGGCAGCCAGCCAGCTGGAATCCGCGAAATGGCGTGGATGTGACCAGAAGTTGCTGAATTTCTCCGGTGGTTGACTGGCATCGACCAACGATTTGTGCTGTGCTTACTGGCGGACCAGTTCCCGCCAACTGGTCCCTTCGAGTAGGGATCGGGATCCGCCGCCCGACCTACTTGCGCGAAGGCACCCTTCGGGGTGCCTTCGCCGCGTGCGGGCCCCGATCAGCGCCGCCCGAGGGCGAGGGCCAGACGACCCAGCCTCCGGTTGGCGCTGGCCAGGGAGCGTTCGATGGCGAACAGCTCACGCGCCGTCTCCTCGTCCTTGGCGGCGTCGGCCGCCTCGGCGTGGACGGTGACCCGACGGGTCAGCTCGTCGAGCGCGGTGGCGAGCGAGGACAGTTCTGCGGAGCTGGCGGGCATCGGACGATCATGGCACCGCCCGACCCGCGCGGCGCGCCGACGGTCCCCACGGACCGCCTCCCGGGGGGAAGGGCTCCGGCGCGGTTCCGGTAGCATCGACGAGCCATGGCCCTCCGTCGACTCGACCTGCGCGGCTTCTCGGGCGATCGTCGCGAGCTGGCCGACCTGCTGCCCCGTCCGGTGGACGAGCAGGACCGGTCGTCCGACGCGGTGGCGGCGATCATCGCCGAGGTGCGTGCCGGAGGGGACGGCGCACTGCGTGCGCTGACGGCCCGATTCGACCGCGTCGACGTCGACGAGCTCCGGGTCCCGGCGGACGAGATCAGGGCGGCGTTGGCCCGCATCCCGGCGGAGCTGCAGGAGGCGTTGGACGTCGCCCACGACCGGATCCTCGCCTACCACGCGCACGAGGCGGGGGAGACCCCCGGTGACTTCTCCTCCGGTGGGATCACCGTCCGCCATCTCGTCCGCCCGGTGGCCCGCGCCGGTTGCTACGCGCCCGGCGGACGGGCGCGGTATCCCTCCACCGTGCTCATGTGCGCGGTCCCCGCCCACGTGGCCGGGGTGGAGGAGATCGTGCTGTGCGTGCCGCCCGGACCGGACGGCAGGGTCGACGACGCCACCCTGGCCGCCGCCGCGGTCGCCGGGGTCACCGAGGTCTACCGCGTGGGCGGCGCCCAGGCCGTCGCCGCCATGGCCTACGGGACCGAGAGCATCGCCGCGGTGGACGTCATCGTGGGACCGGGGAACCGCTACGTGGCCGAGGCCAAGCGCCAGGTCTCCGGGGTGGTCGGCGTGGCCTCGGCGTTCGCCGGCCCGTCCGAGGTGGTGGTGATCGCCGGTCCGGACACCCCGGCCGAGCTCGCCGCCATCGACCTGGTGGTCCAGGCGGAGCACGGGCCGGACGGCCTGGCATGGCTGATCACCTGGTCCGAACGGACGGCGGACGCGGTCGGCGCGGCGGTCGACCGCATCGTGGCCGCGTCACCCCGGCGTGCCGACCTCGAGGCCACACTGGGGGCCGGCGGCTGGGTCGTCCTGGTCGACGGGCCCAAGCAGGCGTGCGCGGTCTCCAACGTGGTGGCGCCCGAGCACCTCGAGATCCTCACCGGGAACGCCGCGTCCCTGCTCGGCAACGTCCAGTCCGCCGGGGCCGTGTTCCTCGGGACGAACGCGCCGGCCAGTGTCGGCGACTACCTGGCCGGGCCCAACCACGTGCTGCCCACCAACCGCACCGCACGGTTCGCCAGCGCGCTGCGGGTGGACGACTTCCGCAAGCACATCCACGCCGTCAGCATGGACGCCGAGGCGCTGCGCGTCCTCGGACCCAACGTCGTGACCCTGGCCGAGACGGAGGGCCTGCCGGCCCACGCACAGTCGGTGCGTCTCCGATGGCAGGGCTAGGGACGGGCGGGCGGCCGGCGGGACCGGGCGACCGGCGCGCCCTGCCCGCCGTCCGGACCGATCTGGCCGCGCTGGACGGCTACCACTCGGCCCAGGTGGACGTCGACGTCCGGCTCAACACCAACGAGTCGCCGCTGCCGCCCCCGGCCGGATGGCAGGAGGCGCTGTGCGCCGGCGTCGCCGACATCGACTTCAACCGGTACCCGGACCGGGAGGCCGTCGACCTGCGCACCGCCCTGGCGGACAGCCACGGGGTCGGAATGGACGAGGTCTTCTGCGCCAACGGTTCCAACGAGGTCCTCCAGTGCCTGTTGCTGGCCTACGGGGGGGCGTCGCGGACGGCCGGCCTGTTCGAACCGACGTACACCCTCCACCGCCACATCGCCCGGATCACCGGGACGGCGGTGGCCGCCGGACGGCGACGGGACGACTTCGCCCTCGACCTCGACGAGGTCGCGCGGGTGCTGGCCGAGGTCGCGCCGGTGATCACCTTTCTGTGCTCGCCCAACAACCCGAGCGGCCGGGCCGACACGCCCGACGAGATCGCGACGGTGGCGCGGCTCGCCCCGGGTCTGCTCGTGGTCGACGAGGCGTACGGACAGTTCGCGCCCTCCTCGGCGCTCGACCTGAGGGCGCAGGACCCGGCGGGGACCCGGCACGTCGTGGTCGTGCGGACCTTCTCCAAGACGTGGTCGATGGCCGGTGCGCGTCTGGGCTACCTGGTGGCCGACCCGGAGGTGGTGCGGGCGTGCGAGCTGGTCGCGCTGCCCTACCACCTCGACTCGGTGACCCAGCTGGCCGGTCGCCTGGCCCTCGACTACTCGCAGGAGATGAACGAGCGTGTGGCCGCCATCGCCGAGGAGCGCGGCAGGATCGGCGCGGCCTTGGCCGGGCTGCCGGTCGACACCTGGCCGTCGGACGCCAACTTCCTCCTGTTCCGCCCGACGGCCAAGGAGGCGCGGGCCGTCTGGTCCGATCTCGTGTCGGCGTCGGTGCTCGTGCGAGACTGTTCGCAGTGGCCGGGGCTCACCGGATGCCTGCGGGTGACGGTGGGGCTCCCCGAGGAGAACGACCGCTTCCTGGCCGCGCTGACCGAAAGCCTGCGATGAGCCCTACCGCCCCGACATCGAACGACCCCAGGACCGGTTCCCGCCGCGCCGCCCGGGTCACCCGATCGACCAAGGAGACGTCGATCGAGGTGTCCGTCGACCTCGACGGCACCGGTGCCACCGAGATCGCGACCGGCCTGCCGTTCTTCGACCACATGCTCGGCCAACTGGGGCGCCACGGGGGCATCGACCTGACGGTGGCCGCCGACGGGGACCTCGAGGTCGACGCCCACCACACCGTCGAGGACGTCGGGATCGCGCTGGGCGAGGTCGTGGCCGAGGCGCTGGGCGACAAGGCCGGGGTGCGGCGCTTCGCCTCGATCTCACTCCCGCTCGACGAGGCGCTGGTCGACGTGGCCCTCGACCTGTCGGGCCGGCCCTTCCTCGCCTACGGCATCACCTTCGCTCCCGACACCCCCGGCCTCGGGACGCCGCCCTTCGACCCCCAGCTGGCCGAGGAGTTCTGGCGCGCCTTCGTGACGGCGGCGGGGATCACCCTGCACGTGCGGCTGGTGTCCGGCCGGAACACCCATCACATCCTCGAGGCGTCGTTCAAGGCGGTGGCCCGGTCGCTCAAGGAGGCGATGCGGATCGAGGGTGGGGGCATCCCCTCCACCAAGGGGCAGCTGTGATGCGCGCCACGGCCAGGTGATCGCGGTCCTGGACTACGGGATCGGGAACCTCCGGTCGGCCGAGAAGGCCCTCCAGCACGTCGGGGCCGACGCCCGACTGGTGGACGACCCCGAGCTCGCGGCCACCGCGGACGGCATCGTGCTGCCCGGGGTGGGTGCCTTCGGGCGGAGCGCCGGGGCTCTGGCGTCGAGCGGGCTCGGCGAGGTCGCCCGCGACGCGGTGGCCCGCGGGATCCCGTTCCTCGGGATCTGCGTCGGGTTCCAGCTCCTCTACGAGGGCTCCGAGGAGGACCCGTCGGCGGCCGGACTGGCGATCCTGCCCGGCACGGTGCGGCGGCTCCCCGAGGGGGTCAAGCACCCGCAGATGCAGTGGAACGTGCTCGACATCACCGACTCGGCGCTCCTGGCCGGCGTACCTGATCCGGCGTGGGTCTACTTCGTCCACTCCTACGCGCCCGAGCGCACCGCGGACACCACCGCCACGTGCGACTACGGCGGTCCGGTGGTGGCGTCGGCCGAACGGGGACCGGTGTGGGGCACCCAGTTCCACCCCGAGAAGTCCGGCCCGGTCGGGCTGGGCATCCTGGCCAACTTCGTCGCCGCCGTGGACGCGTCCGCCGGCGCCGTCGCCTGATGGACCTCTACCCGGCCATCGACATCCGCGACGGGGGTGCGGTCCGCCTCACCCAGGGCGACTTCGACCGCCAGAGCGAGTACGGCGACCCGCTGGCACTGGCCGCCCGCTTCGCCGCGGCAGGCGCCCGGTGGCTGCACGTGGTCGACCTCGACGCCGCCCGGTCCGGCGAGCCGGTCAACCGGGCCACGGTGGTGGCCATCGCCCGCTCGGTCGGCATCCCGGTGGAGACCGGGGGAGGTGTGCGCACCGGAGCGGACGTCGACGAGCTGCTCGAGGGGGGGCTCGCCCGGGTGGTGCTCGGCACGGCGGCACTCGACGACCCCGGCCTGGTGCGCCGGGCGACCGCCGCCCACCCGGGCAGGGTCGCGCTGGGGCTCGACTACCGGCGGACGGCCGACGGGCGGGCCGAGGTTGCCGTGCGGGGATGGGAACAGGCGACGGGGCGCACGGTCGGCGACCTGCTCGACGAGGTGGCCGGCGCCGGGCTGGCCGCGGTCATCGCGACCTCGATCGACCGCGACGGCACCTTGGCCGGCCCCGACCTGGACGGACTCCGTGCCGTCCTGTCGTCGACCGGGCTGCCGGTCATCGCGTCGGGCGGTGTGGGGTCGGTGGCCGACGTCGAGGCCCTCGCCCGGCTCGAGGCCCCCGGCCCGTCGGGCGGCCCCCCCCGTCGACTGCTGGGCGCGATCACCGGCAAGGCACTGGTCGACGGCCGGATGACGGTCGAGGAGGGGGTGGACGCGTGCGCACGGTGCGGGTGATCCCCTGCCTCGACGTCGACGACGGCCGGGTGGTCAAGGGAGTGCGGTTCACCGATCTGTTCGACGCCGGGGACCCGGTCGAGCTGGCCGCCCGCTACGACCGCCAGGGCGCCGACGAGCTCGTCTTCCTGGACATCACCGCGTCGTCGGACAACCGGCGGACCATGGTCGACGTGGTGGCCCGCACGGCCGACCAGGTGTTCATCCCGTTCACGGTCGGGGGAGGGGTCCGGGCCGTCGGCGACGCCCGCCTGCTGCTGCGGGCCGGCGCCGACAAGGTGGGCGTGAACACCGCGGCGGTCGACCGGCCCGAGCTCATCGCCGAGCTGGCCGACGAGTTCGGCAGCCAGTGCGTGGTCGTCGCCGTCGACGCCCGGCGGCGGGCCGGCGGCAACGGGTCGCCTCCGGCGTGGGAGGTCTTCACCCACGGTGGGCGCACGTCCACCGGCGTCGACGCCGTGGCGTGGGCCGAGCGCTGTGCCGCCCTCGGCGCGGGCGAGCTGTTGGTCACGTCGATGGACCGGGACGGGACCCGGGACGGGTTCGACCTCGAGCTGACCCGACGGATCGCCGACCGGTGCCCGGTCCCGCTGGTGGCCTCCGGGGGCGTGGGCGAGCTCGACCATCTGGTCGAGGGGGCGCTGGCCGGGGCGGCCGACGCCGTGCTGGCCGCATCGATCTTCCACCTCGGGGAGTTCACCGTCGCCGAGGCGAAGCAGCACCTGGCCGCGGCCGGAGTCGCGGTCCGCCCGGTCTGAGGTACGCGGCGGCCGCCGGTCGGCGGGTCCGGGGCCCGGCAGGGCTGCGGTAGCCTGCGACGGTGGCAACCACGACCTCGGAGGTGCCGGATACGGGAACGGACGGCGACGACACCAAGCTCCCGATCAACGTCCTGGCCGACCGCGTGCTGGTCCGGGTGGGACAGGCCGAGGGCGAGCGGCGTTCCCGGGCGGGGATCCTGATCCCGGCCACCGCCCAGGTGTCGCGCCGGCTGACCTGGGCCCGGACCGTGGCGGTCGGGCCCCACGTGCGCTCGGTCAAGGTGGGGGACAACGTCCTGTTCAACCCCGAGGACCGCTTCGAGGTCGAGGTGCAGGGCGAGGAGTACGTGATCCTGCGCGAGCGCGACATCCACGCCGTGGCCGCCACCCGCTTCGACGGTGGCACCGGGCTCTATCTCTGAGCCGGCCCGCCACCGACCGATTCCGAACCACACCGATCCCGAAGACAGGGAGTAGACCCGTGACCGCCTCCACCCCCCAGCCCGCCTTCGTCGCCGCTCCCGTCCCCCACACGGCCGAGGAGCTGGAGGCCGTCGCCTACAACGGCGACGGGCTGGTGGGCGCCATCGTCCAGGACGCGTCCGACGGCTCCGTCCTCATGTTCGCCTGGATGAACGCCGAGTCACTGGCCCGGACGCTCGAGACCGGCCGCACCTGGTTCTGGAGCCGCAGCCGCCAGGAGTTCTGGTGCAAGGGCGAGACGTCCGGCGACCGCCAGTACGTGCGCCGGGTGGCCTACGACTGCGACGGCGACGCGCTCCTGATCACCGTGGACCAGGAGGGTGCGGGCGCCTGCCACACCGGCCACCGCACCTGTTTCTACCGCGCCTTCGGCGACGGGGCGTCCGCCGCCGCCGGGCCGTCCCGCCCGTGACCGCCGCGCTCGGCCCCGGGGTCGAGGGCTTCCGCGCCCTGGCCCGGCGCCACCGGATCGTCCCGGTGTGGCGCGAGCTGGTGGCCGACACGGTGACCCCGGTCGCCGCCTTCCTCCAGATCGTGGGGACGGGGGACACCACCGGCTTCCTCCTCGAGTCGGTCGAGGGAGGGGAGCGCTGGGGCCGCTACTCCTTCATCGGCCGCAACCCGCTGGCCACGGTCGTGGCCCACGGCACCGCGGTCACGACCAGGGGTGACCTCGACCTCGACGCCCTGTGCGACGGGGGGGTCGCCGGTTCGCACGGGGTGCTCGCCGCGCTCGAGGCGATCCTGTCCGCGGTCGACTCGCCTGACCTCCCCGACCTGCCGCCGCTCCACGCCGGCCTGGTCGGCTACCTCGGCTACGACGTCGTCCGCGAGGTGGAGCACCTTCCGGGCACGCCGCCCGACGACCTGGACCAGCCCGACGCCGTGCTCGCGGTGATCGGCCAGCTCGCCGCCTTCGACCACTGGCGTCAGCGGGTGGTGCTCATCGACAACGTGGTGATCGACCCGACCTGGACGGGGGACGACCTCGACCGGGCCCACGCCTGTGCGGAGGCCCGCCTCGACCAGCTCGCTGCCGACTGCGTCCGACCCACGGTCGAGCCACCCCGGCTGCTTCCCGGGCGCGAGGCCCCGCCGGACGACGTGACCCGGACCATGAGCGACCTCCTCTACCAGGATGCGGTGCTGGCGGCCAAGGAGCACGTCCTGGCCGGCGACATCTTCCAGGTGGTGCTGTCCCAGCGCTACGACCTGGCCGAGCTCGGCGTGGACCCCTTCGACGTCTACCGGGTCCTCCGCCTGGTGAACCCCAGTCCCTACCTCTACTTCCTCCGGTTCCCCGAGGTCACGGTGGTCGGCGCCTCACCCGAGCCGATGGTGCGACTGCGGGACGGGACCGTCGTCTCCCGGCCCATCGCCGGCTCGCGCCCGAGGGGCGCGACACCCGAGGAGGACGCCCGGCTGGAGGGGGAGCTGGTGGAGGACCCGAAGGAGGTCGCCGAGCACGTGATGCTGATCGACCTGGCCCGCAACGACGTCGGGCGGGTGGTCAGCTTCGGCACCGAGGTCGTCGACGAGGTGATGGTGGTCGAGCGCTACAGCCACATCATGCACCTGACCTCCCAGGTGTCCGGAACCCTCGCGCCGGGCAAGGGCCCGATCGACGTGCTGCGGGCCACCCTGCCGGCCGGGACCCTGTCCGGGGCGCCGAAGGTGCGGGCCATGGAGATCATCGACGACCTCGAGCCCACCAAACGGGGTGTCTACGGGGGCGTCGTCGGGTACCTCGACTTCTCGGGGAACCTCGACACGGCCATCGCCATCCGCACCATGACCGTGGCGCCGGACGGGCGGGCCTCGGTCCAGGCCGGGGCCGGCATCGTGGCCGACAGCGACCCGGCGTCCGAGAACGCCGAGTGCGCCCACAAGGCGGCCGCCCTCCTGTCGGCGATCGCCATGGCCCGTGCCGCCGCTACGGAGGGGCGGTGACGGGCACCGGGCCGCCCGCCACCGACGGCGGGTACGGGGCTCTGCACGACGGGCTCGCCGCCCGGGTGGTGGGGCGCGACGTGCTGGCCGTCTCGGGGCCCGATGCCGCCGGCTACCTCCAGGGACAGTGCAGCCAGGACCTCGACGCGCTCGCCGTCGGCGGGTCGGCCGACTCCCTCCTGCTCAGCCCGCAGGGGAAGATCGACGCAGTGGTCCGGGTCACCCGCACCGGCGACGAGACGTTCGTCCTCGACACCGAGGACGGGTCCGGCCCGACGGCCCGGGCCCGGCTCGAGCGGTTCCGCCTGCGCACCAAGGTGGCCTTCGAGCCTCTCGGGTGGGCGTGCCTGTCGGTCCGCGGCCCCCGTGCTCCAGCGGGTGCGCCGGACGGACGGTCGGCGGGCGGACCCGAGCTGGTGATCCCGGTGGTCTGGCCCGGGTGGGTGGGCGTCGACCTGCTCGGCCCGTGGCCGGTGGGCGACCCCGACCTGGAGGGGTGGTTGCCCGAGGGGGCTGTCCGCTGCGACGAGGACGCCTGGGATGCGGCACGGATCGAGGTCGGTGTGCCCGTATGGGGCCGGGAGGTGACCTCTTCGAGCATCGCCGCCGAGGTCGGCCTGGTCGACCGGACGGTGTCGTTCACCAAGGGGTGCTACACCGGGCAGGAACTGGTCGCCCGCCTCGACGCACGGGGGTCGAACGTGGCCCGCCGGCTGTGCGGCGTGGTGGTGGCCGGGGACGTCCGCCCCCCGGTGGGTGCGTCGGTGTGGACCGTCGACGGCGAGCACGAGGTGGGCGGGCTGAGCTCGGTGGCGTGGTCGCCCGGGCTCGGTGCGACGGTGGCACTCGCCACCCTCCACCGCCGGGTGACCCCCCCCGAGGCGGTGGTCGTGGAGTGGGACGGGTCCGGCCCGGTCCACCGGGTCGACGCCGAGGCCAGGCCGCTGCCGCTCGTCCCCGGGGCCTGACCGCGTCGGGGGATGCCGCCGGGGCGCGATACTTTGCCCCGCAGACGGGCACGGACCGGTAGCGACCGGGACGGCGCCCGCACGAGTTGGGGGAGAGCAGATGACGACCGACGCACCATCGGACCAGGCCGCGGCCGCCGAAGCCGAGCACATCACCACCTCGACACGGGACCCCGGTGAGATGCGGGTCCGGTTCGAGGGATGGTTGCGGGCCACCTTGCCGGCCGGCAACGGTGCCGAGGTGATCGAGTTGACCAGCCCGGCCAGCAACGGGATGTCCTCGGAGACCCTGCTGGTGACGGCCCGCTGGTCCGAGGGCGGGGCCACCGTCGAGCGCCGGCTGGTGGCCCGGGTCGAGCCCCCGGCGACCGACTACCCGGTGTTCACCACCTACGACCTCGACATGCAGTTCCGGGTGATGCGCCTGGTCTCGGCCCACACCGACGTGCCCGTCCCCCGGACCCACTGGTACGAGCCGGATCCGTCGGTCCTCGGAGGAGCGTTCTTCGTCATGGACCAGGTCGACGGGGTGGTGCCGCCGGACGTGCTCCCGTACACGTTCGGGGACAACTGGGTCCACGACGGCACCGAGGAGGCGCGGCGGACCATCCAGGAGTCGGCGATCCGGGCCGTGGCCGGGATCCACTCGATCACCCCGGACCGCCACGACCTGTCCTTCCTGCAGTCGGACCAGCCGGGAGCGACCGCCCTCGAGCGCAGCCTCAACCAGTGGAAGGCGTACAAGGACTGGGTCGTCAAGGACGACCGGTCCCCGCTGCTCGACGAGTGCTTCGCCTGGCTCACCGCCAACCTGCCCACCGACGTGAGCGCGGACGCCCTGTCGTGGGGCGACGGGCGCATCGGCAACATGATGTTCCGGGACGACGAGGTGGTCGCCGTCCTCGACTGGGAGATGGCCGGCGTGGCCCCACCCGAGGTCGACCTCGGGTGGATGTGCTATCTCCACCTGTTCTTCCAGGACCTCGCCGTCCAGCTCGGCGTGCCCGGGCTCCCCGACATGTTCCGCCCGGCCGACGTGCGCGTCGCCTACACCGCCGCCAGCGGCCGCCCTGTCGGCGACCTCACCTGGCACGTCGCCTATGCGGCCATGCGTCACGGGGCGATCATGCGCCGGGTGACCGAGCGGTCGATCTTCTTCGGGGAGGTCGAGCGTCCGGCCGACATCGACGACCTGATCATGCACCGGGCCACCCTGGTCGGCATGCTGGACGGCACCTACTGGGAGGGGATCGCCCTCTGAGGCACCCGTCGTCGGCCGGACGGCCCCCCTGGAACAACTCTAACGGTATACCTCAGGTAGACGGTGAGAGTCGGGCCTGAACAGGAAGTCCGTACGCCGCCGTCGTCAGATCCCGAGACTGTCCTTGGCGGCCGCCTCGAACAGCCGGTACGGGAGCAGTCGCTTGCCGATGATGCCGACCCGTTCGCCCATCTTCCCGACCGACGCCCGGCGCGGAGGCTTCGCGGCGTCGAGGACCCGGAGCACGACCCTGGCGACGTCGGCGGCCGGCACCCCGTTGTGCTCGTCCTCCTCCATCTTGGTGATGGCCTTGGCCCGTGCCGGGGCGTAGGGATCCGGGCCGTCGGAGACGGCGACGTCGCGGCGGTTGGCGGTGAAGTCGGTCAGGACGTTGCCCGGCTCCACCAGCGTCACCTGGATCCCGAACGGGGCGACCTCGTAGGCCAGCGCCTCGCCGTAGCCCTCCAGGGCGAACTTGGACGCGCTGTAGAAGGCCTGGAACGGGAGCCCGAGGATCCCGCCGATGGAACTGACCAGCACGATGCGACCGGTCCCCAGCTCGCGGAAGGTCGGCAGAGCCGCCTGGACGACCCGTACGGTCCCCCAGAAGTTGGTCTCGACCTGGTCCTTGGCGTCGGCGATGGGGGTCTGCTCCACCGACCCGGCCAGGCCCCAGCCGGCACAGGCGACCACGGCGTCGAGCCGACCGTGCCCGGCCACCACCCCGGCCATCCCGTCCGCCACCGAGGCGTCGTCGTCGACGTCCATCACCAGCGGCTGCCAGGTTCCCGGTGACGCCCCCCGTCGACTCGCTCCCACCACGGTCCACCCGGCGGAGTGGAGCCGGTCGGCGGTGGCGAGGCCGATGCCCGCCGATGCTCCCGTGACCACGATGACCTTGCCCATGGAATCCTCCCGTCCTCCCTGTGCCCCCGCCGACTTCCTAGCCGCTGCGGGTGGTCCGGCGCGGGCCGCAACCTCGGGGCGGTCAGACCGCGGGCACCGGGGCGTCGGGACCGCCACCGGCCGGGCGGAGCTCCACCACCATCCGCGTCCCGCCGTCGGCCGCCAGCGGCGACTCGGCGTGCACGACCGCCCCCATGGCGGAGGCCAGCTCCGACACGATCGCCAGTCCGAGCCCCGAACCGCGGCCCCGCCCCTCGGACCGGTCCGAGGTCACGTGGCGGTCGAAGACGCGGGTGAGCCGGTCCGCGGGGATCCCGGGCCCGTCGTCGTCCACCCACACCACGGCCCGCCCGCGGTCGCCGGCGACGCCGACGACGATGCGGGAGTGGGCGAACGACGAGGCGTTCTCCACCAGGTTGGCCACGATCTGCCCGAGGCGGTCCCGGTCGGCCATGACCGGGCACGGCGTCTCCGACCCGGGTGCGAGGTCGAGGGCGAGCCCGAGCTCGGACGCACGGGGCCCGAAGCCGCCGACGACCTGGCGGACCACGTCGGCGGCGTCGACGACGCGGAAGTCGAAGGAGAACCGGTCGGCGTCGAGGCGGGCGAGGTCGAGGAGATCCTGGACGAGCCGTTCCAGGCGAACCGACTCGGCGGCGATGACCCGGGCGGCGGCCACCGGGTCGTCGGTGGCGCCGTCGATGACGGCGTCGGCGTAGCCGCGGATGGAGGTGAGGGGGGTGCGCAGCTCGTGCGAGATCGACATGAGGAATTGGCGCTCCTGGTCGCGCGCCCGCACCAGGTTGACGCCCATCGCGTTGATCGAGTCGGCCAACCGGGTGAATTCCGGGTCGACGTGGGGCCCGAGGTCGACCGTGGCGTCGAGGTCGCCCGAGGCGACCCTCCCGGTGGCGTCGGCCGCGGCGACCAGGGGGCGGGTGAAGCGTCGGGCCAGGGCGGCGGCGACCAGGGCGGCGGCCGCCGTCCCGGCCAGCCCGACGAGGACGAAGTAGCGGAGGCCGTTGGCCAGGCTGTGGATCTGGCGGGTGACGATCAGCACGGGGATGCCGTCGGTGCGGGCGTCGAGTGGGGTGGGAACGGCCGAGTACACGAGCAGGGACGTGGTGTGGCCGGTGACCTGGTGCCCCTCGAGCAGCGCGGTGGTGTCGAGTCGACCCGCGCCCACCCCGCCTTCGAGGACCCCGGTGACCGTGCCGTCGGGGGTCAGGAGCACGAACTGGACGGAGGTGAAGTCGCCGGCACTGGTCACGACGGCCAGTTCCTTGGCGAACGACTCCCGGGTGAGGCCGGCCCGGTCGGAGAAGGTGGCCGAGATCGCCCGGGCCTCGCCGGCCAGCTCCTGTTCGGCGGTGGTCACGGTGGCCCGGCGGATGAGGACGTAGCCGCCGATGCTGGTGAGGGCCACGGTCGCCACGACCAGGGCGATGATGGCGATGGTCAGCCGGCGCCTCACGGCCGGTCACCCGGCCCGTCGACCCACGGGAGCGGGGGAGGCGGGGTCATGCGAGCCGGTAGCCGACGCCCCACACGGTCGCCAGCGGGAGATCGGTCCCGAGCTTGCGCCGGAGCTGGCGGATGTGGACGTCCACGGTGCGTTCGTCACCGATCCAGTCCGGCCCCCACACGCCGTCGATCATCTGCCGACGGGACAGCGCGAGCCCCTCGTTCCTGACGAGGAACGCCAGGAGGTCGAACTCCCGGGTGGCGAGGGCCACGACCTCGCCACCTACGGTGGCCTCCCGGCGACCGGCGTCGACGGTGACCGAGCCGAAGGTGGCGACGACGGTCGCCCCGGTGGCGGCGGGTCGCGCGTCCCGCCGGAGGATGGCGTGGACCCGGGCCACCAGCTCACGCGCGCTGAACGGCTTGGTCACGTAGTCGTCGGCGCCGAGCTCGAGGCCGAGGATGCGGTCCACCTCGTCGTCGCGGGCGCTCAGGATGAGCACGGGGACCGGCGGGTTCCTGGCGGCCAGGGTCCGGCAGACGTCGAGCCCGTCGAGCTCGCCGGGGAGGCCGATGTCGACGACGACCAGCCGGGGCCGTTCCCGGTCGACCACCTCGAGCCCCGACTCGGCGTCCCCGGCCTGCAGCGCCCGGATGCCGTCCCTCCGCAGGTACATGGCGACGAGGTCGCTGATGTGGTGGTCGTCCTCGATCACCACCACGCAGACCTCGGCGCTCGCCATCGGACCAGCCTGCCACCGGGCCCGACCGGCGCGGCGCCATCGTTAGGGAAGTGTGAGGGCCCCACCACCGACCGGGGACGGGTCACCGGTAGGCTGGACGGACATGCCGGCGTACCTCGACTCGATACTCGCCGCCCATCGGGCCGCCGCCTCGAGGGACCGCCGCGACCGCGACGCGGTCGTCGGGGAGGCGAGGGAGGCGGTCCGCGCGGAGGGTGCCGCCGGCCGACGCGGGTTCGTCGACGCGCTCGTGGCCGGGCGGGCCGACCGGGGTATGGCCGTCATCTCGGAGATCAAGCGGCGCTCGCCGTCCAAGGGCGACCTCGACCCGGGCCTCGATCCGGCGTCGGTGGCCGTGGACTACCAGGCCGGCGGTGCCTCGTGCCTCTCGGTCCTGACCGACGCGGAGTTCTTCGGCGGCAGTCGTGACGATCTGGTGGCCGCCCGGGCCGCGTGCTCGCTCCCGGTGCTCCGGAAGGACTTCACCGTCAGCCTGCTCGACGTGTGCGACGCCCGCACCATGGGCGCGGACGCCGTCCTGCTGATCGTGGCCGCGTTGGACGACCGGGAGCTGGCCGAATTCCTGGGCCTCGCCCGCGAGCTCGGGCTGGCGCCCCTGGTCGAGGTGCACGACGAGGCGGAGTTGGACCGGGCCCTCGGCGTCGGGGCCGACCTGGTCGGTGTCAACCAGCGGGACCTGCGGACGTTCGAGGTCGATCGCGAGCGGGCGTTGCGGATGGGGGAGCGGATGCCCGACGGGGTCGTCGCCGTCGCCGAGTCGGGGATCCGGGACGCCGCCGACGTGGAGCGCCTGGCCTCGGCGGGGTATACGGCGGTCCTGGTCGGGGAGGCCCTCGTCCGCTCTGCCGACCGGACCTCGGCGGTGGACGGTCTGCTCGGCGCCCGGGCATGACGGACGTCCCGGCCTCGGCGTACGAGCCCGAACTGTTCGTCAAGATCTGCGGGATCACCTCGGAGGCCGACGCGCTCCTGGCCGTGGGCATGGGGGCCTCGGCGGTGGGGTTCGTCTTCGCCCCGTCTCCCCGTCAGATGGCTCCGTCGGTGGTCGCCGACATCGTGAAGCGCCTGCCCCACGAGACGGTGACCGTCGGGGTGTTCCGCAACGAGTCGCCCCGCCGGGTCGTGGAGATCGCCGCCCAGATCGGGCTCCGCGCCGTGCAGCTCCACGGCCTCGAATCGGTCGACGACACCCGGTGGGTGGCCGAGCGGGTCGGATGGACGATCAAGGCCTTCCCCGCCGGGCACCGCAGCATCGACCGTTTCGCCGAGTACGGCGCCCGGACCCTGATGATCGACGGTCCGAACCCGGGGTCCGGCGAGCTCTTCGACTGGAGACTGGCCGAGGGGGTCGTGGACCCGGGCCGGCTGATCGTCTCGGGCGGCCTGCGACCCGACAACGTCGCCGGCGCCATCGCCCACCTCCATCCGTGGGGTGTCGATGTGGCGAGCGGCGTGGAGTCCGCACCGGGGGTCAAGGATCCCGCCAAGGTGCGCGACTTCGTGGTGGCCGCCCGCGAGGCCGGCCGGAGGGTCGTCGCCGAGCGCCTGGCCGACGGTGTCGCCCGGGACGACACCGAGCTTCCGGGCTCCCGTCGTTCGACCGACCTCTTCGACTGGCAGGACGACGGATGACGTCCCCCGGTACCCGCCCGACGGCAGCGGGACGACCCGGCCACCCGGTGGTCCGTCGGCCCCCGCGAGCCTGCCCCCCGACCGGAAGCGAACAGTGAGCACGACACGATGACCGCAGACACGACCGACCTCACCGCGATCATGGGCGACCCCGGCCCGACCGGACGCTTCGGCGACTTCGGGGGACGCTACGTCCCCGAGTCACTGGTCCCGGCCTGCATCGAGCTCGAGAGCGCCTTCCGCGACGCCTGGGCCGATCCGGCGTTCCGCTCCGAGCTCGATGCCATCCTCCACGGCTACGGCGGTCGCCCGACCCCGGTGACCGAGTGCGGCCGGCTGTCCGAGGAGCTCGGGGTCCGGGTACTGCTGAAGCGGGAGGACCTCAACCACACCGGATCGCACAAGCTCAACAACGTGGTGGGCCAGGGTCTGCTCGCCCGTCGGATGGGCAAGCGCAAGCTCGTGGCCGAGACCGGGGCCGGTCAGCACGGAGTGGCCACCGCCACGGCCGCCGCGCTGTTCGGCATGGAGTGCATCGTCTACATGGGGGAGGTGGACACCCGGCGCCAGGAGCTCAACGTGTTCCGCATGGAGCTGCTGGGCGCGACGGTGATCCCGGTGACCAGCGGCAGCCGGACCCTGAAGGACGCCGTCAACGAGGCGCTGCGGGCCTGGGTGGCGTCGGTGGGGGACACCCACTACTGCCTCGGATCGGTGATGGGCCCCCATCCCTACCCGTGGATGGTCCGTGAGTTCCAGCGGGTGATCGGCGACGAGGCCCGCGAGCAGTGCCGCGCGTTGCTGGACGGCGGTGCCCCGGACGTCGTGGTCGCCTGCGCCGGTGGGGGGTCGAACGCCGCCGGGATCTTCGCCGGGTTCGCCGACACCACGTCGGCGCAGCTGGTGGCCGTCGAAGCGGCCGGTGGGGCCGCGGTCTCCACCGGGATCCCCGGAGTCCTGCACGGCATGCGCAGTGCCCTGCTCCAGGACGAGGTGGGGCAGATCCTCGAGGCGGAGTCGATCTCGGCCGGCCTCGACTACCCGGGCATCGGCCCCGAGCACGCCCACCTGGCCGCGCTCGGACGGGCCCGTTACGTGTCGGCGGACGACGACGCGGTGATCGACGCCTTCCGGCTCCTGGCCCGCACCGAGGGCATCCTGCCCGCCCTCGAGTCGGCTCACGCCGTGGCCTGGGTGGTGGCCGCCGCGGCCGGTGGCGAGCTGGCGCCCGGGTCCACCGTGCTGGTCAACCTGTCGGGTCGGGGCGACAAGGACGTCGCCCAGGTCCGGGACATCCTGCGGGGCCGGGTATGAGCGCGGTCGTCCCGTCCCGCACCCCCGGCCGGCTCGAGTCGGCGTTGCGGGCCCGGCGGGACGCCGGCCACAAGCTGCTCATCCCCTACGTCACCGGTGGTCTCGACGACGAGTGGCTCCTGGTGCTGGAGGCGCTCGCCGGTGCCGGAGCGGACGCCATCGAGGTCGGGATCCCCTTCTCCGACCCGATGATCGACGGCCCGGTGATCCAGGAGTCCTCGCTGCGGTCCCTCCGGCGGGGCACGACGCCCGACGGTGTGCTGGCCGACCTGAGCCGGGTCGACGTCGGGGTCCCCCTCGTGGTCATGACCTACTACAACCTGATCTACCGGGCCGGCCACGTCCGGATCGCCGGGGCTATGCACCAGTCGGGGGTCTCCGGTGCGATCATCCCCGATCTCCCGCTCGAGGAGGTCGGGGAGTGGGCCGACGCGGCGGACGCCGAGGACGTGGCCACCGTCCTGCTCGTCGCCCCGTCCACCCCCGACGACCGGATCGACCGGATCTGCGACCGTTCCCGCGGTTTCGTCTACGCCGTCGGACGGATGGGGGTGACCGGCGAGCAGACCGCACTGGCCGGCACGGCCCGCGAAGTGGCGATCCGGGTGCGTACCGTCACCGACCTCCCCGTGTGCGTCGGGATCGGCGTGTCGACGCCCGACCAGGCCGCCTCGGTGTGCGAGGTGGCCGACGGGGTGGTCGTCGGCTCCGCCCTGGTGCGCCGCCTGCTCGAGGGTGGCGGTCCCGACGTTGCCGCCGAGTTCGTGGGGTCGCTGCGGGCCGCCATCGACGCCGGCTGAACGCGGCGCCGTCGGCGACCACCGGTCGCAGAGGGGGTCGCCGGGTGGTAGACCCTCCGCATGCCCGGGCGTTCGTGGGGACACCTGCTTCCGATGGCGGCCGCGGCCGCGTGCCTCGCCCTGGTGGCCTCGGGCTGCGGGTCCAGTTCGTCGGCCGCGCCGTCGACGGGCACGTCGTCCGGGCCCGTGCACGTGACCTGGATGGACGGATTCGACGCACCGGGCACCCCGGCCCGCTACGACAAGGTCGGCGTGCTCGAGGTCGGGTCCAGAAGTGCCAGGAACGTCCTGGTGCTCGAGCCCGGGACCTCTGCGGCCGGTGCCTACTTCGTGCCGCTGGCCAAGTGGATCGTCTCGAAGGACAGCAGCTGGCAGGTCTGGTCGGTCGAACGCCGGGAGAACCTGCTCGAGGACCAGTCGGTGCTCGACCTGTACAAGCAGCACGAGGTCACGACGACCGAGCTGTTCGACTACTACCTCGGCTACCTGAAGGACCCGGGCATCACCCACCACTACCAGGTCGTTCCGAACTCGAGTGTCGGGTTCGCCAGCCAGTGGGGGATGGACGTCGCCGTCCAGGACCTCCGCATCGTGATCGACGCGGCCAACCGCCTCGGCGGGAAGGTCGTGCTCGGGGGGCACTCGCTCGGTGGGGCGGTGGTGACGGCGTACGCCACGTGGGACTTCGGGGGAAGGCCCGGGGCCGACGACCTCGCCGGGCTCGTCTACATCGACGGCGCCAGCGCTCCGACCCCGATGACCCCCCGACAGGCGACCCAGGACCTGCAGTCGCTCAACGCGCCGGACGCCTCCCCGTGGCTGTCGTTCGGCGGGATCACCGCCCCGTACGCGGGACTGTTCGAGGCCACGGGAGCCGCGTCCGCCCTCCAGGACCCGGACGCCCCGTCGCTCGGCCAGACGTCCGGGCTCCTGCCCCCCGACATCGTCCCGCCGGTCCCGGTCACCAATCTGGGCCAGTACGGCTACGCCCTCAACGTGGCCACCTCGCCGCCGAGCCTCGAGGCGGCCCAGGGACACCTGGGACAGGGGATCGCCGCGGCCGGACCGGTCCACGGCTGGAACGGCACCGGCGCCCTGACCCCCATCGACCGCTTCGCGTCGATGTTCGAGGGCGCGGGGATCCAGGACGCCAACGGCACGGAGTGGTACTTCCCCCAGCGGCTGACCGACGACACCGGCGCGGTGGCGGACGGGAACGCCAACCCGGCCCAGACCGTGCTCGGCGTCGACGCCACCATGGGGCACTCGTTGCCCAGGTCGCTCCTGATCTACGCCTTCGCCGCGCACCTCGGCGGCCAGGGTGTGCTGGATGCCACCACGACCCTGGCCCGCCAGTCGGGGATCCCCATGGGCAACCTGACCCTCGTCGACCGTCAGAGCACCTACGCCCACAACGACCCGGCCGGCGCCTACCCCGACAACGCCTTCTTCCGGTACCTCATGCCCTTCCTGGCCAAGGTCGGGTCGCACGGCTGACCGGCCATCGCGACGGGGGGGGCGACGGGGGCTCCGGTCGGCGTTCGTCGACCCCGACCCGGGTCAGGCCCGGGCGCCCGGGTGGTTCCTCCGGATGGTGTCGATCAGATGGTCCGTACGGATCTCCTTCGGGACCACGGCGACCGCACCGGCGTCCCGGGCGTCGATCGCCACCTGGCGGTCGACCGTCCCCGTGTGCAGGATGAGGGTCACGCCGGGAACGGTCTCCGTCAACGTCCTGCACAGCTCGATCCCCGTGCCGTCCGGGAGGCGGTTGTCGACGACCGCCACATCGGGCAGGAGCTCGGTGACGGCCCGGCGGCCGTCGTGGGCGGTTCCGACCGCGGCCAGCACGGACATCCCGGCGCCGGTCAGGATGACACTGAGCTCGTCGCGCACCTGGGCGTGGTCCTCGACGAGGCAGACGGTGATGGGGTCGATCGGGCGCGTTTCACCGTCGGGGGCGGACATGGCAACAGTCTCGGGGCCGGGCTCCCGCCATGAACAGGGCCGAAGGACCCGGTATCGACGGATTTCCGGCCCGATCGGCCCGGTCAGTCGCGGTCCGGGCGGACGAGCCGGTAGACGGTCCGCACCAGGGGGACCCGGCGCCTCGGGTGCTCGTGGGCCTCGAGCCGCTTGGCGATGAGCTCGCGGCGTTCCTGGAGATCGCGGAAGGTGATGGCGTCGTCGTCCCCGGTGAACCCGAGTGCCGCCCGGTAGCCGTCGAGGTCGATGGTCTCGTCCGACACCTCGAAGCCGACCTCGCGTGCGATCTGCTCGCCGTGGCGCTCGGTGAAGTAGGTCACGATGGCCACGATCTCGCCCAGGATGTCGACGTCGGGGGCCATGGTGGCCATGGCCCCGTTCAGGAACAGCATGTTCTTGACGAACAGCATGAGCTCCTTCGGGAGGCGTGCGCCGTAGCCGAGGAGGGCCTTGGTCACCTCGCGCAGCTCGGCCACCATCTCCTCGGCGGTCAGCGTGGTCGGGTCGATCGGCGGACGGTCGAGGTTCAGGTCGCGGATGACCGCCTCGATGTCCGAGTCGGCCGGCAGGGCGCCCAGGTCCCGCAGGGCCTCGACCTGGACGGTCACGTTGTTGGTGCTCGCCCCCATCTCGAGGCGGAGGAACGCCTGGCGCTTGGCCTCGTCGAGGCGCGCGGTGATCCCGAAGTCGAGGAGGGCGACCGTCCCGTCGGACTGGACCATCATGTTGCCGCCGTGGAGGTCGCCGTGGAACACCCCGAAGAGGAGGGCTCCCTCGAGGAAGGCGATCAGGCTCGACCGCAGCACGGCGGCGGTGTCGATGCCCGCCACCCGCATGCCCTCGGCGTCCCCCCACGAGAACCCGTGGAGGTGCTCCATGACCAGGACCCGGCGGGTCACCAGGTCCGGATGGGGACGGGGGACCACCACGCTGCGCTGCCCGGTTGCGGCGAACACCCCGGCGATGTCCAGCATGTTCTGGGCCTCGAGGCGGAAGTCGAGCTCCTCGACGATGGTCTCGGCGAACAGCTCGACCAGGGCCGGCGGGTTGGTGAGGGCGGCGACCGGGATCCGGCCGACCAGGAACGGCGCGATCCATGCCATGGCGGCCACGTCCAGGCGGACCAACGGAGCGACCCGGCTGCGCTGGACCTTGACCACGACCCGCTCGCCGGTCCGGAGCGTGGCGCTGTGCACCTGGGCGATGGAGGCGGAGGCGATCGGCGTGGAGTCGAACGACGTGAACACCTCCGCCAGCGGCCGGCCGAGGTCCTCCTCGACGGTGCGGCGCACCACGTGGAACGGTTCGGGGGGTACCCGGTCGCGTAGGAGCCGGAACTCGGCCACCAGCTCCTCGGGGAAGATCCCCTCGCCCGACGAGATGATCTGACCGAGCTTGATGTAGGTGGGACCGAGACGCTCGAACGCGGGCCGCAGGCGCGACGACAGCCCTGCCCGCGACCCGGGCGTTCCCCGTTCGTTGGCCCCCCACAGCAGGAGGGCCCCGCCGATCCGGTAGATCACGGTCAGGACCCGGCCCACGGAGGGGAGGTGTTGGGGGTGGACCAGGGTCCGGGCCAGCTCGGCGGCCTGCCTCCGCAGGGTGTCGATGTCGGGATCCTCGCCCCGTGCGAACCGCCAGGGCATGGTTTCGGGGTCCACGATCCAGGGCGCGTGGGGGGTGAACGCCCCGATGGCCAGGTCGGGCGGCCCGTCGCGACCCTCCTGGTGATCACTCGGGGTGGCGGCGTCGATCATCGGTCCACGGTAGGGGATGGGTGGGTCGGTCCGTCCGTCTCCGTCCGGTTCCTCCGGCGGGGTGCTCAGGCAGGGGAGATGACCAGGCAGCCGTTGTGCCCGCCGAACCCGAAGGAGTTGGAGAGGATCGGTCCCGGCTCCCACGGCCGGGCCGCCCCGGCGACGATGTCGAGGTGGATCTCGGGATCGGGCTCCTCGTAACCGTCGGTCGGGGGGATGCTCGCATGGGCGATGGTCAACACCGCGGCGACCGCTTCGATGGCCCCGCTGGCCCCGAGGCCGTGCCCGGTCACCCCTTTGGTCGAGGTGACGGGGGGCGAGTCGGGGCCGAACACGGTCCCGATCGCGTCCGACTCGGCCTTGTCGTTGAGCGGCGTCGACGTCCCGTGGGCGTTGATGTGGGCCACCTGGTCGGGGGTGATCCCGGCGTCGTGCATCGCCTCGCGCATGCAGGCGGCCGCCCCCGTCCCGCCCGGAGCGGGTGCGGTGACGTGGTGGGCGTCGGCCGTGCTCCCGGCGCCGGCGAGCTCACCGTAGATGCGGGCACCGCGGGCCACGGCCCGCTCCCAGTCCTCGAAGACCAGGGCGCCGGCACCCTCGGTCATGACGAAGCCGTCGCGGCGGACGTCGAACGGCCGGGAGTGGCCCGTCGTGGACAGCGCGGTCATGTTGGCGAACGCCGCGATGCCCACGTTGGTCATGCCCGCTTCGGCGGCACCGCCGACGGCGACGTCGCACCGCCCCGAGGCGACGAGTCTGGCGGCGTGGGCGATGCTGTGGGCGCCGGCCGCGCAGGCGGTGATGATCGTCTCGGATGGGCCGTGCCAACCGAGGCGCATCGAGACCGCGGCGGCGCCGGCATTGGACATCATCATGGGGACCAGGCGGGGGGAGACCCGACGGGCGCCCTTCTCGCCGTAGACCAGGATCTGGGTCTCGAGCGACTGGAGACCACCGACCCCGGTCCCCATGACGACCCCGGACCGTTCGGGGTCGGCGCCGAGCGCTCCGGCGTCCACGAGGGCCATGTCGGCGACGGCCACGCTGAACTGGGCGAACCGGTCGACGTTGCGGGCGTCCTTGGTGGAGAACCAGTGCTCGGGATCGAAGTCGCGCACCCGGCGCTCGCCTTCGGGCGCCGGGCGGTGGAGCCCGGCCCAGAAGGCGTCGACGCCCGTCCCGCAGCAGGCGATGGCCCCGATGCCGGTGATCGCGACCCGCCTGCCGGCGATCGGTCCGTCAGGGCCGATGCCCAGCAACATCAGATCTTGGCGACGATGAGGTCGTAGGCCTGGCCGATGGTCTCGATCCCCTCGAGCTCGGTCTCGTCGACGCTGACGTCGAAGGTCTCCTCGAGGGCCATGACCAGCTCGACCAGGTCGAGGCTGTCGGCGTCGAGGTCCTCGGCGAACCGTGCCTCCTTGGTGATCTTGTCCGCGGGGACCTGGAGCACCTCCACCGCGCACCCCTTGAACTTCTCGAACGTCTCGTCGTTGCTCACTGCGTCTCCTTGGTCGGTGTCTCGATGTCGCCGGTCCGTGGACCCGGTCGGTCCGGCGGGGGCCCACCCGGCCGGTGCCGGGCCATGTTGTCGGTTGCGGTGCCCTGTGCGCCAGACGGGTTCACATCCCCATGGCGAGGCCGCCGTCCACCGGCAGGACGGCGCCGGTCACGTACCCGGCATCGTCGGATGCGAGGAACCCGACGACGGCGGCCACCTCGTCGGGCCGGGCCACCCTGCCGAGCGGTACCTGCCCGGCGATTTCGGCCAGCTTGGCCTCGCCGAGTGCGCTCAGCATATTCGTCCCGACGAGCCCCGGTGCCACGACGTTGACGGTGATCGCCCGGCTGGCCACCTCCCGGGCCAGGGAACGGGCCATGCCCACGAGTCCCGCCTTGGACGCCGCGTAGTTGGCCTGGCCGGCCGACCCGATGAATGCGCCGACGGACGAGATCATGACGACCCTGCCGCGATGGAGGCGGAGCATCTTGGTGAGGGCCCGCTTGGTGACCCGGAACACCGCGGTGAGGTTGGTGTCGATGACCTCGGACCAGGCGTCCTCGCTCATCCGGAGCACCAGGGTGTCCCGGGTGACCCCCGCGTTGGCCACGAGGACCTCGACGGGACCCCACGCCGCTTCGACGGCCCCGAAGGCGGCCTCCACCTGTCCGGCATCGGTCACGTCGCAGGTGAGGGAGAGGAAGCGGTCGGGCCCGAACCCGAGGTCGCGCTCGGTGGTCCCGGTCCGCGAGGTGATCGCCACCCGGTCCCCCGCGGCGAGGAACCACTCGGCGCAGGCGAGTCCGATCCCACGGGACCCCCCGGTGACCAGCACCACCCTCGGCCCGTCGTCGGTCGGCGTCTCGCTCATGCCGCGGCCTCCGGCCCCGCGGGGGTCACGGGTTGCCCGCCCGGGAGCGGATCCATGCGACCGGCTGACCCTCGACGACCCGTTCTCCCCGCACGGCGAGCCAACGGACCAGGATCCCCTCGAAGGGCGTGCGCACCTCGGTGAGCCCGACGGTCCCGACCAGGTCGCCGACCGACAGCAGCGAGCCCGGCTCGGCGCCGGCACCGCTCCCCGGGGCGGCGTGGGCCTCGGCCAGCGCCGTGCTCTCGAGGGCGGCGAGGTGGGGGGCCGGGTCGAACACGCCGGGGGCCGGGCTCACGACCACCCGCTCCGAGGTGTAGAGGTGCTCGCCCTGGTTGCTCGGCGCCGCCGCACCCCAGTCGTCGACCCCGGAGACGGTGTCCATCAACTTGTCCAGGTCGTCGGGGACGGCGACCGACACGCCCCGGACGTCGGGCGTCGCGCGTCGCACCATCCCGGTCAGAACGGCGCCCGGACCGAGCTCGACGATCAGCGTGGCACCCCGGCCGTTCAGGGCCTCGAGGGACTGGCGCCACCGGACCGGGCTGCACAGCTGGGCCGAAAGCAGACCGGGCCACTCGGCGGCGTCGGTGTGGACGCGCGCGTCGACGTTGGCGACCACGGGGACCTCGGGAGCGTGGAACGTGACCGCGTCGAGGCGCTCGCGCAGTCGGGTGCGTGCGGGCAGCATCATCGGGGTGTGGAAGGCGCCCGACACCGGGATGGGCAGCACCTTGCGGGCGCCCAGCTCCTTGGCGAGCACGGTGGCGGCGGCGATCCCGTGCTCCGTCCCGGCGATGACCACCTGTCCGGGGGCGTTGAAGTTGGCCACCCACACGTCTGCCTCGGCGCGCTGGCAGGCCACCTCGGCGTCGCCGTCGGAGATCCCGATCAGCGCCGCCATGGTCCCGGGCCGCCCGTCCGCGGCCTCCTGCATGGCGTTCCCCCGCTCGACGACCAGCGAGGTGCCGTCGGGGAGGGAGAGCGCGCCGGAGGCCACGAGGGCGGTGTACTCACCCAGGCTGTGGCCGGCGCAGGCCGCCGGGGCGAGGCCGAGCCGCTCGACGGCGTCGAGTACGACCAGGCTCATCACGAACGTGGCCAGCTGGGCGTTGGCCGTGCGGGTGAGTTCGTCCATGGGTGCGTCGAGGAGGAGCGCCGTCAGGTCGCGCCCGGCGATCTCGGAGGCCTCGCCTGCGACCTCCCACGAGGGGTGGTCGACCCAGGCATGGCCCATACCGGACCGCTGGGACCCCTGTCCCGGGAAGGTGAAGGCCAGCACCCACAGACTCCTCTCGCAGCTCGTCGCACATCCGGTCAACCGGTGGAGACGCCAGTGTGTCACGGCCCCGGCTCGAAACGGTGCTTTGGAGCGGGTGGCCGCAGGTCCGCCGCGCCCGGCTCCGTCTACTGTCGGGGCATGGATATGGGTGCCGAGGACCCGGAGAAGCCACCCCAGGGGTGGTTCGTCGACCCGTTCGGCGTCCACGAACAGCGCTGGTACTCGCAGGGTCGGGCGACTTCGCTGGTCCGGGACGGGCGCACCGAGACCCAGGACCCACCGCCCGACGGAGTGGTCACCGGACCGCTCATGCGGTCCCATCCGTATCCCGGGCCGGGGCGGGCGTCGGACGACCTCCTCCGGGGGGGCGACCGCGGGGAGACCCCGGGCGAGGTTCCCGAGGGCCAGTTCGACTTCTTCGGCAGCCCGGCGCTGCCGGGAACCGTCGGAATGTCGCCGGCGGTTCCGATGGGCGGGCAGTCGGGCGGTCTGGTCATCAACCCGATGGACTTCCTGACGAGGCGTCCACCGACGCCGAAGCGGTCCTTGCGGCACCGGTGGATCGCGCTCGGGGGCGCGGTCGTCTGGTCGTTCCTCATCACCGGTCTGTTCTTGGGAGCGACGACGACGACGAACGCGGGCGTGCCCGGCCACGTCCGGACCGAGACGGTCTACGCCGCCTCACCGGGCGCGGTGATCTTCCTCATCGCGGTGGTGGCCGTGGCGTGCGTGGTGTCGGGGTTGAGCCTCGTGCGCCGGATCCGCCAGAAGAGCGAGGAGTGGAGCCGGTGGGGCAGCGTGTGCGTCGGCGTCGTCGCCCTGCTCGGGTTCCTCTCCCTCGCATCGGTGGGCCTGTCGCTCGTCGTGCTCGCCGCGATGTTGTTCGTCGTGGCCAGACCACTGCGCAAGCTGCGCCCCATCCCCGGGGACCGGCTGGTCGGTCCGTAGCGGCCGCCGGTGAGACCGGCGCGAAACGTGCCCGGGGCGGGATTCGAACCCGCACGCCCTTTCGGACAGTGGATTTTGAGTCCACCGCGTCTGCCATTCCGCCACCCGGGCCGACGGTTGCGCAGCCTATCCGCACCGTCTCGCGACCACGGTGCGAGGGGTGCGGCTGCGGTCGCGCCGCCGGTCGGAGGGACCGTAGGCTCGGGCGATGGAGCTCGACACCGGGGGCGGGCCGATCACGCCCCGTCGGACCTGGGACGGGCTGGGCGTCGAGGGATCGCTGATCCTCGAGGAGGCGGAGCTGTGGTGGGTCGAGCTGCCGTTCGTCCGACCGGTCGAGACGGCGGTGGGCACGCACCGTGGGCGGCCGCTCGTCCTCGTGCGACTGCGCTGCCGTGCCGGGCGGGACGGGCGTCCCGTCGACGGGTGGGGAGAGTGCGCGGCGCTGGCCGACTCGACCTACGACAGCGAGGACGTGGCCGGTGCCTTCGCCACGCTGGAGCAGGCGATCGTGCCCTCGTTGGGAGCGTTGGTCGCACGGGACATAGGTGCGCTGCCGTCCGTCGCGGAAGTCCGGACCCTGGCCGACCGAGTCCCGGATCGCCCCCTGTCCCTCGCCGCACTCGAGATGGCCGTGGGCGACGCCCATCTGAGGGCGGCTGGTCGCTCCTTCGCCTCGGTACTCGGCGTGTCCGGCACCACGGTCGAACCGGGGGCGGTGCTCGGTCTCCCCGCCTCGACCGCAGAGCTCCTCGCCGTCGTCGAGAGGCTGACCGTCGAGGGGTACGCCCGGGTGAAGGTCAAGGTTGCCCCCGGCACGGAGCTCGCCACCGTCTCCGCTCTGTCCGAGTGGGCGCGACGCCGACCGGGGCCGACGCCACGGTTCCAGGTCGATGCCAACGGGTCCTACACCGCTGCCGATGGCGACCTGTTGGTCCGGCTCGACCGGTTCGGTCTCCTCTGCATCGAGCAGCCCTTCGCCCGTGGCGACCTGGAGAGCCATCGGCGACTGGCCGAGCGGATGTCCACACCGATCTGCCTGGACGAGAGCCTGGACGGACCGCGCCGCGTCGTGGACGCCGTCACGTCGGGGGCCTGCTCGGTGGTGTGCGTCAAACCGGCGCGGCTCGGGGGGATCGGTTCCGCACTGGAGGTGATCGAGTGGTGCTCGACCGCGGGTGTCCCGTGGTGGATCGGGGGGATGTTCGAGTCGGGCTACGCCCGCAGGGTGACCACCGCCCTCGCCGCCCTGCCCGGGTTCAGCTTCCCCGGTGACGTGGCGCCACCGGCCGCGTACCTGGCCGCCGACCTGGTCGAGCCGGTCGCGGGTCGGGTGGACGGGGCGACCGGGCGGCTCGCCGTGCCCGTGTCGGAGGTCCCCGGGATGGGTCCCGCCCCCGACCGGGCCGCCCTCGAGGAACTGCTGGTGCGCCGGGTGCGCGTCCCGGTCGGATCCTGACGGGGCTGTCGGGGCCGTCGCCGGGCTCCCCCTGTCGGACCGGGGTCCCGGCATGCGTACAGTCCCGGCATGCGTACAATTGCCCTCCCATGCACCGGACCACGATCGAACGACGCCTGAGCGACGCCCACCAGCGTCTGGTGCGCGCCCGGAGCGAGCTGGCCGTCCTCGACGAGCAGCTGGTGGTGGTCAACGAGATCGCCGACGACACCCGGTTGCGAGCGCTCGTGGCCGAGACCCCGGTGGCGGCCAAGGAGCACGACGAGGCCAGCCGGCAGGCTTCGGCACTGATCCGCACCCGTCAGGCGCTCGTCGAGCAGATCGCCGACCTGGAGCGCCGCCAGGACGACCTGCTCGAGCGTCTCGTGGTCGGGCCCGGTTGAATCCCGTCGGCGTGGGCGACGGGGTCCGACCGACGACCGCGAACGGAACCGGTCCCGCAAGTCACGGGTGGCCGGCCGCCCCCGCGGGCACGGGACCCGCTCCCCGATGCAAGAATCCCCTACCCGGGCAGGAGCATCCGATCCCGAGCCAAGGAGTGACGACACGATGAGCAGGCGAGTGGTCATCGCAGAGGACGAGGCGATCATCCGGCTCGACCTGAAGGAGATCCTGCTCGACGAGGGCTACCAGGTCGTCGGCGAGACCGGTCGCGGGGACGACGCCGTCGAGCTGGTGCGCACCCACGGGCCCGACCTGGTCATCCTCGACGTCAAGATGCCGGGGGCCGACGGACTCCAGGCGGCCCGGGACATCCGCGACCTCGACCTCAAGGTGGCGGTCCTCATCCTCACGGCGTTCAGCCAGCGGAACCTCATCGATGAGGCCCGCGACGCCGGGGTGGCGGCCTACCTGGTCAAGCCGTTCCAGCGGATCGAGCTGATCCCGGCCATCGACCAGGCCCTCGCCCGGTGCGAACAGGAGTGGGCCATCGACGCCGAGGCCCGCCAGGCGGTGGACGACGGGATCGTCGCCAGTGTCGCCATCGCCGAGGACAAGCTCGAGACCCGTCGTCTGGTGGACGGGGCGAAGGGGGTGCTCATGGAGCGCCACGGGATGAACGAGTCCGACGCGTTCGGGTTCGTGCAGAAGACGGCCATGGGGACCCGGTCCCGCATGGTCGACGTGGCCCGCCAGATCCTCGAGGGGACGCTCGAGCCCTAGGCCCGGGTACCGTCCCGACCATGCCTCCCACCCCGACCCCGGCCGATGCGACGAACGGGCAGACCCGGCCCCTGATCCTGCTGGACGGCATGTCGCTCGCCTTCCGGGCGTACTTCGCCCTGCCGGACACCCTCAAGACCAGCAGGGGTGTCACCACCAACGCGGTGCACGGCTTCGCCTCCATGGTTCTCAACCTGGTGCGCGACCACCGGCCGGTGGGACTGGCCGTCGCCTTCGACCTCCCCGGGGGGACGTTCCGGGACGAGATCGTCGACGACTACAAGGGCGGGAGGGACGAGACGCCCGCCGACCTCCCCCCGCAGTTCGACATGATCCGCCACGTGCTGGAGGCACTGGCCATCCCGGTGGTCTCGGCGGAGGGCTTCGAAGCCGACGACGTCCTGGCCACGCTGGCCTCCGAGGCCCGCGACCGCGGGCATCCGGTGATCGTCGTGACCGGCGACCGCGACTCCTACCAACTGGTCGAGGACCCCTACATCCGCGTGCTCTACAACCGCCGGGGGGTCAGCGACTACGCCCTCTACGACGAGGCCGGCATCCAGGAGCGGACCGGGGTGCTCCCTCCCCAGTACCCGCTGCTGGCCGCGCTGCGCGGCGACCCGTCCGACAACCTCCCGGGGGTGCCGGGGGTCGGGGAGAAGACCGCGGCGAAGCTGATCAACGAGTACGGCGACCTCGACACCCTCTACGCCCACCTCGACGCGCTGTCACCCAAGCTCCGACAGAACCTGGCCGAGTTCGCCGACCGGGTGCGGGTCAACGCCGAGGTCATCCCCCTGGTGCGCGACGTCCCGCTCGACGTCGACGTCGACGACCTGGTGCTCGGCGGGTGGGACCACGAGGCGGCCCGCACGGTGTTCGCCGACCTCGAGATGCGCGGTGCTTGGGAACGGTTCGACTCGGCCATGAGGGACGGACTCCTCGGCGCCCCGGCCGCCGGGCACGGGGTGGAGGACGACCCCGGCGGCGACGGCACGCCGGGTGAGCCTGCCGCCCAGCCGGACTGGCTGGCGGCTCCGGAGTGCCTGGTCCCGTCCGACGCGGCGTCGGCCGGCGCCGGGTTCGACGCGGTGGTCGACGCCGCCCGGGCGGGCACCGGAACCGTGGCGCTCGCCCCGATGTGGGAGGGCGACCCGGGCCGGTCGAGCCTGCTGGCCCTGGCCGTGGTGGCGGAGCCGTCGGTGTCCGACGCGGACGCGACGACGGCCGCCGTCTACCTCGGTCCCGGGCCCGACGGGCCGCTGGTGGGCGACCCGGTGGTCCTCGCCGCACTTGCCGCGGGCCTCGGGCCCGACGGTGTCGGCGTGGTCGCCCACGACGCCAAGGAGCTGATGCGGTCCCTGCTGCCGCTCGGTGTCGACGTCACCGGCCTCGTCATCGACACCGCGGTGGCCGCCTACCTGCTCGATCCCTCGGTGGACCGGTACCGGCTGTCCGATCTGGCCGGCCGCTTCCTCGGCGTCGACGTCGACGACGGGACGGCCGGGAGGGGCCAGGGCGCCTTCCTCCTCGAATCCGAATCCGAGGCCGCGGCGGACGGTGGCGCCCCGGGGGGATCGCTCGACCACACCGGGCTCGGACTCGTCCGCCTGGCGGCCGCCCTGGCCCGTCTCCGCCGACCGCTCCAGGAGGCCCTGGCCGAGGTGGGGGAGGAACAGCTCTTCGACGACATGGAGCGCCCCCTGGTCAGGGTGCTCGCCCGGATGGAGGTGGTCGGCATCCCGGTCGACCGTGAGGTCCTCCGGTCCATCGCCGCGGAGCTGACCGCCGAGTGCCAGGAGCTCGAGACCACGATGCACGAGTTGGCCGGGGGACCGTTCAACGTGAACTCGGTCAAGCAGCTCCGTTCCGTCCTGTACGAGGACCTCGGACTGTCACCGGGCCGGAAGACCAAGACGGGGTTCTCGACGGACGCGCGTACCCTCGAGTCCTTGCGGGGACAGCACCCCATCGTGGAGGTCCTGCTGCGCTACCGCGAGGTCGAGAAGCTGCGCTCGACCTACGGCGAGAACCTGGCCGCCGAGATCGCGTCGGACGGGCGGATCCACGCCACGTTCCGCCAGACCGTGGCCCGCACGGGCCGGCTCTCCTCGGACCGGCCCAACCTGCACAACATCCCGGTGCGGACGGACGAGGGGCGGCGGTTCCGCGAGGCGTTCGTGCCCTCGCCGGGTCGGCGCCTCCTGGTGGCCGACTACGACCAGGTCGAGCTGCGGGCCATCGCCCACCTGTCCGGGGACCCGGGACTGACCGCGGCGTTCGCCGCCGGCGAGGACATCCACCGGACGGTGGCCGCACGGGTCTTCGGCGTCGACCGGGACGCCGTCACCCACGAGCAGCGGTCCACCGCCAAGATGGTCTCCTACGGCCTGGCCTACGGGATGGAGGCCTACGGACTGTCCCAGCGCCTGGGAGTCCCGGTCGAGGAGGCCAAGGGGATCCTCGACGCGTTCTTCGGCGCCTTCCCGTCGGTGCACGACTACATGGACCGGGCCGTGGCCGAGGCGCGGTCCAAGGGGTACACGGTCACCGCCTACGGTCGCCGCCGCCCGTTGCCGGACCTCACCTCGCCCAACCACCAGGTGCGCCAGGCGGCGGAGCGTCAGGCGATGAACGCCGGCATCCAGGGCCTGGCCGCCGACCTGTTCAAGATGGCCCTGATCCGGCTCGACTCGGGTCTGGAGGCGGGCGGGTACCGCTCCGACCTGGTGCTCCAGGTCCACGACGAGGTCCTGGTGGACGTGGAGCCCGAGGAGTCGGACGCGGTCGAGGCGCTCACCGAGACGGCGCTCACCGGGGCGGCGGACCTGAGCGTGCCACTCGAGGTGGAGATGGCATGGGGAGCGTCGTGGGCGGAGGCCAAGGGCTGATCGACCGGCCACGGGCGCCGGCGACCCCGTCGGGACGCCCCCGGTGGGCTGACCTGCTGGTCCGTCCCGCAGTTGCACTAGGATTGCTCCCCTGCCACAAGAGTGTGGCAAGTGTTGTGAACGCCCCCGCCGTCGGCCGTACCGGCCGGTGGGGGCACATCCGTCCGGAAAGCGAGCTACCTACCTGATGTCCGATACCCACGTCGTGCCCTCCGGCACCGACCTGCTGTCACCCGAGGCCATGGGCCACTTCGACGAGAACGGGGCCTACGTGCCCCGGTCGATCACCGAGGACGACCTCGGTGGCGGCTCCCTCGAAGAGGCCATGGCCGGCACCATCGTCGAGTTCGAGGACGGTGACCTCGTGGAGGGCACCGTCGTCAAGATCGACCGGGACGAGGTCCTGCTCGACATCGGCTTCAAGTCCGAGGGCGTCATCCCGGTGCGCGAGCTGTCGATCCGCAACGACGTCGACCCCTCCGAGATCGTCACCCTCGGCGAGGCCGTCGAGGCCCTCGTCCTCCAGAAGGAGGACAA
>JBEKRV010000033.1:0-39980 GCA_049517675.1 Acidimicrobiales bacterium
AGTTCGAGATCATCCTGTCGGCCGAGCCCCACGAGGGCAACTGGCTCCCCCTCGACGATGCCGCCACCATGCTGGTGGTACGGCACTTCTTCTACGACTGGGAGAACGAGGTGCCCGTGACCGTGTCCATCGAGGTGCTGTCGGGACCCACCGAAGCCGATGAACCCACGACCGTCGAACCGCAGGCGGCCATCGCCCGTCAGGTGATCGCTCTGGGCGACTTCGTGCAGGAGAACCTCAACTTCTTCCTGGGCTTCTCGAATCCCGAGGCTCCCAACACGTTCCTCCCTCCGCTCGACGGAACGGCCATGGGAGCGGCCGCGGAAAACCGGCCGGTCATCGGATCGTGGAAGCTGGGTCCCGACGAGGCGCTCATCATCGAGGTCACGCCGCCGGAGGGCCTCTACTGGAGCTACTCGCTGGGGAACCTCTGGTGGGAGACCATCGACTACGGCAATCGGCAGTCCAGTCTGAACGGGTTCCAGGCCGCGGTCGACGCCGACGGCAAGGTCCGGGTGGTGGTGGCCCACCAGGATCCGGGACTCGCCAACTGGCTCGACACCGCCGGACACAGCGAAGGTCCGATCATCCTGCGGTGCGTCCGCACCCAGACAGCCCCGGTGCCCGTCACCAAAGTCGTGTCGTTCGACCGTCTGGCCGAGGAACTGCCGCCGGACATCCGATGGGTCTCCCCGAGCGAACGGGCCGCGGCGATCGACATCCGGAGGAAGGCCGTGAGCAGGCGGTTCCCGAGATGACCCTGGACGTGGAACGGATCGAAGAGGACGCCCGGTCACGGACGGGCCTCGACGACACCGGTGGTGACCACTACCGCGAGGGGCTCGAGCGCCTGGTGGCCTCGATGAACGACGAGGGTGACCTCACCGAGATCGGCGAGATCATGCAGCACGCCCGGCTGACCGCACTCCTGTCGGCCCGCCTGGAGGTGGAGGACACCTACCGGCTCCATCCCGAGATCGACGACGAGGAGATCGGTGGTCCGGTGTTCGTCATCGGTCTGCCACGCACCGGTACCACCGCACTCAGCCACCTGGTCGGCGCCGATCCGCAGTTCCGGTCCCTCCGGATATGGGAGTCGGGCTCGCCCGTCCCACCGCCGGAGAAGGCCACGGAGCACACGGACCCCCGCATCGCCGTGACGGAGGCGAACCTGGCCCTGATGGACGAGGCCTTCCCCCTCATGCAGTCGATGCACCACACCGAGGCCACCTCGGCCACGGAGTGCCAGGACCTCATGGGCATGAGCTACCGGACGGCCCACTTCGACGGCTTCGCCCGGGTGCCCTCGTATCTGGAGTGGGTCGTCGACACCGACATGACGGAGACCTACCGCTACCACCGACGGCTACTGCGCCTCCTCCAGTGGCACTGCCCGCCCACGCTCTGGCACCTGAAGACGCCGGTGCACATGTTCGCCCTCGATGCCCTGGTGGAGAGCTATCCCAACGCACGCTTCCTCTGGAGTCACCGGGACCCCACCGAGGTGCTGGGCTCGGTGTGCAGCCTCATCCACTACACCCGCAGCTGGAGCAGCGACCGCGACGACTCCGCCGAGCTGGGTGCCGAGGAGCTCGAGCGGTGGGGAGTGGCCATCGAGCGTGCCATGGACTTCAGGAAGCGGACGGGTGACGGACGGTTCGCCGACATCTCCTTCTCACGGATCCGGACGGATCCGCTGAAAGCTCTGGAGGACGGCCTGGACCGGATCGGCATCCCCTTCGACGATCGGTCCCGGGCTTCGGTTGCGGAGTGGGCCCGCACCCACGAACCCGACCTTCCTGGCACCCACTCGTACCAGCTGTCCGACTTCGGCCTCGAGGCCGATCAGGTCAGGGAGCGCTTCGCCCCGTACTACGCCGCCTTCGACGTCGAGTTCTGAGGTCAGGGGAGACGCCGGCATCAGGTACCCGGTCGGCGGGTTCGCGTCGTCGGTGCGGTAGGCATGGAAGGGAATCGACGAAGCTGCCCCTCCCAGCCGGCACTTAGCCAACCTTTAGTCGGCTCTCATCCTCTCGTTAGGCGCCCTCCCTACGGTGGGTGCTGCCGCCGTACGAAAGGACCCGACGTGACTCCCGACCCGATCCGAGTGGACCCGATCCTCGATGGCGCGCCCCGCCCGAAGAACCCCGTCGGATGGACGGGGGCGACGGTCTGCGCCGACTGCGACAGCTCCTACCTGGTCGTGGTCCCCCCGTGGGGGCTGGGTGACGCCCTGTGCCTTCCGTGCCTGGTGCGGTCGCAGGTGGCCGCAGAGGTCGACGCCGGGCTCGACTATCGGATGTCCGGCCGCCGCTACGCGGCTCGTGCCACGAGGCCACGCCGCCGCGTGCCCTGAGCCGTCCCGGCTCGCTCACTGACCGGGATCGCCTTCGTCGCACCGCCTGAGTGCAGGACTCCGCGGCGCGGCGCCACCATGACACGGGAGACTGGGGCATGAGCCATGACCTGCGCCCGCTCGTCGACTGGGTCGCCGAGGACTTCGAGCCCTCGGTCCGGGTGGGACCGGCACCGGGGTCCTACGCTGCCGTCAGCGGTGGACCGCCCTCGCTCTACGGTTCGACCGACATGCTCTGCGTCCGCTCGACACTCGGGGCGCCGCAGCTCACGGACGCCGAGGCCTCCGCGTGGGCCGCAGTGATCAACGACCATCAGGATCCGGACACCGGCTATTTCCTCGAGGCCGGCCCGGCCAGCCATGTCGAACTGCACGTCACCGCGTACTGTGTCGCCGCGCTCGCCCTCCTGGATGAGTGCCCGCGCTGGCCCCTGGCCTTCGCCGAGCCGTGGGTGACGCCGGAAGGGATCACCGGGTTCCTCGCCTCGTTGGACTGGAAGGACTGGGTCTACCTGGAGAGCCATCGTGGTGCCGGGCTGGGCTCACTGGCCTTCAACGTGCCCGACCTGGTCACAACCGGGTGGTGGCCGGCCTATTTCGGCGGACTCGAGCGCCACCTCGATCCGGCCAACGGGATGTTCGGTGACGGCAAGCCCCCGGGTGGCGACCTCGATCAGATCGGCGGGACGTTCCACTACGCCTTCGCCTATGAGAGCGCCGGCCGACCTCTTCCCCATGCCGCTCAGCGCGTCGAGGCCGTCCTCGGCCTCCAGCGCGACGACGGCCTCTGGGACCCCGCCAACCCGTTCTGGCTCACCCTCGACGCCGTCTACCTGCTGTCCCGGGCCATGGACCACGAGGGCGTTGACGATGGTCGCTGCGCGGCAGCTATCCGGGCGGCGCTCGACGGGTTGGCCCCCGCCCTCACCCCTTCGGGGCGGACTGCCGCCTTCGGCCAGGGCCTGGGAACCCATTCGCTGGTGGCCGTCCTGAGCACCTTCGCCGAGGCCCAGAAGCGGCTCGGGTCCGACGAGATCGTCACTGCCATTCCCCTCGAGATCGTCCTCGACCGCCGGCCCTTCATCTGACACCGGCGCAGCCGGGTCCGGGAGCCTGATGATCGGTAGCCTCCTGGCCATGGCGCGTGGCCCGACCGACCTCGAGATCTGGCCCTACGTCTTCGACGGGGCGCCGCGGCCGTTCCTGCACCCGGTCACGACGCCAAAGGGCACGGTGCTCTCCGTCGACGCCCCCGACGACCACCCGTGGCACCACGGTCTCTGGTTCACCTTCAAGTACGTCAACGGCGAGAACTTCTGGGAGGAGCTCCCGCCCTTCGGCACCCTCCGCCAATCGGTGGCTCCGACCGTCGAGGCCACGCCCAGCGGCACCGTGCGGCGCAACGAGCTGGCGTGGACCTCGGTCGACGGCACGGTGGTCATCGACCAGCAGTTCGTCCTCACCGACCGGCCGGTTCCCGATGCCCATCTGCTCGACGTCGAGGTCACGCTGTGCCCACGCATCGACGTCGTCCTCGACCGCACGCCGTTCACGACCTGGGGCGGCTACGGCGGGCTGACCCTCCGGGGCCGTCCGGACTGGCACGACACGACCCTGCGGATCGACGACGGGGAGGACCACGAAATCCTGCGGGGCGAGCGCTCCGCGTGGTGCTCGTTGGAAGGGACGGTCGGCGCCGATGACGGCGTGGCGGGGATCGCCTTCTTCGACCACCCGTCGAACCCCCGCAGCCCGGTCACCTGGTACGCCAGCACCCGGTCGGCCACCTACGGCGACGAGGGCTGGTCCAACTTCCTGAACGCCGCCCTCCTGTGGGACGAGCCGCTGGTTCACGCCGCCGGCCAGGAGCTGTGCCTGCGGTACGGCGTTGTCACCTACGACGGCCCCTGGGGCCATGAAGGCGCGTCACGGGCATATGCGGACTGGCGGTCGGCGCAATCGTGACCACCCACGCCACCCGCCAAGAGCTGGCCGACCAGCTCCAGGCGCTGGTCGTCGACACCGTGGAGGACCTCCTCGACCGGCACCTCCGCGGTCTCCGGATCCCGGGGACCTTCGGCGGACACCCGGTCGAGCCCGACGTGCCGGCCGACCTCGTCTTCACCCTGGGCTGGCTCCACGACCTCGGCGTCGAGGAGATCGGCGGCCGCGGCCTCACCGAGTCGATCCGTACCGTGCTCGGTGCCATCGACGGGCCGAAGACCCACACCTTCTTCTCCTACCGGGTGGCCGAGACCCTCGCCCGCTACGGCGCCTTCGCCGGCAACCCGATCACGGAGGACTGGACGGAGGCCCAGCGGACGAATCTGGCCCGTGCCTGCGACTCGACCGACTGGATCCCCCTCCTCGACCAGGGCCTGCCCCGCAACTACGCCGCGGTCCTGGCCCGCTGCGAGGTGGTCCGTCAGCGCCTGGGACTCGGACAAGACCCCGGGATCGTGGATTCGCTGATCGAGCGGACCGCCGCCATGCTCCGGGCCAACCCCCTCGGGCACCTGGACGACTCGACCCACGGCATCGGCCGCTACGACATCTACGCCGCCGACGTCTGGCTCTTCACCGAGCCACTGGCCACCCACCTGGGTCCGATGTGGGTCGAGGGAGCGGGCCGCGCCCTCGATCTGGTCGACGCCGTGGCCGGCGACGACGGCACGGCCATACCGTGGGGTCGTTCGACCGGCGTGCTCGGGATCGCCCTGACCATCGAGCTGGCCGCCCTGGCCGCGGCCGAACTACCGGCGGCCGACCCCGACCGGTGGTTGCGGCGGGCGGTCGATGCGGCCCGGCAGCTGCCGGCGTGGTTCGAAGACGGCGTGATCACGGCCCACCGGTACCGCTCGCCGTACGGCTACCGCGGCCCCTTCCGGCGCCTGCAGATGACCCTCGATGTGCTGGGCAAACTGGCCTGGTCCGCCGTGCAGCTGCGCCGGGCCGACGATCTCCCCGCGGCGGCACCCGCCGACACCTACCGGCCCACCGACCGGCTCATCTCGTTCGAGGAGGCCCGGCCAGTCGCGGTGTGGGCGCATCGGAGCGCCGGGGCCGAGCTGGTGGTGCCCTTCGTCGGACCCACCCGCAGCGACTACCTGGCCGCCCCCCGGCACCCCGGGGTCTTCGAGGTTCCCGTCGATCAGCCGATCCCGTGCTGGGTCCCCCTGGTGATCGCCCGCGGGCATCGCTGGACCGCCGCCGGAGTCCCGGAGTCGGTCGAGGCCACACCCGGTTCGGTGACCGCCACCTGGCAGGGCCTGCTCGAGGTCGGCGAGCTCGATCCCCCGGCGGACGCCCCCCGGTTGTCCGGCCGCTGTTCGACAAGGCTCTCGATTGCCGGCCGGACCGTCCGCTTCGGCGTGGAGCTCGACCTCGACCAGGTGCCCGACGCCGTGACGGTGCTCCTCCCCGAGACGAGGGGCCGCCCCCTCCACGTGGAGCTGGTCGGTCCTCCCGGCACGACGGCCGTGCTCGACACCATCGACGTCGGCGGCATCGCCGAATGGCGGAGCTTCTGGGCCGAACTGCCGGTTCTCCACCAGGTCGACCTGGACGTGGACCACCACCTCGAGGTGACCATCGAGGTCACCCCCAAGCTGCGCGTGGGCTCGACGGCCTACGGCCACCACTACGACCGCCTCCTGGCCGGCGCCATGGAAGACGGCGTCGAGGTGGTGCCTGCACCGCTCGGGCCGTTGGCCCCGCCAAACGCCTCGCTCGACGGCATCGACGTCCTGCACCTGCACTGGCCCGAGTGGCTGGCCTTCGACGACGTCGAGGTCCACCGCCGGCTCGTTGCCGAGCTGCGGAAGCGCTCGATCCCCATCGTGTGGACGGCCCACAACCTGACCCCCCACGAGAAGCGGCCCGAGGTCTACGACGCGATCTACCAGCTGTGGGCCGACGCCGCCGACGGGGTCATCCACCACTCGGCCTTCGGGCGGCGGGCCATGCAGCAGCGCTACCGCTTCCGGCCCGACGCCGTCCACGTCGTCATCCCCCACGGCCACTTCGGATCTCTCTATGACACAGCGGCCGCCGTTCCCCGCGACGAGCTCGAGGCCGCCCTCGGACTCGAGCCGACGACGTGCCGGATCGGACTGTTCGGAGCACCCCGTGCCGAGAAGGACGTGCTGGGGTTCCTCGACGCCGTCGTGGCCTCGAGCCGCCAGGACCTCCAGGTGCTCTGCTACTCGCTGCGCCACGGCGAGCAGGCACCCGACGATCCTCGCCTGGCCGCCGTCGAGAATTATGCGATGGTCGAGGCCGCCCTCTACGCACGGCGGCTCGCCGTCTGCGACCTCGTCGCCCTGCCCTTCGACCCCGAAGGCGAGATGCTGGCCACCGGCGTTGCCGCCGACGTCATCGGCATGGGGCTCGGCGCCCTGGTGAGCGACTGGCCGTACCTGACGGAGACCTTCGGTGACGCCGGCATCCCCATGGGCTCGACCGTCGAGGAGATGGCCGCGGCGATCGACGACCTGGACACCGCGGCCGTCGGCCGGGCCAAGCAGGCCAGCGTGCGACTACGGGCCGCCCACGGGTGGGACGTCGTGGGCGGCCGGACCATGGAGCTCTACGAGGCCGTACTGGCCCGGACCCGTCCGGACGACTGAGCCGGACCGATCAGTCCAGCAGTGCCTCGAGACGCTCGACGATGTCGGCCAGGACCTCGCGGTCCGACGCCGGCCGCTGCGGCGAGTCCGGGTGGGTGGCGCCGGCCGTGATCCAGCTCCGTAGCTCCAGGAATATCGCCGCATCGTGGCGGTAGGCGGGGACGGGACGGCGGAACGAGAACTGCCCCAGGTACTGGAGCAGATCGTTGAACTCCAGGAACGCCACGTCGTCGCCGGCGGTCCAGGCAGCATCGCGGGCGGCGAAGGCGTCGGGGGCGAAGGTCGAGAGCCCGAGCAGGTAGTCCGAGCCCTCCGTCACCAGGTCGATGGCCAGGTCGTTGCCGGTCAGGACCATGAACCCGGGGCGCCGACCGTCACGGACGGCCAGCCGGTCGAGTTCCAGGCGTCGACTGAGCGACGAGTGCTTGGCTCCGACCAGGGCCGGGATCTCGAGCATGGACGCATAGGTGTCGAGCGTCCAGATCCGCCCGGCCGGGTGGAACATCGAGCCCAGCTCGAATCCGAGGAACCGGTCACACGCGTCGGAAAAGCCGGCGTAGACGCCGGGCAGCTCCTCCTCGGGCACGGCGGCCAGTCCGTAGGACGGGAAGACGATGGGCAGACCGCCGGCCTCGGCCACCAGCTCGATGGCGGCAGCCGTCGCCGCGGCGTCGAACGTGGCACCGGGCCCGTCGTCGACCAGGGCGCCGGCCACGAACGTGCCCTCGACCAGCTGTCGGGTCCGGGAGAGGACTTCTTCACGCTCATCGGGCCCGAGGCTCGGGCCGTAGCCGGTGTCCATGTTGACGGCGGGGATCAGGCCGGCGGTGACCGTCCTGGCCAGAAGGCTCTCGAATCCGTCCCAGTCGATGGTGCCGTCGACGTGATAGGGCAGCAGCACGGCCGTCATCCCGGTGATGGCGCGCCGCGGGCCCTCCGCCGCGGTCATGACGCCACCTCCCCCGACGGCCGCCCGGCCAGCCAGCGGGTGAGCGTGGCGGCGTCGGCGACCAGCGCCGTCGGATCGTCGCCGGCCACGAACTCCAGCAGGGCGAATCGGCGGGTCGGTCCCGGATCGACCCCGGACGCCTGCTCGAGGATCTTCGGCCAGTGGGCCTGTCCCGCCGAAAGCGGAAGGCGGGTCGCCGAGTCCTCCCACTCATAGACGTGGACGTGGGCCAGCCACGGCTCGAGGAGGGCCAGCTCGTCGGCGGCATCGAGCTGGTCGGCATCAGGCACGTCCCAGTAGCGGGGCTGCCATCCGCAACGCAGCCGCTCGTCCCCGACCTCCTCCAGCAGGGCCCGGGCCGAGGGAGCCGTGGCGGTGAGGGTGCCGCCGTGGAACTCCAGGTAGAGCGAGATCCCGAGCGATGCCGCCTCCTCCACCCAACCGGCCAGCACTTCGGCCACCGCCGAGCGCTCGGACGGCGGGGCGCCCGGCTCCACACCGAACGGGCACCACACCCGCACGAGGTCGGAGCCCAACTCGGCAGCCGTGGCCAGCACCGGGTCGAGGAGTCCGGCCGATGCTCCGTCGGCGAAGAGGTAGCTCCCGTAGGAGGCGACGGCCAGACCTGCGTCGGCACAGCGCCGGCGGGCCGCACGGGCTGCAGTCAGGTCGCCCGGCGGCACATGGACGTCGCCACCCCATTCGATGCCCGCGAGGCGGGCCGCAGCCGCCAGCCCGACGATCGCCCCTACGTCGAGTTGGCGGAAGGTCACGGAGCACAGGCCCGGGGACAGCGAACCTCGAGCGGTCATGCCAGGCGCTCCAGGTCGGCCTCGTGCACCGGATAGAGGGGCGGCAGGCCCGCCGCGAAGCGCTCCACCTCGACCACGGCGAGATCGGCCAGCCTCCAGAGCTCCCCGTTTACGGCGCCGGCCACGTGGGGGGTCACGAGCACGTTGGGGAGGGTGCGCAGTTCGTCGTCGGCCGGAAGCGGCTCGGGATCGGTGACGTCGAGCACGGCCGCCAGGCGGCCCTCCCGGAGCTCCGAGCGCATGGCCTCGTGGTCGATGAGCGCGCCCCGCGCCGTGTTGATGATGGTGACCCCGTCGTGCAGCGCCGCCAGCTGGACGGCCCCGAACATGTGGCGGGTGGAGGGGATGTCCGGGGCGTGGAGGCTGAGGATGTCGCACCAGCCGCAGAGCTGGTCGAGCTCCATCCGCCTGACCCCCAGCGCCGCTGCATCCTCCTCGCTCAGGTAGGGATCGGCGACGGCCAGGTCGAGGTCGGTCGGACGCAGGAGTTCGACCACCTTGCGACCGACGAACGACGCCCCGACGAGGCCCACCCGGCAACGGAAGTTCCCGACCCGGAACGGGTCGAGCGGCACTCGGGCGTCCGGTTGGCGCTCCTTGGCGGCGAAGAGGAAGACGCCCTTGCCGGCCAGGAGGATGGCCCCGGCCGCGTATTCGGCCACCGGGACGGCGTTGGCCACGGCCGCCGACGTCACGGTCACTCCCCGGTGCCAGACGGCGTCGGTCACCTGCCACTTGACGGTGCCGGCGGCGTAGGCGAAGAGCCGGAGCCCCTGGGCCTTCTCCATGACCTCGTCGGTCAGGGTGGGGCAGCCCCAGTGGCCGACCAGCACCTCCGTCTGGCCGAGCAGCGCGGTAGCCCGGTCGTCGTCGAAGCGGGACATCGGGAGCGGGTCGAGCAGCTCGCCGACCTGGTCGAGGCGCTCCAGGTGCTCGGGCTCGAAGGCGTGGGAGAGGAGCCCGTCCATCATCGCCAGGGCGATGGTCGGCCGGCTCACGAGCGCACGGCCTTGCGGGCCTGCTCCGCCTCCCGCTTGACGCGGGCCAGTTCGACTCGCTGGGGAGTGAGCTTGTAGGCCTCGTCGATCGGATAGCACCCGGAGACGAGGCCGTTGCGCGGGGCGGTGGTGCAGTCGCTGAAGGTCCGGCACAGCGATGGCCGGGTGAGGCCCCGACCCTGGAGGACGTCCAGGGGGAGTGTCGGATAGCTGAGCGCCATCCGTCCGATGCCGGCCACGTCACACCAGCCCTCGCGGACCATGGCCTGGGCCACGTGGGGCAGCCATTCCTGCAGATAGGTCATCCCGGATCCCACCACGGTCATGCCGGGGTGGCCCTGGGTGACCTGCCTCGTGACCTCCAGGAGGTTCGCCACGTCGATGAGCGGATCCCGCGGTGGCTGGTAGCCGTCGGAGGGAGGGAAGTAGGCGGGCCGCTGGGTGTGCGGGTTGGCATAGGGACTCCCCGCGGTCACGCAGACCATGCCGACCCCCAGCGCTTCGAGCTGGTCGAGGAGCGCGTGGGGCTCGGTCAGATCGAATCCCGAGCCGGTGCCGTCGCCCCCGAATGCGTACAGGTAGGGGACGGTCACCAGCGGATCGGGGGTACCGACTCCGTCGGGGCCGGCGACGTAGGGGGCGCTGTCGACCACCGAGAGCCGGGTGCCGATCCCGAGGTCGGGCAGCTCCTGGCGGATGGCGCTCACCACCGAGGTCACGAACCGGGAGCGACCGGTGAGGCCGCCGCCGTAGGGGCCCGGCCGGTCCATGGCGCTGAGCAGTTCGTGGCCGAGGTAGCCGTGGCACTGCTTGACGTCGACGAACGAGAAGCCGGCCTCGTGGGCCGCTCGGGCCGCGGCCACGAAGGCACCCACCAGGTCGTCGAGTTGGCCGTCGGTGAGAAGGTGATCGTCCTTCGCCCCCACCCGGGCGTCGAGGACGGGGTGACGGTAGGCGATCAGCGGCTCGGGTGATCCGTTAGGTCGGGACCACCGCCCCGAGTGGGTGAGCTGCAGCCCGAGGACAAGTCCGTCGGCACTGCCGGTCGATGCCCGGCGACCTTCCTCCACCGCGGTACGGAGCACTTCGAGATCGGCCACTGAGCTCGGACCCATGCAGAGCTGACGCGGGTTGGCGCGCCCCTCGGGCACCACGGCGAAGGCTTCGCCACCCCAGACCAGCGACGCCCCGCTCCCCCCGAACCGCCGCCACCGCCGGAGCACGAGGTCGGTGGGCCGGCCGTCGGAGGTGCCGTCCCAACCCTCCATCGGAAGGATCGCCCAGCGGTTGGACAGGTTGCCCGTCTCAGCGACGTCGAGGGGTCGGGCGAGCGGGCCGTCGGACTCGACAGCTCGGTCAACCGGGATCGTGGTGCCGATCGACGAGAGGTGCGCGACGAACACCTCGTAGGTCGCCAACCGCCGCACCTGCGTCAACCGGGTGGTCATGGCCGCATCTTCGCAGACCGGTCGAGTTCACGGTCGGCTCGAGCTCGGACCTCGGGAACGAGGGGAGTCAGCCGCAGCTTCGGAAGCTGAGTACTCCAGACGCAGGCGGTGGTCCTGACCCGCATGCTCGAAGGGTGGTATCACCCTGATACCACCAGACCATGGCACTTACCGTCCGCACCGACGAACAGCTGGAGCAGGCACTCGACGCGCTTGCCGAGACGGAAGGCACATCGAAACAGGAAGTCATCCGGCGTGCGGTACTGGAGCGCTACGAGCGATCCGGGCACTCCAGTCGAGTTGGCTCATCCGCGAAGCGGATGACCGAGCGCTGGGGCGATGTCCTCGAGCGGCTCGGAACGGAGTGAGCGGCGTCGAATACCTCGAACTCGAGGACATCCTGCAGTTGGTGCGATACCTCGGGGTCGGGCCCGTGCGCGATGTCGGGCTCTTGGACTCTGCAGTCGCCAGGCCTCGCTCGAGTGCATTGGGCGAAGACGCCTATTCCTCCATCAGCCTGAAGGCCGCTGCGCTCCTGCAGTCCATCACGAACAACCACGCCCTGGTCGAGGGCGACAAGCGCCTCGCATGGTTGGCGGCCACCGTCTTCCTCGACCTCAACGGCCTCGCACCCGACCTGTCCGATGGCGAGGCGTTCGATCTGGTGTGGGAGATCGCGTCCACGTCGATCGACGTCGAGGCGATCGCTACGAAGCTCCGGGTATCCGAGTGACGAGTGTGCGGATGGATCCCGGTGCATGGACCTGAGCGCACGGATCACGTCCGCAGCTGGGTGGGCCGATGCGGGCACAGTGGCCCTCGGTTGATCAGGGCAGAGGAGGCCATCGACGCTCTTGGACCAGGTGGTCCGGCCAAGTCGTTCTGGCGGTCGGAGTCGGCGAATGCTCCAGACGGGGCGTGACAGCCCGGCCATACACTGAGCTGGTGATCCGGACCTCACCACCGACTGCCGCCGATGGCGCCCCAACCGACCTGGAGGCGTGTGATCCCGGTGCCGTCGTGAGTGCCGATGCCGAGGGCACGGACGGGGTCCCCAGCGAGTTCCACCCCGCTGTCGCCGCCTGGTTCCGTCGTACCTTCCCGGGGGGTGCCACCGAGCCCCAGCGCCGGGCGTGGCCGCGAATCCTGTCGGGTGAGGACGTCCTCGTTGCCTCGCCGACCGGCTCGGGGAAGACCCTGACCGGGTTCCTGGTGGCCATCGACGCCGCTTTCCGGGCAGGGTCGGACCCATGTCCGATCGCGTCCGATGACGCACCAGCGAGAGGGCCCGGCGTCATCTACATCTCACCGCTCCGGGCACTCGCCGTCGACGTCGAGGAGAATCTGCAGGTACCGCTCGCGGGCATCGCCAGGGAAGCCGAGCGACTCGGTCTGGCACCACCGCAGCTCACCGTGGCCGTTCGCACGGGGGACACCCCGGCCGCCGAACGAGCTGCCATGCGCAAGAATCCGCCCGACCTCCTCGTCACGACCCCGGAATCGCTGTACCTGCTGCTGACCGCGGCCTCATCGCGGGCAACACTCGGAGGGGTCCATACGGTCATCGTGGACGAGGTCCACACCCTGGCGCGGGACAAGCGGGGTTCACATCTGGCCCTCAGCCTCGAGCGCCTCTCCCACCTGGTGGCGGAGCGGGGCGGACGCCTACAGCGGATCGGCCTGTCGGCGACCCAGCGCCCGCTCGAGGTGGTGGGTCGCCTGTTGTCCGGTGTGGACCCGGACCGCGCCCCGGCGACGATCATCGATTGTGGACACGCTCGCGACCTCGACGTGGCCATCGAGCTGCCGGGCAGTGAGCTCGAGGCGGTGGCCAGCGGTGGACAGTTCGGCGATGTTCTCGACCGCATCGCCGCCCACGTGCTCGAGCACCGCACCACCCTCATCTTCGTCAACACCCGCAAGATGGCGGAGCGGGTCGCCCACCAGCTCGCGCTCCGGCTCGGCGCCGAAGAAGGTGCCGTTGCCGCTGCGGGTGGCGAAGTCGACGCCTCCCTCCAGGTGGCGGCCCACCACGGCAGCCTGTCGGCGGCGCGTCGACGCATCGTCGAGCAACGGCTCCGGGCGGGTGACCTCCGGGCCCTCGTCGCCACCGCTTCCCTCGAGCTCGGTATCGACGTCGGACCGGTCGAGCTCGTTTGCCAGATCGGCTCCCCGCGGGCGATCGCCACATTCCTCCAACGGGTGGGGCGGGCCAACCACCACGTGGAGGGGACACCATCCGGTCGCCTCTACCCGATGACCCGTGACGAACTCGTGGAATGCACCGCGCTCTTGGCTGCGGTCCGCGCCGGCCACCTTGACGTGCTCCATCCCCCGGTGGCGCCGTTGGACGTCCTGACTCAGCAGGTCGTGGCCGAAGTCGCCGCCGCCGAGGAGTGGGACGTCGATGGGCTCTTCGTCCTGGTACGGCGTGCCGCTCCCTTCGCCGACCTGGACCGCGAGGTGTTCGACCAGGTGGTCGAGTTGGCCTCCTGGGGCATCCAGACCGGGCGGGGCCGCCGGGGTGCACACCTCCACCACGACGCCGTCAACGGTCGCCTGCGGGCGCGCCGGGGGGCGCGGCTCGCCGCCCTCACCAGCGGAGGCGCCATCCCCGAGACCGGCGACTATCGGGTCGTCCTCGACCCCGAGGGGGTGACCGTCGGATCGGTCCACGAGGACTTCGCCGTCGAGGCCACCGCCGGTGACATCTTCCTCCTCGGCACCCATTCGTGGCGTGTGGTCAAGGTGGAGACGGGCACCGTGCGGGTTGTCGACGCCGCCGACCTGCCCCCGACCATCCCCTTCTGGCTGGGTGAGGCGCCGGCCCGCACCGCCGAACTGAGTGCCGAGGTCGGTGAACTGCGCGCCGAGCTCGAACGGATTCTGGCCGCGGGCGACGGTACCGGGGCACGGGCGGCAGTCCGGTCCCGGGCCGGAGTCTCCGAGGAGGTTGCCGATCAGGTCGTCGCCTACCTGGGCGCGGGACTGCTGGCGCTCGGCGCGCTCCCCACGCGGGAGCGCCTGGTGATCGAGCGGGTGTTCGACGACGCCGAGGGCACCCAGCTCATCATCCACTCCCCCCACGGGGGGCGGATCAACCGGGCCCTCGGCCTGGCGCTGCGCAAGCGCTTCTGCGTCTCCTTCGACTTCGAGCTCCAGGCTGCTGCCGACGACGACACCGTCGTGCTCTCACTCGGGCCCCAGCACAGCTTCCCTCTGACCCAGGTGCCTTCGATGCTGCAGAGCGCCACCGTCCACGATGTCCTGGTCCAGGCGGTACTTCCCCACCCCATGCTGGCCGCCCGGTGGCGGTGGAACCTCAACCGCGCCCTGGTCGTTCCCCGGTCGCGGGGTGGGACGCGCCGGCCCATCCACCTCCAGCGGATGGAGGCCGAGGACATGCTCGCTGCCGTCTGGCCGGCGTTGGCCGCCTGTCAGGAGAACGCCGCGCCGGGTCCGGTGCAGATTCCCGACCACGTGCTGGTGCGCCAGACGATCGACGACTGCCTGACCGAGCCGCTCGACGTCGACGGCCTGGTCGAGCTCCTCGGCGAGGTGGAGTCCGGCCGGGTGTCCGTGCACTTCGTGGAGTCGGCCGAGCCGTCGCCGCTCGCCCACGGGATCCTGACCGGAAAGCCCTTCACCTTCCTCGACGGCGCCCCGCTGGAGGAGCGGCGCACCCGGGCCGTGGCCGTGCCCCGCGGGCTCGGCGTGCTGGGACCCGACGGTCTGTCGCCCGGGCTCCCGGTGCCGCCGGGAGAGCTGGCCGCGTTCGACCCGGTGGCCGAGGCCGAGGTGGTCGACCAGGTCCGACCGGCACCTCGCGATCCTGACGAGCTCCACGACTTGCTGCTGTCGCTCGTCTGGTGTCGCGAGGTGGCCGAGTGGCGCCCGTGGTTTGCCCAACTGGCGGCCCACGGTCGGACAGTGGTGGTAGGCGGCCACTGGGCCGCCACCGAGCGCCGGGCCGAGGCGGAGCTCGTTCATGCCTCGATGACCGACCCGTTGATTGATGCCGACGACGCCCTGGCCGAGTGCGTGGGCGGCCATCTGGACCTGGCAGGACCGGTGACCGTGGACCGGCTGGTCGACGAGGGCCCGCTCCCCTCGGGCGGTGTCCGCGGGGTCCCGGTGACGGCGGTCCGAGCCCGGTCGGGTCTGGCCCGTCGCCAGGCCATGGGTTCGGCCATCGAGCTCCCCGACGGGCGCTGGTGCGCCCGTCATCTGCTCGTGCGGATCCACGGCGCCAGCCGGACGCGACGCCGCCGCCAGGTCGAGGCTGTGCCACTGGCCACCTATGTGCGCTTCCTGGCCTGCTGGCAGCACGTCGCCCCGGGGTCACGTGCGGAGGGGCGGGCCGGATTGCTGTCGGTCATCGAACAGCTCCAGGGCATCGAGGCGCCGGCCGGCGAGTGGGAGCGGAACCTGCTGCCGGCGCGGGTGGAGGGCTACGACCCCCGCTGGCTCGACGAGCTGTGTTTGGCCGGCCAGGTGGCGTGGGGGCGTCTCACCCCACGGATCGACCGGGATCCGCAAGGCGTGGAGCCGGTCCATCGCGGCACGTCCAACCCGTCGGCGGCCACTCCTCTGGCGCTCGTATGTCGAGAGGACCTGGGCTGGATCTTGGCCGCGGTCCGGATGGGCCGCGATGTGGCCGAGCCGTCAGTCGGGGCGTCGGCAGACCTGCTCACCGTCCTCCGCAGCCGTGGCGCCTCATTCCGCTCCGAGCTTCCCGCCGCCACCGGTCGGCTCGACAGCGACGTCGACGAGGGGCTCTGGGACCTGGTCTCCCGCGGCATCGCCACCGCTGACGCGTTCTCCGCGGTGCGGAGCCTGCTCGCAGCCCGCGCACGCCGACGGGGCCCGGGCCGGTCCGTCGCCCGTAGCCGCGCCCTGGGTCGTGCACCGACTCTTCCCGGCAGCGGTATCGGCGAGGGCCGTTGGTCGCTCCTGCCCGAGCCGGTCGTCCCGGATTGTGGGCTGGGCCCGGAGTCCGAGGAGCTTGCTGAAGCCGTCGCTTGGCAACTGTTGACACGCTGGGGCGTGGTGGCGTGGGACGTATGGGAGCGTGAGTCCTTTCGGATCCCCTGGCGCGACGTGGTGCGAGCCCTGCGTCGGTTCGAGGCCCGGGGCCAAGTGCAGGGCGGACGATTTGTCGCCGGCATCTCCGGTGAGCAGTACGCGGTCGCCGATTCGGCGCAGCTACTCGCCCGTGTCCACCGTGAATCGCAGCGGGCCGCCGAGGTCACCGTGGCGGGCGCCGATCCGCTCAACCTGACCGGCGGGCTGTTCACCGGTCACCGGGTCCCATCGGTGCGCAACCGGTCCGTCCGCTACCGCGACGGTGTCCCTATCGATGTGACGGACGCCGCTTCTTGAGTCCACGCCGCGGCGAACCAGCGTCGCGCGGTCTGACGTGTCGCGACCGCTCTCGTCGCGGTGCCCGGTGGTCGGCGTCCCTCGAGCCAGGTACCTCAGGCGGCCACGCCCATGAGGGCGAACATGTTCTCACCCATCACCTTGGCGATGTCGGCTTCGGGCAGGCCGACTTCGTCACGGATGTACACGGCGTACTGGTTCGGATCGGCAATCCCCTCGGGATGGGGCCAGTCCGAGTTGAAGAGGATGTGATCGAATCCGATCGCGTCGGCGAGCGGCCCGAGCGGGTCCTCCCAATAGGGGGCGATGTACACCGACCGCTTCAGCACCTCGAGGGGATGTTCGGCGAACAGCTGCGGCGTCTTCCCGTACTGCACTTTCATCGCCTCGACCACCGAGGTGATCCAGGCACTGCCGCACTCGATGGTGGCGATCCGCACGTTCGGGAACCGGGACAGCATGCCGTGACCGACGGCCGAAAAAATGGTGTCCATGATCGGCCGGTGGGCCTGGGACATCGATTCGAACAGGTTGTACTCGAACGGACGCATCTCATGTCCCGCGCCGGTCCAGTCGTTCGCGTACTTCGAGTAGCCGGAGTCCGAGGCGTGGAACATGACCGGGATGCCGGCTTCCTGGATCCGGGCCCAGAAGGGATCGAGCTCGGGGAGGAACGGCGAATTCGACCCCCGGTACCCGGCCACTGGCGCGGGGCGGACCAGCACGGTCTTGGCGCCGCGCTCGAGCGCCCACTCGAGCTCCCTCACCGCTCCCTCGGCCGTCGCTAGATTCATGACCGGAGTCGAGTAGATCCGGCCGCCGAAGTCGAAGCCCCAGTCGTCGTGCATCCACTCGTTGAAGGCGTGGATCAGTACCTGGGTAGCAATGGGGTCGTCCATGAAGTTGACCTCGATCGTCGAGGCCAGGGTGGGGAAGTTCACGATCGCCTCGATGTGCATACGGTCGATGAGTGCCATCCGCGCGTCGCGTTCGGTGAACTCGGGAATGGCCTGCATCGGCTTCACGATCTCGCGGAAACTCTTGCCCTCCGTATTCCGACCGGAGAAGTACTCGAAGCCGGAACCCGGTGCGGCGACGACCTCGAATGTGGGATTGGGGATGTAGTCGGACACCCGGCCCCGCACGATCATCTTCGTGCGCCCGTCGATACTCGCCAGACGCAACAGCCCCGAGTACTCCTTGGGCAGGTAGCGAGTGAAGGACTCGGCGGTCTCGTAGAAGTGGAAATCGCAGTCGAACACTTTGTGGCCGGTGTCGGTGAACTCCATATCCGGGCTGTACGGGGTGAACTCCACGGTGCCAGCTCCTCTCGCCAGTCGTCACGAAGATCGAGTCGTCAACCTCCACTGAGAACTGTGACTGGCCGAGGCCAACCGTGGCTAGGGACCTTGGTCCCGAACCATTGTCGGCGGGGACGGTTCGGGACCCAGCGATCTCGCCCGACCCTCGGCCGGTCAGGCGGTCCGCGCCGGACCCAGCTTCCATCGGGCCGGGTCAGGGCCTCCAGATCGTGGCCGGAAGGATCATCGGAGTTGAGGCCGCTCCCGTGTTGGTCGATGCGCTTCTCCTGTGTGCGTCCGGGGTCGGCCCGAAAGGTGAGTCCTAGCCGTGTCACCCGGGCGAAGGAGGCTGCACGAGGAATCCATCAACGGACCGCCGGGCCCGAAGCGCTCATGGGTGGCCATGCCACGGCCGTCATCTACCGGCCATCCCGGATAGTTTCGTTGCGTCTGCCGGATGACACCACTGTCCGGCGACAGGCGATCGGGGGAAGCACGTGAAACTACGGATTGGCATCGTCCGTGGGCTTGCCACATTCGGGGCGCTGCTCATGACCGGAACTGCCTTGGCGTCCTGTTCGTCGGGGAGCAGTTCGCCTGCGGTCCTCCTCGTCGGCACCTACAACGGCAAGGCGGGGCAGTACACCACCATCCAGTCTGCAGTGGACGCATCCCAGCCCGGTGACTACATCCTGGTGGCTCCGGGCGACTACCACGAGGACGATGACGCCCACGTGAACCAGGCCAGTCTGTTGAGCACGGGCGACCACGGGGGAGTGGTTGTGCACACATCGGACCTGACCATCAGGGGGATGAACCGTGACACTGTCATCGTCGACGGGACCAAGGCCGGAGCACCGACGCCGTGCAGCTCGGACCCGCAATACCAGAACTTCGGTCCGGTCGTCGGTGGCAAGGCACAGGGACGAAACGGGATCGTGGTGTGGAAGGCGAACGACGTCCGCATCGAGAACCTTACGGCGTGCAACTTCCTCGGTGGAGCGGGTGATTCGGGTAACGAGATCTGGTGGAACGGTGGCGACGGCTCCGGCAAGATCGGACTCACCGGCTACACGGGCAGCTACCTCACGGGGACGACCTCCTTCTTCAGCGATGAGACCTCCGCCGCCGAATACGGGATCTTTGCGTCCAACTCGCAGGGACCGGCCGGTTGGAATCAAATCTACGGCTCGAACATGAACGACTCCGGCATGTACGTGGGTGCCTGCCTTCAGCTGTGCGACGTCACCATCGACCACGCCTGGATGGAGAACAATGCACTCGGCTATTCGGGAACCAACTCCGGCGGCGCCGTGGTCATCGAAAACTCCCAGTTCGACGACAACGAGGACGGGGTGGACACGAACACACAGATCGCCGGCGATCCACCACCACCACAGAACGGCGATTGTCCGAACGGCGGCACGAGCTCCATCACTCACACCCACTCGTGCTGGGTGTTCATCCACAACAACGTCCACGACAACAACAACGGCGATGTGCCCGAGGCCGGTAATGCGGCTGCCGGCCCCATCGGTACCGGCATGACGCTGTCCGGCGGCCGCAATGACACCGTCATGGACAACACGTTCTCGAACAATGGCGCCTGGGGCGTCCTCTTCGTCCCCTACCCCGACAGTGGCACCCCGTCGCTCCACCAGAAGTGCGCCAACTTCGGTGGGTACCAGACGCCCGGGTTCGGGTGCATCTTCGAGCCCGAAGGGAACGCACTCAAGGGCAATACCTTCGTCAACGATGGCTACTACGCGAACCCGTCGAACTCGGACTTCGGCCAGATCGTGCTGCACACCGGCCTACCCTCGAACTGCTTCATGGACAACGCCGCGCCGGGCGGGAGCGCACCGGCCAATCTGGAGCAACTCCAGCCTGTCTGCGGCGTGACTACGACCACGACGAACGCAGACTCCACTCTGCTCGGCCAGGTCGAGTGCGATGCCCGACTCGAGACGTGCCCGCCCGGGGCCAACTACCCGCCGCAGACCGGGGTGCGCCTCGCACCACTCCCCAAGGGGCTGCCCACCATGCCCAACCCCTGTGCGGGGGTGCCGTCGAATCCGTGGTGTCCGTCGGGTGGTTCCAGCGGGTCGTCACTGGGGGCGCCGGAAGTTCACCGGCCGGACAGCCAAGTCCCTGGTGGCGTGACCACCGCACTGTCCTAGGTGCGATCAGAGGGTGCATCCGTTCACGTGGTCCGCATCTCTTAGCGGTGGATCGGACCCTTGGAGAGTGGCCTGTCGTCCCGGCCCGGATTCCCCGGCTCCGTGCGCGGAGTGAAGTCGTCGGAGCAGATCCGGTTGTGCCCCGGACGAGAGGGTCCGTGGCCTGGCAGGCCGTGCTCGTGACCTGACAGGCTGAGCGGGTGGACTTGGCATTCGAACTGGCGGTGCGAGAAGTCATGTTCGAGGTCTTGGATCATCGAGTGGCTGAGTCCACTGACGGGAACCTTGCCTGGGATCAGACTGAGCGGTTCGAATGTGGCGGGCAAACAATTGCGATGCGCCAAGCGAGGGGCAGAGGGATCAACGAGCCTCGGCAGTTGGAAGCGACCCTGTCGATCACGACTGCCTATCGTGGGCCTATCGTGGGCCTATCGTGGGCCGAACAGCCAACGGCCATATGAGGATTCGATCGGCGAGGACGGTTACCCCCGGTACAAGTACGAGGGTACGGACGCTGACCTTTCGACCAATCAGGCCATGCGGGCAGCAATGGAGGCAGGATTGCCGCTCGCTTACTTCGTTGGAGTCCGGCCGGCCGTCCATCGCCCCGTCTATCGGATGTACGTCATCGGCGAAAGCCCCGCACTGCACGAGTTCGCCCTCTCATTCGCCCGCCATGGCGTCGGAATCAACCTCGGGACGCTGACGGCACCGGAAAAGGTCTACGCGGCTCGAATGACACGTCAGCGCCTTCACCAGCCCGTCTTCCGAGAGCAAGTCCTCTACGCGTACGAGTCAGCTTGTGCAGTGTGTCAGCATGGCCACACCGAGCTTCTGGACGCGGCACACATCATTGGAGATGCCGAGCAAGGAGGCGATCCGATCATTCCCGACGGGATGGCACTGTGCAAGATCCGTGATGCTGCGTACGACCGCAACTTCATAGGGATCACCCCGAATTGGCAGGTACGTGTCAACGCCAGGCTCCTCGACGAAGTCGACGGTCCGATGTTGAAGCATGGCCTCCAGGACATGCACGGAGCATCGATCACAGTTCCACGTCGTGTGGCAGTGCGACCTGATCCGGAACGGCTCGGTACCCGTTTCGACCAGTTCTCGGCAGCGAGCTGATCAGTCCGCCTCATCGGACCAGAGGTGGGGTGACCGGCGATGTCAGCGGCCGGCCGACTCCCAACCCGTGCCGTACCGATCCCGATGGGCCCGCTCGGACACGGGCTGGCGGCGGGGCGGTCCGAGCGGTCGGGCCGGCCATCCCAGAGGGACGACCGCCATGGGATGGACGTGGTCGGGCAGGTCGAGGATGTCCCTCAGGGTGTCCGACTCAAGGGTGGCGAGGGTGGTCATGGCCGATCCCAGGCCGAGGGCCCCGGCGGCCAGCAGCAAGTTCTGGGTTGCCGGGTACACGGACGCGGGCAGGGTCGAACGGTGGGCTGTTGACGAGTCGCCGCACACCACCACCAGTACCGGCGCGCCGGCCATCCCTATCTCGGCCCCGACGTCCACGTCGGCCATCAGACCCGGAGCCAGTCGCCCCTCGGAGGCGGGCCGGCCCCTCTCTCGCCACAGCCGTCGGGTCAGTTCGGCGATGGCCGCCCGCTGTTCGGCGTCACGGACCACCACGAACACCCAGGGCTGCAGGTTCTCGGCGCTCGGGGCGTGGATGGCGGCGGTCAGGCAGAACCCCACCATGGCGTCGTCGACGTCCCGGTCGGCGAACTGTCGGCACGCGCGCTGGGCCGTGACCACGTCGAAGAAGGGCGGCCCCCCGGCCGGCGGACCGGCTGCCTCGTCGGTGCCCACGTTCATACCTCCGGGGTGGAGTGGGCGGCGATCTGGTCGTCGATCTGGTGCAGGTCGAAGTAGTCCCTCCATCGGGAGACCAGCCCGTCGGTGTCGACGTCGACCACCGTGCACCCGTGGAGCTCGATGGGGATCGTGCCCCCCAGTGTCCCCCGGCCGATCCACTCGAACGCGCCACCCGTGTCGTCGCCGTGCACCCAGGTGATCTCCTGTTGCCAGTCGGGGAAGGACGCCTGGGTCATCTCCTCGATGGCGGCCAGGTCCGTGGTGGGCTCGTTGACCGGGTCGCTGAACAGGGCTCCGGGGGCGAAGAAGGACGGGAAGTCGCCTTCGGGGCCGAGCGCGTGCTCGAGGCGTTCCGCCCACGATGGCCAGTCCATGGGTCCACCGTACCGTTCTCCCCGCCAGCCGGCTGAGACGCGCAGTAGTCTGCGCCTGACCGGCCGGGGGAACCGAGCCGGGTCAGGCGAGCCGGGAGAGGCGAGCCCGGGGGAGGCGAGTCGGATGGCAGATCACGGTCGTGACGCCCCGCCCTCGGCGCGGCCCTACGTGGTGGTCTCGGCCGACGCCCACGCCGCGCCGGACACCCTGGAGCAGTTCCTCTCCTACGTCGATCCGGTACACCGCGAGGCGGTGGCGGCGTTCGGGGACCTCTCGTCCGTGGCCATCCCCATGTTCGGCGGGGTCGACCCCGGTGAGATCGACGATGCCGATGCCGTCCGCGCCGTGGCCACCCGGCGCCTGGCCGGAATGGGTGTCGACACCCGGGCCGCCTCGGCGTGGTTGGCCCGCTACGGCGAGGAGTGGGTGTTCGCCTCCGACGCCGACGGCCGGCGCCTCGCCTACCTGGAGGAGCAGGGCATCCATGCCGAGGTGGTGTTCCCGGGCCCGGTACTCGCCGGCGGGCTGTCCCCGGCCATGTACCTGGGAAGCCAGACCGGCAAGAACCTCGAGCCGGTGTGGCCGGCCCTGTGGGCCTACTACCGGTGGCTGGCCGAGTTCGTGGCCGCCGCCCCGGGGCGGCGGACCGGGTGCATCCCCATCGACCTCCACAACCTGGACCAGGCCTGTGAAGCGATCGCCTGGAACCGGGACCACGACATCCACGGGGGCGTCATGCTGCCGGCCATGTCCCTGCGCAGCGGCCTCCCGGGCTACGCCGACGAGTACTACGAGCCGCTGTGGAGCGCATGCGAGGACCACGGGATCGTGGTCAACCTGCACACCGGTGCGTCGGGGTCGGCCACCGACTCCCGGCAGCTCTACGACGAGAAGCACGGTGGCTTTCTCGGCCTCTACGAGGCGTTCGTGTTCACCCGTCGCCCGCTGTGGTTCATGATCTTCGGCGGCGTCTTCGACCGTCACCCCGACCTCAAGGTGGTGGTCACGGAGAACGGGGCGCAGTGGCTGCCCTCGCTGGTGCGGGACATGGAGTCCTTCTTCGACACCCACGGCGGGGCCCCGGTGCGCTCATACCTCTCGATGCGCCCGTCGGAGTACGTGGACCGCCACGTCTACCTGGGCGGGTCGCTGATGCAGCGCTCCGATGCCGAGATGCGCGAGGAGATCGGGGTGGACCGGCTCATGTGGGGCGCCGACTACCCCCACCTCGAAGGGGCCGCACCGGTCCACCGCCTGGTCCTGCGCCAGGTGTTCGGGGGGCTGCCCGAACCGGACCTCCGCAAGATCCTCGGGGGCACCGCCTGTCGGCTGTTCGGCTTCGACGGGGCGCAACTCCAGGAGGTGGCCGACCGGGTCGGACCCACAGTTGACGACCTGGCGAGGCCGATCAGCCGGGACGACATCCCGGAGACCTTCAGTTGGAGCCTGGCCCGTCCGGTGCCGCTGGCCTCGGCATCCCGCACCGGGTCCTGAGCGACGTGTCCGGGACGCAGGACGTCCGGGCGGGCTCGTGGGCCGGGCTCCTCACCGACCAGCTGCGGATCATGGCCGCGGCGTACCCCGACGAGACCGCCTACCGGAACCTCGGGGACGACACGTCGATCACCTTCGACCGGTGGGAGCGGCGGTCCAACCGGCTGGCCCGCGGGCTCGCCGACCGGGGAGTGACCCGGGGCCACCGGGTGGCCATCCTGATGGAGTCCGGCCACGTCCTCCATTGGATCGTGACCTACAGCGCCGTCCACAAGCTGGGCGCGGTAGCCGTGCCGCTCAACAACCGCCTGTCGCCTCCCGAGGTGCACGGCATCCTCGAGCACGCCGAGGTGACTGCCGTGGTGGCCAGCGGTTCTTATGTCGGGTCCCCCGGACCGCTGGCCGGCTCCGTCCCGTCACTGACTCTGGTGGTGGCGGTGGGCGGTCCGGGGATCGACGGCGCCGTCGACGTCGAGGACGTGATGGCGGGGGACGACTCCCCGATCCAGTCACCACTTTCCGGCGATGACCTGGCCGACATCATGTACACGTCCGGCACGACCGGCCGGCCCAAGGGGGTGGCCGTCCGCCACCGTCAGGTGGCCAAGGTGCCCAACCAGCTGCCTGAGTGGCAGGGGACCGGGTGGCTGACCGCCTCCCCGGTCTTCACCTTCGCCGGACTGGGATTCATCCACAACCCGATGAAGTCCGGGATGACCGTGCTCCACCTGCCGGCCTTCGACGCCGGCCGGTGGCTCGAACTCGTGGAACAGGAGCGGCCCGACATCGCCTTCGTGGTGCCGGCCATGGCCCAGTTGCTCATCCACCATCCCGCGTTCGCGTCGGCCGACCTGACCAGCCTGCGCAAGCTCGTCCTGGGCAGTGCACCACTGGCCCCCCACACCCTCTTGACCCTGCAGGCCAAGCTGCCCGGTGCCGACGTGCTCAACAGCTACGGCATGACCGAAGGGGGTTTCGCCACCTTCACCATGGACCCCGAGGCGGCCCGGACCCGGCCCGGGGCCGTCGGCCGGCCGACCCCGCCGGTCGAGGTCAAGATCGTGGACGAATCCGGATTCGAGTGTCCCAGCGGGGAGGTGGGCGAGGTCCTGACCTGCAACCCGGAAGGCCACCGTGAGTACTACCGGGACGAAGCCGCCACCGCCGCGCAGTGGGCTGGTGGATGGCTGCACACCGGCGACCTCGGGCGCCTCGACGCCGACGGCTACCTCTACATCGTGGGCCGCAAGAAGGAGATGATCGTCCGCGGAGGGATGAACGTCTACGCCGACGACGTGGAGGCGGCCCTCCAGGCCCATCCGGACGTGGTCGAGGCAGCAGTGGTCGGCATCCCGCACGACGTGCTGGGTGAGGACGTCGCCGCCTTCGTCGTCCTGAGGCCGGGTTCGGGGACCACCGCCGAGGCGGTCGTCGACTTCGCCCGGCGGTCACTGGCCGACTACAAGGTGCCCCGCCGGGTGGTGGAGGTGGGCGAGCTACCGAGGAACGCCGGGGGAAAGGTGATCAAGTCCCGGCTGACGCTGGGCGACGAACGGGTCGGCCGGTGACGGGCGGCCCGGACGGTCCGGCGTAGGAGAGACGGGAGCGGGGAACGTGCAGGTACACACATTCGACTTCGTGGTCGACGGGACTCCCGAGGAGGTCTGGGACATCAGGTGGCAGCGGATGCGCGCCGGATTCCAATCGGACACGGTCACCATCGAGGTCTTCCACCCCGGAGACGAGGAGGGTAACGGCCTGGTGCGCCACTGCAACTTCCCGGTTCCCCGGTACCTGCTGTCCGGGGGCCGTGCCCAGTCCTGGGAGTGGATCACCGAGGCGAAACGACCCGTGTCGTGGCGGTACGACGGGGTGGGCAAGCCCCTGTGGTCACGGGCCTCGGGCACGACCCGGCTGGAGGACCTGGGTGGGGGGAGGACCCGGGTCCACTTCCGCGAGACCTACGAGGTGTTCAACCCGATGATGCGGTTGCTCCTCGAACGCCGGGCGCACGACGCCATCTCCAAGGGCAACGACAAGCTCATCGAGGCCTCCCTGGTGCGGGCGCTGGCGGAGCTGCACGGGGCGGAGTCCGACCCGGCCTGAACCGTTGCGGTCCCGGTTCGGGCGGGAGGTCTCACGGTCCCCTCGGTCGGATTGCTACCCCAGGGCGAAGACCCGCTCGGCGTTCTCGCGTAGGAAGGGTCGCCATACGTGGTCGCGGAACGGCACGTTCGGCATCTCGGCGAAGATCCGGTCGAGGCTGAGCCCCATCGGGTAGTAGCCGGCGTACATGATCTTGTCGGTGCCCCGCGTGTTGGCGTAGTCGACGATGGCCTTCGGGTAGTACTTCGGGGCGAACGCCGAGGTCATGTAATAGAGGCCCGGCCACTTGAGCATGAGCTTGACGGCGAGGTCCTCCCAGGGCTCGGCCCCGTGGCGCATCACGATCCGCAGCTCGGGGAAGTCGTAGCAGACCTGGTCGAAGTGCATCACGTTCTGGCAGTCGGACGGCACCCGGGGACCGGCGATTCCGGCGTTGACGACGATCGGGATGTCGAGGTCGACGCAGGTCTGGTAGATCGGGTAGTAGCGCCGGTCGCTGACCGGGACCTGCGGGTTGCACCCGGCGGGGAACGTCGTCACCGCCTTGATGCCGTATTCGGCAGAGGCCTTGCGGATTCTCCGGACCGCCTCGCCGATGTCGTTCGGATCCACCTCGAGGCTGGCGACGAAGCGGGTCGGGTGGAGGTCGAGCGCGGCACGACTGGACTCGTTGCCGAGGCTGACCATCCCCACCGCGACGCCGTTGCGGTCCATGGCCTCGATCGTCTCGGCCACCGGATCTCGCCCCTCGTCGAGTTGGTTCGGTACGTCCTTGAACATGTACTCGGCCGGAAAGGCCATCGTCTGGCTCTCCGCGTCCTTGGTCATGGCCCGTAGGTCGTCGTAGTGGCGCTCGGCGTCCCGACTCGGGAAGCCGATCATCAGGTCGATGGCTCCTATGTCCGACGGGTACATCAGGAGACCATCTCGTCGACCGGCGTGCGGAACGGTTCGGTGCGGCCGGGATCGGGCTCCCGGGGCAGGCCGAGCACGCGCTCCCCGATGATGTTCCGCTGCACCTGATCGGTGCCGCCTCCGATGCGGACGGTCCACTGGGAGAGGAAGTGCTGCCGCCAGAATCCACCGTCGGGGGCGTCTTCGGTGCCGAGCATCCCCGACGCGCCTTCGAGCGACAGCGCCAGGTCGGCCAGTGCGGCGGTGTGCTCCGAGTAGCTGAGCTTCATGATCGAGCTCTCCGACCCCGGTGGGACCCCGTGGCTGAGGGCGGTCTGGACCCTCAGGCCGAGGAAGCGCAGGAGCTCGAACCGGGTGTAGGCCCGGGCCAGCTCCTGGCGGTGGACCGGATCGGTCGACGTACCGGTGGCCCGGGCGAGGGCCCGGAGGTCCTCGAACCGGACGCCCGCGCCTCCGCCGATCAGGGAGCGCTCACTCTGCAGCGTCGAGTGGGTGACCCGCCAGCCGCCGTTGACCGGGCCGACGACCTGGTCCGCCGGGATCCGGACATCGGTGAGGAACACCTCGTTGAAGTGGGCGACCCCGTCGATCTGGCGGAGCGGTCGGACGTCGATCCCTGGGCTGCTCATGTCGACCAGGAAGAAGGTGATGCCCTTGTGCTTCGGGACGTCGGGATCGGTGCGGGCCAGGAGGATGGCCCAGTCGCTGTGGTGGGCGAGCGACGTCCACACCTTCTGCCCGTTCACGACCCAGGTGTCGCCGTCGGCTTCGGCCCGGGTCCGCAGACCGGCGAGGTCCGAGCCTGCACCGGGTTCGCTGAACAGTTGGCACCAGACCTCGTCACCGCGGAGGATCGGCCGCAGGTGGCGCGCTTTCTGCTCGTCGGAACCCCACGCCATCAGCGTCGGTCCGACCATCCCGACCCCCACGGACAGCGCCCCGCCACCGACCTCGAAACGGGCCATCTCCTGGTTGACGATCGCCTGTTCGATGGCCGTACCGCCCCGGCCGCCGTATTCGGTGGGCCAGGTGACCCCGGCCCAGCCACCGTCGAACAGCTTCCGCTGCCACTCCTGGCAGGCGCGCACGTGCGCCAGCTGTCCCCCGGGCGACGGGTCACGCCATCTAGCCCTGGTCGCCACCGATCCCGTCTCCCGCCGGTCGGCGTTCTGCTCGAGCCAGGCGCGCACCGAGGTCCGGATGGCCGCTTCCTCGGGCGTATCGTCGAAATCCACCTGCACCCCGATCCGGACGGGCGGTCGCCCCCCATGCTCCCCGGCACGTGCCGTGCCGGGCGCTGCCCGCGGGCGGGCAGGCCGCTGGACAGTATCCATCAATTGCCGTCGCCGCGGGCCCTCGACGCCCGGGGTGGGTGGCGGCGGCGTCGAGCGGTTCTGTGCGGTGGGTAGTCAGTAGGGTTCGCACCATGAGCGAGCGCTTCGACGCCTCCCAGGAGCACTACCCGATGTCGGGCCTCGACGAGTTCCTGATCCACAACCATCCCCACCCGGTGCGGGTGATGTGGACCTCGGACGTCCAGGCCTACGAGCGGATGTGGTTCACCTGCGAGGACACCACCGGTGACCTGCTGGCCGTCGCCGGCATGGGCATCTACCCCAACCTGGGTACGGCCGAGGCGTTCGCCATCGTCAACGTCCGGGGAAAGCACACCACGGTGCGGGCCCACCGGAAGCTGGGACTGAACCGCATGGACATGTCCGTCGGCCCGCTCCACTTCGACGTGGTCGAACCGTTCCGCCAGTGGAAGCTGACCCTGGACGAGAACGAGTACGGGATCGCCTTCGATCTCTCGTGGTTCGACACCAAACGCCCGGTCTACCGCCTCATCGGTGCCGGCATGTTCCTCGGGACCAAGCCGTTCGCCGGCGTTGCCGGTTACGACGGCTTCGGTCGCCAGAGCGGGTGGGTCACCGCCCACGGCGAGCGGTTCACGTTGGACCGCGCCGTCCACCGTGGCACCCGCGACCACCACTGGGGCACCCGTGACGGCGTCGGTGGACCGACCCTGTGGAGCGGCCGCCAGCATCCGCACTCGGGGGAGTGGGTGGAGTTCGAGGAGTACGGGGTGTGGGGCGACCACATCCTCTACAACCTGGGCGATCCCCGCCGGGGGAGCGCCACCCTCCGGGGCCGCCGTCACCGACTGCGGTTCGAGGAGGACACCCATCTGCTCCTCTCCGGCGAGGTCGACCTGGTCTTCGAGGACGGAATCGAAAAGACCATGACGTTCGAGCGGCTGGGGAACCAGATCGCCTTCCTCCGGTGCGGCATGTACGGGGGGCCCAACGGGGGCACTCCCGATGGTGACATCTGGCACGGAATGGACGTCGGCGACGGTGTGGTCAGCGGGGAGACCTACGACGTGAACGACCCGGCCGTCCGTTCCCGGATCTGCGGCCTCGACCAGCACCACGCCCGGTTCGAATGCGAGGGCGAGGTGACCTACGGGATCGTCGAGCCCTACGACACCCTCTGCTACGACATGGCGTCGAGCGGCCTCGGTGGGTTCACGCTGCTCGAGTGATCGTCGGCGTCGATCACGTCAGCCTGGCGGTCAGGATGTCGAGGATGGGGTTGTCCTCGATGGGCAGAATCAGCGGCTCCCCGGCGTCACGGCGCAGGACGCTGATCCGGGTCATGACGGCCGTGCTCCGCACCATGGCGAGGGTCTCGTACCACTCGAGGTCGCGGACCGGGCGCCCGCTCAGCTCCTCGAACCGGGACACGGTCCGCTCCCGGTCGGGGAATCCCTCGGTCCGCGTGCCGAACAGCCGGTGCATGGTGAGGTCGAGGCTGGTGAGCCAGGCCAGGTCGTGCTCGGGTGCCCCGACGGAGGTCATGTCCCAGTCGAGGACGGCCAGGAGTTTCCCGTCGTCGTCGAGCACCGCGTTTTCGAGGCGGACGTCTCCCCACAGCAGGGCCGAGGCCGGCTCGTCCGCCGGTCGGTGCTTCCGGCACCAGGCCAGCGCTGCGGCGAGGGCCGGCACCGGCCGGCCGCCGGTCGACCACGAGAGATACTCCTCCCAGAAGTCGAGCCCGGCCCCGTTGTCCCGACGGGCCACGGCGGTTGCAGCCACGGGGTCGGCCCGATGGATCCTGGCCAGGGTGGACAGGAAGTCGTCGTAGATGCGACCCCGCCGTTCCGGCTCCAACCCGGCGAGCCACCGGTCGCGGTGGGCGAGAGCACCCACGATGTGCCCCTCCAGCTTGGGCATGACGATGAACGGCGCCCCCACCCACGAGGTGTCGGTCTCGAGGTCCGGGTCGGCCACCGGGACGCCCACGTCGGCCACCGCCATCTGGGCCTGGCACTGGGCGACCAGGTCGTAGTCGGCGAAGGTGCCCACGGTGGGAGGCGCCATCCGCGCCACCAGTGAGCCTCGATGTCGCCCGTCGCCGTCGGACCAGGAGACCTCGACGACGAGCGTCTCGCTGGAGTACCCGGCGCTGGGCCGGGACAGGTTATGGACGACCGGGTCGGCGAGGCCGCGCTGGTGGGTCAACCACCGACAGAGTCCGGCGGCGAGTTCGGCGTCCTCTGGTCGTTCCCACGGATCCGGGCCTAGCTCGTCGCCCATGGACCCCGACCTTCCGGTCCACCGACCTCGACGGCGCTGCAGGTGCGTGTCGGCGGGCTGGTCACGGTGCCAGCACGATGGGCATGCGGCTCGCGCCGCGCACCAGCGTCGAACGGACGTACTCGGGCTGTCCCACCAGTTCGTACGTCGGATAGCGGGACAGCAACTCCTCGAAGAAGACGCGTGCCTCGAGGCGGGCCAACGATGCGCCCAGGCAGAGGTGCTCGCCGAAGCCGAAGGCCACGTGGGTGGGGCTCACCGGTCGACGGACGTCGAGCTGCCCGGCCGTGGACCCGAAGACCTCCTCGTCGCGGTTGCCCGACGCATAGAGCATGACGAGGAAATCCCCGGCGGGGATCTCCTGGCCACTCAACTCGACGTCGACCGCGGCGGTGCGGCCGAAGGCCTGGATGGGCGTGACCCATCGGAGCAGCTCCTCCACGGCCACCGGCAGCAGCGAGGGGTCATCGGCCAGGATCGAACGTTGATCCGGTCGCTGATGGAGCGCCTCCATGCCACCGGACAGCAGGGTCCGGGTCGTCTCGTTCCCGGCGACGAGCAGCGTCATGCAGAATCCCATGATCTCGAGCCCGTTCAGCGGGCGTCCGTCGAGCTCGGCGCTCTTGAGGATGTCGAGCAGGCTGTTGCCTTCCGTGTCGGGGGAGTCGATGTGGGCGACCAGGAACTCGGCCATCCGTCCGACCTCTTGCGCCGACTCCGTCGAGTCTGCGTGGTCGGTCGAGGCGATGATGGCGTCGGACCATCGCCGGAACAGCTCGCGGTCGGCGTCACCCACCCCGAACAGCTCAGCGATCACCGCGATGGGGACCACGGAGGCGAGGGCGTCCACCGCATCCACCGGCTCGTCGGGAACGACGACGTCCAGGACCTCGGTGACGGTCCGGCGGATCGTCCCCTCGAGGTGTCCGACCGCCCGTGGGGTGAATTGACGGTTGACGATCGTCCGGTAGACCGAGTGGACGGGCGGGTCGAGGTGGAGGATGGAGAAGGTGGGGAGACCGCCCGAACCGTCCGAGCGCAGGGGGTCGTTGATCAGGACGCCACGACCCGAGACGAACCGGCCGGGGTCCCGGCTGATGGAGCGGATGTCGTCGTAGCGGGACACCGCCCAGCTGCCGTCGAACGTCCGGTGGACGGGCGCCCGCTCGCGCAGTTCGGCGAGGACGTCGAAGTAGTCGGGCAGGAGATAGAAGCCTGGTTGCGTCAGGTCGAGACGAAGGTCGGCCACATCGGCCATCGAGGCTCCTCGGGTCTGGTGATGCGGCCGGTCGATGGTCGGTCGTGGCCGTTGGATGTCGAGTCTCGTTCGGCGTCCGACGCACGGCAAGCAGGACGGTGCATCGGTCGGACGACACGCTACGACATCGAATCCGTCCGCTCGCGGCTCTACGAGGTCGAGCGCGCCGATGCGGCAGAATCCACGTGATGAAGGTTGTTCGTTACGACTTCGCCGACGCCGACTTCCCCGCCTCGTTGGTGGACGTGGACGAGCCCGCGCTCCCCACCGGCGAATGGGCCCGGGTGGCGGTCGGCGTCGGGGGCATCTGTGGCAGCGACCTCCACCTGTTCGCACCGGTCGTCACCGGCTCACCGACCCTGTCGGGGATCGCCGACTTCCCCTTCGAACTGGGCCACGAGATCGCCGGCACGATCATCGAGGCCGGCGAGGACTGCCCGTTCGCCGTGGGGGCGCGGGTGGCGGTCGACCCGATCATCCCCTGTCTGCCCCGCGGCATCGATCCACCGTGTGCCAACTGCGCCAGGGGATGGGCGTCGAGCTGTCTCCGCTTCGACAGCCATGTGATGACCGGCGGGCGGTCGCTCGGGTACACGCGGGGGCTCGGTGCCGGATGGGCCGAGCAGGTCCTGGGGCACGCGTCGATGCTTCATCCGATCCCCGACGGGGTGCCGGACAAGGCGGCCGGCCTCCACGAGCCGATCTCGATCGCCATCCACGGCCTTGCCCACCATCCGCCGGACGAGGGAACCCCGATCCTCATCGTCGGAGGCGGCGTCATCGGCATGGCCGCCCTCCTGGCCGTGCGGGCCCACTTTCCGGACAACCCGGTGACGGTGCTGGTGCGCCACACCCACCAGGCGGAGGCCGCCCGCGCCTGCGGGGCGACCACGGTGGTGATGGGATCCGGGGCTGCGGCGTTCGAGGAACTGGCCGTCCTGTGCGGGGGACGGGTCGTCGGGGGCGGAGACGAGCGGATGCTGATGGGAGGGTTCGCCTACGTGATCGAGGCCGCCGGGAGCCCGAGTGCGGTGACCGACGCGCTCCGGGCCGCCGATCATCGGGGAGTCGTGCTCACCCTGGGTGCGGCGGGAACCGGGTCGATCGACATGACCCCGATCTGGTACAAGCAACTCGTGGTGGTGGGCTCCGTCGATCACGGGTCCAACCCTTCGGCCGTCATCGGCCGGGCACCCGAGGGACTCGACCATTCGATCGATGCCGCCCTCGCGGTGCTGGCGCGCCGGGCGTTCCCGCCCGGGGTGCTGGTCACCCACGAGTTCCCCCTCGAGGAGTATCGGGAGGCCGTCCGGGCCGGGCTCGACAAGAAGTCCAGCCAGGCGATGAAGGTGGTCTTCCGGCCGAACGGTTGAGCCCTTACGTTCGGGCCCGGTCGTCGGTCGGCCGCAGCCGTGGGCCCTCAGCGGCTGTCGATCGCCACCTTGACGGCCCCCGATGCCTCCTGGTCGGCCAGCACGGCGAATGCGTCCCGCCACTCGTCGAGGCGGAAGGTGTGGGTGAGCATCGGCGTCAGGTCGATCCGGCCGGATCCGACCATGTCCAGGAAGTGGGCGATGCCGTGCTGACGGGTGCCCTCGACCTCCTCGATCCCGAAGGCGTTGGAGCCGGTGTACGTGATCTCCTTGGCGTAGACCGGCGTGTCGTCCCATTTGGCGGCGCCGTGCATGCCCAGCTTCACGAGGGTGCCCCGGGCCCGCAGCACGCGGCAGCCGACCTCCAGCGTCTCGGCTGCCCCGATGGTGTCGTAGACCACGTCGATGCCTCCCGGAAAGGCCATGGGGAGCCCGTCCGCCGGCTGCAGCACGCCGCCCGACCACTCGGCGACCCGCTCGATGAGCTCGAGTCGCGGCTCGTGGAGAACCGTCGATGCGCCGAAGGTCTCGGCCAGGCGGCGTTGCGCATCGAACCGGGCGACCACCATCACCTCGACCGTCGGGTGCAGTGCCGCCAGGATGGCGACGGCGCACTGCCCCAGCGAGCCGGCACCGTAGACGAGGACCCTGCTCCCCGGCTGGGGCGGGTGGCGGGTGACCGCATGGAGGGACACCGAGAACGGATCGGCGAGGACGACCTGCTCGTCGCTCAGATGGTCCGGCACCTTGAAGAGCATCGAGTCGTGCGCCGGCATGAGGTCGGCGAACCCCCCGCTCACGTCGGAGCACATGCCGATGTGGATGCCCGGCGCGAACGAGCCCTTGGCGAACGAATGGCACTGGCTCAGGTCGCCCGCCTGGCACGCCGGGCAGACGGGCGACACCCCCCGGGTCACGCACGTGAGCCACGGGTTGAGCGCGACACGGTCCCCCGGCTCGAACCCCTCCGCCTCGGGGCCGACATCGACCACCTCGGCGATCACCTCGTGGCCCATGACGTGGGGGAACGAGACGAAGTTCTTCATCGGGTTCTGCATGTCCGACGCGCCGCCCGGGTCGGTCAGGCTGGCATAGTCGAGGAACACCGCCTTGGACTCCGAACCGCAGATCCCCACCAGTCTCGGCCTGGTCACCACCCAGTCGGGCCGGAGGAACCCGGGCTCGTCGATGTCGACGAGCCGCGTCGGCGTCCGGGCCAGCATCCGCAACAAGCGGTTGTCCGTCTCGACGAAGGGTTGTGCCTCCGGCTCCACGCCGTACATGAGCGCCCGCATGGCCGCATCGTAGGGCTCCGCCGGCTCGTCGACCCGATCCGGTCTCCTCAGTGGCGCGATCCGAGGGTGAGGGACCGCCGACCGGGAACGTGCACGCCCCTCAGGACCGGTACTCGGGATTCGGGAAGTCGAACCGGGATCCAGCGTCCCATTCCCGACGTTGATTGCCGTACGCAGGAAAGCCCCCGGCAGTCGTGAGCAAGTTGGCGAGATGGAGGAGGTTCCACGTCATGAAGGTGGTGTTGCGGTTGGTGAACTCGTTGTCCACGCCCGCCCGGCCGCCACCCTCGAGCTCGTCCCCGTAGCTGGGACCGGGCCCTGCCTCGCCGATCCATCCGGCATCTGACTGAGGGGCGATGCAATACCCGATGTGTTGCAGGCTGTAGAGAACGTTCGAAGCGCAGTGCTTGATGCCGTCTTCGTTTCCCGTGATCAGGCATCCTCCGACTTTGCCGTAGTAGAGCCACTGCCCCATGTCGTTCAGTTCGCCGGAATGGGCGTAGAGCCGCTCGATCACCTTCTTGGTCTCGCTGCTGTTGTCGCCCAACCAGATCGGGCCGGCGATGACGAGGATGTCAGCACCCATCACGCGACCGAAGAGTTCGGGCCACTCGTCCTGTGGCCAACCGTGTTCGCGCATGTCCGGATACACGCCTGTGGCGATCGCATGGTCGACGGATCGGAACTGGTCGACCCGGACCCCCTGTTTGGCCATGATCGAGGCACTGATGTCGATCAGACGTTGGGTGTGGCTAATTTCCGGGGACCGGGTCAACGTCGTGTTGATGAACAGTGCGGAAAGATTCGAGAAGTCCGGGTGATTGTCGGTTTCCATGGAACCTGTGTCCTCCCAGCCGCCCTCGGCGTTACGGGTCATCGAATGCGCTTCGGGGCACCGTCCGGAGCGACTGCGGACTCAACTCCGTGAGCTGCTCCGGTTCGATCGTGACTGGCCCAATCCTAAGTGCCCGGAGCGAGCGGGGAATGATCCGTCTCTCCGGCCATGCCGCTCAGCGGGTGCCCAGGGGGGCGGCGTCGAGTGCGCAGGTCACGCACGCTTCGGCCGACTCGCCGGCGGTCGTGCTCGTTCGTCCGGACGGAGGTGGTGCATTGCGGATGAGCAGCGCGGACAGGAGCCCTCCGAGGACGGAAAGGCCACTGGCGACGACGGCGGCATTCCGGAACCCGGGAGCGAACAGCCCGGGACGGAGGTAGCTGGTCCGGGTGATTCCGGCGATCGCCGGGATGGCGGCGACCGCGATCAGGGTCCCGAGACGGGCGACGCAGTTGTTGACCGCAGATGCGACGCCCGAGTAGCTGTCAGGGGCGGAGTTCAGCGCCGTCGCCGTGAGTGGCGCCACCGTGAGGGCGAGGCCGAGACCCAGGACCACGATCCCGGGGAGCACGGCGACCAGGTACGAGGACGTTCCGGGTGGCCGGGCCAGGAGTGCCATCCCGAGCCCGACCACACACGGACCGATGCTCATCGGGAGTCGTGGGCCGATGCGGTAGGACAGTCGGCCTGCCCTGGCCGACAGCGTCAGCATGATCAAGGTGAGGGGGAGCAGTGCCATCCCCGACTCGAGTGGCGAGTACCCGCTCACCACCTGGAGGTCGATCGGGAGCAGGAAGAGGGTCACCCCGAGGGCGGCGTAGACCACGAACGTGACGCCGTTCGTGGCGCTGAACTGCATGCTCCGGAACAGGTCCAACGGGAGCATCGGGCTCGCCCGGGCCCTCTCGACCACGACGAATGCCGCGCCGGCCAGGACTCCGACGACGACCATCGTGATCACGACCGGATCCGACCACCCGTTCGCCGGTCCCTCGATGAGCCCGAACGTGATGCCGCCCAGTGCGATCACGGCCAGTGCGGCGCCGGCCAGGTCCGGTCGGCCCGACAGTTCGGGATTCCGCGATTCCGGTACGTGGCGGGGCGAAACCGCCAGGACGGCCGCGCCGACGGGGAGATTGATGAGGAAGATCCATCGCCATGATGCCGCCGCGACGAGATAGCCGCCCAGCAGAGGACCCACTGCTGTTGCCACGCCACCGAGCCCCGACCACCTGCCGATCGCACCACCGCGGTCGCTGTCGACGAACGAGCTCTCGATGATCGAGAGGCTCCCGGGCGTGAGCAGTGCGGCACCCACCCCTTGGAGGACGCGGGTCACGATCAGGACAGCGGCGTCGGGGGCGAGCGCACACGCGGCGGACATGACGACGAACCAGACGACGCCGACGCAGAAGATGCGGCGACGTCCGTAGCGGTCGCCCAGCCAACCCCCGAGCAACAGCAACGCGGCCAACGAGAGGGTGTATCCCGTGACGATCCACTGGAGCGCCCCGAAGGGCGAGTGGAATTCGCGGCCGATGGTGGGGAGGGCGATGCCCACCACGGTGGAGTCGATCGCAGCCATGCCCGAGCCGAGGACGGTGGCGGCGATGATCCAACGTCCACTCGGCGACTTCAACGTGCGCAGAGCGAACTGGCCATCGTTCAGGGCCACGTCCGAGATTACGACAGCCGAAGCTCCACGAGGGGACTCGATACCGTCGGGAACGTCGCGCTGACCCCGGAGGGCTCCGGTGGCTTGGACCGTCGGACCACCGGTCGCCCGTTTCCGTGCATCGCAGATTCGCCTCCTTGAACTGGATGTTCGAAGAAATCGGAACGGAACGGTTGCGTTCTGCTTCCGAATCCTTTATATTGAACGGTACGGAACGGTTTCGTTCCCTATTCGGGAGAATCCACGAGATGACCATCATCGAGACGCCGAACACCGAGTCAGAGGACCGGCCGTCCGGGACCAGGGCCGCCGCCAGGCGCCAGGCGATCCTGGACGCCGCGATCGCCCTCCTGATGGAGGTCGGCTACGACCGCATGAGCATGGATGCGCTGGCAGAGCGCGCCCGTGCCGGCAAGGCCACCATCTACCGTCACTGGACGGGCAAGGCCGAGGTCGTGGTGGAGGCCGTCCGCTGCCGCAAGTCCGAGGACTTCTCGGCACCGCCGGACACCGGGTCGCTCCGTGGCGACCTGTTGGCCGCCCTCAACCACGGTCGCGAGTCCTTCACGGAGGAGGATTCGTCCCTCCTCATCGGGATGATCTCGGCGATGCACCACGATCAGGAGCTGGCCGACCTGATGCGCCAGCAGCTCTTCGAGGCCAAGCAGGGCCTGTTCGACAACGTCGTGGCCCGGGCCGTCCAGCGCGGCGAGCAGGTGTCGATGAGTGCCGCCTCGGTCGCCAACGAGGTCAGTTCCGCACTGTTCCTGAGCCGGGTGGCCATGGGCGGAGGCGAGATCGACGAGGAGTTCGTCCTGCACATGGTCGACGACGTCATCCTCCCACTGCTTCGCTGCTGACGCGGCGCACCCACACCCCCGACGAGTAGGCGTCTCCCACCGACCCGTTGGTCGCGCGCCACACCCCGCTGTCCAGTTGCACCCGTTCGCACTTCCGTCTGTTCGCCGACCCTCCACCCCCCCAAGGAGATCCCATGACCACCGTCACCGACCCGATCGGACCCCCGACACACCTGAATCCCCGGGAGGCGGATCCCAAGCGATGGATCGCCCTGGCGGTGATCGCCGTCGCCCAGCTGATGGTGGTGCTCGACGCCTCCATCGTCACCATCGCCCTCCCGTCGGCCCAGAAGTCCCTGCACATCTCCACGGACAACCGACAGTGGATGGTGACCGCCTACACGCTCGCCTTCGGCGGCCTGCTGCTGCTCGGAGGCCGGATCGCCGACTACGTCGGCCGCAAGCGCATGTTCATCATCGGCCTGCTGGGGTTCGCCAGCGCCTCGGCACTCGGCGGGGCGGCCGTCAACGCCCCCATGCTGTTCGGCGCCCGCGCCCTCCAGGGCGCCATGGCGGCCCTGCTCGCCCCGGCCGCCCTCTCCCTCATCACCGTGACCTTCACCGAGGTGAAGGAACGGGCCACCGCGTTCGGCGTCTACGGCGCGATCGCCGGTGGAGGCGCTGCCATCGGTCTGATCATGGGCGGAGTGCTCACCCAGTACGCATCGTGGCGTTGGTGCCTCTATGTCAACGTCCCGATCGCCATCGTCACGGCCATCGTGGCGGTGCCGATCGTCCGGGAGAGCAAGGCCCACGGCAACACCAGTTACGACATCCCGGGGGCGGTCACGGTCACCGCCGGTCTCGTCTCCCTCGTCTACGGCTTCACCCAGGCCGCCCAGAACGGATGGACCGCTTCCGCCACCCTGGCGTACCTGGGGGCGGCCGCCGTGCTGCTGGCGGCCTTCGTGGGCATCGAGCTCCGGTCGAAGAATCCGCTCCTCCCGATGCGGGTCGTCCTCGACCGCACCCGCGGCGGCTCGTTCCTCAGCTCGCTGATGGTGGGATCGGGGCTGATGGGGATGTTCCTCTTCCTCACCTACTACTTCCAGGAGAACCTGGGGTACTCGGCGCTCAAGACCGGGTTCGCCTTCCTCCCCTTCTCGGCGGGCATCATCCTGGCCGCCGGGGCGTCGTCGAAGGTCATCCCCCGCACCGGTCCCAAGCCGGTCATGGTGACCGGGTTCACCGCCGCGACGTCGGGCATGCTGTGGTTGACCCGGATCGGCGCCCACACCTCGTTCGCGGCCCACGTGCTGCCGGCGGAGATCCTCATCAGCGTGGGCATGGGCCTGGCGTTCGTCCCGATGAGCAGCACCGCACTGTTCGGGGTGCCCGCTCACGACGCCGGGGTGGCCAGTGCCACCCTCAACACCACCCAACAGATCGGCGGCTCCCTCGGGACCGCCCTCCTCAACACCGTCTTCGCGTCGACCACTGCCGCCTACCTCGCCACCCGGGTAGGGACCCCGGCGGTCCGCGAGGCCGCGCAGATCCACGGTTACACCGTCGGATTCGCCATCGGAGCGGTGTTCCTGGCCGTCGCCGCCCTGTCGGCCGGCTTCCTCATCAACGCCAAGCGGGAGGACATGGCCGAGATGGATCCCATGGCATTCGCCGGGGCCTGAGCCGCCGGTCGAAGGGCCTGCCGCAACGGCAGTGGTCGAGCGAACCGATTGACGGCCGCGTACTCCGGTGCCAGGCTGACCCCGACATCGTGAATACCCGTGGAATCAAGCGGCCGCGGGCGCCATTGACGGCGGAAGGGGTGGCGGGACACATGATCGGGCGGGTGGTTCAGCTGGGGACGGACGGGGGGAACCGGTCATGAGGTCCTCTCTTCGAACACGGGCTGCGGGAGGTTCGCAGCTCGGCATGGCGGCACTTCTGCTCGTCGGTTCGCTGGTGGCCAGCCAGGGTGTTGCCGGTGCCGCGCACGCCGCCGATCTGACGCCGACCTCGTACGCCTCGACGGTGTTGGCCGACAGTCCGGCCGCGTTCTACCAGTTCAACGAGACAGGCGGGTCGACCGCCGCCGACTCGTCCGGGAACGGGATCGACGGCACCTACGACCCGGGGGTCACCCTCGGTGTGCCCGGCCCGATCGCCAGTGATCCGGCCTCGTCGGCCGTCACCCCGTCCGGTCCGGCTGTGGACGTCCCCAACACCGACCTGCCGAGTGGCTACTTCGCGGTGGTCACCTACGAATTCTGGGCCAAGGGCACCACCGACCCCGCAACGGGCGCCACCCTGTTCAGCATTCCGGGAGCCACCGCCATCCAGATCGCCGACAACGACGGCACCACCGCCATCA
>JBEKRV010000034.1:0-39063 GCA_049517675.1 Acidimicrobiales bacterium
CGGTTGCGAACAGCCAACGGATTGACAACTAAGTTCCTTCCCTTGGCTCCCAGCGCAGCGTAGCGACGAATAGCAATTGGGTGGCGTCGGGTGCCCCACTCGTGTTGGAGTGTGACGCATTGGTGTTTAGGGGCAGGAGGCAGAGCAGCCCCAGGTTCAAGGCGGTGCTGTGCGCCGGCTACGTCCAGCGCCCCTTCGCGGCGCTCGCCGACGCCGACTCCGAGCTCTCCCGCTACGCGTTCTGGCTCGACCAGTTCGGCCTGGACTCGGCCCACGACTACGACCCGGTGTGGGCCCGGGCCCAGGAGCTCGGGGTGTCGATCGCCTTCCACTCCGGCTTCATCGGCATGACCCCCTACCGGGCGCCCGTCGGAGGTCTCGTGGTGTCTGGTCCGCGATGTCGAGAACCCGATGGCCCCGGCACGCAGGGCGTCGGCCAGCTGGCCGCACATGAGGGCCAGGTCGGCCTCGGAGGCCTCCTCCTCGAACGCCCGCTCGCCCATGGCCCACGTGCGCAGGGCCGAGTGCCCGATGTTGGCCGCGAAGCTGATGCCCTTGCCCAACCGGTCGACGGCGTCGAGGTACTGCGGGAACGTCTCGAAACTCCAGTCGATCCCCTCGGCCAGGGCCGCCGGGTCGATGTCCTCGGCCCGCTCGAGGTTGCGCACCACCAGCTGCCGCTCGCCGGAGCGGACCGGCGCGAGGGTGAAGCCGCAGTTGCCCATCACCACCGAGGTGACGCCGTGCCAGCATGAGCTCGATCCGGTCGCATCCCAGAACACCTGGGCATCCATGTGGGTGTGCCCGTCGATGAAACCGGGGGTCACGGCGTGGCCCTCGGCGTCGATCTCCCGGCGTCCTCCGTCCCGGACGCGTCCGACCTCGGCGATGCGGTCCCCGGTGATCGCCGCGTCGGCACGGTAGGAGCCGAAGCCGGACCCGTCGACGACGGTGCCGTTGCGGATGACGAGGTCGTGGGCCATGCGCCCATCTTTGCCGGCCGGCCGCCGGCCGGACTCCTGCCCGGTCGGCGGACCTCGAGTGGGACGGTGGCGGAGTTGACCGACGGCAGCCCGAGCAACGTGACCTCGTAGCTCACGGTGAGCTGATCCCCGCCCTTCGTGAGTCCGGACGGGACGGCGAAGGTTCCCGAGATGGTGGGTGCGCACGGCCCCGAGAGCTGTCACAGCGGGCCACAGGCATGTGCGGGTACAGTCCCCGTGCAAGGCCATTTCAGACGACCGGGGGGAAGTCCGATGAGCATGGATCCCGATCGCGTCACCCGCGTGGTGACGCGGCGTCGTGCGGTGGGCATCGGACGCGTAGAGCGTCGAGCCGTGCTGTGACGCCCTACCGGTTCGTCCCGCCTCCACGTCGTGCTGTCGTCGGGTCCCACGACGGGCGACACCCAGGACCGGTCGCACCTCCGTGGTGTCCCGCACCTCAGCACCTCCACCTCGCAACTCCACGTCCGTGAACCCGGCCGTCGACGAAGGAAAGTAGGGCCCACATGCGCATCCGACCGGCAACCCTGGCGTTGACCACCGTGCTCCTGGCCGGCACCGCGGTGGCGACCGTCCCGTCGGGCACCGCCGCCGCCGGTTCCCCCTACAGGATCGCCATGATCACCTCGCTCACCGGCCCCGGGGCCTCCGAGTTCTCCCAGGCCGCCGCCGGGTTCGATGCCCGGATCGCCCTCCAGAACGCCGACGGCGGAGTCGACGGCCACAAGATCGAGGGCATGGTCCTCGACGACCAGACCAACCCGTCGACCGTGGCCACGGCGGTCCAGGCCGCCTTGTCGAAGGGGGTGATCGGGATCGTCTCGGACAGTCCGCTGTTCTTCGAGGGGGACAAGTACCCGAACGAGCAGGGTGTGCCGGTGACCGGCGGGTTCTTCGACGGTCCCGAGTGGGGCGAGCAGCCCTTCACCAACATGTTCGCCTCCGACGTCGGGAGCGTCAATCCCAAGTACCCGGTGAACTCGGCGATCGGTACGTTCATGAAGAGCCACGGTGGCACCGTCGTCTGCAGCTACGGCTACGGTGTCTCGCCCTCGTCGGCGCGGTCGGCCGACGGCACGGCGCTGTCCTTCGAGCACGTGGGCGGAAAGGTGGGTGTGCTGGACACCTCGGTGCCCTTCGGCAGCGTCGACATGACGACGGAGGCGCTCGAGGCCAAGCAGAAGGGGTGCAATTCGTTCTACGCGGGCCTCGACGACAACTCGAACTACGCCCTGGCCACCGATCTCGGTCAGGACGGCGTGAAGACCAGGGTGCTCGTCTTCCCGACCGGGTACGAGCCGAGCGTGATCGACTCGACGGTCTGGCACGCGGTCCAGGGCGACTACTTCGACTCCGCCTTCCGACCCTTCCAGGTGCCGGACGCCGGCACCCAGGAGATGAAGTCGGCCCTCGACAGGTATGCGCACTTCTCGTCCAGCGAGTTCCCGAACTTCAGCCAGTACGAGTCCTGGCTCGGCGCCGACCTCATGATCAAGGGCATCCAACTGGCCGGCTCGGACCCGACCCACGCCAGGATCATCGAGGAACTGCGCAACGTGAAGGACTACAACGGCAACGGGCTGCTCCCCACCGGCATCGACTACTCGACCATCTTCGGCCACGACCCGGCGGAGTCGTGCGGGTGGTACCTGCGGGCCGACAGGAGCGGGTTCGTCCCCGTGTCGGGTCAGCCGGTCTGCGGCAAGGACCTTCCCGGGACCACGACGGTACAGCAGTAGTGGCGCAGCGGTAGGAGGCATCCGGCAGCGGGCCGACGGCACGGTCCCGATCCGGGGAGGTTTGCTAGGTTGCCGGACCGGGTGGACCCGACGGGCCCGGCCGAGCGGACGGGAGCGGGCGATGGAGACGAAGCAGCTGAAGACGGTGCTGTACCAGAAGGACGGGCCGGTAGCCTGGGTCACCCTGGACTACGCCGAGAAGGCCAACATCCAGACCTCCGACCTGGTGTTCGACGTCGACGAGTGCCTCGACGACGCCGAGCACGACTACGCCATCAAGGTCCTGGTGATCAAGGCCAACGGTCCCGGCTTCAGCGCCGGACACGTCGTGGCCGGCACCCCCGGCACCGAGATGCGCGAGATCGACCGGAGCACGGCCGAGCTGGGCAGCCCGTGGATGGGTCAGTGGGAGATCTACGGGACCCCGGTGATGAAGCTGTGGGACTTCCCCAAGGTCACCATCGCCCAGGTCCACGGCTACTGCCTCGGAGGCGGCACCGTCTGGGGCCTCCTGACCGACATGACCGTGGCCTCGGACGACGCCTACTTCCAGTTCCCGGTGCTCCAGGGCATGGCCATGCCGTGCATGGAGACGGGTATCGAGCCGTGGCTCTTCATGAACTGGAAGCGGGCGTCGGAGTACATGTACACCGCCCAGGAGCTGAGCGCCGACCAGGCCAAGGAGATCGGCCTGGTCAACCGGGTGGTCCCTCCCGAACGCCTGGAGGACGAGGTCCTCGAGCTCGCGTTCCACGTGTCGCAGGCCCCGCTCTCGACCCTGATGGCGGCCAAGGCCAACATCCGCCGGGCCTGGGAGCTCATGGGCCTGCGCAACCACCTGCAGCAGTCGAACGACCTGCTGACGGTGGCCACCCAGGCCACCGACGTCCGCGAGTACATGAAGTCGGTCTTCCAGGCCGGCCTCCGGCCCCGGGACGCCGCACAGCGCAACGCCGAGCGGGCCAGGGTCGAGGCCGCCGAGTCGAAGCTGCGGCTGCACGGCGCCACCTGAGCGCCGGGCACCCTGACGGCGGGCCCGCTACCCCCCGTCGGGCCGGTGGGACCGGCTGAGGAGGCGCTTACGCACCTTGCCGTTGTGGTCGCGGGGGAGCTCGTCGACCACCTGCCACTCCCGGGGGACCTTGTACCTGGCCAGCCGGGCACCCACGAAGTCGGCGAGCTCGGCCGGGTCGACCTCGGTGCGCAGCTGGACCATGGCCTTCAGTCGCTCGCCGTCCCGCTCGTCGGGGATGCCGAAGACGGCACAGTCCACCACCGCGGGGTGGTCGAACAGCACCTCCTCGATCTCGCGGGGAGCGATGTTGACGCCTCCCCACAGGACCATGTCCGAGACCCGGTCGGTGATGGTGAGGTAGCCGTCCCCGTCGAGGAAGCCGATGTCGCCCACGGTGAAGGCGTCGTCGCGCCAGGCCCGCCCGGTCGCCTCCTGGTCGTTGCGGTAGCTGAACCGGTGCGGCCCGGCCGGACGGATGTAGACCACCCCGGGCTCGCCGGTCGGCACCGGAGCCCCCTCCTCGTCGAGGATCCGGATCTCCACTCCGGGCCAGGGGCGGCCTACGCTGCCGGGCCGGGCCCGCCACTCGTCGGGGGAGATCTTGGTGGCACCCCCCTCGCTCGCCCCGTAGAGCTCGTGGATCTCCGCGTCGGGGAACGCCTCCATCATCTTGAACTTGACGGCCACCGGGCAGGGGGCGGCGGCGTGCACGATGAGGGCGAGGCTGGTGACGTCGATGGCCGCCCGGTCCTCCTCGGGCAGCTCGAGGATCCGGATGAAGTGGGCCGGCACCATGAAGGTCCGGGTCCCCCGGTGGCGCTCCACCTCGCCCAGCCACGACCGGGCCTCGAACTGCTCGGTCACGACGGTGGTGGCCCCGATGTAGAGGGCGCACAGGGACCACCCCAGATGGGAGGCGTGGTAGGCCGGGCCGCTCATCACGTAGACGTCGTCCCCGGTCCACCCCCACAGGGCGACCTGCCCCTCCATGGCCCGCCTGCGCCCCTCTTCCGAGGTCGTGCCGGCATGCACCACGCCCTTGGGGCGGGCCGTGGTGCCCGAGGTGTAGAACATCAGCTCCGGCCCTCCGCCGGAGTGGCCGCCGGGAAGCGGTTCGGCCGCCTCCACCGCCTCCTCGTAGCCGGCGCCGACCACCAGGGACGGGACCGGGTGCCCGACCAGCGCCGCCGCCAGCTCCTCGGAGCAGTCGCGGTGTCCGACGACCACGGCGGCGTCGGCGTCGGCCAGGATGTAGGCCAGCTCGGTCGACCGCAGGTGCCAGTTCACCGGGAGGAACGGGGCGTCGAGCATGGCCGCCGCCGTCGCCACCTCGAAGATCTCGACGCCGTTGGGCACGATGGCGGCCACCGGACGGCCGGGGCCCGCACCCAGGGCGCCGAGGAGCGCGGCCAGGCGTCGGGCTCGGTCGTCCAGCTCGCCGTAGGTGCGGGTCACCCCGCCCATGACCACCGCCGGCCGGTCGGGGTCGGACCGGGCGTGGTCGGACACCCCGCGCACCGGGATGGGGCCGCCGTCGGTCATGACCGGCCGGGCTCAGGCATCGGTCACCGACCGGACGGCCTCGACCAGTGAGGACACCGAGGGCATCACCGCGGCCTCGAGGGTGGCGGCAGAACCGATGGGGGCGAAGCGCGCCCCGACCCGGTGGACGGGGGCGTCCAGGGTGTCGAACAGCTCCTCGCCGACCATGGCGGCCACCTCGGCCCCGAAACCGGCGAAGCGCGTCGCGTGGTGGGCCACCACGACCCGACGGGTGCGGGCCGCCGATGCCAGCACCGTCTCGGCGTCGAAGGGGACCAGGCTGCGGAGGTCGACCACCTCCACCTCGATGCCCTCGGCGGCCAGCTGGTCGGCCGCGGCCAACGCGTCGCGCACCGTCCGCCCGTAGACCACGAGGGTCACGTCCCGGCCGGGCCGGGCCACGCAGGCCTCGCCCAGGGGGACCCGGTGGCTGCCTTCGGGCACCGGCCCCCGGGTCCCGTACAGCACGACGTTCTCCACGAAGACGCAGGGGTCGTCGTCGAAGATGCACGAGGTGAGCAGGCCCTTGGCGTCGGCCGGCGTGGACGGGACGACGACCTTCAGACCCGGCACGTGGGCCAGCCACGCCTCGAGCGACTGCGAGTGGGTGGCCCCCGAATTGAGCCCGCCGAAGACGGCGGTGCGCAGGGTGAGCGGGACCCCGAGCAGCCCCCCCGACATGAACCGGGCCTTGGCCGCGTGGTTGACCAGCTGGTCGAGCCCGATGCTGACGAAGTCCATGATCATCAGCTCGGCCACCGGCCGCAGCCCGGCGAGGGCGGTGCCCACCGCGGCCCCGACGATGGCCGCCTCGGAGATCGGCGTGTCCCGGACCCGGTCGGTCCCGAAGGTGGTCGACAGCCCTTTGGTGACCTGGGAGATCCCCCCGGCCGGGTCGGCCAGGTCCTCCCCGAGCAGGACGACGTCGGGGTCGGCGGCCAGTGCCTCGGCCAGTGCGGCGTTGAGGGCACCGCGCATGGTGAGCTCCACCGTGGGCGGGCCGTCCGGGGTCGGGCCGCTCACCGGGGCACCCCGCTGCCGTCCGCGTAGACGTCGGTGAACGCGGCGTCGCGCCCGGGCGGGTCGTCGGCCAGTGCCGCGGTGAACGCCGCCTCGACGGCGTCCCGGGCGGCCTGGTCGACGGCGTCCGCGCCAGCCCCGTCCAGCACCCTGTCGGCCGCCAGGGAGGCCCGGTAGCGTCCCACCGGTTCGCCGAGCCGGGCCGCCTCGAGCTCGTCGGGCGGGATGTAGCGCATGGGGTCGCCGAAGTAGTGGCCCCACAGCCGGAAGGTCGAGCACTCGAGCAGGGTCGGGCCGTCCCCGTCCCGGGCCCGTTGCACCGCCCCGGCCAGCGCGCCGAAGACGGCGTCGGGGTCGTTGCCGTCCACCACCCGTCCCGGGATGCCGTAGGCGGGGGCCCGGTCGGCCGCGTGGGCCACGGGCTGGCCGTGGGCCGCCGGCGTCATCTCGGCGTAGCGGTTGTCCTGGCACAGGAAGACGACCGGGAGCCGCCACAGGGCGGCCAGGTTGACGGCCTCGTGGAAGGAGCCGGTCCCCGTGGCGCCGTCGCCGAAGCTGGCCACCGCCACCCGGTCGGTGCCCCGCAGCTGCAGGGCCAGGCCCACGCCGACGGCGATGGGCAGGCCGGAACCCACGATGCCCGTGGAGAGCACCAGGCCCGACGGCGGGTGGGAGATGTGCATCGACCCGCCCTTGCCGGCGTTGACCCCACTCGCCCGGGTGAGGATCTCCGCCACCACCGGCCCGAGCGGGGCCCCCTTGGCCAGCTGGTCGTGGAGCCCCCGGTAGGTGGAGACCAGCTGGTCGTCGGCGCGCAGTACGGTGCCCATGGCCGCGGCGATCGCCTCCTGCCCGGTGGCCGGCCAGTAGGTGCAGGCGAACTCGCCGCCGCTCAGTCCCCGACGGATGCGCTCGTCGCAGGCGCGGATGAGCGCCATCAGCCGGTACATCTCCCGCCGCTGCTCGGCGGTCGGTTCCTGCGGGGCGGTCGGGGTCACGACCGGGCTCCGGCCCCGACCGTGACGTACGACGCCGCGTGGGAGCCGGCCAGGTGACCCCAGACCAGTCCCATGCCGATCGAGGTCCCGCCCCCGTAGTAGGCGGGGCCGGCCGGACTGGCGACCACGTTGCCGGCACCGTAGAGGCCGGGGATCGGGCGGTCCCTCACGTGGAGGACCCGACCGTCGCCGTCGACCCTCGGGCCACCCTTGGTCCCGACCGACCCCACGTGGATCGGCAGGGCGTAGAACGGGCCCTGCCCGATGGTCCCGAGGTTGGGGTGGGGCGCCGAGGGGTCCCCGTGGAACCGGTCGTAGGCGCTCTCCCCCCGGCCGTAGTCGCGGTCCCGGCCGTCGGCGACGAAGCGGTTCCACCGCTCGACGGTCTCGGCCAGTCCCACCGGGTCGATCCCCACCAGGCCGGCCAGGCCGTCGAGGGAGTCGTGGACCGGGAGCCACTCGGGGTCGGGGTCGCTTGGCCGGACTCCCACCACCGCGTAGCGCGACCGGTACTGCCGGTCGAACAACACCCAACAGGGCAGGTTCCGGGGGGCGTACTCGTTGGCGTCGAAGGAGAAGAAGGCCTTCTGCATGTCGTTGTAGTTGGCCGCCTCGTTCACGAACCGCTGCCCGAAGCGGTTCACGATGACCGTGTGGGGGGCGGTCCGCTCCACCCCGACGAAGCGGGACAGCGGTCGTCCCTCGTAGGTCTCACCGGGCAGGGAGGCCGCCGGGTACCACCAGGCCTCGTTCATGTTGGCGATGTCGGCGCCCACCTCCATGGCCATGAGCAGGCCGTCGCCCTCGTTGGTGGGTGGGGAGTGGGGATGGGTGAGGGGGCCGGGCAGGAAGCGCGACCGCAGGGTGGTGTTCCACTCGTAGCCGCCGGAGGCCAGCACCACGGCCCGGGCACCGAGACGCGACCGCCTCCCGTCGGATTCGAGCACGAGGCCCGACACCGCACCTGCGTCCATGGTGATCTCGGTGGCCCGGGTGTCGAGTACCGGCTCGATGCCCCGATGGAGGCACGCCAGGAGCAGGGCGGCGACGAGGGCCTGCCCGCAGGCCACCCGCTCGTCGGCCACCCGCCGGCCGATCTCGGCCGCGTCGAACTGTTCGGGGAAGTACGCCGGGCGCCAGTCGGCGGTGGCCTCCTGGAGGGTGAGCGGCAGGCCCAGGACCGGAGCCCGCCGGAGCCGCTCGCGCCACGACCCGAGCGGTTCCGTCGCGAAGAGCTCCGGCTCGAGCATCCGGCCGGCGGGCTTGGCCCCGTCCATCTCGGGGTGGTAGTCGGGCCACGACATGGCCCGCAGCCGCAGCGGGGTGGTGCGCTCGAGGTCGGCCACGATGCCCGGGCCCCGATCCACGTAGCGCTCCAGGAGTCCGGTCGCACCTTGGCCGGCCGTCATCGTGGTCATGTAGGCCAGCGCCTCGGCCCGGGAGTCGTCGACGCCCCGCTCGGCCATGTGCTGGTTCACCGGCATCCAGATCCCGCCCCCGGAGACGGCCGTGGTGCCGCCCACCGACGACGACCGCTCGACGACCGCCACCCGTGCACCCCGGTCGTGGGCCGCCACGGCGGCGGCCAGAGCGGCGGCACCGGTGCCCACCACGACGAGGTCGGCCGGGGTCGGGGAGGTGGTCACGGTCGGTCCCGCCGCTCCTCCGGTCGACCGGGAGCGGTCGGGTCCGTGGCGTCGTCCCGGGCGGCGTCCTCAGCCATCCGCGCCGTCCGGGGGGACCGAGAGGATCGAGATGGACCGGCTCCGGAAGCGCCACCGGCCGGTGTCGAACACCAGCTCGTCCCGGTAGCGGCCGGCGGCGACGATCACGGGTCCCGAGTCGGTGGGGCGGACGAACAGGTAGGAACTCGCCGCCGTGGCCGTGCCCTCGTCGTCGACGTCGAGGTCGACGACCGCGCTGGACGTCACGTGGACGCCCCGACTGCCGTCGGCCTGCACGGCCTCCATGTAGGAGCGGACGGCCTCCCGACCCAGGATGGTCCGCCCGGCCACGTCGAGCCGGGCGCCCTCGGTGAAGAGGCCGGCCCACTCGTCGAGACGGCCGTCGTCCCAGCACTGGCCGTACTCGGCCAACGTCCGCAGGACCTGGTGCTCATCGTCGGGCACTGTTCCCCCCTCCGTACGGTGGGCATGCTAGGCCGACCGGGCCGGCCCCGCCCGGGCCGCAGGCGGCCCCTACCGCAGCTCGCCGATGACGTCGCCGACCAGGTAGACCTGGCCGGCGACCCCGGCGTGGCGGAGGATCCCGGCGATGGGCGCGGTGATCTCGGTGCTGACCTTGTCGGTCTCGAGCTCGTAGATCGGTTGGTCCTGGGCGACGGCCGTCCCGTCGGCCACCAGCCAGCCGGCCAGCGTGGCCTCGGTCATCTCCATCCCGAGCTTGGGTATCCGGATGTCGATCGCCATCACCTTCCTCGGGCTCCCGGAACCGACCCGGTGCACGCTACCGCTGCGTCCCACCGCGTTCCCGGGTCGGGCGCAGCGCCACGTGATCGGCCTGGAATTGACGTCGACGTCAATTCCAGTTATCGTGGCACCCGGGCCAGTCGCCCGCCGACGACGGAGGTACCCCCCATGTCTGCTGTCACCGCCGATTTCCCGATCTTCGATGCCGACAACCACTTCTACGAGACGACCGACTCGTTCACGAAGTTCCTGCCGCCCGAGTACAAGGGCCTGATCAAGTACGTGCAGGTCAACGGGCGCGACAAGATCGCCATCCGCAACGTGATCTCGGACTACATCCCGAATCCGACGTTCACCGTCGTGGCCCGTCCGGGCGCCCAGGAGGACTACTTCAAGAACGGCAATCCCGAGGGGAAGTCGCGCCGGGAGATGCTCGGCGAGCCGATGCGGTCCCCGGACGCCTTCTTCGAGCCGGCCGCCCGCCTCAAACTCATGGACGAGCAGGGTCTCGACCGCTCGATCATGTGGCCCACCCTGGCCAGTGTGCTCGAGGAGCGCCTGCCCGACGACCCCGAAGCGACCCACGCCGTCGTGCATGCCTTCAACCAGTGGATGCACGAGCAGTGGAGCTTCAACTACCAGGATCGCATCTTCCCGGCGCCGGTCATCACCCTCCCGATCGTCGACGAGGCGATCAGGGAGCTCGAATGGGTGGTCGAGCGGGGCGCCAAGATCATCCTCATCCGGCCCGCCCCCGTGCCGGGCTACAAGGGCTACCGCTCCTTCGCGCTCCCCGAATTCGACCCCTTCTGGGCCAAGGTCGCCGAGCACGACGTCACCGTCGGCCTCCACTCGTCCGACGACGGGCTCACCCGGTACTACAACCTCTGGGAGGGCGAGGCCGACGAGCACAAGCCCTTCAAGACCGCTTCCGCGTTCCTGGAGATCATGCACACCCAGAGCCGCGGGATCTTCGACACCGTGGCGTCGATGATCGGCCACGGGATGCTCTCCCGGTTCCCCACGCTGCGCGTCCTGCCGGTGGAGAACGGCTCGAGCTGGGTGCGCCCGCTCCTCGACGGGCTGACCCGCACCTACCACCACAACCCGAGGTCCTTCGCCGAGGACCCGGTCATGGTGCTCAAGCGCAACGTCTGGGTCCACCCCTTCTTCGAGGACGACCCGATCGGGCTGGTCGAGCTCATCGGTGCCGATCGTGTCTGCTTCGGCTCGGACTACCCGCACCCCGAGGGCCTCGCCGAACCCGTCTCCTACGTGGGGAGGCTCGAGGGACTGCCCCACGACGACATCGCCAAGATCATGGGAGGCAATCTCGCCCGGGTCATGAAGGTGGCGGCGTAGAGATCGCGGCGGCGGGGTCGGCCGACGTCGCCCCTGTCGCGTCGAGCCGCATGTCGTGACGATGGACAGGCCCGGACGAGCGGGAGGAGGACGAGCATGACCGCGATCTCGGAGTCGGACCTCAACCAGGCTCGGCTCCGCTCGCGCAAGGGGGAGGCCACCCGCGCCCGACTCCTCCAGGCCGCGAAGGAGGTCTTCGAGGCCGACGGGTTCCTCGATGCCCGGGTCACGGACATCTCCGAACGCGCCGAGCTCTCCCACGGCTCCTTCTACACCTACTTCGAGTCGAAGGAGCAGATCTTCCGCGAGATCGCACTCCAGATCGCCGAACAGATGAGTGCACCGGTGGGCGGCGTCATCCTGTCCCCGGGCTCGCGTGCCACGCCGCACGACCGCCTCCACGAAGCCATTGGAAGCTACCTCGAGGCCTACCGGCGGGAGGCGAAGATGATGCGGGTCATCGAGCAGGTCTCGCGGCACGACGAGCCACTCCGGGCCGCCCGGCTCGAGTGGCGGGAGCGCACCCAGCAGTTGGTGACGGACTCGATAGGCCGGCTCCAGCAGCACGGCCTGTGCGACCCGCGGCTCGACCCCGTCATCGCCTCCGCCATCGTGGGCGCGATGACCGAGCGCTTCCCCGAGATGTGGTTCTCCGAGGGCCTCATCGACTGCTCCTTCGAGGACGGGGCGGAGCAGTTGACGGTCATGGTGATGAACGCGCTCGGGCTCCGCGACCGTCCCGCGGGGCGGCCTCCTCCGCGCTGAGCCCGGGGTCCGGAGAGCTGTGCGGCGCGCCAGGTCCCGGGTGCCCCTCATGGGGATCGACCTAGAGGTCTGCGGCCGCAGTCCCCATCAGGAAACGGAAGTTGTCCTCGTAGAACTTCCCTCGCACGTCCTCGCCGGCATCGCCCAACGATGCTTCGAACCGCTCGACCGGCCGTCGTCCGCCTTCGACGTGGGGATAGTCGGAGGAGAACATCACCAGGTCCGCCCCGGCCTGATCGATGATCCAACCGACGTCCTCGGTGGGGTACGGCGTGAAGCGGATCTGGCGGTGGACGTACTCGGATGGCCGTAGGTCGAGTGCACGCAGCCGGTCCTCGTGTCGGGCGAAGGCTTCGAAGGCGGACTCCATCTGGCGCAGCCACGAGGGGACCCAGATCGCCCCCTGCTCGATGACTCCGATCCGCAGTCCCGGAAACCGTTCGAGTATGCCGTCGAAGATGAGGGTGGCCAATGTCTGGGCGGGTGGCCCCGGGATCGCCATGTAGTCGACCGAACGGAAGTTCTCGTCGCCCCCGTGGAAGTCCGGTGGTACCGGGAGCCCGTTCACGAAGTAGTTCGGATCGAGCAGGTTCCCCGTCCCGCCGACGTGGAAGACCACGGGAACCCCGGCCTCTTCCGCCCTCGCCCAGACACCGAACAGGTCGGTGTGGCTGGGCGAGTACGAAGGAGGGCACCCGGAGGGGACGAGGAGCGCCGCCGCCCCATTCGCCAGGGCCTGTTCCGCGGTCTCGACGGCCAGCCCGGGGTCGGCCAGGGGCACGTAACACGTGGGGAGCAGGCGCCGGTCGACGGAGCAGAACTCGAGCATGCCCCGGTTGTGGGCCCGTGCCGCCGCATAGGCCAGGTCGAGATCGTCGCCGTGCTCGAGCTCGTACAGGCGCCCGTTGTGGAACGTGTTGAACATGAGCTGACTGTGGAACCCCAGGAGGTCGAGTGCCCGGGGGCGGTCCTCGGCTATGAACGAGCCGGTGGCGGCGAAATTCTTCCGGGTCATGATCTCGGCATCCTCGAGGGCCCGGTACTCGGAGGAGGCGTGGCGCTCCCGCAGCCGGCCGAACGACCTCAGGAGGTCCGCCTGTTGGTCCGCGGGATCACCCGTCTGGCGCAGTTCGTTTCCACCGGGAAACGTGAGCACGGGTAGGGCGTCACGGAAGCGGGCCTCGGCATGGTCCCGGAGCCACGTCGGGGTCTCCATGATGTGGGCATCGGCGTCGTGGATCACCCGTCCTGTTGCGTACGGCATGGCCCCACCCTCCACCTGTCGAGTGTCCGCGTCAGAAGCGTACCGCTCCACCCGAGGACCGGCATTCCGGACCCGCCGCAAGGGAACGGGCGCGCCGTCCCCGGATCTCACTCCCCCAGTCCGTGCCGTAGCGAGTCGAACTCCTCGCGCAGCACGCTCACCGCGTCACGCAGTGCGGCCAGTTCGGAACGCAGCTCCTCGAGCTCGGCCTCTTGGTCCGAGGTGGAGGAGGGAACCGTGCCGCCGGAGGAGTCGAGCTCGTCCTCTCCACCCCGGCCGTAGCCGATTCGGTCGTCGCCACGCCCGGCGTCCGCCGGCGCACCGTCGGGCGAGCTGCCGGCCCGCGGCCGGGCCGCCTCGTCGCCTCCGGTCGTCGCGTCGCCGCCCCACGGCGCGGCGACGATCTGCTGCCAGCGGTCCTCCTTCTGGCCGGGCCGACGGGGGAGGAGGCGGGCCAGCCCTTCGGGATGCTCGGCCAGGACGGTCAGATTCTCCTCGACGTCACCGATCGTGGGAAGATCGACCATCCGTTCGGTCCTCGCCCTCAGCTCACCGACCGTCTGGGCCCCACGTAGGAGCAGGGCGGCCAGCAGGCCGTACCGGGGAGCATCGAGTCCGTAGGCCTCGTCGAGGACCTGGCGGTACCGCTTGACCGAGCGACCGTGCGAGGGCAGGACCACGCGTATCAGGTGCCGGCTCCGGAGCTCGTCCAGGGCCGCCAGCACCGCGTCGTCGTCGAGGCTCACCACCGGGTCGCGGTTGGTGGTCTGGTTGGTCGCCGCGGTCAGCGCGTTGAGGGTCAGGGGATACTGCTGGGGCGTGGTGAGCTGCTTCTCCACCAGGCACCCGAGCACTCGTCCCGCCTCGGGGGATAGGGGCACGCCCGGACAGTAGCGCCTGCGGGCCCGTGCGGAACCGGACGGGAGCCGCCCGGAGCCGTTCGCCACGGCCGTTGCCAGAGGTGCTGTGGGAGAATCGGCCGTGGTGGATCTCACGACGACGAACCCGGTGACCGAGGTTCCCGCTGCTCCTGCCGCGGTGGCCCTCGCGCATTTCGGGGCGCTCCCGGGCCTCGAGACGGACTGCTCGGATGTGCATGCGGCGATGGCACGGCCCGACCCCGGCTTCGTCCTGTTCGACGTGCGCGGTCCCGAGCTGTTCGCGGCCGGCCACGTACCGGGCGCCAGAAACCTGCCACACCGGCGGATCATCGAGCGGAACCTGGCGGAGTTCCCGGACGACACCCTGTTCGTCGTCTTCCGTGCCGGCCCCCACTGCAACGGGGCGGACAGGGCCGCCGTGCGTCTCGCCTCGCTCGGCCGCCCGGTCAAGAAGATGATCGGCGGAATCGAGGGCTGGGAGGACGAGGGCTTCCCCCTCGCCACCGGCGCCTGACGCGCCACGGGGCAGACCGCCTCAGACGCCCTCGACCTCGACCCAGGCCCGCTCGCGTGCGGACCGTCGGACGGCGTCGAGCACCTCCATCTGCGCCACCCCGTCGGCGAAGGTTGCGGCCGCCGGCCCGGGTGGCTCCGGCGTGCCTTCGATCCGGCACCGGAAGATCTCGGCCAGCCGGGTGTAGGGACCGAAGTCCATTCCGTGGGAGATCATCCGCTCGTACATGGTCGAGACCAACCCGTCGGGCAGCGGGGGACCGGTCGCGTCCGGCAGGTCGTCCCCCACCGCGACGGTGCGGGTCCCGTCCCGGTCGGCGACCTTGACGGTCGCACCGACGCCCTCGATCCACGCCGTGCCGCCCGAGCCGACCACCCGGGTGACGATGATCGGGGGGCCGAGGTCGCCCGACGTGCTCTGCAGCGTCCCGACCGCACCGGACCGCATCCGGAAGTGCACGACGAACCCGTCCTCGGCCGTCATGCCCCGGTCGGCGACGTGGGGGAGCGATGCGCTGACCGACTCGAACTCGCCGAGGGTGACCCTCACCTGGTCGATGATCTGGGAGCCGTGGGCGCCCAGCCACCCGCCGCCCTGGGCCGCGTCGGCCCACCACTCCGGCACCTCGGCCGACGCACTGGCGAGGAGGGGGACGTGCATCAGCACCGTGGCGAGGCGGGGGTCGCCGACCTCACCGGCGGCGATGGCCCGGGCCAGGGTGGCCTGTCCGGCGTCCCAGCGGAACTCGCAGCCGAGCAGATGGACGATCCCGGCTGCCTCTGCCGCGGCCAGCATGCGCCGTCCCTCGGCCGCGTCGCGGGCGAAGGGCTTCTCGCACAGCACGTGCTTGCCGGCACCGACGGCGGCGAGCGTGATGTCCGCGTGGGTATGGGGCGGCGTGGCCACCGTCACCGCGTCCACCCCTCGGAGCCCGAGGGCCTCGTCGATCGAGGTGAGGGCGTCCGGGATCCCGAAGAGCGCCGCCCGGGCCGCCGTCTTGTCCGGGTCGCGCCCGACCAGCCCGACCACGTCGAAGCCCGCGGCATGGAGGGCGCGCACGTGGGTCACGCAGCCGAAGCCGGTTCCGACGACCACGACGCCGGTCATCTCAGCGCGCCTTCCCGATGGTTGCACGGGTGGCGTCGGCCGCCTGTCGTGCGCCCTCTTCGGCCGGAAGGCGGTGGAGCTCGTCGGAGAAGACCTCCACCCCGGTCGGCGCGGTGGTCCCGGTGGCGGCCAGCGCCCGGACGATCCCGACCATGTCGAACTCGCCGTGGCCGGGCAGCATCCGTTCGTGCAGCGTGGCCGACACCGGGTCGGGCTCTGCCGCGAGCGGCCCGTCGTCGAGCTGCACCGCCAGGATCAGGTCGCCGGGGACGGACCGCAGCTCCTCCAGGGTCACCCCCGTCCGCACCAGGTGCCACGCGTCGATGCACAGTCCCCCGTTGGGCCGGTCGGCCAGCTCGACGATGCGCCGGGCGGTGGCCAGGTCGGGGATCCGTGACCAGGACAGCCACTCCATGTGGACCAGCAATCCGTGCTCGGCCGCCCTCGTGCACAGTCCGGCGAACGCCTCGGCCGCCTCGTCGATGCCCCAGGTGCCGCCGAACACGTCGACGGCGTTGATCGACCGGCCCCCGACCGCGTCGGCCACGGCGAAGAGGTCGTCCTCGCCGAACCGGAAGACGTCCTCGGTGTCGAGCTCCGGTGGGATGTGGACGTCCGTCGCCCCCGGGAGCCACCACCAGGCCGGGTCGAGCTCGGCCACCACCAGCCCGTGGTCGTCGAGCATGACCCGCAGGTCGGCGTCGCTCAGGCCCTCGGACCGGGCCGCCGCGTAGTCGCGTCCCCACAACGAGACCGCGGCGTAGCCACCGGCGTTCGCCGCGGCCAGCCGTTCGGCGAAGGGGACGTCGCGCCGGAGCGTCCCCGAGCACAGCACCAGGTCGTCGGGACCCATCAGTAGCCCTCCTGGAGATCGACGGTGCCGAGCAGGGGCTGCCCGGACCGGTAGCGGTCGACGTCGGCCACGAACAGCTCCATCGTGCGGAGCAGGGTCCGGGGCGCGGACCACGAGATGTGCGGGGTGAGCCGGACCCGCGGGTGGGTGTAGAGCGGGTGGCCGGCCGGCAGGGGCTCGGGGTCGACCACGTCGAGTGTCGCCCGGGCGATCCGCCCGTCGTCGAGCGCGGCGAGCAGCGCCCCGTTGTCGACGAGGGTGCCCCGGGCCACGTTCACCACGTGGGCCCCCGGCTTGAGGAGGGCCAGGGACTCCGCGTCGAGCAGGTGGACCGTCCGGGCGGTCGCCGGCGCGGCCACGACGACGTGGTCGGCGGCCGACAGGAGCGTTCCGAGGTCGGGGGCGAGCTCGACTCCGTCGAGCGGGGCCGGCCGGTCGCTCCGGCGGAGGGCCAGCACCGACATGTCGAAGGCCAGGGCCCGTCTGGCCACCTCGGTGCCGATGGCGCCGAGACCGACCAGGCCGAGGGTCCGGCCCTCGAGCCCGCCGAGCGCGGCGGCGTTCCACTGCCCGGGCGGTTCGGTGATCCACTGCTCGGGCAGCTGCTTCTCGAAGGCGAGCATGGAGGCCATCACGAACTCGGCGATGGCCGGGGAGGACGCACCCCGGGAGCAGGTGAGCACCCGGTCACCCACGACGTCCAGGGGGAAGCGGTCGATCCCCGCGCCGAGGACGTGCACCCAGCGGACGGACGGGGTGAGGTCCCGGTCGATCCCTTCGCAGTCGTCCCCGGCCAGGGTGGCCAGCACCTCGGCGTCGGCCGCCTGCGGCGTTCCCGATTCGACGACGATGCAGTCGGGGAGCGATCCCCGCACCCAGTCGACGAGGATCGAGCCCCTCGTGCCGCAGTGGACGGCGACGGTCGGGCCGGTCCCGGTGCGTCCGTCGGGCGTGACGGGCGCCGTCGTGTGCCCGCCGGTCCCGTCGGAGAACCCGTTGTCGGCCATGACGCACGTTACGTTCTCGACCCGGGCCGCGGTGTGGAGTCGGAGCGCAGGGTGGGCACCGTCCGTTTCCCGGGGTCACCGTCGCTCCGGAGGACCGGATCGGGTCCCTGTCCGCTCCTCCGACGACCTGGTTTAGCGTGGGGCGGGACACTTCCCGAAGAGGCGAGAGGCGACGTGTGCCGATGCGAGTGAGACCTGGGCGCGGGCCCGACGACCGGGAGCCGCCCATCGGGCCCGGCTCCGGACATCCGGCCGCTGACTCCTCCGCCACCGACGGGCCACCCGCCGTCCGGGTCCGGGGCCTCCTGAAGTCCTACGCGGGGGTTCCCGCGGTGGCGGGCGTCGACCTGACCATCGGCCAGGGGGAGATCTTCGCCCTTCTCGGGCCGAACGGGGCGGGGAAGACGACGACGGTGGAGATCCTGGAGGGCTACCGCTCCCGCGACGGCGGGGACGTCGCCGTCCTCGGCTTCGACCCCGGTCCCGACCGCACCCACATGAAGGCGCACATCGGCATCGTGCTGCAGTCGACTGCGGTCGAGCAGTACCTGACGGTCAAGGAGACCCTGACGATGTACGCGGAGATGTTCCCCCACCCCCGGCCGGTCGACGAGGTGATCGGGTTGGTCGGACTGGCCGACAAGCGGGACGCCCGGGTGATCCAGCTCTCCGGGGGGATGCAACGCAGGCTCGACATGGCGATCGCCCTCACCGGCGATCCCGAACTGCTGTTCCTCGACGAGCCGACGACCGGCTTCGACCCCTCGGCCCGTCACGAGGCGTGGGACGTCATCAAGGACCTCGCCGCCCTGGGCAAGACGGTGTTCCTCACCACCCACTACATGGACGAGGCCCAGTACCTCGCCGACCGGGTGGCCGTCATCGCCGGGGGCCGGATCGTGGCCGAGGGCCCGCCGTCGACGCTCGGCCACCGTGAGCGTTCGACGGCCCGGGTCCGCTTCCGCCTGCCCGCCGGCGCCATGCCCCCGCCGGAGTTCCTCGCCCCGCCCGGGTCGGACGGCTTTGTCGAGATCGAGGTGGACGACGCGGTGTCCGACGTCCACCGCCTCCTGCACTGGGCCGTCGACCAGGGGGTCGGGCTCGAGGGGTTCGAGGTCAAGAGGCCGTCGCTCGAGGACGTGTACCTGTCGTTGACCGACCACCGGTCCGACGACGTCGACGCGGACGGCGCCGGAGGGGTGTCGTGACTGCCGTGACCCTCACGCTCTCGCAGTTCCGCTACGTCAACAAGGCGTTCTGGCGCAACCCGTCGAGGGCGTTCTTCACGTTCGCGTTCCCACTCATGTTCCTGGTGATCTTCACGGCCCTGCTCGGGAACGGGACCGTCCACATCGGGACGATGACGGTGAAGGCCTCGACCTACTACGTGGCCGCCATGGCGTCGTTCGGGGTCATCACCGCCTGCTACTCCAACATCGCCATGACCCTGGCCTTCCAGCGGGACAGCGGTGTGCTGAAGCGGATCGACGGATCACCGCTGCCCGGCGGCTCCTTCCTCGGTTCCCGGGTGCTCCACGCGCTGTTCGTGGCGGTGCTGCTGGTGGCCATCACCGCCGGTTTCGGGCGGGCGTTCTACGGGGCGGACCTCCCGCACGGCCTGCTGCTCGTCCGCTTCCTGATCATGCTCGTGGTCGGGTCGATGGCGTTCTGCGCGCTCGGGCTCGCGGTCACCGCGGTCATCCCGAACGCCGATGCCGCGCCCGCCATCGTCAACGCCAGCATCCTCCCGCTGCTCTTCCTCTCCGGCATCTTCATCCCGTTCGGCAACGACACGCCCACCTGGATCGTGTGGATCGCCCGGATCTTCCCGGTCCGGCACTTCGCCTCCGGCATGCAGGCCGGGTTCATCGGGACGCCATTCGACTGGACCGACGTCATCGTGGTGGCGGCCTGGGGCGTGGCCGGACTGGTGCTGGCCGTCCGGTACTTCAGCTGGGAGCCCCACTCGGGCTAGCGGGTCCCGGGCTCTCCAGCCGCTCAGCCGGCGGTCAGCTCGTCGAGCATCGGTGGCTGTGTCCCGGTCGACGAGGTGATGTCGACCGAGACGTACCGGGCCGGGACCGGTGGGAAGTGCAGGACGTCGACCGTTCCCGTGGTACGGCCGCTGACCTGCGCGACCGGGTGCCAGGTGTGGCCGTCATCCGACACGGCGACGGTGTAGCTGTCGGCCCGCAGGGTGGTCACCGGACCGGACGGCGGCGCCTGACCCGGCGTGGGTGGGGGTGGCCAGACCTGCCCCCACTGCAGCGCGACCGTGTCGAGGGTGCGGGGGCCACCGGTCACCGGGGCGACGAGCGTGGCCGGAAGTGCGGCCGGCTGCCAGTCCGTCGCCGTGCTCCCGTCGACCGCAGCGAGCGCCGGCGCACCGGGCACCGAGGACGTGGCGGTGGCGTTCCCGCAACGGAGGGCATCGGTGGTCGGGGCCAGATCGGGGCGCCGGGTGGGGATGGTGATGGTCTGTCCCGGCGCCACCGTGCGGCGTCCGGAAGGCGTGGCGACCGGCAGGGCCGGGCCGCTGTCCAGGGTGACCGCCGTGGAGCGGGGTCCGACGGCGACGGTGAAGCGCCGACCGTGCCACGCCAGGTCGTGGAGCACGACCCCGCCGAGCTGGCCGGTGAGGGTGGGGGCCACCTGCACGGCGTCGGCGGTCAGGCGCAGTCCGGTGTAGCCGTAGAGGAACTCCTGGAGGAAGCCGCCGATACCGGTCATGAAGGTGAGGACGCCACCGGTGCTGGTCTCCGAGAACTGGTCGAAGTCGTCCCGCATGAACGGCTGCCCGCTGCGCTCGGTGAACACGTAGCCGGCGCATCCGGGAGTCCCCACCGCCGACGTGTCGATGGAGTTGACGGCATCGCTCATCGACGGGCCGCTCGGGTCGGTGCGGGGTGCGTAGTAGTCGACATCGTTCTCGGCGACGCCCGGGGGCAGCGGGTAGCCCAGCGGGTACTCGAGGAGGGTGACGTCGGCCTGCTTGACCATCCCGCCGTCGTAGCCGGAGAACTCGGGCACGATCCCGAGGGGGGTGTCCACGGGGACGACGAGCCCGGACGCGATCCGGGCCCAGTCGGCCGGGACGGTCCGTCCCAACACCCCGGCGGCCTGGACGGCGTCGTCCAGGGTCGCCTTGGCCGCAGCGATCGTATAGGCCTCGTCGTCGACGTCGGGGTTCTCCTCGTCGGGACCGGTCACCCCGTCGATGTGGTAGCTGCCGTCGGCGCCCGGGGTCACCCTGGAGGCCCAGAAGGCGGCGGCCGCGGACAGCACCGGCCAGCCGCGCCCGGCCAACCAGCTCGCATCGCCGGTGGCCAGGTAGTACTGCCACTGGGCCAGGGCGACGTCGGCGGTGACGTGCTGTTCGTAGAGGCCCTCGGTGAACAGCGACGCCGGTGGGGGGATCTCCTCGGTCCCGTCGACCGCGCTCTCCCACGGGAACCGGGCACCCTGGTAGCCGGTGGCGGCGGCGTGCTGCTCCGCCGCGGCGAGCCGCTGGTAGCGGTAGGTGTCCATCTCCGAGGCCAGATCGGGGTGCTGCGCGAGCAGGGCCGGGTACATCCAGGTGTCCGCATCCCAGAAGACGTGGCCGTTGTAGCCGTCGGAGGACAGTCCGGCCGGCGAGATGCTCCAGTCGACCCCGTCCCTCGTGCTCGACCAGAGGTAGAACTCGCTGGCGTCGACGTCGGTGGCCAACGACGGGTCGCCGACGACGTCGATCCGACCGGACCACAGGGCGGCCCATGCCGCGTCGTTGGCGGCGACGAGGGACCCGAAGCCCTCGGCCGCGGCGTCGCCTGCCTGCGTCCGGGCGACGGCGGTCGGGTCGCCGCTCTCGAGGGAGGAGCTGATGCCGACGTACTTGGTGAACGTGTAGGTGGTTCCGGAGGTGACGGGGAACACGATCTGCTGACCGACGCTCCCGTCCGTCGTCCCGTCGACGGAGGTGACCGGAGCCGTCACGTCGCCGCTCGTGTCGAGCCGGCTGGCGATGGCCGCGTCGGTCCCGGTCCCGACGGCCCGCACCTCGACCCAGTCCGTGTGGTCCGAGGAGGCCCACCCTTTGTCCACCTGGGTGGTCGAGGTGGCGGGCGTCCCGTCGATGGCGTCGGTGACGGTGGCCACCCCGGACCAGCGGGGCGTCAGCTGGAGGCGGACCAGGCCGACGTCGGCCCGGGCCCGGTCGGTCAGCACCTGGTAGCTCAGCACGGTCGTGTGTCCGTCCGGGGCGGTCCAGTCGGCGGAGGTGGTGATCACGCCGGTGCGCAGGTCGATCGACTGGCTCCACCCGCTCGTCCGGCCGGTGGTCGTCGCGAACGGCTGCCCCCCGTCCGAGAAGGTGAGCGTCGACCAGGTCGGGATGTTCGCCCGCTGCTGCACCCCGCCGGCGGGCTCGGCGTAGAAGCCGGCGAGCTCCGACTGGGCGGGAACCGTGCCGTCGGCGTAGCCCTGACCGGCGGGAGGGACGCGTACACCGAGCTCGCCGTTACCGGTGAACGTCGGTTCGTAGCCCGGACCGGTGTCGGTGGCGGTCAGGAGGTAGGAGCCGGTCCCACCGGACGGATCGGAGGTCACCGCGGCGAGGGCTGTCGGACCCGCCGGGCCCGACCCGCAACCCGACGCGCAGGCGACCGCGGCGAGCGCCAGGACGGAGGCGAACGTCGTCGATCGGGTCCACCTCGCCCTGGCGCTCCTGCCGACGGTCCGCATCAGGGCGCAACTCTAGGAGTTCCGGCGCTCTCCGGAAGGGTGGAGCTCTCCGGAAGGGTGGTGGCGGACGTTCGACCCGCCGAGCGCCCGGTTGACCAGCTCACCGGCGAACCCGGGAAGTGCGCGCCAGGCCTCGACGAACGCCTCCTGGGTCACGTCCTCCGCCTCCTGGCTGTCGTGCAGCCCGCGAAGGCGGTACCGGTGCAGACGCGCCGCATAGCGTGTGTACAGCTCGGCGAACGCGGCTGGGTCCCCGTCCTGGAACCGCGGGACCAGTTCCCTGTCCCGCTCCAGGTCGACCGCTCTTCCGCCGGGTCAGCTCGCCGCGGGGTCCGAGGTCCCGAGCAACAGGGTGGCCAACGTGCTGGCCAGGCTGGCGTTCTCGGCGATGGCGGGGTCCGACGACTGCTCCGCCTGGGCGATGACCTGCTCGGCCTCCTGGCGGGCCACCGGCTCGCTGATGGGAGGAGGCGGCGAGGCCGCGGCGGCGTCGACCGCGGCGACCAGCGACGGAGCGGGGACGCCGACCTCGACCCCGTACCGCCCGGTGCCCGTGGGCGCGACATAGGCGTCGCGGCTCCCGTCGGGGTTGTCCACGACCGCGTCCAGCGCGGCCGCCCCGGTCACGCCGACCGGTCCGCGGACCGTGTCGGGGATGTAGACGACGGTCTCGGCGTCGCGGTCACCCCGGTGCACCCCGACGGTTCCGGACGCGGCCATGTCGAAGGTGCGCGAGGTCGGGTCGTACCGGTAGGCGAGGAGGGTCCCGGCCGTCGCCCTCGGCCACACCCGGGTCAGGTACTGCTGGCGCGAGGGGATGAGCAGGTCGTGCGGCGACGGGGGCACGCGGGGATTGCCCGTGCCCGGCTGGCCGTTCGCCGTCGTCTGGTAGGTGCTGTGCTGCCATCGGACGCACCAGCACGTGCCCGTGCTCGCCGACAGGCCCTTCCAGGCCCAGACGGTCCCTCCGGTGAGCGTCGACTCCTGGGCGGCGGTCTCCCCGGCCAGCACGGTCCCGTCGGTGCTCGACGAGTCGCCGAACTCGGTGGTGAACACCGCTGCGTGCAGCGCCTGAGCCTCGGACTCCGCCGTCTGGTATCCGAAGGCGTAGTCGGGCGGGAAGGGGCTGGACGTGATCGGATAGCCGATGAACTGGTCGAGGGTGAACGCATGCGTGTAGATGTGTGGGGCCCAGACCAGGTTCGGGTACCGGGTGAACGGCTTGGAGACCTGCGGGGAGAAGTCGACCAGGTTCCGGTAGGCCATGGGCTCGACGAAGATCTGCTGACGGCTCACCTTCGCCTGCTGCGGGTAGGCGCAGCCGTTGGTCAGCGACGTCGGCTCCGACGCCGGACAGGTGGCCAGTCCGTCCCGCACGCCGGTGAGCGCCTCGATGACCCGCTGGTAGAAGGGGAAGAGGTCCCGTGACGTGGCCGTGTAGAGGTTCTCCACCGGCAGGGACGACAGCGATCCGGGCTGCGGTTCGTTCATCACCTCGTAGCCGAGGACGGTGGAGTTGTCCTCGAAGGTCCTGGCCAGGGCGGCGAGTGCCCCGATGTAGTGGTCCTGGAGTCCGACGCCGGGTGACGCCCCCCGGTTCGCCGGCACCGTGTGGTTGTGCCAGAAGTTGTAGAAGGCGGCGCTTTCCGCAGGATTGAGGTCGCTCTCGCCGAAGAGCGCGCACGCCGGCTTGCCGTCGGTGAACACGGCCCAGGCCGGCGCGCCGTCGCTTCCCCCCGACGACGTGCAGCCCGACGGCAGGGTCGAAGGATCGCCGGGCAGGATGTAGCGCGAGTACTGGTCCTGGTGCATGTCGAGGATGACGTAGATCCCCTGCTGCCCGGCCCAGCCGACCACCTGCTCCACCCGTTGCAGGTAGACGGAGCTGTACACACCGGGCTCGGGTTCGAGCTGGCTCCAGTTGAGCACCAGGCGGATGACGTCGAAGCCGAGCGCCCGCATCTGGGCGAAGTCGTCTCCGCTCCCGGGCGCCGTGGACTGCTGGTAGGCCGGCTCGTCCGCCTCCACCTCGCACAGCGGGGGCTGGGGGATGAGCGCCGACGCCGCCGGGCACCTGCCGTCGTACGCGCCGGGGTCCACCGGGAAGAGCGCGGGCTTGCCGTCGGCGTCCGGATAGGCCACGTCCTGCATGCCGACGACGGCCGCTCCGTGGAGGAGCACCTGGCGTCCCGCCGGGTCGGCCAGGTAGGGGGTGGCGTCGGCTGGCGTGCCCGACGGCGTCACCACGTGCAGGTAGGGGAGCTGTGGCACGGGCGGGCCGCCGGTCGAGGACGCCGGACCGGCACCGCACGCCGCCACGAGGAGTGCGACACACACGAGCAGGATGGCGCCCGGCGCTGCGGTCGACCGGGGTCGGGACGGATCGATCGACGCCTGTCGGGCGGGGGGCACCCGAGCATTATGCACGCGGCCCGATCCGGCCGGCCGGGCCGGTGGACCGCCGCCGATGGGACGGCCGACACTCGCCCGGGTCCGGTACCGTGGTCCGGCCGGCTCGGCCGTCCGTCGAGAGGCGTCCGGGAAGGTGGATCCCCATGCCTGAATCGACGTTCGGCACGCTCGTGGATGCGACTCCGATCGGGACGCACACCGTCGGGGCGTCCGCGTGGCGGATCCGTTACCGCTCCGCCGATGTCGTCGGGACCGAGCACGTCGTCAGCGGTCTCGTCGTCGCACCCCGGGTTCGGGGCGACGACCGCCCCGTCGTGACCTGGTGCCACGGCACGACCGGCCTCGGGGACGCGGCCTGCCCCTCGGCCCAACCCGATCCTGCCCGCGAGCTGACCGTGTACTACTCGGAGCAGTCGACCGCCCAGATCGACTACGGCATCCCCGGGCTCGCCGGATGGATCGGGGCCGGCTTCGTCGTGTGCGCGACGGACTACCAGGGACTCGGTACCGCCGGCGTGCACCAGTACCCGGTCAACCGGTCGAACGCCCGCGACGCGATCGCCATCGTGCACGCGGCACGCCAGATGGACGTGGGGGCCGGCACCGGGGTCGCCGTGGTCGGCTGGTCCCAGGGCGGTGGTGCCGCCGCGGCTGCGGCCGAGCTCGACGACGGGGACTTCGGGCCGCTCGAGCTGGTCGCCTGCGTGCCGATCTCGCCGGGGGTCGCCGATGCCGCGGTCGACCTGCCGGGCGCCGACCTCGCCTCGCTGTCCGACCCGTCCGAGCCGCCGAGCCCGCACCTCCTGATGACGGTGTACGGGCACGCCGCCGCCTTCGGGGGTCTCGACCTCGACGACATCCTGACCCCGCGGGGGAGGCGGTTGATGGACGCGGTCTGGAACACCCAGCCGGTGCACCACCTCGGCGACACCGCCGCCCGCATCTTCCACCTCGAGGGTCCGCTCATGCATGCGAACCCCCTGGAGGTGCCCGAGTGGCTGGAGGCGATCACCACCGGCTCGGCCGGACGGCGCCGATCGCGGTGCCCGGCCCTCGTGTGCGTCGACGAGTTCGGCCGCGGCACGGTGGTGCCGGTGGCGTGGCAGGAGGCCTACGCGACGGCCGTCGGGCGCCTGGGCGGATCGGTCGAGCTGCGCCGCTATCCCGACGCCGACCACTTCAGCGTGTCCACCGAGGCCATCGACGACATCCGGGCATGGGTCGTTACCAGGCTGGGCACTTGATCCTGGGTCCGACCCGATACGTCAATTTTGGTCATTTTTCGTCAAATTTGTTCATTGACTATTCCCTCTCGTTCCGTAACATCTGAGCCAAGGGGACGTTGACCGTGCCGCGGTGTCGGTGGAGCCATGGGTACCGCGGGCAAATGCCATCGCGATGGTGGCGGGGGGACGAACTGAATGCATTCGACCAGGCTGGCGAAGGTTGCGGTGGCTGTCACCCTCCCCCTGATGGGGGTCGCGGCGGTGTCCGGCAACGCAGGGGCGGCACCCAAGGCGGTGACGGCCATCGGCAACGTCACCTGCTCCTATTCCGACACGATCTCCTTCAACCCGCCGCTCGCGCCCGGGGCGGGCACCCCGGGCTACGCACTCGAGACGGTGACCATCGCCCCGGCCACACTGAGTGGCTGTTCGGGCTCGGCGGATCCGGGTGTGATCCCCACGTCCGGAGCGGTCCTCCGGGCGAAGTCCTTCAAGATCAAGGGTGTCAGGATCGGCCGCGTCTACAAGGCGGGCGCCTGCCAGTCGTTCCAGGAGCTGGCATGGCCGGAGCTCCGACCGACGATCGCCTGGACGTCCACCGGCGTGAACCTCAAGTCCACCCACGTGTCCTCCTTCACCGGGGAAGGCACCACGAACCCGGTCAACGGAAACCTCGGGGTCATCTTCTCCGGAAACGACTCCTCGTCCTTCGCCGGTGCCTCCACGATCTCCGCCTACTACGACACGGCGTCGAGCGACGCGATGGTCAACTGCCTGGGCGGATCGGGCACGGTGTCGTCCCTGACCATCGATCCCACGGTCAGCACGATCTCGTTGGGTTGAGTTGAGCCCGAAGGCGGTGGCGTGGGTGCACGGGGGCAGACGGGTCAAGCGGCGGTGCAGCGGACTCGGTGACGGCCGTCGGGTGACGCGGCGCCGCACGGGACGACACCTCCCGTTGTGCCGGCCGGTCGGCCGGCCCCCGTCGACCGAGCAGGGTGACCCGATCGGCGCGCAGGGGCGCCCGGCGGGGGTTCACGAGTAAGGCGGGTTCGTCCCGCACCGGTGTGGAGTCGAGAGATCGGGCCTGGTCCCGGTCTCACCCAAGGAGAGGTACCGAGCATGAAGATTCGGATCGTGGGACGCAGTGGTGGTCGGACCGGGTCGGTTCACGGCCACGCGTGGTGGCGTGGAACGGCGGCGGTCCTCGTAGGGGTCTCGTCGGTGTCCGCCGCGGTCGTCGCGGCCGCACCGCCGGCGGCGGCAGGACCCGCGTCGATCGTCGAGGCATGGGGTTACAACGCCTACGGGCAGCTCGGGAACGGGACCACCACCGAGTCGACCACCCCGGTGGCCGTCGACCTGCCTGCAGGGGTGACCGCCACGTCGGTGGCGGCCGGCGGCTACCACTCCCTCGCCATCGGATCGAACGGCACGGTCTACGCGTGGGGGGACAACGGCCTCGGACAGCTCGGCAACGGCACGACCACCAATTCGTCCACCCCGGTCGCGGTCTCGGTTCCGAGCGGCGTGACCTTCACCGCCATCGCCGCGGGTCTCGACGACAGCCTCGCCCTCGGCTCCAACGGCAAGGTGTACGCATGGGGGGACAACAGCTTCGACGAGCTCGGCAACGGAAGCACCGCATCGGACTCGACGGTCCCGGTCGCGGTGTCCCTCCCGGCCGGTGTCACGGCCACCGCCATCGCCGCCGGTCAGTACCACAGCCTGGCGATCGGGAGCAACGGCACGCTCTACGCCTGGGGCTACAACAACGACGGCCAGCTCGGGAACGGCAAGAAGGCGACGCCGTCGACCCCGGTGGCGGTCTCGATGCCGTCCGGCGTGACCGCAACGAAGATCGCGGCCGGCGGGTACCACAGCCTCGCCGTCGGCTCCAACGGGGACCTGTACTCGTGGGGCTACAACGTCGACGGTCAGCTCGGCAACGGGACGACGACGCTCGAGGACAAGCCGGTCGTGGTGTCGCTGCCGTCCGGAGTGAGCGCGACCTCCCTGTCGGCCGGTCTGTACTTCAGCCTGGCGATCGGCTCCAACGGAGACCTGTACTCGTGGGGCTACAACGCCGACGGTGAGCTCGGGGACGGTGCGGCCGTCAATTCGTCGACGCCCGTCGCGGTGACGCTCCCCGCCCACGCCGCTCCGAGCCAGATCAGCACGGGGCTCTACGACAGCCTGGCCCTCGCCACGAACGGCACCCTCTACGCATGGGGGCAGAACGGCTACGGCCAGCTGGGCGACGGCTCGACCACGACCTCCCTCTCCCCCACGACGGTGACGTTCCCGCAGGATGCGACCTTCACCGGCCTCGCGTCCGACTCGTCCTCGATCCACAGTGTCGCCATCGCCACGCCGAGCCAGGCCGTGACGACGACGACCCTCACGCCTTCGTCGACCTCGCCCACCTACGGCCAGGCCGAGACGCTCACGGCGACGGTGACCGGATCCGACGGGAGTGGCACCGTGGACTTCGCCCAGGGCACGACCACGCTCCCGGGCTGCGGCTCGGTCACGCTCAGCGCGTCGGGCTCGGAATACCAGGCCCAGTGCACCACGTCCACGCTCGCCGCCGGGCCGTACGCGCTCAGCGCGACCTACTCCGGCGACGCCGCATCGCTCGGGAGCACGGCGCCCACCGTCGACGTGACGGTCGCCCAGGCTCCGCTGGTCGTGACGGCGTCCTCCCAGGCCATCACCTACGGCGGCACGCCGGTCACCCCGAGCGCCTCGTACGCCGGCTTCGTCAACGGGGACACCGCGAGCTCCCTTTCGACCGCGCCCACGTGCACGACGACGGCGACCTCGACCAGTCCTGCCGACACCTACCCCACGTCGTGCTCGGGCGCCGCGGCTGCCAACTACTCGATCACCTACGACAACGGGGAAGTGGTGGTGGCGCCGGCCCCGCTCAGCATCTCGGCGTCGTCGGGGACCATGACCTACGGCGGATCCGTCCCGACGGTGACGCCGTCCTACGTGGGATTCGTCAACGGTGACAGCGCGACGTCACTGACCTCGGCCCCGGTGTGCTCGACGACTGCGGGATCGACCAGCCCGGTCGGCAGCTACCCGAGCTCCTGCACCGGCGCCTCCGACCCCAACTACACCATCAGCTACACCGTCGGCCAGGTGGTCGTCGGGGCCGCACCGCTGGTGGTCACCGCGTCGTCGGTGGCGACCACCTATGGAACCGCTCCGACGGCGATCACCCCCTCCTACTCGGGCTTCCTCAACGGGGACGACGCCTCCTCGCTCACGACGCAGCCGTCGTGCACGTCCACCGACGACGCCACCAGCCCGGTCGGCACGTACTCGGCGACCTGTTCGGGAGCGTCCGACCCCAACTATTCGATCACCTACGTCTCCGGCTCGGTGACCGTGAACCCCGCCCCGGTCACCATCACCGCCTCGTCGGGCTCGATGACCTACGGCGGGGACGTGCCCGGCGTCACCCCGACGGTGGACGGCCTGCAGAACGGTGAGGGCGCATCCGTGCTCGGTGATGAGCTCCAGTGCTCGACCACGGCGGCCTCGGTCAGCCCGGTCGGGACGTACGGAACGTCGTGCTCGGGAGCGTCGGACTCCAACTATGCGATCACCTACGTCTCCGGCTCGGTGACCGTGAACCCCGCCCCGGTCACCGTCACCGCCTCGTCCGGGTCGATGACCTACGGCGGGAACGTCCCCGGCATCACCCCGACGGTGGACGGCCTGCAGAACGGCGAGGGCGTCTCGGTCCTCGGTGCCGGATTCGGGTGCTCCACGGTTGCGGTCCCGACCAGCCCGGTCGGTACGTACGACTCGTCGTGCTCGGGGGACTCCGATGCCGACTACACGGTCACCTACGTGGACGGTACCGTCACCGTGGACCCGGCGTCCCTGACGATCACCGCGTCGTCCGAGTCCACAACCTACGGTGACGACCCGGGGGCGATCACCCCGCTCGTGACCGGCCTGCAGAACAACGAGGACATCTCGGTCCTCGGGGCCGGGCTGATGTGCTCGACCTCCGCCGTCCAGTCGAGCCCGGTGGGGTCGTACGCGTCCACCTGCTCGGGCGCGGTCGATCCCAACTACACGATCGTCGACATCGACGGATCGGTGTCGGTCAACCCGGCGCCGCTGACGATCACCGCGTCGTCGGACACCGCCACCTACGGGGGAGCGACCCCGGCGATCACGGCCTCGTACACCGGATTCGTCAACGGGGACGACGACACGTCGCTGGCGACGCCCCCGGCGTGCACGACCGATGCGACCCCGTCGAGCGCGGTCGGCACCTACGTGTCCAGCTGCTCGGGTGCCGTGGACGGCAACTACGACATCACCTATGTCGACGGCGCGGTCGTCGTCGGCCAGGCGGACCTGATCGTCGTGGCCTCCGACGGTTCCATGACCTACGGTGGCACCCCGCCGACGGTCACGGCGTCGTACGTCGGATTCGCCAACGGGGACGACGCCACGTCGCTGACCACGCCCCCGGTGTGCACGACCGATGCGACCCCGACGAGCGCGGTCGGCAGCTACGCGTCCAGCTGCTCGGGCGCCGTGGACGGCAACTACGACATCACCTACGTCGACGGCTCGACCACGGTGGCGCCGGCACCCCTGACCGTGACCGCATCGTCCGGGTCCATCAGCTACGGAGGGGCGTCGCCCGACATCAGCCCGAGCTACAGCGGATTCGCCAACGGTGACTCGGAATCCTCGCTCACCACTCCGGCGTCGTGTTCCTCCGGGGTTCTCCCGACCAGTCCGGTGGGCACCTATGCGAGCAGCTGCTCGGGAGCGCAGGATGCCAACTACGACATCAGCTACGTGGACGGGACGGTCGCCGTGACGCCTGCCGCGCTGACGGTCACCGCCTCGTCGGACTCGACGACCTACGGAAGCCCGGTGCCCGCGATCACCTCGACCATCGCCGGCCTGCAGAACGGTGAGGGCGCATCCGTGCTCGGGACGGCACTGTCCTGTTCCACCGGCGCCACACCCTCCAGCCCGGTCGGCTCCTACGCGACCAACTGCTCGGGTGCCTCCGATCCCAACTACACCGTCGCCTACGTCGCCGGCGAGCTCAGCGTGTCGCCCGCGGCACTGACGGTCACGGCGTCGTCGGGATCGTTCGCCTACGGGGCGCAACCCCCGTCGATCACCCCGACGGTCTCCGGACTCCAGAACGGCGAGGATCCGTCGGTCCTCGGCGGCGCGCTGACCTGTTCGACCACCGCGACCTCGTCGAGCCCGGTCGGCACCTACCCGAGCAGCTGTTCGGGTGCGTCGGATGCCAACTACGCGATCAGCTATGTGGACAACACCGTCCAGGTGGTGGCGGCCCCCCTGACCGTGGCGGCGTCGTCGGGCTCGATGACGTACGGAGGGGCGGTGCCCGCCATCGACCCGACGTACTCCGGCTTCGTCGACGGTGACGGCCCCGCCGAGCTCGGAACACCGCCGACCTGTTCCACCACAGCCACGTCGAACAGCCCGGTGGGTACGTATGCGAGCTCGTGCTCGGGCGCCGCGGACCCGAACTACTCGATCAGCTATGTGCCCGGAAACGTCGTCGTGGGCGCCTCGGCCCTGGTCATCTCGGCGTCGTCGGGATCGATGACCTACGGCGGGGCGTCCCCGTCGGTCACCCCGACGTACTCCGGCTTCGTCAACGGTGACGGCCCCGGGTCGCTGACGACCGCACCCACGTGCAGCGACGCGGCCGGTGCGACCAGCCCGGTCGGGAGCTACGCCACCACGTGCTCGGGCGCCTCGGACCCCAACTACACCATCAGCTACGTGTCCGGTGCGGTGCACGTGGTCCCGGCCCCGCTGACCGTGTCGGCCTCGTCGGCCGCGGTGACCTATGGAGGGAGTGCTCCGGCGATCGTGCCCACGGTGACCGGACTGGTGAACGGCCAGGGCGTCTCCGTCCTCGGTTCGGGCCTGACCTGCACGACCTCCGCCGGCCCGACCAGCCCGGTCGGCTCGTACAGCTCCACGTGCTCGGGCGCCTCTGATCCCAACTACGCGGTCAGCTATGCGTCGGGAACGGTGACGGTCTCACCGGCGACGCTGACGGTGACCGCGCAGAACCAGACGATGCAGTTCGGCTCGACGGTGCCCACGCTGACGTCGACGATCACCGGCTACGTGGACGGTCAGACACTGGCCACGTCGGGGGTCACCGGCCAGCCGGTCTGCACCACCACGGCCACGTCGATGAGCCCGGCCGGGTCCTACCCGATCACCTGCGTGCCTGGCACCCTGACCGCGACCAACTACACGTTCTCGTTCGTCGCGGGCACCCTGACCGTGGTCAACACGACCACCCTGGCCTGTCTGACCATCGGATCGGTCACCGTGTCGGCCGGACAGTCGGTCAAGATCGCCCCGGGATGCGCCGTGCTCGGCTCGGTGACCGTGAAGGCCGGTGGTTCGCTCGACTCTGAGGGCGGACTGGTGATCGGGTCGGTGGTCTCGACGGGTGGCTCGGTCCGCATGTGCAGCTCGAGCCTCGCCCTGGTGCTCACGGTCACGAAGTCCACCCTTCCCCTCGTGGTGGGCAACGGCACCTCCTCGTGCGGGGGTTCGACGCTCATCGGTGGGGTCACCCTCTCCTCGAACACGGGCGGCGTGTCCCTCGAGCGGGCGGGCGCCATCGGCGTCATCGGTGTCACCGGTAACTCGGGCGGGGTCAACGTGACCAACAACACGGTCCTCGGCATCCTCACGGTCACCGGCAACACCGGATCCGTGGTCGACCGTCCGAACACGGTGATCGGCCTCTCCGACCTCCAGTGACCGTCCTGCGTGGGCGGTGAGCACCATAGAGGCCGCTGCCCCGGCTCCTGACCGGGAGCCAGGGCCGCGGCACCGTGCTCCGGCTGCACCGGGGCCCGCCGCGTTCGTGTCCGTTCCGCTCCGTCGCGGCCCGAATCTTCCTTGGACGTAGTGCAACAAGCTACGTAAAATGGACAGTGAAGGATCAGGACGAACGAGCGGCAGCCCATCCGACGACAGAGCGGACGGGCACCGGTAGGAATTCCTGATGAGGGCAGTTTGAGCACCCGAGACCGGGCAGGGCAAGGGGCGCATCATGGACCGGCAGAACATGCACAGAGCGGCACAGCTCTTGGCGAAGGCACAGAGCACCGACTTCGAGGCGGAAGCCATCACCCTGGTGGAGAAGTGCTACGTGCTGTTGGCGGACGTCATCGGGGAGTTCGACGAGCAGTCGGAGCCCGCCAAACCGCGGAAGCGGGACCGTCGGCACCTTCGGGACCGGCGGGCGACCCGGCGTGTCGGCACCCCGGGGACACCGAGGATCGGGACCGACCCCGCCGGCAATTACCGCAGGTCGGCCGAGGACCTGCAGTTCCACGGAGGGGGCCAGGTCGACCTCACGGCCTGACCGGGGTCCCCGCCCCCGGGTAACGGACGTCCCCTGATCCGCCGGGTGGCCTGTTCAGTCGAGCCAGTCGTCCACGTCGGCGTCGCCGCTCCGGTAGCGCTGCACGATCGCCGTCTGGTGCTCCCGGAGGCTGCGTTCGACGGATTCGCGGAGTTCGGCGACCATCGCCAGCTGCTCCTCGATGTCGTCCAGGGCACTCCTGACGGTCTCGGGGCGGTGGACGTCCATCTCGGCGATCCTGCCGTGCGCCGACAACATGCCCTCGGCCTCGCCCTGCAGGGCCTGACGAGCCGACGTCATGGCGATCGGGGAATCCGAGGACAGGGACCAGCCTCCCCCGATCGACGCCGATGCCAGGATCCCCGGGAGGGCGTCGACTGTCTCCTGGAGGTCGCTCGCCCCCCCCAGCGCACTCCGGAGCACCCCTACGTCGATGGACAGCACATTGCGCGCGTAGGAGAGCAGCACCGCGGCGTGGGCCAGCTGGCTCCTCTGGTCGCGGAGTTGCCCGGTCGGGGTCGAACCGCTGATGTGCGATGCCTTCCGCAGCAATTGGTCAATGTCCGTCAGCCTCATCGCAGCTTTCCCGTGCGAGACAACCCAGAGCCCCCGGGCCGATCCGGCGACCGGCGCAGACCCTTCCCCGTGCCGCAGGGGCCCGAACACCGTCGGGCTCGCGGCTCGACGCGAACAACCGTAGTGCAAATGCCGTAGACAATTCACGCTCCGACAACCCTGGACCCTAGCGTCCCCTCAACTCCGGGCGCACGCGTGACGTAGATATGCCGTGCGCCGCGCGAAGCCAGTACAGGCTGACCGGCATCGTGCGCCGTCGACGGTGTGAGCCCACCACCGGCGGACGGAACGGGCCGACCGCGGGCGACCGTGGTGATTCCGGCCTGGAACGCCTGGGAGCACACGCGCACCTGCCTCGAGTCCCTCCGGCCCACGCTCGACCCCGGCGACCAGGTCGTGGTGGTGGACAACGGCTCGGGTGACGGTACCCGGGAGGGCCTGGCCGCGTTCGGGTGGGTGGAGGTGGTCACCAACGCCGACAACCAGGGGTTCGCCCGGGCGTGCAACCAGGGTGCGGCCAGGGCACGGGGCGAGATCGTGGTCTTCCTCAACAACGACACCGTCGTGCCTGCAGGTTGGCTCGATGAGCTGCTGTGGCCGTTCAACCGGGGCGACGTGGGGGCAGTCGGCCCGCGGTCGGACAACGTCTCGGGGCGACAGCACGTCGCCGACATTCCCTATGCTCCCGACGACCAGCAGAGGTTCTTCGACGTCGCCGAGTCCTGGCGGATGGAGCACCACCACGAGGTCTCCGAGATCCATCGGCTGGTCGGATTCTGCCTGGCCATCCGCACCTCGCTCTTCGCCGATGTGGGCGGATTCGACGAGGGATACGGCATCGGTGGCTTCGAGGACGACGATCTCTGCCGCCGTGTGCTGGAGAAGGGCCTCCGTCTGGTGGTGGCCGACGGTTCGCTGGTGCACCACCATGCACACGCCACGTTCGACGCCAACGACGTCGACTGGATGGCGGAACAGAAGAAGAACCAGGTCTACTTCGAGCAGAAGTGGGGTCCGTTCGGGTCGCGTCCACCGGGGCTGCTGAGCGCGTGTCTGATCGTGAAGGACGAGGAGCGGATGCTGCCCGCGTGCCTCGAGTCCCTCCGCGACGCCGTCGACGAGATCGTCGTCTACGACACGGGATCGAGCGACGACACCGTGCAGATCGCCCGCGCCGCCGGTGCCCGGGTCGTCGAGGGTACCTGGGAGGACTCCTTCGCCACCGCCCGCAATGCCGCGCTGGAGCTGGCGACGAGCCGCTGGGTGCTGTCCATCGACGCGGACGAGACGCTGCTGGCCAATCCGGTCGCCATGCGCGACCAGCTGGCCACGTCGCCAGCCGACGTCGAGGCGTACCTGGTGGCGATCGAGAACCTGCACGGAGCCGGCAATGCACGGTCGGTGCACACCGCCATCCGGGTGTTCCGGAGGACCGCGGCCACCTGGCGCCACCGGATCCACGAGCAGGTCGTGGCGGCCGACGATCCGACCCGCGAACTCCGGACCAGCTATCTGTCGGCGGCTCGCCTCGCCCACCACGGCTACATGGCCGAGGTGTTCGACGGACGCCACAAGGGCGAGCGAAACCTGGAGCTCGCCCGGGCCGCGCTCGACGACGGCGAGCAGGCGCGCCCGTACTCGCTGATGAACTACGGCCGGGCACTGGAGTCGGTGGGCCGGAGCGAGGAGGCGGTCGACACCCTGATCGAAGCGGTGTCGATCGCCACGGACGGGATCACCAAGCGACTGGCCACGACCAACCTGATCTACATCCTGGGCCGACTCGGTCGGTACGAGGAATCCATCGCCCAGGTCGCCGAGCTCCGGCGCCTGTCCCGAAGCCAGGTGGCCGCCGACATCGCCGAGGGCCGGATCCGGCTAGGGATGGGTCAGTCGGAGCAGGGTCTGGCCATCCTGGCCCGGCTCCCGACACGTGGGCGCGACGACGACGGGATGGAGTACGCGCCGCACATGGTGGCGGCCATCCGGGGCGAGGCACTCGCCTCGCTGGACCGTTTCGGTGAGGCGGCCGACATCGTCCTCGACGCGGTGCGGTCCGACGGCGTCCTCGAGGTCGACATCGGCCTGCTCGTGCAGTGGCTGCTCAACGCCGGTCGCTCGCCGGCGGAGATCACCGCCTCGTTGACCGTGGAGGACCTGGTGCCCATGCTGGGTCGGGTGCTCCGCCAGCCTCCGGCCCTGGCCGATGCGCTCCTCACCGGTGCCTGGGAGAAGTTCCCCGACCGGCTGGAGCCCCTGGCCGCGGCGGCCCGGGTGGCGGTCGACCTCCCCGTAGCGCGCGCACTGGTCTGGTCGGCACGACTGCGTGCCCGCGGTCTCGCCGCGTCGTGCCCGCTGGTGGTCATCGCCGGGCGCGAGGAGCTGGAGCCGATCGTACGGATCCGTGCCGGAGCCGCCGCCTACGGCGCCTTCGGCGACGACCAGCGGCTGGTCCAGCCGGTCCTCGACGCCCTCGGCGCGCTCGATCCGCTGGAACGCCTCGCCGCCCTGGACGAGATCGGGCGCCTCGCGCCCCGCCTGCCCTCCGCTCTCGAGGGCGATCAGGAGGCGACCGGGGCCGACGGGGGACCCGACGACGGGGGATCCGGGAATGCGGCCGGGGAGCCGGCGGCGACCGTTGCCCCGGTGCCAGAACGGCCCGAACGGCCATCAGCGCCCTCCCGGTCCGGCCTGCGCCGGGTGGCCGCTCAGCAGGTGGTGGCGACCGCCCGCCCTGGAGGACTCAACATCGTCGCCCCCTTCGAGGGAACCAGCGCCGAGGCTGAGGTGGGGCGCCGCATCGCCACAGCCCTCCGTCTCGAAGGGGTCCCGATCTCGACCACCTCGTACCTGCGCGACCACCGGGACACGTCGGCGCCGTGGGTCCACCACGACGCGGGGGACTTCCCCTTCGATGTCAACCTTCTGGTGATCGCTCCGGACCATCTGAGCGATTTCGTGCTCGACAACGGTCCGGCTTCGTTCGAGGGCCGCTACGTGGTGGGGCTCTGGCTGTGGGACCTGCAGACGCCGTCGATCGCCATGCCGGATGCCGCCCGGATGGTCCACGAGGTGTGGGTGCCCTCGAAGGCCGGCGTGGCCACCGCGCAGCTGTTGGCTCCCGGATCGGCCCACCTGCTGCCCCTCCCCGCGGCTGCACGGCCGGCGGGTCTGGATCGACTGAAGGCCGGGCTCCCTGCCGGGTTCGTCTTCGCCACGACGGTCGACTACGACGACGGCTACGAGCGGCAGAACCCGGTGGGCGTGATGCGGGCCTTCTCGGAGGCGTTCGCCCCCGGGGCCGGCCCACTGCTGGTCGTCGACGCGGTCCACGCCGCGCGGTACCCGTCGGAGCACGCCGAGCTCACCGAGCTGGCCCGCACCCGGGAGGACATCGTGGTGGTGGAGCGTGGAGACCGCCCCGCGGACGAGGCCGACGCGGTCATCGCGCTGGCCGACTGCTTCGTCTCCCTGCCCCGGGCCGATGCCAGCTTCGTCCCGGTCTCGAAGGCACTGGCATGGGGTGTCCCCGCGATCGTCACCGCCACCCCGGCGAGTCGCGGATTCGCCACCGTCCAGGATGTGCTCTTCGTGCGCTCCGTTCCGGTACCCGTTCCCGACCACCTCCACCGGTACCCGACCGGGGCCGAGTGGGCGGAGCCGGACCTCGATGACGCGGCATCGGCGATGCGCGGTGTCGTCGCAGATCCGGAAGGGGCGCGTGTCCGGGCCGGACGGGCACAGGCGTCAGCCACCCGTCGGCGGTCCTCGGCCGAACTGGCACGGTTCGTCCGGCGCCGGCTGGCTCGGATCGACAGCAGCCGCCGCCGCCCAGGCCCCACCGCTACACGGCGGTCCCGAGGGCCGAGGGGCCCGGCCCGGCTCCGAAATGGCTGACGCCGGCTCTGTCCCGGGTCGGGTCGCGGTGATCGCAACCTGGCGATCCGGACGTTCCGACCGTGGAGACGATCTCTGCGGGGTGGTTCAGGTCGCGGACTGGTCGGGAAGGAGATCCTCGGCGTTGTTCACCTGGTCGATCCCCAATTCGGCCCGCAGGTTGAGCAGTCCCTGCTGCACCAGTTGGGTCACCCGTGAACGCCCGATCCCGAGGATGTCGGCGACCTCGCTCTTGGCCAGGCCCTCGAGGAAGTACAAGACGAGCACCTGCCGTTGGCGCTCGGTCAGACGCCGCAGCGCGGCCTTGACCGATGCGGACATCTCCTGGGACTCGGCCCACTCGCTCGGCGTCGGACTGGCGGTGGCCGCGCCGAGGACGCGCCCTTCGGACACCTCGCTGACATTGGCCAACGGGGCCAGATGGGTCAAGGCGGTCGCCTCCCCCCGTAGCTCGATGGCCTCGCCGACATCGATGCCCAGTTCGTCCGCGATCTCGCGGATGCTGGGCGTCCGGCGGAGCTTGGACTCCAGATCGTCGCAGGTGGTGAAGTAGATCTGCACCCGCGCACGGAGTCGCTTGGGCAGGAAGTCGTCACGTCGCAGCTCGTCGACGATGGAGCCCTGGATGCGTTTGGTCGCATAGGTGGCGAACTGGAAGCCGCCCGAGGCGTCCCAACGCTCGATGGCGTCGATCAGACCGAAGCGTCCGAAGGAGCACAACTCCTCGAGCGCGTCCGCCGACCGGGCCCGCTGCGCAAATCGCCTGGCGACGATGGTGACCAGTGGCGCGTAGAAGATGACCAGCAGATTCCGGTTCTCGCGGGTCGGATCCTGCCAGTAGCGGGTCCAGAGCTCGTCCGCAGCGCTGGCGAGGTTCCTCCGATCGTCGTGCAGATCGTGTGGTCCGAGTGCTTCGGCACGCATCGCTGCCACAGCAGTTCCCTCTCTGTCCCGCTCGTTGTCGACGGCCGCAAGGTGCCCGCCTGGTGTCGTTGTCGGGGACAGTACTGGCGCGCAGGGCCCAGATCAACGACCCTCGGATTTCCCGGTGGATCCGCGGGCGGAAGATGAGCGCGGGCGGCAGCGTCCGCGTGTTGATTTCCACTCACCACTAAAGTTCCAGCCCGTCCGGGCCGTAATAGATAACTGGAGCATGGATGCTCCCCCTCCCCAACTGGAGGGCAACTGTCATAGGAAGGACAACCAATGTCGGGTCTCATCATCAACGACAACCTCACGGCAATCGATGCCTACAACAACCTCGATGCCACGAGCAGCATGCTGTCCCAGGCTGTGGGCGAGCT
>JBEKRV010000035.1:0-36630 GCA_049517675.1 Acidimicrobiales bacterium
TCGACTTCCAGTGATCCACGGGCGCTAGACCCACAGTGGACCTGCGCTACAGCGACGCCGAACAGGCGTTCCGCAACGAGCTGCGCGCCTGGCTGGAGGCGACCCTCCCGGGCCTCCCCACCAAGCCCTCCCCCGATGACTGGCCCGGTCGCCGCGCCTACGACACCCACTGGCAGCGCCTCCTGTTCGACGCCGGCTACGCCGGGGTGGACTGGCCGGTCGAGGGAGGTGGTCGGGGGAGCTCGGCGGTCGAGGAGCTGATCTTCAAGGAGGAGCTCGAGCGGGCACACGCGCCCTACGTCGGGGTGAACTTCGTCGGCCTCCTCCACGCCGGGCCGACGATCATCGCCGAGGGGACGCCCGAGCAGCGGGCCCGCTTCCTGCCGGCGATCCTCCGGGGCGACGAGGTGTGGTGCCAGGGGTTCTCCGAGCCGAATGCGGGGAGCGACCTCGCCTCCATGCGGACCCGGGCGGTCCGGGACGGCGACGACTACGTCGTGAGCGGCCAGAAGATCTGGACCTCGCACGCCGAGGTGGCCGACTACTGCGAGCTGCTCGTACGTACCGGTGCCGAGGACAGCCGTCACCGCGGCATCTCGTGGCTCATCCTGCCCATGGACACCCCCGGGGTGGACATCCGGCCGCTCCACACCATCGCCGGGTCCACCGAATTCGCCGAGCTCTTCCTCGACGAGGTCCGGGTTCCGGTGGCCAACCGGGTGGGCGACGAGAACGACGGCTGGCGGGTCACCATGGTCACCCTCAGCTTCGAACGGGGCACCGCGTTCGTCGGCGACCTGCTCGAGGCGTTCGAGCTCCTCTACACGACGGTCGCCCTGGCCCGCCGGACCGGAGCGTGGTCCGATCCCGGTGTCCGCCGCCAGGCCGGTCACCTGAAGGCCGAGCTCGACGCGTTGTGGGCCCTCACCAAGCGGAACGTCTCCCAGGCCGCCCGTACCGGCATTCCCGGCGTGGGCGGCACCTACTTCAAATTGGCTTACTCCGAGACCAGGAACAAGCTCGGCGAGTACTCCCTCGGGCTGCTCGACCGGGCCGGATTGGCCGCTTACGACGTCGAGGGCATCGACGGCCGGGGGCCGGTCCCCGCCGGGACGACGGTCGAGGACTGGCTGCGGGGGATCTCCTTGACCATCGCGGCGGGCACCTCGCAGATCCAACGGAACATCGTCGGCGAGCGGATCCTGGGCCTGCCGAAGGAACCGCAGACGACGGCGTCGAGCGGCACACGGGGCTAGGGCGGGACGATGGACTTCGAGATCTCCGAGTTCCAGCTCGATCTGGCCGACGGGATCCGCCGGCTGTGCGCGGGCGAGTTCGGGTTGGACGCCGTCCGCAGCGCGGAGTCGACCGAGCGGGTGGTCGACCGGGCCGGATGGAGGCGGCTCGGTGAGGCAGGCGTCTTCCACCTCTGCCTGGCCGAGGAGGCCGGGGGCGTCGGCCTGGGGCTGGCCGAGGCCGCTCTCGTCTTCGAGGAGCTGGGCCGCGCACTGGTTCCCGGTCCGCTCGTCGCGTCCCATCTGGCCGCCGGCCTCGTCGACGGGGCCGACGACGGATCGGTGGTGACCGGCCTCGTCGAGCGGCCGGCGCCCGGTACGCCGGGCGGCGACACGTTCCCCGTCGTCGTCGAGCACCTGGCCGACCTCGACGTGCTCCTCGTCCTGTCCGACGAGGGGATCGAGCAGCTCGACCCGGCCTCGCTCGACGCCACACCGCTCCCCCGTCCCATGGACCCGCTCACCCCTGTCTGGTCGGTGCCGACCCTTCCCCACGGCGATCCGGCGGCCGGACCCGAGGTCGCCGCGTGGTGGCGTCGGGACGGTGCCGTGCTCACCGCCGCGTTCCAGGTCGGCATGGCCCAGTGGTCCTGCGACCTCGCCGTCGAGTACGCCAAGGGGCGGGTCCAGTTCGGTCGACCGATCGGCGGGTTCCAGGCCGTCAAGCACCTGTGTGCCGACATGGCGGTCCGGGCCGAGGTGGCCCGCTGCGCGGTCCAGGCCGCGGCGGTCACGGTGGACCAGCCCGATGTCGGCGATCCCGACGCCGCCGCCGCCGGGGCCAAGCTCCTCGCCGACGAGGCGGCGGTCGCCAACGGCCGCTCGTGCATCCAGGTCCACGGGGGCATGGGGTTCACCTGGGAGGTCCCGGCCCATCTCGCCTACAAGCGGGCCAGGGTCCTCGCCACCCAGTTCGGCTCCGTCGACGCGCTGGCCGAGACATTGGCCGACGGGCTGGTCGGGGACTGACCGGGTGCACCCGCACCGCATCGGACGACACGCCCCCCGGAGGGGCACGAACACGAGAGGTTGACCCGTTGACCAGCTCCCCCATCGTCCCGCCCGCCGACGTCGTGCCCGTCCTGCCCGCCGGGATCGTCTCGTTCGGCATGCAGCTCCCCGTGCAGTCGCAGTCGACCATCTACGTCGAACCATGGGAGCCGGCGGCCGGCCCGGACGAGCTGGCCCGGGTGGCCCGTTCGTGCGAGGCCGCCGGGTTCTTCTACGTCGGTGTGTGCGACCACACGTTCATCCCCGACCGTCTCGCCGGTGCCATGAGCACGACCTGGTACGACACGATCGCCACCCTCGGCTGGCTGGCCGGCGTGACCTCGGAGATCCGCCTGCTCTCCCACATCTACGTGGCCGCGCTCCGCCATCCGCTGCGGGCGGCCAAGGAGTTCGCCACCGTCGACGTCCTGTCGTCGGGCCGGGTGATCTGCGGCGTGGGTGCCGGCCACGTCACCGAGGAGTTCGACCTCATGGGTCCGCCCTTCGACGGGCGCGGACCGGCCACCGACGAGGCCATCGCCGGCATCGCGCTCGGTCTGTCCGAGGAGTTCCCGGTGCTCGCCGGACCGCGGTGGCCCGCGTCGGGCGTCGGCCTGCGACCCCGTCCCGTGCAGTCGCCCCGGCCACCGATCTGGGTCGGCGGGTCGTCACCCGCCGCCCTGCGCCGAACAGCCCGTTTCGCCGACGGCTGGCTGCCCCAGTCGGTCGGACCGAACGTCGAGTTGCTGGCCACCTTGCGCGACCTGCGTGCCGAGTTCCGCGACGGCGCCCCCCTCGACATCGGGGCCATCTCCTACCCGCTCTACCTCGGGACGCCGCCGGTCGGGAACGAGCTCCCCCCGGGCACCGTCCAGGGGTCGCCGGACCAGCTCGCCACCTACCTGCGCCCGTTCGCCGACGCCGGTGTCGGCCAGGTCCAGGTGCGGTTCCCGGCCCACTCGGCCGACGAGCTGTGCGACCAGATCGCCGGGTTCGGCGCCGAGGTCATCCCCCTCGTCAACGGCTGACCGGAACCGGTCGACCGGACCCGACCCGGGTCGCCCCGGCCCGGGTCGCCGGTCGTCAGCCGGCCGGCGTCGTCGAGGTCGTGGATCTGGGCTGCGACGTCGAGGTGGTCGTCGGCCCGGAAGGTGAGGTCGTGGTGGTGGTCGACGGCGGCTTCGTCGTGGACGTGGTCGTCGACCCGGCGTGCGCCGTGGACGTGGTGGTGGAGGGCCCGGTCGTGGTGGTCGTGGAGGTCGGGGCCGACGGCGACGTCGTAGTCGTGGTGGTGGTCGGCGGGACCGTCGTCGTCGTCGTGGTGGAGGAGGCCGGCACCAGTCCCGGGATGACGTCGGGGTTGTTCGTCGTGATCGTCGTGGTGGTCGGGGAGGCGGGCGGGTAGAGGTAGCACAGGGTGCCGAAGCCGACGAAGGCGACCAGCATCAGGACGGTCGAGCGCCGGACCCGGATCTTCGAGGAGACCGGCATCCCCATCAGACCGATGAAGGCACTGTGGGGGACGAGGGCGGGGGCGGCCTCGCCGGGCGCGGACGGTCGGTCCGCCGGTGCCGCTCCGCCGGCGGCGCCACCGTCCTCCCCGACGGATCCGCCCGTGGGCCCGTCGGCGGTCCCGGCGCCCGGCCCGTCGGCCGGCCCGTCGCCGATCATGGGCTCCGCCTGACCCCGGGATCGCCCACACCGGGTGAGGAGATCCCGGCGGACCGCAGCGCGGTGGCCGCCCGCAGGCGGATCTCCCGCTCCACCTCGAACTGGCGCCCGGGCAGCGTGCGGGCGATGAGCCGGAGCTGCACGTAGCCCACGTCGATCTCCTGCACCCCGGCCACCACCGGGTCGCCCAGCATCAGGTCGGACCACGCCGGGTCCTCGGCCATGGTGGCGACGACCTCGCGCAGCAGTCCGGTCACCTCCACCAGGTCCTCGGTGACCGACACCGGGATGTCGATGACGGCCCGGGACCAGTCCTTCGACAGGTTGGTCACCTGGCGTAGTGCGCTGTTGGGGACGACGACCAGCTCACCCTGCTGGGTCCGCAGCTTGGTCACCCGCAGGGTCAGCTCCTCGACGGTCCCGGTGATCCCGGTGGTCTGGCCGGGCATCGACAGCCGGATCACGTCACCGAACGCGAACTGGTGCTCGGCAAAGAGGAAGAAGCCGGCCAGCAGGTCGCCGACCATCTGCTGCGCGCCGAATCCCAGCCCGATGCCGACCACCGTCGCCGGCGCCACCAGGGTGGTGAGGGGGATGCCCAGCCGGTCGAAGGCCAGGATGGCCGCGATGAAGTAGGTGAGGGCCACCACCACCCACTCGATCGCCTCGCTGATGGCACGCGAGCGCTTGAGGGCCTCGGACGCGATGATCCCCGCCTCGATCTGGCGTTTGAGCTGGACGTCGATCCAGTTCCTCCGACGCGCCCCCGCCCAGTGGGCGAAGCGCACCGTGAGACCGGCTCCGAGCACCAGCACGACGACCGGCAGCAGATGGTCCTGGAAGTAGGTGTGGTGGATGCCCGAACCTTACCGTCGGGACCACGACCGGCCGGTGAGCGCCGGCCGGTGGTCGACCCTGCCCCGACACGTCCGTGCGTGCCATAATCTGACGCACTGTCAGTTCCGGGGGAGACGGCGTCGTGGGCGCCCGCGGCCACCGGGGCCGTCCAGCCGAACCGGCCTCGGGCACCCGACCCGGGCCATACGAAGGGAACGCCACCATGCTCGACTACGTGATCCGCAACGGCGTCGTCGTCGACGGAACCGGATCGCCCGGGTTCCGCGCCGATGTCGGCATCCAGGACGGGGTGATCGTGGCCGTCGGCACGGTGGACGACACGGGCGCCACAGAATTGGACGCCGAAGGCCTGGTGGTGGCCCCCGGCATCATCGACCCGCACACCCACTACGACGCCCAGCTCTTCTGGGACCCGACGGCCTCCCCGTCCAACCTGCACGGTGTCACCACCGTCATCGCCGGGAACTGCGGCTTCACCCTCGCCCCGATCAAGGCCGCCGACCACGACTACATCCGTCGGATGATGGCCAAGGTCGAGGGCATGCCCCTCGTCGCCCTGGAGAACGGCATCGAGTGGGACTGGACCACGTTCGGTGAGTACCTCGCCCGGCTCGAGGGGAACCTGGGGGTCAACGTCGGCTTCCTGGTCGGGCACTGTGCCATCCGCCGCTGGGTCATGGGAGCCGACCGGGCCGGCGAGGTGGCCGACGACGCGGAGCTCGCCGCCATGACCGCGCTCCTCGCCGAGTCGATCGAGGCCGGGGGGCTCGGGTTCTCCTCGTCCCAGTCCCGGACCCACTCCGACGGCGACGGGAACCCGATCTCCTCCCGGTTCGCCGACCGCCGCGAGATGCTGGCGTTCTGCGAGGTCGTGCGCGACCACCCCGGGACCACGCTCGAGTACATCACCGACGGCTGCCTCGACACCTTCACCGACGAGGAGATCGACCTGATGGTGGCCATGACCACCACGGCGCGCCGGCCGCTCAACTGGAACCTCCTCACGGTCGACTCGAGGACACCCGACAAGACGGCCCGCCAGCTGGTCGCCTCGTCGACCGCGGCGGCGGCGGGCGGGAAGATCGTGGCGCTGACCATGCCCACCCTGGTCCCGATGAACATGAGCTTCCGGACCCACTGCGCCCTCTTCCTGATCCCCGGGTGGGGTGGCGTCATGGGCCTCCCGGCCGAGGAGCGCATGGCCAAACTGGCCGATCCCGCCGTCCGCGAGGAGCTCGACGAGCTCGCCCACTCGGAGGATGCCGGCGTGTTCCGCCGGCTCTCGAATTGGGCCAACTACATCATCGGGGACACCTTCGCCCCGGAGAACGCCGGCTACAGCTGGAGGGACGTCGGATCGATCGCCGCGGAGCAGGGCAAGGAGCCCTTCGACGCGCTGCTCGACCTGGTCATCGCCGACGACCTGCGAACGGTGCTCTGGCCCAAGGCGTCCGACGGCGACGACGCCTCCTGGAAGGCCCGGGTCGACGTGTGGAACGACCCTGGCGCCCTGGTCGGCGGGTCGGACGCCGGCGCCCACCTCGACCGGATGTGCGGATCGAACTACCCGACCTCGTTCATCGGCGACTGCCTGCGCAAGCGCCGGCTGGTCCCGATGGAGCAGGCCGTGCACTGGATGACCCAGGCGCCTGCCGACCTGTTCGGTCTGCACGACCGCGGCCGGGTGGCCGAGGGTCTGCGTGCCGATCTGTTCGTCTTCGACCCCGAGACCGTCGCCTCGGAGCCGGCGACCCTGGTCAACGACCTCCCGGGCGGGAGTCCCCGCCTCATCGCCGACTCGATCGGCGTGGTCCGGGTGCTGGTCAACGGTGTGGAGACCGTCGTCGACGGTCGGCCCACCGGCAACCTCCCCGGGTCCCTGCTCCGTTCGGGCCGGGACACCGTCACCGTCGACCCGACCCCGGTCACCGCCTGACCGGCGACGGCGCCCCGGCCCGGAGTCACGCCGGGGCCACCACCTACACTCCCGACCGGGTGCCGGAGGGCGCCACCGATCGCAGCATCGCATCCACCAGGTCACCTCGACCTCCCAACGAAAGGGGGCCCATCACATGGGCAGCCAGGCCACCAGAGACGAGACGCAGCTGCTGATCGGCGGGAAGTGGGTGGACGCCGGGGACGGTACCTACGACGTGATCAACCCGGCCACCGAAGAGGTCGTCGGCCAGGCCCCCAACGCCTCGGTCGCCGACGCCGAGGCGGCCTGCGCCGCCGCCCGCGCCGCGTTCCCGGCATGGGCGGCCACGCCGGCCGAGGAGCGCCTCGCCCTCTTGAAGGCCGCGGCCACGGCCATCCGGGCCAAGAACGACGAGCTGGTCCCTCTGGTCATCGCCGAGACGGGCGCCACCGCGTCGGTGGGATCGCGGATGCAGGTCCCCGTCTGCGCCGACCGGTTCGAGCGCTTCAGCCGCGACATCCGCCACGTACAGGAGTCCATGCTCCCCCCGATCGCCACCGCCGCCACCCCCCTCGCCCCCGGCGGCCTGATCAGCGCGCTCGCCTACCGCCAGCCGGTGGGCGTGGTGGCGGCCATCGCCAGCTACAACTTCCCCCTCACCAACATGGCCGGCAAGGTCGCCCCGGCGCTGGCCATGGGGAACACCGTGGTCATCAAGCCCGCTCCCCAGGACCCGCTGGCAGTGGTGGAGCTGGCCCGGGTCCTCGACGAGATCGGCTTCCCCCCCGGGGTCATCAACCTGGTCAACGCCCAGGGGCCGGAGCCGGCATCGGTCCTCACCACCTCCCCCGACGTCGACATGGTGTCCTTCACCGGGTCCACGTCGGTCGGCCAGCGCATCGCCGCCGCCGGCGCCCCCACCATGAAGCGCCTCCTCATGGAGCTCGGCGGCAAGGGCGCGGCCGTCGTGTTCGCCGACGCGGACATCAAGGCCGTGATCACCGCCATCGGCTCGACCTGGGCGTTCCACTCGGGCCAGATCTGCACCGCCCCCACCCGGGCGGTCGTCCACCGGAGCATCTTCGACCAGGTCCTCGAGGGACTGTCCGCGTTTGCCGGGCGGCTGGCGGTCGGCGACCCGACCGAGGCCACCACCGTCGTCGGACCGGTCATCTCCGCGGCCCAGCGGCAACGGATCCTCGACCACATCGAGTCGGGGCGCGCCGAGGGTGAGGTGGTGGTCGGCGGTGGTCGGCCCGAGCACCTGCCCACCGGCTACTACGTCGAGCCCACCCTCATCACCGGCTCCAACCAGATGAAGGTGGCCCGCGAGGAGATCTTCGGGCCCGTCGTCGTCGCCATCCCCTTCGACGACGACGACGAGGGCGTGGCCATCGCCAACGACTCCGAATTCGGCTTGTACGACTATGTGTTCTCCGGCGACACCGCCCGCGCGTTCCGGGTGGCCAAGCAGCTCCGGGCCGGACACGTCGGCATCAACACCGCCCAGCGCAACATGGATGCGCCGTTCGGCGGGTTCAAGATGAGCGGGGTCGGTCGGGACGGCGGCGACTACAGCCTCGAGGCCTACTCGGAGATGCAGTCGATCATCTGGGCCGGCTGATCAGCCGGCTCCCTCGAAGGGCGCGTCGAATGCGAACACCCCGCCGTCGGCCCCCACCATCCAGTAGCCGCCCGTAGCGTCGTCAGCGGCCATCCCGGTGACCGGGGCCTGCAGGACGAGGTCGCCCGCGCTCCCCCGGAACGGGGCGTCGCCGAAGGCGAAGATCCCCCCGTCGGAGGCCACCAGCCAGTAGCCGTGGCCGTCGGGGGTCGGGACCATGCCCACGACCGGTTCGTTGAGCGGCTGGCCGCCCATCGAACCGTAGAAGGCGGCGTCGCCGAAGGCGAAGATCCCGCCGTCGGAGGCCACCAGCCAGTAGCCGTGGCCGTCGGGGGTCGAGGCCATGCCCACGACCGGTTCGTTGAGCGGCTGGCCGCCCATCGAGCCGTAGAAGGCGGCGTCGCCGAAGGCGAAGATCCCGCCGTCGGAGGCCACCAGCCAGTAGCCGTGGCCGTCGGGGGTCGGGGCCATGCCCACGACCGGGGCGTTGAGCGGCTGGCCGCCCATCGACCCGTGGAAGCCGGCGTCGCCGAACGAGAAGATCCCGCCGTCGGCCGCCACCAGCCAGTAGCCGTGGCCGTCGGGCGTCCCCACGATGTGGGTGACGGGAGCCACCAGAGGCTGCCCGGCCATCGAGCCGTAGTTGGCGGCCGACCCGTGGGCCTGCACCGAGCCGTCCGAGTTGGCCACCCAGTAGCCGGCGGCACCGCCTGCGGCGATCCCCACGGCCGGGTTGGGAGGGGTGAGGATCGGCTCGCCGGGGACGGGTGGGACCAGGTAGGGGTAGGCATACTGCCCGCCGGTCGACGTCGTCTGTCCGTTGGGCCCCACCACCTGGCCGGGGCAGTAGATCGGGACACCGGTCTGGGTGCCGGCCACCGACGGGCCGGGCGGCACCGGATCGCCCTCGATGGCCTGCTGCGTCGCCTGACGAGCTTCGGCCGGACCGATGTCCCCGTAGGCGTACCCGAAGATCTCGACCGTCCACGCCTGACCGCCACTGCAGGTGACGCCGATCCCGACCTCGTCGTACCCGGCGTTGAGCATGTTCTGCCGGTGCCCCGGCGACGACATGTACTCACTGTCCATGCCGTCCGACCCGTCGCCCGGCCAGTACCCGTTGCCGGTGTTGCCGGTGTTGGCGGCGAGCTCACAGATCTGTCCGGCCGTCGGATCGGGACCGCACGCCGACAACGCCGGGTCCTGGACGACGCCGGTCGACGCGATGTAGCCCGACCACGCCTGGGCCTCGGCGGCCAGGCCCGGGTCCACCGACAGGGCCGGAACGGGCTGTTGCCCCGAGTTGCGGGCCGAACGCTCGGCGTTCACCCGTGCGAGGAGGTCCTGGGCGTAGAGCGACTGGACGGCGCCCAGGCTCAGCGTCGCCACCTCGGCACCGGCCGGTGCGGGCGCCAACGGCCCGACCGGCACCAGGAGGGCTGCGGCCGCCAGCACCAGGGTCGAGGCCGACGCCACCACGGCGCGCCGGACACGGGTGACCGCGGATCGGCCGTGGCCCGTCATGTCACGCGCGCTACCGGGGAGATGAAACATGGGAGATCCTGGCCTCTGTCGACGGTGCATCGGGTACTCACGCCCCCGCTGGTTCCGGTGGAGTCTGTCATGGCGATCCGGGCGGCTCGCGCATTTCCGGGCCGCCCCTGGTCGTACCCGTGTCGTATCGGCCGATCGGCACGAAAACTGTTGCCCCGATCGACTACAACAGGTGGGTGCCCGTGCCCGTGCCCCCCTCCATCCCCTCCTCGTTCACCGAGATGGCCGAGCGGATCAGCAATTGGGGCCGCTGGGGGCCGGACGACCAGATCGGCACGCTCAACCTGATCGACGAGGCGGCCCGGCTCCGGGGGATCGCCTCGGTGGTCGACGGCACCGCCTTCCCACTCGGCATCCCCATGTCCGAGGCCGAGGGCATCCAGATGGGTTTCATCAAGGGCCGTGTCAACCCGACCCACACCATGGTGTCGGTCAACGCCCCCCAGAGCGACGACCCCGACTGGATCGCCTTCTCCGAGGACGTGGTGACCTTCGCCATCCAGTGCGCCACCCACTGGGACGGTCTGGCCCATGCGTCCTACGGGAGGGGGCCGCAGGGAGGCACGCTGTACAACGGCTACCCGGCCTCGTCGATCACCGAGGCCGGTGCCTCGCTGCTCGGGATCCAGCAGATCCGCACGCTGGTGACGCGGGGCCTCCTGCTCGACGTGGCCCGGGCCAAGGGACTCGAACTGCTCGAACCCGGCTACCCGATCACGCCGGACGACCTCGACGCCGCCTGCTCCCTCGGCGGGATCGACGTCGAGCCCGGGGACGTCGTGCTGGTCAGGACCGGCCAGACCGCCCACCTGGCCCTTCCCGGGAGGCCCGGCATCGGGGGAAAGCCGCCCGTTCGTGACCTCGTCGCCTACACGTGGCCGACCCCGGGTCTCACCGTGGCCACGGCCGGCTGGTTCCACGACCACGACGTGGCCGCCGTGGCCATCGACAACGTGGTCCTCGAGGTGTACCCGTGCGAGTCGCCGGACCTCTTCCTGCCGGTGCACCTGCTCCACCTGGTGGAGATGGGCATGACCCAGGGCCAGAACTGGTTCCTCGACGACCTGGCCGATGCCTGCGCCGGCGACGGGCGCTACTCGTTCCTGCTGGACGCCACCCCGCTCCCGTTCACCGCGGCGCTCGGCTCGCCGGTCAATCCGGTCGCCCTCCGCTAGGCCGATCGGCCCCGGGGGGACGGCACCGTCCCGTCGGACTCAGCGACGGTCCTTCGTCCTGGCCGTCCTGGCCGAGGCGGCCCCTCCGCCGACCACCGGTCCCGTGCGTGGCGCCGCGCCCTCGGACCCGGGCACCCGGGCACCGTCGGGAGCGGGACGACCGGTGACCGACCAGTGGAGCAGACGGGCCTGGCTGTCGACCAGCGAGGCGGTGCGGATGCCCCAGAACTCGAAGCCGTAGCGGTGGCCGGCCACCTGGGCGAGCATGGCGATGAGGGTCCCGGCGGCGGCCATCGGGTCGGCACCGGCAGGCGAGCCGGAAGTCCCGGCCTGGTTGGCGATCACCCGGGCGAGCGTGACGGTGACCGCGTTGAGCGCCCGCACCCGCAGTCCCTGGAACCGCAGGTCGCCCTCCACGGTGGTCAGCTCCACCACCCGGAACACGGCACGGTTCCGCTCCCAGTAGTCCATGAACCCTTGGACGACGGCGACGGCGGTGTCCCACGAGGCTCCCTCGGTCCAGTCGCCGTCGACCAGCCCGGCCAGGGTCCCCGCCCCCTCGACCAGCTCCTCGGCCAGGACGGTGATGGCCGCCTCCACGTTCTCGAAGTACTGGTAGAAGGTGGCAGGTGAGGTGCCCGCCTGCCGGGCGATGTCGATGACCTTGATCGATCGCCACGGCGTGGCAACGAGGAGCTCGGCCGTGCACTCGAGCAGACGCTGACGGGTGGCGAGCCCGCGCCGACCCGGCACCCGGCCGTCCGTGGTGGCGATCAGCTCCGGGTCGTCGGTGGGCTCGGCGGAAGGCATGGCCGCCAATGGTACCGAGCATGGGTCGGCGGCGGCCGGTTCGGCCCACAGAGGTCCGCGGACAACCGTTCACCCGCAGGTCCGTCGGCCGCCCGAGGGCGTCCACCCGGGCACGGAAAGGGCGCCCGACTAGGGTGGGAGGCCATGGTGAACGGTTCCGTGCCCCGCACACTGACTCGGGCCCAGCAGGCCCGGCGCCAGCGCGTCATCGACGCCGCCATGTCGCTCGCCCTCGACGGCGGCTACGAGGCGGTCCAGATGCGTGACGTCGCCGCCCGCGCCGACGTGGCCATGGGGACCGTCTACCGCTACTTCACCAGCAAGGACCATCTGCTGGCCGCGGCCCTGGTCCACTGGGTCGAGCAGCTCGACAGCCGACTGGCGCAGAGCCCGGCACAGGGGAACAGCCCGGCCGAACGGGTGATCGACGCCCTCGACCGTGCCCTGCGGGCGATGGGCCGTCAGCCCCAGTTGGTCGGTGCCGTGTTCACCGCCCTGGCGTCCCCCGACCCGGCCGCCATCGAGTGCCAGCAGCAGGTCTCGGTACTCATGGAGGGGATCATCACCCGGGCCATCGGGGAGCCGCAGCCTCCGGACATCAGCGACCGCGCCCGGATCCTCGGTCACGTCTGGTACTCGGCCCTCGTCGGGTGGGTCAACGGTTGGAGCAACATGAACCGGGTCCACGACGAACTGGTCGTGGCCATCGGCCTGCTCCTCCCCGTCGACGTCTACGCCGAGGTCTGACCGGCCGCCACACCGGTGCGGTGGGCGTGACCCTTCGCATCCACGAGGTCGGGCTACCGTCTGGCATGACCTCAGCCATCGAGATCGACGGGCTCTCCAAACACTTCGGCCCCGTCCGGGCCGTCGACGACCTGTCCTTCGAAGTCGCCACCGGCCGGGTGACCGGCTTCCTCGGCCCCAACGGATCGGGCAAGACGACCACCCTCCGCATGTTGCTCGGCCTGGTCTCGAACAACGGGGGAACCGCCACGTTCGGCGGCCGCCGGTACGTCGACCTCGACCACCCCATCCGCCATGTCGGCGCCGTCCTCGAAGCCACGAGCTTCCACCCCGGGCGACGAGCGCGCGACCACCTGAAGAGCGTGGCCGTCGGTGCGCAGATCCCGCTGTCGCGGGTCGACGAGACCCTCGACATGGTCGGACTGGCGGACGTCGCCAAGCGCCGGGTGGGCAAGTTCTCGTTGGGGATGCGCCAGCGCCTGCAGCTCGCCACCGCCCTGCTCGGTGACCCGGAGATCCTGATCCTGGACGAGCCGTCCAACGGGCTCGACCCGCAGGGGATCCAGTGGCTCCGGACCTTCATCCGCCACCAGGCCTCGATCGGACACTCCGTACTGGTGTCGTCGCACCTCCTGTCGGAGATGGAGGAGACGGTCGACGACGTGGTCATCGTGTCGCAGGGGAAGCTGGTCCTCCAGACGACGCTGGCCGACCTGACGACCCGCGCCGGAACCACCTCCGGCATGCGGATCCGGACCCCGGAGCTGGCCCGGTTGACCGCGGCACTCGACGCCGTGCCCAGCAACTGGCGCCAGATCGCCCCCGACACCCTCGTCATCGACGGCGCCACTCCCGAGTGGTTCGGCCCGTTCGCCGCTCAGCACCAGATCGTCCTCTACGAACTCGTCCCCGAACGGGGCACCCTCGAGGAGGTGTTCCTCAGCCTCACCCAGGGGTTCGACGCGACCGACTTCAGCCAGTCCACGGGTGGCCAGACGGCCCCCTTCCACACGCCGGGAGCACCCGTATGATCGCCATCGTCCGCGCCGAGTGGATCAAGCTCCGGACCACGTCCATCCCGTGGGTCCTGGGCGGCATCGCGGTGGTGATCACCGGGCTGCTCATCCTGGTGTACTTCATCAACCACGGTGCCAACGGGGGACCCGGCAACGGACCGGGAGCGGTCAACCGGGGATTCGGACCGCCCGACCCCAGCGTCCCCCACACCGTCGAGCAACTCCGCAACCTGGTGGGCCTGGGAATCGAGGGATACATCTTCGCCCTTCTGCTCGGCGTGCTCATCATCACCGTCGAATTCCGTCACAAGACGGTCACGACGTCGTTTCTCGTCACACCGCACCGCTCCAGATTCGTCGTCGGCAAGCTGATCATGGCCGCACTGACGGGAGCCGTCCTGGCCGTGGTCCTGCTCGTGGCCACGGTCGTCGGCGGCGGGATCACCCTGTCCGCCAAGGGAGGCTCGTTCTCGGCCATGGCCCACCAGATCGGTGCCGTGGCCCCGGGGATGATCCTGGTCTTCGTCCTCTTCGCCCTGCTGGGGGTGGGAGTCGGGTCGCTGATCACCAACCAGGTCGCCGCACTGATCGTCAGCCTGGGATGGTTCCTCATCGTGGAGAACATCATCGAGGGGATCTGGAGCGGCACCACCAAGTGGCTGCCCTCGGGTGCCGCCTCAGCCGCAGCCAACGTCACCAGGGGAGCCCACGCCTCAGCCGGACTCTTCAGCTGGTGGCAGGGATCGCTGCTCATCCTGGCCTACGGCCTGGTCTTCGCCATCGTGGGCTCGGCCGTCCTCACCCAGCGCGACATCACCTGACCGGTCGGGACTCCGGTGGACCGCAGAGGACCAGGCCTTTCGGCCGCAGGGGACCAGGCACAACGAAGGACCAGGTACTCCACTCTCGGAATGTGTGTACATCGTTCGCATGTCGAAGACATGCTCCCCACCTCCTCGCGCATGACCGGTGACGGGCGGCGTCTTCCCTGCTCGGCCCATGGCTGACCACGCCGAGGACCGGCTCCCTGCCCACGGCCTCGACGCGGACGCCGTCCTGGCCCGTCTGGAGGAGTTCTCCACCGACGACCGCGACTGGCGGGGCGGCCGGGTGTTCAGCCTCGTCTACGACGCGGGACCCGACGTGGCCGACCTCCTCATCCGGGCCGCCAACCGGTACTCGGCCGAGAACGCACTGAACACCATGGCGTTCCCCAGCCTGGGGAGGATGCAGCACGACATCGTCGCCATCACCATCGGACTGCTGGGCGGCGATCGGCGGGCGGGCGGCAGTTCCGGGGTCCGCGGCTACCTGACCTCGGGGGGCACCGAGTCACTGCTCCAGGCCACCAAGACGGCCCGTGACTGGGGGCGCGCCGAGCGCGGCGTGGACCACCCCAACATGGTGCTCGCCACCAGTGCGCACGCCGCCTTCGAAAAGGCCGCCCACTACTTCGACGTCGAGTCGCGCCGGGTGCCGGTCCTGGCCGACGGCAGCGCCGACGTCGGAGCCATGGCGGACACCGTCGACGACGACACCGTCCTCGTCGTCGGCTCGGCCCCCTCGTACCCGCAGGGCGTGATCGACCCCATCCCCGACCTCGGGGACCTGGCGCTCGACCGGGGCATCCTGTGCCACGTCGATGCCTGTCTCGGCGGCTTCCTCCTGCCGTTCCTCGGCACGCTGGGGCACCTCACCAAGGAGTGGGACCTGTCGGTTCCCGGGGTCACCTCGATCAGTGCCGACCTCCACAAGTACGGATACGCGTCCAAGGGCGTCTCGGTCATCGTGTACGGCGACCGGGCGCTGGCCCGCCTCCAACCCTTCGTGACCTCCGACTGGCTGGGTGGCCTCTACGGATCGCCTTCGATGGCCGGGACCCGTCCGGGCGGGCCGATCGCCGCCGGGTGGGCCGTCCTGCACCACCTCGGTGAGGACGGCTACCTCCGCCTCGCCGAGGACGCCCACCGCGCTGCCGGCGCCCTCCGGGCGTGCATCGGGAGCGTCGACGGCATCGCCCTGCGGGGCCAGCCGGACGCCACCGTCATGGCCTTCGGTGGCGACGCCGGTCCGGCCTCCGTCGACACGTTCGCCCTGGGTGACGCCCTCGCCGAGCGCGGCGGTTGGTTCTTCGATCGTCAGACGCCGCCCGACAGCCTGCACGCCACCGTGCACGCCGGGCACGCCGCGGCGATCGACGAACTGTGCACCGATCTGGGCGCCACGGTGGCCGAACTCGCCAGAACCGGTGCCCGCGCCGACGACCGGAGCACCACGTACGGAACGATGTGACCCGTGGACGCCGTCACGGGGCCGGGCGGGCCTCCGTGACGGGAGGAATCCGGATTCATTGCCCGCACGACCTCCATGGTCTATACATGCCCGAGCAGCGGTCCGCGACGACGTGCGCGCAGGCGGGATGCAGACGGTGGACTGACCTGGGGAGGCACTTTGGAACGCAAGTGGTGGACCTTGATCGCCGTCTGCTTCGGGACGTTCATGCTCCTGTTGGACATCACCGTCGTGAACGTGGCCCTGCCGGACATCCAGGCGGCACTCCACTCGTCGTTCGCCGACCTCCAGTGGGTCGTCGACGCCTACGCCCTCACCCTGGCCGCCTTCCTGCTCACCGCCGGCGTCCTCGGCGACATGTACGGCAGGCGGGGCATGTTCGCCATCGGCCTCGTCCTGTTCTCCCTGGCCTCGCTCACGTGCGGACTGTCCACCTCCCCGCTGATGCTCAACCTGTCCCGTGGCGCCCAGGGCGTCGGCGGGGCCATCATGTTCGCCACCTCGCTGGCCCTCATCGCCCAGGCCTTCACCGGCCGGGAACGGGGAACGGCCATCGGCGTCTACGGCGCGGTGGTGGGCGGCGCGGTCGCCGTCGGCCCGCTGGTGGGCGGCGCGATCACCAGTGGCATCGGCTGGCGCTGGATCTTCTTCGTCAACATCCCGATCGGCGTGGTGGCGGTGGTCATCACGCTGTCCAAGGTGGACAACGCCAAGTTCTCCACCGGTCGCAGGATCGACTGGCTCGGCTTCATCACGTTCTCGGCTTCGCTGTTCCTCCTGGTCTTCGCCCTGGTGCAGGGCAACGCCAAGGGCTGGGGCAGCACCATGATCCTGTCGATGCTGATCGCCTCGGCCGTCCTCATGGCCGTCTTCATCGTGGGCGAGTGGAAGCAGGCGGACCCGATGCTGGATCTGCGCCTCTTCCAGCGGCCGGCGATGGTCGGGGTGTCCCTCGGCTCGTTCACCCTGTCGGCGTCGATCTTCGCCATGTTCCTCTACCTCACCCTGTACATCCAGGAGATCCTGGGATACAGCCCGTTCCAGGCCGGACTCCGGTTCCTGCCGCTCACCATGCTGGCGTTCATCGTCGCCCCCGTCGCCGGCAAGCTCACCGTCCGGATCCAGTCCCGCCTCATGATGAGCCTGGGACTGCTGCTGGTGGCCGCCGGGTGCGAACTGATGTCCCACGTGCAGGCCACCTCGTCGTGGGTGGTCCTGCTGCCCGGCTTCGTGGTGTGCGGCGTCGGCATCGGGATCACCAACCCGGTCCTGGCCTCGGGGGCGGTCTCGGTGGTGCCACCCGAGCGCAGTGGCATGTCGAGCGGAGCAGCCAGCACCTTCCGTCAGGTCGGGATCGCCACGGGCATCGCCGGCCTCGGCGCCGTCTTCGTCCACCAGATCAAGCCGGCGGTGCTCTCCTCGCTCGAGTCCACCGCGGCAGGTCGGGCGGTCGTGGCCCACGGCGGGAGCAGCCTGGGCGCGGCCGTTTCGACCGACGGCGTCCGGCAGGTGGCCGCCTCCATCCCCTCCGAGGCCGGGCGGAACGCACTGCTCACCTCCTACCAGGCCGGGTTCACCTCCACGTTCGACCACCTGATGGGCATCGCCACGGTCGTCGCCCTGGTCGGCGCCGTCGGTTGCCTGTTCCTGGTCCGCCAGAAGGACTTCGTCCCGAGCCACGGCGAGGGTGAGTGGAAGCCCCCCGCCGGCGACGCTGGCGACGCCGAAAAGGCGGGTGACCCGGGTGACGGGGCGGCGCAGCCGACGGCCGCCCACACCGGGTGACCGAGGCCGGGTGACCGGGTCGGTCCGGTAGGGCTCGGTACATCCGCAGGTGCAACCGCCGGTAGGGTGCGGACGCCCGTAGATCCCCGAGGAGGCCGCCATGCAGACGAGACTCACGGAGCTCCTGGGTGTCGAGCACCCGGTGATGCTCGCCGGCATGGGCGGCGTCTCGTACTCGGACCTCGTCACCGCCGTCTCCGAGGCCGGCGGATTCGGCTGCCTCGGGGCGTCGACCATGAGCGTCGACCGGATGATCGACGAGATCGCCGCCGTGCGGTCCGCCACCTCCAAGCCGTTCGGTGTCGACCTGCTCACCGCGATGCCCGGCAGCCTGGTCGGGCAGGTGGAGCACGTCATCGAGGGAGGTGCCACCGTCTTCGTGGCCGGCCTGGGTGTCCCCGGCGAGGTGGTCGACCTGTGCCACGCCCACGGCGTGCTGGTCGTCAACATGTGCGGCAAGGTCGACCACGCCCGTCGCGCGCTCGACGCGGGCTGCGACATGGTGGTGGCCCAGGGCACCGAGGCCGGCGGCCACACCGGCCTGGTCGCGACGATGCCTCTGGTCCCCCAGGTCGTCGACGCCGTCGGTGACCGGATCCCGGTGGTGGCGGCAGGGGGGATCTTCGACGGCCGCGGCCTCGCCGCAGCCCTGGCCCTGGGTGCCGACGGCGTGTGGATGGGCACCCGGTTCATCGCCACCCCGGAGGCACGCGGCGTGGCCGGCTACAAGGACGCGCTGCTCGGGGCGAAGGAGGACGCGACGACCATCAGCCGCGCGTTCTCGGGCAAGACCATGCGGGTGCTCCGGAACGAGTACACGCAGTACTTCGAGGAGCATCCGTCGGAACTCCAACCGTTCCCCGGGCAGCTCGGGAAGTCGATGCAGGACGGGGCCTGGCACCTCGGCGGCGGCAGCCGGACGCCCGGTGTGGATCCGGCCCGCGAGGGATACCCGTCCGGCCAGGGCGTCGGCGCCATCGCCACCCTGGAGCCTGCGGCCGACCTGGTCCGCCGGATCGTGGCCGAGGCCGAGGGGATCGCCTCCGGGATGCGGCGGTTCGCCGGTCGCTGAGCCCGCAGCCCGCCCCGCTCAACCGGGTTCGAGCACCGTCCGGTCCCCGGCCCGCAACCCGGCGATGATCCCCCGGTAGGTGCCGGCCGCATCGTGACCCATGGCATCGGTCTCCAACCACCTCCCGCCCGCCTCCCCGCGGGACCGGTCCACCCCGTAGAGGCCGAAGCGCGGCTCGTAGGAGCCCCACTCGTAATTGTCCACCAGCGACCAGTGCCAGTACCCCTCGACGGGCACCCCGGCGTCGACGGCCTCGACCACCGCGGCGATGTTCTCCGTCAGGTACCGGGGACGCTCCCAACCGTCGAGTCGATCGAACGAACGCCCGTTGCGGACCCGGTTGCACATCCCGTTCTCCACCACCCACAGGGGGAGCCCGGGGGCCAGGGCGTGCTGGACACCGAGCCACCGGGCCAGCCCGCCCGGGTCCACCGCGTCGTCCCAGAGCTCGCGGGCGGGATAGGGGCTCCGTCCTCCGGCGGTCCGGTGCCCGGGGAGCCGGAAGTGCCGGGAGGCCAACGGGTCGTAGTAGTCGATGCCCAGCACATCGAGCGTGCGCTCGTGGGGGCTGGCCTCGAGCGCGTCGAGGACGCGGCGCGGCGTCGCCGGGGAGCGGCCGGTCGACCCGTACGGCGCGAGGCCGGCCCCGGCCCGGCGCAGCAGTCCCTCCCCCGCGCCCGGGGTCGGCAGGTGGGCGTAGTGGCCGCGGCGGCGATCGGCGATCCAGTCGTCGAGCTCGCGGCGCTCGATGCCGTGGCTGCGGGCGAGCAGCAGGTCGATCAGCATCCGGTCGTACTCGTAGATGGTCATGCACGCGTTGTTGGTCGTCACCACCGCGTCCGGTCGCTCGGCGTGGATGACCTCGTACCCGAGGACATGGGCGCACAGGAGGTTGTCGAGCGCGGTGGCGGTGTCCGCGAACGCCAGGTTCCGTCCCGGGGGGAACTCGCCGAGCAGGTAGGTCATGAGGGCCATCACGTTGATCTCGTTGACGGTGACCCAGTGCCGGACCGAGGGCGCGAGGGCCGGGACCACCACACGGGCCCAGGACGCGTACCGCTCGGCGGCGTCCGGGCGGAGCCACAGGTCCTCCCCCAGCCACGCCGGAGCGGTGAAGTGGTGGAGGGTGACGAGTGGGGTGAGCCCCCGATCGACGCACGCCTCGACGATGGCGACGTAGCGGTCGAGGGCGGCCCGGTCGACCCGGCACCCGTCCGGGACGACCCTGGCCCACTCGACACCCAGACGGAAGCTGTCGCAGCCGAGGGCGGCCGCCCGGTCGAGTGCCTCCTCGGGACGGTCCCAGAAGGCGACGGCGTTCCCCGAAGGGGTGACCCGGCCCGTCTGCTCCCAGGCCAGCCAATTGTTGGCCGGTTCGCCGGGGCCGTTGAACCCACCCTCGACCTGGAACCCCGCCGTGGCCACCCCGAACAGGAACCCGTCGGGAAGCGGCCCGCGGCCACCCGTGTTACCGCCGGACACCTGCCCTCCTGACTCACCCGGTGCCGACACCGTCGCGCCCTTTCCTCGTTCCGGGGCGACCCGCCCGCGGGCTTCCACAGGTTGGCGATGGTAGCTTGCCGCCCCGAGAGGCCACCCGGCCCGCCGGACCCCGACCCGTCAGGACACCCGCCCGTGACGCCTTCCGCAACCGACCCCGAACGCATCCCGGTCGTCGTGGCCTCCGGCCAGGCCATCGAGCGGGACGACCTGGTCAGCCCGGTGGACCTCATGGAGCGGGCCTGCGTGGCGGCGCTCGCCGACGTGCCGCTCCTGCGCGACCGGATCGACCGCCTGACCGTGGTGGACATCATGACCAAGACCGGGCCCGCCCCGGCCACCGAGCTGGCCGAACGCCTGGGCCTCGGCCCGGACGTGGCCCGGGAGGTGACCACGGTCGGGGGGAACACCCCGCAGTGGCTGGTCAACCGGGCGGCCTCCGAGATCGCCGGGGGCGGACTCGCCGTCACCGTGATCGCCGGAGCCGAGGCCATCCGCTCGTCCCGGGCCCGCAGGAGCCAGGGCCTCCCCCGCGACGTGGGCAGGGTCGACCTGGCCCCGGACCGCCAGGTCGGCGACGACCTTCCCGGCTTCGGTCCGGCCGAGATGGCGGCATCGCTCCTCGCACCGGTGCACGTGTACCCGCTCTTCGAGAGCGTGCTGGCGTCGCGCGCCGGGAACGACGCCGACACCCACCGGCGGGTCCTGGGGAGGCTGATGGCGCCCTTCACCACCGTTGCCGCCTCCCACCCCTACGCGTGGTTCGCCGAGGAGCGCACGCCCGAGGAGATCGCCACCCCGTCGCCCGACAACCGGATCGTCTGCGAGCCCTACACCAAGAGGATGACCGCCTTCCTGGGCTCCGACCAGGCGGCGGCGCTGGTGGTGTGCTCACTGGCTGAGGCGGAGCGGGCCGGGGTCGCCGACCGCGCCGTCTTCGTCTGGTCGGGCGCCGAGGCGGTCGACGTGCGCTTCGTGGCATCCCGGCCCGACCCCGGTCGCTCGCCGGCCATCGAGGCGGCGGGTGCCGCGCTGTTCGACTCGGCCACCGCGGTGGCGGGGCGGTCCGTGGGCATCGACGACATCGACCGGATGGACATCTACTCCTGCTTCCCGTCCGCCGTGCAGATGGCGGCCGACGCCCTCGGGATCGCCCACGACGACCCACGCGGCCTGACCGTGACGGGCGGGCTCCCGTACTTCGGCGGTCCCGGCAACAACTACACGACGCACGGGATCGCCACCCTGTGCGACCTGCTGCGGGACACCACCGGTGCCGGGACCCACCTGGGGCTGGCCACCGGACTCGGCTGGTTCGTCACCAAGCACGCCCTCGGCGTCTACGGGTCCACGCCCCCGCCGGCGGGGTTCCGCCGGGCCGACACTTCCGACGCCCAGGCCGCCATCGACCGTTCGGCCGTCGAGGTGGCGCCCTCCCTCGACGTCGCCGCTCCGGCGACGGTGGTGGCCGCGACCGTCTGGCGGGACAACGACGGGACGGCCGCCGGTGCCCCGGTCATCGCCCGGCTGGCCGACGGTCGCCACATGGCGCTGGCGCCGGCCGGCGACGACGTGGTGGCGGCGATGGGGCAGCTCGACATCCCCGGCGTGGTCGGCGGGACCGTGGTCGTCGAGGCCGGCGAGCCGCGCTACCGTCTGGCGGAACGCTGAACCTCTTGCTTGGGAGAACTCCATGTCCGAACTGCTCCGCGAACGCCAGGGTCACATCGAGATCCTCACCATCAACCGGCCCGAGGCGCGCAACGCCATCAACCTGGCGACGGCGACCGCCCTCTCGGACGCCCTGGACCAGATCGAGGCCGACGACGACGTCTGGGTCGTCGTCCTCACGGCGGCCGGCGACAAGGCGTTCTCGGCCGGGATGGACCTGAAGGCGTTCGCCACCGGTGAGTTCCCCATCACCGAGAAGGGCTTCGGGGGGATCACCAAGCGGGACTTCCCGAAGCCGATCATCGCCGCCTGCAACGGCTCGGCCCTGGCCGGCGGGTGCGAGATCATGCTCAGCTGCGACCTGGTGGTGGCGGCCGACCACGCCAAGTTCGGGATCCCCGAGGTGGCCCGCGGCCTGGTGGCCGGAGCCGGGGGGCTGATCCGTCTCCCGAAGCGCATCCCCCGGGCCGTCGCCCTCGAGATGGCCCTCACCGGCGAGCCCATCGACGCCGCCCGGGCCCTCGAGATCGGACTCGTCAACCGGGTCGTGCCGGGCGACCAGGTCCTGGCCGGGGCCCTGGCCCTGGCGGAGCGCATCGCCAAGAACGCCCCCCTGGCCGTCCGGCGCTCCAAGGAGGTCATGAAGCAGGCGGCCGAGCTGCCCGAGGCCGAGGGCTGGCCGGTCAACGATGCCGTCTTCGGCGAGATCGGGCGCTCGGCGGACGCCATGGAGGGCGCGGTCGCGTTCGCCGAGAAGCGCGAGCCGAACTGGACCGGCAAGTAGCCGATCCGCCATGCATCCGCTGACCCTCCTCGGAGCGACCGGACCCCAGCTGTCGGACACGGTCGGCGGGATACGGCTGATCCTGCACGTGACGGCCGCGGCCGTCTGGGTCGGCGGCCAGATCACCGTGGCCGGCCTGCTGCCCACGATCCGGGGGCTGGGCGAGGACGCTCCGAAGCAGGTCGCACGGGCCTTCGCCCGCCTGATGTGGCCCGCCTACGCCGTGCTCCTCGTGACCGGCTTCTGGAACATCTCCGCCGTCGGCTACTCGAACGCCACCTCGTCCTGGAAGGTCGTCCTGATGGTCAAGATCGCGGTCGTCGTCATCGCCGGGGTCGCCGTCTTCCTCCACCAGCGGTCCACCTCGAAGGTCGGGCTGGCCGTGTGGGGGTCGATCGGGGGCGTGGCGTCGATCGCCGCCCTGTGCCTCGGCGTGTTCCTGGCCGGCTGACCCCGCACCCGGGCGGTCCCGGCCCACGGGACCTGTGCGGCGGTACCTTCCCGACCGGTCTAACCTTTGTCCAGCAGTCGACAAGGGAGAATCCGTCGTGACCTTCAGCCCTCCAGCAGATCTCTTCGGCGAGCAGGGCATCATCGTCCTGCTGGTCATCGCCGTCGTCCTCTTCGGATCCACCCAGATCCCGAAGCTGGCCCGCTCGCTGGGCTCGGCCCAGAAGGAGTTCAAGAAGGGGCTCGACGAAGGGGCGAACGGCGACACCACGAGCGGTGCGACGGCCGTCGCACCGTTGGCCGAGGCTCCACCGCAGGCCGTGCAGGCACAGGCACCGGCACCCGCACCCGCGCCGGCACCCCCGGCCGCGGACGGCTCCGCGGACGCCACTCCCTGAGCACCGGGACCCGATGCCGCCGGTCGACGGATCGGGAGCCGGTCCGCCCGGACCGCCGCATGCCGGGCCCTCCCGCTGGCGGATCCCGTTCTGGGCCTTCCAGATCCTGGAGCTCGGTGTCGCCTTCCTCCTGGTCACCCAGTCGATCCACGTCGTTCGGGGTGGGCTCCTCGTGGTCGCGGGGGTCCTGCTCGCCGTCCTGGCCCTCACCGCCAGGGGCCCGGTCGGGCTACTGCGGGTGTGCGGGCAACGCCTCCACCTCGCCCTGGTCGTCGTGCTCGCCGTCGCCATGGGCGCGGCAGCCGTCGTGCCGGCGTCCCGCCCGGACGCCGACGGCGTCCTCATGATCGCGTTCGCCTTCGTGGTGCTGATCTTCTTCACCACCCGGACCGCCGTCGACTCGCGTGGGATCGGTCGCCGGCGGGGACGGCGGACCGCGACCCCGGGACCGGTCATCGACACCACCGCCACGATCGTCGTCCCCGCGGACGACCAACCGCCAGGACCGGCCCGACCGGCCGACGGGTCCGACTCGGCTCTCCGTCGGGTCGGGCGCACCACCGGGGCGGCCACCGCCGCCGGCAGGCGCGCTGTCGACGAGCACCGTCCGGCGGTGGAGGACCAGATCAAGCGGACGCTGCGTGGGGCCGGTCGGCTGGCAGGACGCCTCTCGGGCCCGGCGGCGCCCGCCGCCGCGCCACCCGCGGCGCCCGCCGCCGCGCCACCCGCGGTGCCAACGGCGGAACCGCCCGCGGACACCCGCACCTGACGTCGCGGCGGCGCAGCCGGACGCCGACGAGGAGACCATGACCGAGAACGACGACGTACTGGCCGTGGCCGAGCGCCTGTGGCAGGGCGGGCCGGTCGGGCGCGACCCGGTGACCGGCTTCGGCTCCGGGTTGGCCGAGGTGGCCGACGGCGTGGCGTTCGTCCCGTCCTTCGCCAACGTCACCGCCGTCCGCACGCACGACGGGCTGGTCCTGATCGACGTGGGCAGCCAGCTCCTGTCCGGACAGGTGCACCGGACGCTCCGGTCGTGGACGTCCCAGGATCTGCACACCGCGGTCTACTCCCACGGGCACGTCGACCACGTCTTCGGCGTCGAGCGATGGGAGGCCGACGCCGCGCAGCACGGGACTCCCCGGCCCCGGGTGGTTGCCCACGAGGCGGTTCCCCTCCGCTTCGACCGCTACATCCGCACCGCCGGCTACAACACGGTGGTCAACCGACGTCAGTTCGGTATCGACGACCTCGAGTGGCCGACCGAGTACCGCTACCCCGACCGGACGTTCCGCGACCGGCTCGACCTCGAGGTCGGCGGGGTGCGGGCCGAACTGCGCCACGCCCGCGGCGAGACCGACGACCACGCGTGGGCGTGGTTCGGCGCGCTGCGGGTCCTCTGCACCGGCGACCTGTTCATCTGGGCGTCACCGAATGCCGGGAACCCCCAGAAGGTACAGCGATTCGCGCTCGAGTGGGCCGGGGCGCTCCGCTCGATGCTGGACCTCTACGACTCACCCGGCGGCGGCCCCGAGGTGCTCCTCCCCGGCCACGGGTACCCGATCCTCGGTGCCGACCGGATCCGCCAGGCCCTGGGGGACACCGCCGAGCTACTGGAGTCACTGGTCGATCAGACGCTCGCCCTGATGAACGGCGGTGCCCGACTGGACGAGGCGATCCATTCGGTCGCCCCGCCGGCCCACCTGGCGGCCCGTCCCTACCTGCAGCCGGTCTACGACGAGCCGGAGTTCGTGGTCCGGGGGATCTGGCGCCTCTACGGCGGCTGGTGGGACGGCAATCCCGCCACCTTGAAGCCGGCCCCGGAGCATGCGCTCGCACGGGAGCTGGCCGCCCTCGCCGGCGGGGCGGGCGTCCTGGCCGACCGTGCACTCGCCCTCGCGAGCGGGCCGGGAGGTCAGCCGGGCGGAGGCGGAGGCGGAGGTGCAGGTGCAGGTGAGGGTGGCGGCACGGACGCCGACGGTGCGCTCAGGCTCGCCGGGCACCTCGCCGAATTGGCGTGGATGGCCGCGCCCGGCGACCCCGCGATCGCCGAGGCACGAAGGACCGTGTTCTCCCGACGGGCCGGGGCGGCGTCCTCGACGATGGCCCGCGGCGTCTTCTCGTGGGCGGCGCGGGAGCCCTGAGCAGGGGTTCTCCGGAAACGACCGGCGCGCTCCGCGATCATCGGAATTCGCACCTTGCTGACCAGGGAGTTCGCCGGCCCGAGGCACGACGGATCTCAACTTCTCATTTGACCGCGGACCCCACTAGTCTGACCCCCGTGAACGCCTTCACAAACGGATCCCCGACCTGTCTACCCGCACGCGGCCCCGCGCCTTCCGATGTCCCTGCCGGGGAGGCGACCCCGTCCAGGCGGCGTCGCTGGGGCCGCACGGCCGCCGGCCTGGCCGTCGGGGCGCCGCTGGTCCTGGCCGGGTGCAACATGTACCCGAGCTACGGGGCGAGCCGCGGTGCGACGACCCAGGGTCAGGACACCTTCAAGCTCTACTCGGGGATGATGACGACCGGCATCATCGTCGGAGGCCTGGTCGGTCTGCTCATCCTCTTCACCATCGTGCGCTACCGCCGGCGTTCCGACCAGATGCCCAAGCAGTTCCACGAGAGCATCCCGATCGAGATCCTCTACACCGGCATCCCGATCATCATCGTGGCCTTCCTCTTCCTGTTCACCGTCATCACCGAGAACAAGGTCGACGCGACCGTCCCGACCGACGCAACCGTCACCTCCACCGGCACCCCCGTGCTCGACGTCAAGGTGACCGCGTTCCAGTGGGGGTGGCGCTTCGACTACCCGAGGAACGACGTCAGCATCTCCGGCGACGTGACCGACGGCCCCGACGACCACGGGCCCCAGATGGTCGTGCCGGCCGGCGAGACCATTCAGGTCACCCTGGTCTCGAACGACGTCATCCACGGGTTCTACGTCCGTGACTTCAACTTCAGCCGCTACGCGCTGCCCGGGGTCGTGAACACCTTCGACCTCAACATCGTCCACACCGGCTTCTATCCCGGCCAGTGCACCCAGATCTGCGGCCTCTACCACTCCGAGATGCTCTTCAGCGTCCGGGCCGTCACGCCGGCGGCGTTCCTCAGCTGGACGTCCGGTGAGATCGCCAGCGGGCACACCTACAAGCCCCAGCCGACCACGGCGGTCAACACCCCGCCCTATTACACCCACGTGACCCCGTCCAACGCCCTGGCTGCGCCCTCCTCCCAGAAGGGTTCCCTGTGACCACCACCATCGAGTCCCCCGATCTGATCGAGCCCGAGGACCGGGGCGGTCCCGATGCCCACGGTCCGGGCTCCCACGGTCCCGACGGGCACGGGCACGAGGCCGAGCACGCCCATCACGAGGGGCCGACCGGCATCCTCAAGTGGCTGACCTCGACCGACCACAAGGTCATCGGCAAGTCCTACATGATCACCTCGCTGGTGCTGTTCTTCATCGCCGGCGCCATGGCCCTGATGATCCGGGGCCAGCTCGCCAACCCGACGTCGTCGCTGGTCAACTTCCAGACCTACAACGAGCTGTTCACCATGCACGGCAGCCTCATGCTGTACCTGTTCGCCGGCCCCTTCGCCTTCGGCGGCCTGGCCAACTACATCGTGCCGCTGCAGGTCGGTGCTCCGGACATGGCCTATCCCCGGCTGAACGCGCTCTCGTACTGGCTCTACCTCGGTGGTTCGCTGGTGATGACCCTGAGCTTCCTCGTCGCCGGGGGCGCCGCCAGCTTCGGGTGGGTGGCCTACGCGCCGCTGTCGAACTCGATCAACTCCCCCGGGGCCGGCACCGACATGTGGCTGATGTCGCTGGGCCTCACCGGGTTCTCCGCCATCTTCACCGGCGTCAACCTGGTGGCCACCATCTTCTACCTGCGGGCGCCGGGCATGACCATGTTCCGCGTCCCGATCTTCTCGTGGAACATGCTGGTCACCGGCATCCTGATCCTCATCGCCTTCCCGGTGCTGTTCGGCGCCGTCGTCATGTTGTTCTGCGACCGCCACTTCGGCACGCACATCTACTCGGTCCAGGGAGGTGGTGTGCCCGTGCTCTGGCAACATCTCTTCTGGTTCTTCGGGCATCCGGAGGTCTACATCCTCGCCTTGCCCTACTTCGGGATGGTGACCGACATCATCCCGGTGTTCAGCCGCAAGCCGCTCTTCGGCTACCGGGGGATGGTGTTCGCCACCCTGTCGATCGCCGCACTCTCCACCGGCGTGTGGGCCCACCACATGTTCACCACCGGCGTCGTGCTCCTGCCGTTCTTCTCCCTCCTCTCGTACCTCATCGCCGTGCCGACCGGCATCAAGTTCTTCAACTGGATCGGCACCATGTGGGGGGGCCAGATCAGCTTCCAGACGCCCATGCTCTTCTCCATGGGATTCCTGTTCGCCTTCCTCATGGGCGGCGTGACCGGCGTCCTGCTGGCGTCGCCGCCGGTCGACTTCATGACCCACGACACCTACTTCGTGGTCGCCCACTTCCACCAGGTGCTGATCGGCACCACGGTGTTCGCCGGATTCGCCGGTTTCTACTTCTGGTACCCGAAGATGTTCGGCCGGATGCTGGACGAGCGTCTCGGCAAGTGCCACTTCTGGTTCCTGTTCATCGGCTTCTGGATCACCTTCATGCCCCAGTACCTGCTCGGCCTGAAGGGCATGCCCCGCCGGATCGCCGACTACCTGCCGACCAACGGATGGACGGGTCTCAACGAGATCTCGACCGTCGGCGCCATGGTGATCGGCTTCTCGTTCCTGTTCTTCCTGGTCAACCTGGTCACCTCGTGGAAGAACCCGGTCGCTGCCGGCGACAACCCGTGGGACGGTGGTGCGCTCGAGTGGTTCACCTCGTCGCCCCCGCCACACCACAACTACACCCACCTGCCGCCGATCCGGTCGGAGCGGCCCACGTGGGACTACAACCATCCCGAGCACCACAAGGTGGAGCACGGGGACGCTGACGACGCACCGGCCAGGGAGAAGGAGACCGTGGGGGCCGGCTCGTGAAGATCAGCGGAACCTTCCTCGCCGTCATCGGGATCTTCTTCGGGATCATCGGCCTCGTCTACTGGTTCACCAGCTACGAGGACGCCGGATCGGTGATGCTCGCCGGCTCGGCGCTGCTCGGGCTCCTGCCCGGCGGCTACTACCTCTGGTGGTCGCGGCGCATGCGGACCCTGGAGAGCGACCTGCCCGATGCCACGATGAGCGACGGTGCCGGTGTCATCGACTCGTTCCCGGGATCGAGCATCTGGCCGTTCCTGCTCGGCATGGGCGCCCTGTTCGCCACCCTCACCTTCATCTTCGGCCTGTGGATGGCACCCATCGCCATCGCCCTCGGGTTGTCGGCCGTCATCGGTGGCGTCGTCGAGAGCCGCCGCGGCGGCACCGTCTGACCGGATACCGCTCCGGCCCGCCCGACGGGTGCCGGTGTCAGGGCGTCGGTGAAGCGGCGACGGGTCGCTACTCCCCTCGTTCAGGGATGTCGGCGAGCAGTCCCACCATCGACTCGGTACGGGCGCGCGACGTGCGGTAGGTGGGCCCGGTGACCAGGCCCCCGTCCACCGCGATGGCCTGACCGTTCACGAAGCTCGAGGCGTCGCTCGCCAACCAGAGGGCGCACTCGGCGATGTCGAGCGGCATGCCCGCCCGCTTGATGGGCGCCACGTCGGCCAGGACCACCTCCATGACCGCCACGGTCGACTGGGCGGCGTCGCCGTCGAGGCCGGCACCTCGACCGAAGATGGAGGTGGCGATCCCCCCGGGGCAGATGGCGTTCACCCGTACCCCGTCCTCGCCCAGTTCATTGGCCGTCGTGCGGGTCAGGTGGATGATGGCCGCCTTGGCCGCGCTGTAGTCGTGACCCCCGTAGTTGGCCCGCAGGCCGGCCACACTGCCCGTGTTGACGATGCTGCCGCGGCCCAACGGGCGCATCACCCGGGCCGCGGCCCGGATGCCGAGGAACACCCCCCGCAGGTGGATGGCGACGGTCCGGTCGAACAGCGCCATGTCGATGTCCTCGATCCGGCCGATCGAACCCGGGTTGCCGGCGTTGTTGAAGATGCAGTCGAAGCCGCCGAACGCCGACTGCGACTCCTCGATGGCCCGTTCGATCTCACCTTCGACCGCCACGTCCACCGGGACGAAGCGGGCCTGGTCACCGAGCTCGTCGGCGAGGTGCTCACCCCGGGCCCGGTCCACGTCGGCCAGCACCACCGTGGCACCTTCGGCCACGAAGAGCCGGGCCGTCTGCTCACCGATGCCGCTCGCTGCTCCGGTGATGACGGTGTGGCGTCCTTGCAGGCGGGACATGGTGGCTCCGATCGGCTCGAGGATGGCGTGTCGCCGGGCGCATCGTGGCACGGACCCCCGGGGGCGTCAACGTGGCGGCGGTGTCCTCCGTCAGGATCGGGATGTGAGTGCCTCCAGGGCTTCCACGGCCCCGGTGGTGGGTGCGATGGCGACGAGCCCGCGGTAGAGCTGGACGACGGTGGCACGGTCGACGGCTCCGGTGCGGGCCCGGTCGCAGTGCGCGGACTGGATCGCGGCCTCGAGCTGGAACCGTCCGAGAGGTGCACCGAGTGCATGTGCCCGACGCAGGAGGGCCTCGCCCTCATCGATGAGCGGACGGTCCCACGATGTGGTGTCCTGTCGGTCGAGCGGCGGCCAGGGCGTGTCCGTCCGTGCGGGGGCCCGCGACTGGGCGAAGGTCAGCAGCGCGGCCAGGCCCCACGCCTCGGGCTCGGTGTCGAGCAGTTCTGCCGTCAGCACGGCGAGCCACCGTGCCTCGTCGGCCACGGATTCGCGGATCCGCTCGTGCTGGTCGAGCCAGTCGATCGCATAGGCGCCGTAGATGGCTTCGAGCACCGCGGGCAGGCGGGCGGGCAGGTCCGGGCGCTCCGGGGTTCGCAACGGGATGCCGACGTCGCGGATGCGTCTCTTCGCCCGCACCAGGCGCTGGGCCATCGCCGCCGGTTCGACCGCGAACACGCCGGCGATGCGGTTCGCATCGAAGCCCAGCACGACCTGCAGCATGAGTGGGGTGCGCACCGCGGGGTCGATCGCCGGGTGCGCGCACACGAACAGCAGCTCCAGCCGCTTGTCGGGGATCGTCCGCAGGTCGGGTTCGGTGATCGCCGCGGCGAACCGGTCGTCCAGTCGTGCCGCCGTGCGCGTCGCCGCCGAGCCGAGCACGTCACGGATGCGGTTGCGGGCCACCGTCATCAACCAGCCGGGTGGGTTGCCAGGTACGCCGGTCGCCGGCCAGGTACGGAGTGCCCGCTCGAAGGCATCGGCGAGCGCATCCTCGGCGAGCGCGATGTCCCCGGTCGACGCGGCGAGCAGAGCAACGAGCCGTCCGTACGACTCGCGGGCGGCACGCTCGGCGGCCGGGCCGACCTCGCGGGCGGTCACCTGACCGGCTGTTCGCCCTGCCACGAACCGTCGACGTACCGTGTCGCGGTCGGACGGATCTCGACGTGGCCCCAGGACGCCGACGGTGCCCTCTGTGCCCACCCGATCGCGTCATCGAGATCCGGGGCCTCGATGACGAAGGTGCCGCCGAGCTGCTCCTTCGTGTCCGCGAACGGGCCGTCCTGTACGACCAGTTCGCCGCTGGCGAGTGTCACCGTGGTGGTCGCGGTCGACTGTTGCAGCACTTCGGCGCTGACGAGCACACCGGCATCGTCGAGCGCCTTCGCGTACGCCTGGAACGCACGCATCCCCTCGGCGAGGGCATCGGGTCCGAGTTCCTCGGCACTGCGTTCGGGATAGTGGAGCAGGAGGGTGTATCGCATGACGGCCGTCCTTCCGGGTCGTAGCTGGATTCTGTCACTGTCATGACGATCGAACACCGGCGAGATCGACACCGGATCCGCCCGAGGGCCCATGTCCGCCGGAAGGTGACCGCCGGCCGAGCGGCCCGCTCCGCCCCGTTCCGACATGCTTGGGGATCGTGGACGATTCCGAATCTCCCTCCCGCAGGGGTCGGCCGGTCTGGGTCCTGACGGCGGTCGGATGCGTGGGGGCACTCGTAGCCGTCCTGGTGGGTCCCTCCCAGGCTCGGGAGGCCGCTGCCCAGGACTGGCCCCCCTTCGTGCTCGTGACCGGCCTCCTCCTCGTCGGACTCGTCGCCGACGAGGACCGGCTGTTCTCGTCGGCCGGTCACGGGCTCGCCCGCCTGGCGCCGGACGGGGTGGTCCTCTACGGCGGCGCGGTGCTGCTGATCGTGACCGTCACCACGATCCTGAACCTCGACACCTCGGTGGCGTTCCTCACACCCGTACTCGCCTACACCGCCCGGAGCCGGGGCGGGGGCGAGGCGCCGCTGCTCTACGGCTGCCTCCTGCTCTCCAACGCCGGGTCGCTGCTGCTGCCGGGATCGAACCTGACCAACCTGATCGTCCTCGGCCACCTGCACCTCTCGGGCGGGCAGTTCCTGCGGCAGATGGGGCCGGCGGCGACCGCGGCGGCAGTCGTGACGGCGCTCGTGGTGGGCATCGCCCACCATCGTGACCTGCGCAGCTCCGTCGCTCCCGTGGTCGGGTCCGAGCGACCGGTCATGGGCCTCGGGCTGCTCGGCGTGGCGACCGTGACCGGACTGGTGCTCGTCCTCCGGTCGCCCGCCCTGCCGGTCGCCATCGTCGGTCTGGCCGCGGTCGGCCTCCGTTCGAGGGGGAGGAGGGGTCGGCGCAGGGACGTGGTCGAGGTGCTCGGACTGCCCGTCCTCGTCGGCCTGTTCGGAGTCGCCGTGTCCCTCGGAACACTGGGGCGGACGTGGTCCGGACCGGCCGACCTGCTCTCCCACCTCGACTCGTGGTGGACCGCTGTCGTGGCGGCCGCGGCCAGCGTGGTCGTCAACAATCTCCCCGCCGCCTCGCTGTTGGCAGCTCGCCATCCACCTCGACCGTACGCCCTGTTGGTGGGGTTGAACATCGGGCCGAACCTGTTCGCCACCGGCTCGCTGGCCTGGTTCCTGTGGCTCCGGGCGGCGCGGTCGGCCGGAGCCCGCACTTCCGTCGCCAGAGCCGTCCGTCTCGGGATGGTCGCCGTTCCCCTGTCGATGGCCGCCGCCCTGGCGACGCTGGCCGCCAGCGGATCGCGCTGAGGTCGTCCGGCGGACCGGCTCCCGGCGGGCCGATCCCACGCCGGATCCGGGGATCCACCGCCGGTCCGGGCCGATGGTCGCCGGCGCATCCCCGGCGACCGGATCGCTAGGCTGCCTTCGGGACCTGCCCAGCGCAGACGGACTGAGGAGAGAAGCACATGCCGGAGTTCACCTCGTACGACGCCGGGACCCCGTCCTGGGTCGATCACGCCGCCAAGGACATCGAAGCCTCCAATGCCTTCTACGGGTCGCTCTTCGGCTGGGAAGCCGAGGACCAGGGCGAGGAGATGGGTCACTACACCCTCCTGCGCAAGGGCGGGAAGACCGTCGCCGGCAACATGGCGGCCATGACCCCGGGCCAGCCCAGCGTGTGGGTCACCTACGTCTCGGTGGAGGATGCCGACGCGACTGTCGACGTGGCGAAGAAGGCGGGCGCCACGGTGTTCGTCGAGCCGATGGACGTCTCCGACATCGGCCGCATGGCCGTGTTCGCAGATCCGACGGGCGCGGCCATCGGTGTCTGGCAGCCGAAGTCCTTCATCGGGGCCGAACTGGCCAACGAGGCCGGTTCCTTCACGTGGAACGAGCTGAGCACCCGGGACCTGCCCGTGGCCACGGCCTTCTACACCGAGGTCTTCGGTTGGGAGCCCGGCAGTGTCGATATGGGGGGTACGAGCTACACCGAGTGGAAGCTCGGCGACCGGACGATCGCGGGGATGATGGCGATGCCCGACATGGTCCCCGCAGACGTCCCGGCCCATTGGCTCGTCTACTTCGGCGTCGACGACACCGACGCCGCGGTGGCCAAGGCTGCCGGGCTCGGTGCGACCACCCTCGTCCCACCGACCGACATTCCTCCGGGTCGCTTCGCCGTGCTGGCCGACCCGGACGGCGCGACCTTCGCCGTGATCGCGATCCAGTCCTGACGACGGTCGCCGGCCCACCGGGGCACCGCTCGGGCCCACGCAGCGCCCCGAGCTCGCTCGCCCGAGCGCGACCCCCCGCCCCCGTGCCGGAGAGCGCTCAGAGGGTCCCGGGCGGGAGGTAGTAGGCGTTGAGCGCCCGGTCGCGGTACTCGAGGGCCTCGTCCAGCGTGGGGGTACGGGCTGCCCCGGCAGCCAGCGCGTCCCGGGTGGCGGCCCGGTTGTTGTCGTAGACGAGGGCCTCGTCCAGCGCCTCGGGACTCACCCACACCGCGGCGATCAGCACGAGGTCGTCGACCAGCTCGCCGTCGACGACCCCGTCCGCCACCGCCCACAGCACACCCGAGGCCACGCCGGCCTGTGCCGGCCCCCAGGTCATCGTGGAATGGGTGGGTCCCTCCAGGGTGGCCTTGTTGACGAACAGGGTCATCGGCCTGGCCGGGATCCCCGGGCGCACGGTGGTGAGGAACGCGGCGTGCCCGGCCCTCGGCGTGGCGAGGGCGGTGGCCCAGGCCGTCTCGACCGGACCGCCCTTGGCCCCCAGCACGGTGTTGAGGTGGGCCGCCTCGGGACCGCTGCCGACGAACGCCTCCCCGATCTGGGTGACGAAGGTGGTCACCGCGGGGGCCAGACGGCCGGTGGCGAGGCGAACGGTTCGGTCCGCCCGTACCGGTTCTCGCGCAGGAGCTCGCTCCCCATCGTGCCCGGCACCGTGTCGTAGGCCAGCAGGCCGACGTGGCGGGGATGGCCGCTCCCCACCGGGCTGACCCGGTGGAGCGAGTGGCGCCCTTCGAAGACCAGCAGCGTGCCGGGGACCATGGGCAGGGTGACCACCCCCTCCCGGGTGCCGGCCAGGGCTGCCGCCACGTCGTCGTAGCACTCGTCCCCGGCCGAACGGATCCTCGGGTGGACCTCGAAGCAGCCGCCGTCGTCGGCCGTCTGGATGGCCAGCGACACCACGAAGTCGGTCTGGTCGAAGTGCCACTGCAACTCGTCCCCCTCACCCATGACGGCGAGGTTGAGGGCACCGAACGGGTCGGCGTAGCGGTGGACGGCCCCCCGGTCGAGGATCGCCTCCACCAGCGCCCGCAGGGGCTCCCACTCGTACAGGCGGCGGAGGGCGGACGTCTCCGGCATCAGGTCGCAGGGGACGGCCCCGACCGCGTAGTGCCCCCAGGTGAGCCGGGGATGGTCGTCGGGCAGGCTGAAATCGGGGAACTCGAGGTACGCGGTCCCCTCCCCGGCCGAGTGGTGGGCCCGGGGCGCGAGCGCGTCGGCATCGGCCACCAGCACGTCGATGCCGGCCGGTCGGATGAACCCGGGGAGCTCCACCGCCCCCGTGTCGACCAGCTGGGCGCGGGCATCCTCCACGACGGCCCGGTAGGCCGCGCCGGTCGGGTCCAGCACCGGGTACCAGTCGAGGTCGACCAGGGTGTCGACGGTGGGCTCCATGGTCGGCGAGGCTAGCGCCCGCTGGTCCTCGGTGACGGTCGAGGGCTAGCGGATCACGCGTCGGACGCCGGCCGCGGTGGCCAGCTCCGGGGGCGTCGTGTCGATGAACGTCGGCACCGGGATGGCGTCGAGCTCCTCGTGTGCGCCGTCGCCGGGTCGGGGCGGGGACACCGTCGTCGTGTACTCGCCCTCGGCCGAGCGTTCGACGATGAGGGCCCGCTTGCGCTTGCCGATGCCCTCGGCCGCCCGCATCTCGTTGCAGATCTTGAACGTGAGGAAGTAGGCGATGATCGGCGAGATCGGCACGAAGAACCGGAAGAACCACAGGACGTCCATCAGCGGCAGCTTGAAGAAGTTGGCCATGACGTCGGTCGAGGAGGCGAAGAACACCGCGAACAGCAGCGTCAGCATGGCCGCTCCGGCCGCGGTGCGCTTGGGACGGTCACGGGGCCGGTCGAGCAGGTTGTGGTACGCCAGGTCCTTGGTGTGGCGCGACTCGATGAAGGGCCACACCAGCAGGATGTTGAAGATCAGACCCGGGAAGATCACGGCCGGCAGGAACACCTCGAGGGGGATGGTGTGACCCCAGCCGACCCACTCCCAGCTCGGCATGATGCGCAACGCCCCGTCCAGCCAGCCCATGTACCAGTCCGGTTGGACGGCGTAGGAGATCTGGTAGGGCTCGTACTGGCCGAACTGCCAGATCGGATTGATCTGGGCGAAGCCTCCGAGGAGGAAGATGACGGCCGTGGTCATGAACAGGAACCCGGTGGTCTTGGCCATGAAGGTGGGGAACATCGGCGACCCGACGACGTTCTTCTCCGTCTTTCCCTTCCCCGGGAACTGGGTGTGCTTCTGCTTGACCAGCAGCCCGAGGTGGGCCACCAGGAGTCCGGCGATGATCGCCGGGACGATGAGCACGTGGATGATGAAGAACCGGGGGATGATCACGCCGTTGCCCGGGTAGTTGCCCCCGAAGAGGAAGAAGGCGGCGTAGCTGCCGATCAGCGGGATCGACTCGATGATCGAGTAGGCGATGCGGATACCGGTCCCCGACACCAGGTCGTCCGGGAGCGAGTAGCCGAGGAAGCCGTTGACGATGCCGAGGATCAGCATGGTGACGCCGACGATCCAGTTGAGCTCACGGGGCTTGCGGAAGGCTCCGGTGAAGAACACCCGGGCCATGTGGACGGCGATGGCGCCGAGGAAGATGTCCGCGGCCCAGTGGTGGGCCTGGCGCATCAGGAGGCCCGAGCGGACGTCGAACGAGAGCCCCACGCTCGAGGCGTAGGCCTCGGAGACGTGCTGGCCCTGCAGCGGGACGTAGCTCCCGTGGTACACGATCTCGTGGGCCGAGGGGACGTAGTAGAGGGTCAGGAAGACACCGGTGCCGAGCAGCACCACGAAGGAGTACAGGCAGATCTCGCCCAGCATGAACGACCAGTGGTCGGGGAAGATCTTGTCGAGGAACGTCCGGCCGCCCTTGGCGACGCCCAGGCGGTCGTCCACCCAGTTCAG
>JBEKRV010000036.1:0-36525 GCA_049517675.1 Acidimicrobiales bacterium
CGGTGACGATCAACGGCACCGGGTTCACCGGCGCCACCCAGGTACGGTTCGGGCCCAATCCGCCCGTCCCGTTCACCGTGGTGTCGGATTCGGAGATCACCACCACGTCGCCGATGGGTTCACCGGGACCGGTGGACGTCCAGGTCACGGGGCCGGGAGGGACGTCGATGACCTCACCAGGTGACCAGTTCACCTACGAAGGTTCGACGACACCCCCGCCGACCGTCTCCTCGATCACCCCCGACTCGGGGCCGGAGGCAGGCGGGACGCCGGTGACCATCACCGGAGTCAACTTCTCCGGGACCACCGGGGTGATGTTCGGCCCCAACGCGGCCTCCTCCTTCACGGTCGTCTCGGGCACGGAGATCACCGCGGTGTCGCCCCCGCAGACGTTCGGCGGCCCGATGGAGGTCACGGTGACGACGCCGGCCGGCATGTCGACCATGTCTCCGGGATCGCAGTTCACCTACGACATCGCGCCGTTCATCATGGGAGCCGCCGGCGTCGGATTCGTCGCCGGAGCGCCCGATTCCGTGACCCTGTCGACCAGCGGCTACCCCGCCCCGGTCATAACGGTCGGGCCGGGCCTGCCGTCGTGGATGGTCGTGAGCTCGAGTGCGGATCAGGTGACGCTGTCGGGAACGCCTCCGGTGGGCCTCCGGCGTGTCTACGCATTGACCGTGGGCGCGGTCAATTCGGCCGGCTCCGCCACGCGGACCGAGACGATCACCGTGGGTTCCGTCCCCGAGATCACCAGTGCCGCCGCGGTGACGCTGCAAGTGGGGGTGGACAGGACGTTCCGGATCCGGGCCACCGGATATCCGGTCCCCTACGTCACGGAGACGGGCGCCTTGCCCGCCGGGCTGTCGGTGACACCCGCCGGCGGGGTGATCACACTGTCGGGCGCGCCCTCGCCGGGTAGTGGCGGCGTCTATCCGGTCGTCGTGGAGGCGACCAGCGCGACGGGTACGACCCAGCAGGCGCTGGTCATCACCGTGAACCAGAAGCCGGTGTTCACCGGTCCGACTGCGGCCACCTGGACCCATGGGACGTCCAACACGCTGACGGTCACCACCTCGGACGCCTATCCGGCAGTCACCCTGAGGGTCGGGCGCGGGCTCCCGTCGTGGGCCACCTTCACGTACAACGGCAACGGTACCGGGACAATCTCGGGTGACCCGGGCGTGGGCGCCGTCCGTACGGAGCCGTACCGGGTGACCATCGTGGCCACCACCGGCGTGGCGTACGTCACCCAGCAGTTCTCGTTGACCGTGCAGTGAGCACGCGGGCGGCCCGGGTACCGACCCGGCGGGCCGCCGTCGGACCTCGAGACACGCGTTCGCGCGATCGTGGGTACCGAGAGGAAGAGACGTGATCCGGGCCTAAAGGTGGGACCCGAAGAGGCCGATGCTCCAGAGATGGACTGTCGACGGGCCGCGTGCCCGACGGTCGTCCGTGGACTTCACTGGGGAAGGCGGTCATCGTGAAGAACGCGAGGCTCGTGGACACGGTAAGCCGAACGATCGATCCACAGTGCGTCATCCAGCGCGTCACCGATCGGACCCTCGATCTGATCGCGGCGGCCCAGGGCGTCATGGTGGGGCTGGCCGATTCGACGGGAGTGACCTACATCTGCGGGGCTGGCTCCCAGACCGCATACGTCGGGACCAGGGTGGAGCTGGGAGACAGCCTCAGTGGCCTGGCGGTGCGTTCGGGTGAGGTGCAGCTGTCCAACGACACCAGCGCCGACCGGCGGGTCGACGCGGCGGCGTGCCGGCGCCTGTCGGTGGCGTCGCTGGTATGCGTCCCGCTGGCCCGCGGGAGCGAGACCATCGGGGTACTGGCTGTCAACGCGACGCACTCCGATGCGTTCTCGGTGCACGACGTCGAGGTGCTCTCCCGCCTGGGGGACTTCGTGAGCGTCGCCGTCGGGTCCGCATTCGATCTCTTCCAGGTGTGCGTGGACCTCCTCGACCTCAGCCCGTCACCGGATGCCTCCGACGACGCGGCGAGCCGGTACGTGATGAGCGTCCTGAATCCGGAGACGGTCGACCGAATCGACCGTGAGCAACGGATCCAGGAGGTGGTGGACGATCCGTCGGTGCTGTCGATCGCCTTCCAGCCGATCGTCGAGCTGTCGACCGAGCGCATCTTCGGATACGAGGCACTGGCCCGCTTCGACGTCACCCCGTACCGATCTCCGGACGTGTGGTTCCGGGAAGCCCACGAACACCAACTGGGGATCGAGTTGGAGCTGCTCGCCGTCGCCCGTGCGATCGGGCACCGCCCCATGTTCCCGGACGACGTGTCCCTGACGGTCAACGCGGGACCCGAGGCGGTCATGAGCCGGGGGCTGGTCGAGATACTGCTCGACGTGCCGCACCAGGGTGTGGTGCTGGAGCTCACCGAGCACACGAGGTTCGACGATTATCCGGGCCTGATCAGCGCCCTCCAGGAACTGAGGCAGGAAGGCGTCGGCCTGGCCATCGACGACACCGGTAACGGCTATTCGAGCCTCTCCCACATCCTGAAGCTGACGCCGGACTTCATCAAGTTGGACCGCGATCTGGTGAGCGGCATCGACGGGGACCCGGTGCGACGCGTCCTGGCCGCGTCGCTGGTGATGTTCGCGAGCGACACCGGCTCGAAGATCATCGCCGAGGGAGTCGAGACGCGGGACGAGCTCCGGGTCCTGTGTGACCTGGGGATCGACTACGCCCAGGGGTATCTCCTCGGTCGCCCCGCCCCGCTCGGGACGGTCGCGAACAGCAGGGTCCCGGCATGATCACCGCGCCGCGGGGCTGAACGGCTCCTGCGGCCGACCGGGTGCCGCGAGCGCTGCCCGTGCGCCCGCCGCATGTGGGTCCTCAGAGGCTCTCGATCATCGAGACCAGCTCGTCCCGTCGGAGACCGTACTGTCGGGCGAGGTTCACCAGGTCCTGGGCACGGGCACGCACGATGCCCCGATCGGGTTCACCGGCAACGGTGATACCCCGTCCCCGGCGGAACTCGAGCACGTCTTCGTCCCGCAGTTGACGCAGTGCCCGCAGGACGGTGTTGGCGTTCACCCCGAGCACCGCGGCGAGATCCTTCGCCGGGGGAAGACGTTCACCGGGAGCGGCCTCTCCGTCGGCGATGGCCCGCCGAAGCTCGGCGGCGACCTGTTCGAAGAGCGGCACTGCGCTTTGCGAGTCGATCTTGACCGGCAACATCGTGCTAATCATACTAGCACTATGAGATACAAAGGTCCGAGCTGACACCGTGAAGCTCCTCGACCGGGCGGAACCGTCCTCGGGCGCAGATCCCGCCGAGGCCCTGATCAAGGAAGCTCACCGGCGCAAGCGCCGTCGACGCCTCCTCGTGTCCGGTGTCGTGACCGTGCTGCTCGTCGCGGCACTCGGTGGGTTCCTCCTGTCCCGACCGGGCGGCCGTGCACCGGCCACCGGCGTCGCCGCCCGGCCCCACGGTCCGGGCGGTCCGGTGGTCGACGGGGCGGCGCTCGCCGGCCACGGCCAGCTCGCATTCGTGTCCCGGGGCACGCTGTGGGTGCTGGACGGCTCGACCACGAAGCTCCGGAAGGTCCCCACGCCCGGCCTCGTCCCCGACGATCCCTCGTTCTCCCCCGACGGTCGCTGGTTGGCATTCGTCGCTTCGAAGGAGATCGGCAGGAACTACGGCGGCGACGTCGTGTCCACGGTGCTGTCGTCCGAACTCTGGATCGCCCGGGCCGATGGAACCGATGCGCACCCGGTGGAGGGGATCGCCTACGCCGCGGCATACGGGTGGAGTCCCCACGCCGACCTGTTCGCCGTCTCGGTCGGTGAGGCGACGTCCGTTCCCTACGGAGCAGCCACCGGGGTGGACCTGGTGGGACCGGCGGGATCGATCCGCCCGGTGGCTGCGGACACCCACGTCACGTCGGCGGTCTGGTCGCCCGATGGATCGGCACTCGCCGTCTCGACCCAGACCGGCCCGTCCGGCCCCGCCAGTTGGACGGGCACGCTGACCACCTATCCGGTCGACGGCGGGCCGTCGACGGTGTGGGAGTCACTGGACGGAAGCTACATCGTGCCCGCCGGGTGGTGGCCGGTGTGGGGTATCGGTTACACGACCGTGGGTGTCGGTGCGGTCCCGGGAGGGTCGGCGACGGCCGACGGCTCGCCCCTGTACTCCCTGGCCCGGCCCGGTGCCGAGCCGAGGCCGCTCGGGTACACACTGCAGGACGAGGGCTCCGGAGCGCCCTCGTCGTCCTCGACGGGTTGGTTGGCCTTCGTTGCCACCAGCGGTGGCATCGGGCGGTCCATCTGGCAGGGGAAACAGGTACTGGTCTGCTCACCGACCACCGGCCACTGCGCACCTGCTCCCCATCCGGCGGACACGGTGACGCTGGATCCGGTCTGGTCACCGACCGGAACCACCCTCGCCTACGTGCAGGGAGCGGCGCTCCAGAGCGTCGGGTTCCTCCAGCAGACGCTGGCCGACTGGTACGACGCCCACCGGCTCCACCTGTTCGACCCGACCACGGGGTCCGACCGGACGGGTACCCGTGCGCCGGGGGTGACGGTGCCCCTGTGGTCGGGCGACGGCAGGAGCCTGCTCTACGTGGGCGACAACGGCCTGTGGCTGGACGCAACCCTGGCGGGACCACCGGTCGAGATCACGTATCCGCTGTTTGCACCCGGTGCGTGGCCGGCGTTCTACGGGCAGGTCGGTTTCTCCTCGCAGTTCTCGTGGTCCCCGCCCCGCGCTCCGAAGGCGTAGCGGGCCGGTGGTCCCCGCCGACCCGGCATCTCAGCAGACCCGGCGTCCCCAGACCCGATCTCGATGGGGTCCGGAGCGGCACACCCGTCGCCGTGTCGCGGACGGTGGTCGGTGCAGGAATCGGGATAGGGCCAGGTCATGCAGCCCGCTGGGCTCCGTGACCTGGCCCATCGTGGTCGGGGCCATGGGAACGTGTTTGAACCACTCTGAACAGGAAGAATGCATCCGGGTGGTCCTTGAAACCGTCCCTTCTTGGGATTTTGAACTGATTTCCTGATCCCTGGAGCGTTGTCGGCAAGCCCCGGATCCCGATGAACCGGACGATCGTGCCAAGGCATACGAAGCGGGTACATCGATCATCGATCCTTCTCAGCGGCTCCGTCTGAACCGAACCCAGCACAGGCCACAGTCTCCGGAACGCTCAGGCCGGTTCACGAGGAATGGGCCCCGACAGTTGGGAAGGAGCGGCACAGTATCTTGGCAGCGCGGTTTCGTTGCTATCAGACGCCTGCACCAGGAACGAAGTGTGTGATTCGATCTCCAGAGAGGTCGGTCATCCGGCTGAAGCCCGCGTGGTAGCTGTTACCGCAGCACGTACCCCTTACCCCGGATCGTGTGGATGATAGGCGGCCCGGCGGCGTTCAGCTTCCTGCGAAGGTTTCCGACACAGACAGGGACGACGTTGTCGCAGCCTCGGAAATCATACCGCCACACGTTGTGGATGAGCTGGGACTTGGAATGCACGCGACCAGGATTCAGGAGGAAGTAGCGGAGCAGATTGAACTCCTGCGGGGTCAAGGGGATGGCACACCCGTCCCGTGTCACGGCGCAGGTGCTTTCGTCAAGGGTGAGATCTGCGAATCGAAGAACTGGAGAGTCCTCCGGCCCCGCATCGACGCGACGGATCATGCGATGGACGCAGGCGACGACTTCGGCGATTGCGAATGGCTTGGGGATGTGACTATTGCCACCTACCGTGGGGCCTCCCACCCGTCTTGGGCCAGATCCTCGTTCGCCGACAAACAGAATCGGAACGCGAGCGCCATCAGAATGAAATCTGATCACGACCTCCGCCGAATCGAGGTCGGATAGCTCCTGGCCGAGGACGACGAGATCTGGAGGGCGCTCACGGGCAATGGACAATCCCTGAGATCCTGTTGCAACGCCGTCAACGTCATATCCTGCATTTCGAAGGGAGGTGGTCAGAGCATCGACAACCCCGGGATCATCGTCAATTAGGAGGACGCGATGTCGGGGTAGCTTTCTCTCCCGTCTCCGACTCCCGGAGATTCCTTTGGGTGTTTGGTCCGGGATGACAGCTCCGGCATCCGATTCAGGTTGAGGTTTCTGCACCATAAGGATCCTGGTGAGTGATTGCTGGATGGCGGGGATGAGTGGCCTTGGATCTGCAGCTGACAACGCTGCAGCTGATAACGGCCGAGACTTGCTCGGAGAGCTGAGTCGGATCTGCTTCGTACAACGCGCATCGAGAGCGATCAGGCGACGTCCTCGCTAGGGGCATGCGGGTCATCCGGCACCGTAGAAGGCAGCATCAAAGGCGAACACGCCGCCGTCAGTGGCAACTTCCCAGTATCCGCCGGTCGCCGAGTCCCTGGCGATGCCGATGACCGGAGCATTGAGGGCGAGTCCACCCATCGAACCGTGGAACGGGTCGTCGCCGAAGGCGAAGACCCCGCCGTCGGCGCCGATCAATCGATAACCGGCGCCGCTTGGACTGGAATCGATGCCGGTGGTCGCCGCCACATGGGGAATCGGGACCACCGAGCCGAGGAATGGCGCGTCGAAAGCGAACACCCCTCCATCCAGCGCCACCTCCCAGTACCCGCCGGTGGACGGGTCGGTGGCAATGTCGACGACCGGAGCATTGAGGGTGTGGCCGCCCATCGACCCGTGGAACGTGGCATCGCCGAAGGCGAAGACTCCCCCGTCAGCCGCCACCAGCCAGTACCCACCACCGTCGCTGGTCGAGGTCATGGCGACCACCGGTGTGTTGAGCGGGTGACCGCCCATGGACCCGAAATATCCGGCGTCGCCGAAGGCGAAGACTCCGCCATCGCCGGCTACCAACCAATAGCCCTTCCCGTCCGGTGTGGCGACAATGTGGCTGATGGGCGACGCGAGTGGTTTGCCGGCCATCGACCCGTACGAGACAGCATCGCCATGTGTGGTCACCGCTCCGTCGGAGTCTACGAGCCAGTAGCCCTGTCCATCTGGAGTGGCAGCGATGCTCCTGAATGAATCGGTATTCCAATTGACGGAACCGATGAAGAGGCGGCGGGCGCCACCACAGGCGTAGCTGGTGCAGCCCGGTCGCCACGCCGCATAGGCCAACATCCACTGGCCTGATTGGTCCAGGAAGAGTGACCCTCCGCCTGGCCCCGATGCCGACCCTGACGACGTCAGGATTCGGGTCGTGCTGCCGGCCGTGCAGGCGCTCACCGGCGAACTGCAGACGACGTAGGCCTCGGAATAGGAGTCAGAATCCCACAGTCCCGCGGAGAACAGCAGTACGTAGATGCCGCCTTGCTCGACAAGCTGCGGGTTCTCTACCGTGGCTTCCCAGGGATAGTGGACACTGTCCTGATCCAAGAGATCAGTCGGTGTCCCGACGAGGGACATTCCGTCTGCACTCAGTTGCTGGGACCAGATCGTGGCGCCTTGGGTAGAGCCGCCATCGTTTGATTTCCACACCAGATAGGCGATCCCCGTACTGGAATCGACGAACGGGCTCGGGTCGATGGCTCCGCCCAGCGACGCATCGCACACCAGTGGACCCGAGGAGGTGTCGGTGAACACCGCATCGGTCGGGCTCAGCGTCGTCGCCGTGGCGACACTCAGGCAATCAAAGCCCGTGTCGCCGGCGTGGCCCTTCTGGGCAGCGTCGTAGTACATGATCCAATGACCGTCCCAGTAGAAGACCCCCGGGGAGGTCTGAGTGCCGACCTGCTCCCACGACGGTACGACCGGAAGGGCTGATGACCCAAAGTTCTGGCCGGTCGTCGAGTGCCAGCCGGAAGCACTCGACCCCGAGGTGTCGACCAGCACCTGAATGTTGTTCCCGAGCGCGGTGCCGGTGGTGAACGCGTAGTCGGTGGATCCGCTGGCGATGACGTCGGGGTCGGGCGCATCGCCGTCGAACGCCGGCGCAACAGGCGCTGCCACGGTCAGGCTGCCAGCGTTTCCGAACAGAGCGGCACCGGCCGGATCGGCTGATCCCGTTGCCATCAGTACGCCCACAGCCGACGCTGAAAGAGCTCCACAGGCGACGACTCGGAGCAACGTCCGATGGAGTCGCAGTCGTCGGGATGCGCGCTTCCCTTCGTTCTGTACCGGCTCCCTCCTGGAGTTCGTACAGCAGGCATTCCGGGGAGGCCGTCGAAAGAGTCGCGGGGCAGGATTGTCCATGGAGTCCAGACATGGGGAGCGGGATTACGCCCACTATGAGAAACGTGTCTGGCTGTTCCTTGAAGATCTGATGTGAAGCGGCTGAACGCATGCGCGTCAACGGACCATCCCGAGTTCCGTCAGGCCGTGCCGTTAGGCCGCAGGGAGTCGGACCGTGACCGTGGTCCCACGATCACGGTCCGAGTCAAGGGTGACGGTCCCCTCATGCGCAGCCACGATCCCGGCGACGATCGCGAGCCCGAGCCCCGTACCCGATCGAGTCCTGCTGGCATCAGCTCGCCAAAAACGATCAAATGCCTTGTTGGCTTCGTCTTCTGTCATCCCTGGACCCGAGTCGGTGACATCAAGTGTCACTCGGGCTCCTGTGCTGAAGGCCCGAATGGTGATCGTTGCCTGCTGTGGAGTGTGGCGAAGCGAATTGGTGATGAGGTTGGCGATGACCTGACGAAGCCCAATCTCGTCCCCTCGTACGACCGGAGAACCAGATACCTCCAGGGTGATGCTGCGGAGAGGATCCGTCGCTTCGGCGTCGTGGATCGCGTCGTGGAGCAAAGGTTCGAGATCGACGGTCCCAAGCTCCATCGACCGACCGTCGTCCAAATGGGCAAGCAACAGGAGATCCTCGACCAGGCCACCCATGCGTCGTCCCGACTGGCCCACTCGGCGCATGGCATCGTCTCTCACATTGTCTGGTGCAAGGGCACCCTGACGCCAGAGGTCGGAGATTCCCAAGATCACCGAGATCGGGGTGCGAAGCTCATGGGACGCATCGGCAATGAACTGGCGGAGCCGCATCTCCGCGGCTTGCTGTTCATCGAGCATGACGTTGATCGCCCGGGCGAGGTGCGCAGCCTCGGTCTTGCCACTCGCGCTCTCAACCCGTCGTGATCGATTGCCGGCGGAAATGGCATCGGCGACCTCGGTGACTTCGGCGATAGGGCGGAGTCCGAGTCGGCCCACCCAGAACCCAGCGGCCACAATCACGGCGAGGACAACCAGCCCGGCGCCAATGGCGGCCAGCCGTAGTCGACTGGCCGTAGCGTCCACCTGCGCCAGCGATGCCGCGACCAGGAGCTTGGTCGGTTGGTTCGGTGAGGCGATCAAGATCGCCCGCCATCGCTCCGGGCCCGACTGAGATCCCACCGTAAACGCCCTGCCAGATTGGCCAGGTGACGTTGCGTGCAGCGGCAATTGAGGAACCGATCCAGTTCCGTCCAACGGGGTAAACAGAACATGGCGTCGAGTGCCGTCCACGATCGCGATATAGAACTCGCTGATTCGACTGCTGTTCGAGGGACTCTGGGGCGAGGTGGGCGGTCGGATCGGCGTGACCGTTGGCAACTGGCTGTTCGTTGGCCGGTCAAAGGAGCCAACCACGGGAATTGCAGTCCTCAATTGTTGATCGATCTGTTGAAGTTCGGAGTGCTCCACCGAGCGCACCAACAAACCGCCAAGTAGCCCGACGACCGAAAGGAGGATCGCGGCGGCGATGTAGAGACGCAGTCGGAGCGTCATGGATGCTCAGTTCCCGTCGAGCCGGTAGCCGAATCCCCGAATGGTGCGAATCAACGTCGGGGGGGCCGAGTCCACTTTCTTGCGCAGCATCGATATGTACGTCTCGACGACCGTCGACTCTCCGTCGAAGTCGTAGTCCCACACGTGATCCAAGATCTGATCTCGCGAGAGTGCCCGGCCGGCGTTTCTGAGCAGGAACCGCAGGAGTTTGTACTCGGTGGGGGAGAGCGAGACATCATGCCCTCCTTGTGTCACGACGTGTGCCGTGTCGTCGAGCTCAAGGTCGCCGCAAGTAAGTACCTGGGATTCCGCAGTTCGTCCGGTCCGATGGAGAATCACATTGACTCGAGCGACCAACTCCTCGACACTGAAGGGCTTGATGAGGTAGTCGTCGCCTCCAATGGTCAGGCCGCGCACTCGGTCCTCGACGGAGTCGGCGGCCGTGAGGAAGATGACTGGGGTGTTCACTCCTGCGAACCGGATCCTTCTGCACACTTCGAATCCGTTGAGATCAGGAAGTTGTACGTCAAGGACGATGAGATCCTGAGGGTCCCCCTCGGTGGCAAGACGCAGTGCGTCGCGTCCGCTTGATGTTTCACCAATCTTGAAACCGGCGAGCCGAAGTGCCGTGCCGATGACGTAGGCCACGTTCTCCTCGTCTTCGACGATCAGGATTCGGGGGTCCATGCGGCCACTCTGCCGATGAAACCTTGTGGTCTGCTCATAGGAACCTGTGAGTTACCCGTGAACGGGCTCGCCCCCTGCTGTTCGATTTCCCTCTGCATTGATGACCATGCGATGGCCGCCGCCGTTACCAGGGCTAACGACGGACGGGTAATCGGGATCGGCACTCAGGAAACTCGCGAGATAACCGAATGGAATCCCCAGATCCGGTCGCCACGATGGCTGCATGGATACGACAACCCCCTCTCACAAGCGCATGTTCGTCGCTCCCATGCGACTGGCCCTGGTCCTCGGATTGGCAGCCTTCGGCGTTCTAATGGCGGCATGCGGGAGCAGTAGTAGCGGCGCCACGGCGACAACTTCCGGCGGCTCGTCGAAGGGAACGAGTTCGACGACGGCATTCCAATCGTGCCTGGCCAAGCACGGCGTCACGCTGCCAAGCGGATTCAATGGAGGTGGGCCACCCTCGGGCGCGAGCGGAGAGACTCCGCCGCCAGGTGGGACACCTCCATCCGGCGCGGGTGGCACTCCTCCCTCTGGCGCCGGTGGCTTTGGTGGCAATTCGAAGTTCCAAAAAGCGATCCAAGCTTGCGCCAGTCTCCAGCCCAAGGGTGCACGAGGAGCAAACGGTGCGAACAGTACTGCATTCGCTTCGTATCGGAACTGCATGAAGCTGCACGGTGTCGCGATCGCGGCTTTCGGTCCGGGAACTTCAAGCACTACCCAGACCACCATCGACACGACGAGCGCTGCCTATCAGGCGGCATCGGCCGCTTGTAAGTCACTGCTTCCCGCTGGCGGCACGGGCAGTGCGAGTGCGGCGGCGGGCTAGCCAGCTGCTCGTTCGAACTGACGCCGTCCGCCGACCATCGAAGGGACCCTCTTGATGCCATCCAACGCTCACGAACGCTCACGAAAGAAATTGATCGGCTACGCCGCGTTGATCATCGCCGTAGTGGTAGTGGCAACGCTTGGCCTCACCTCGATCTACGGATCATCGTCGTCGGCCAGTACGGGTGTCGCCCGGACGGTGACCGTCACTCGTGGAACGGTGCAGTCCTCTGTGTCGGCATCTGGCAATACGTCTGCCGTGACGACGGCCGATGAGAACTTCGCAACGAGCGGGACGCTCACTGCGGTCAATGTGTCGGTCGGTGACACGGTTACCGCGGGCGAGGTCCTGGCCACCATCGACCCGGCCCAAGCCGAGGCCGATCTCCAGTCGGCAGAGGCGTCGCTCGCCAGTGCCCAGACGACGCTCGCTCATGACCAATCTGGTGGCACCCCAGCCCAGCAAGCACAGAACAGGGCGTCACTGGTATCAGCTCAGCAGCAACTCACATCGGACCAGAACCAGTTGACTGCCGATCAAACAAACTTGCAGACCGCGCAATCGACCCTCGTTTCGGACCAGGCACTCGGGTGCCCAGCCTCGTCGTCGACGGGTGCGTCGAGCGGGTCGACGACGAACACTTCCGGCGGTTCCGGAGGCACGGGAACCACAGGAGCCGCGGCAATTGCCAATGCAATTTCGGCGCCGTCGGTCACCACGGGCTCGGCTGGCTCAACCGGAACCACCACGGTGACCCTCAGTGGAACGGTCAATCCCAACGGGGGGTCGACCACTTACTACTTCTCCTACGGCACCACAACGTCGCTCGGATCCTCGACGTCCTCTGCCGACGCCGGTTCGGGCTCCACTCCCACCTCAGTCTCGGCCGTGGTCACCGGGCTCAGTCCGAATACGTCCTATCTGTTTCAGCTCGTGGCGACGAACTCGGCCGGTACGTCTACCGGCGTCACTGCGTCGTTCACCACTGCCCAGAGTTCGTGTGTGACCGACCAGAACAACATTACGACCTACCAGCAGGCAGTTGCCAAAGACCAGTCGACGATCACGGCCCAACAGCTCACCGTGCAGTCCGCTCAGGCCAATCTGCAAGTGACGTCGTCCACGATCGCGCAAGACGAGGCAAACGTCTCCCAGGACCAGGTGACCGTGACTACGGATCAGAAGGCACTGACCGGGACGACGCTGACGGCGTTGATCAGCGGCACGGTTACCGCTGTCAGCAACTCGGTGGGCGAGACCGTCAGTGGATCGAGCTCGAGCACGAATGCGTCGACAGGGTCGACCTCGAGCTCATCCTCCACGGGGACCTCTACGGGTGCGTCCGGGTCGTCGACTGGAGGAAGTGGTAGTGGAGCGTCGACGAGCGGCGGAAGTGCATCCTCGGGTGGCTCATCCAGTGCCGGCTCATCCAGCACCGGATCTTCGTCGTCGAGCTCATCCTCGAGTTTCATTACGATCGAAGGGCTCGACAACCTCGAGGTCGTCGCGAATTTCGCCGAGGCCGACGCCGCAAAGATCGCCGTGGGACAACCGGCGACGGTGACGCTCTCGGCGCTCGCCAGCACCGAAGTGAGTGGGGTGGTCACAGCGGTCTCACCCACCTCGTCGGTGGTGAGCAATGTCGTCACCTACCCAGTCACCGTCGATCTGACCGATGTTCCCTCTACGGTCAAGGAGGGCATGACGGCGCAAGTTGCCGTCATCGTGCAGACCGCCAGCAATGTCCTGGAACTACCCAGTGCGGCGATCACGACGACGGGGAGCACCTCGACGGTCAAGGTGCTCGAGGCGAACGGCACGCAGATGACAACGCCGGTCACCCTTGGACTCGTAGGAAGTTCCTATACGGAGATCGCCAGTGGGCTCAGCGAAGGACAAAAGGTGGTGGAGCCGACGGCAAGTGTGAGTGCGTCGTCCGGGACGTCAACCTTGGGCGGCGGCTTCCCGGGTGGTGGCGGAGGCGGATTCGGCGGAGGTGCGCCGTGACCGTCCTCACAGACGAAGGTCCCCGCGTGAACCGCGGCGCCACGAGTGGAACGGCGAACATAGGGGAGCACGCGGTGATCGCTCTCGCCGACATCGTGAAGCGCTATCAGATGGGTGGGCACGACGTGTATGCCACCCGCGGTGTATCGCTGGTGGTTGTTCGCGGGGAGTTCGTGGCGGTCATGGGAGCCTCTGGTTCCGGCAAATCGACGCTCATGAACATCATCGGTTGCCTCGACGTACCGACAAGCGGCCATTACCGCCTGGACGGCGTGAACATTCGAGACCTCGACGATCGGGAGCTGTCTCGAATACGGAATCGCAAGATTGGATTCGTGTTCCAGGGATTCAATCTGTTGGCCCGAATGTCAGCCCTCCAAAACGTCGAGTTGCCCATGGCCTATGCCGGGATGCGGGCTAGGGAACGGCGGGACCGGGCAGAGACTGCCCTCGAGCTCGTGGGCTTGGCCGACCGCGTGGGCCATTTCCCAAGTGAGATGTCCGGTGGCCAGCAACAGCGAGTGGCGATTGCACGCGCCATCGCCACCAATCCAGCCCTGATCCTGGCCGACGAGCCGACAGGAAATCTCGACACCTCGTCGTCCATGGACGTCATGTCGATGTTCGCTGCCCTTCACGCCCAGGGCAGGACCGTAGTCATGATCACGCACGAGGAAGATGTGGCTGCCTATGCCACCCGAGTGGTTCGCCTCCGCGATGGGGTCATTGTGGGCGATCACCGCCAGGTCCCGATCCACGCTCGCGAAGAGCACGTGGCCCATGTGCAGGCAGCGGCCGCCTTGCACGATGACCGGGAGAAACAGCGATGAACATGATGGGGAACATCGTGATGGCTCTCCGGGGCATCAGCTCGAACTGGTTGCGCTCGTTGCTTACGATGCTCGGGGTACTCATCGGAGTGGCCGCAGTCATCGTCCTCCTTGCGGTTGGCACCGGGTCGTCGGTGGCAGTTGAAAAATCCATCGACAGCCTGGGCACCAACACGCTGACCGTGTTCAGTGGCGGCAGTTCGACATCGCAGACCGGCACCAAGTCCCGAAACGACGTTCTTACCATTGAAGACGTCAACCTGATCTCTGATCCCAACAGCGCTCCCGACGTGCAGTCGGTGTCGCCGGTGATCTCCACCAACGAGACAGCCACGTACCAAGGGGCCACGTACTCCACCTCCGTCATCGGCTCCACTCCGTCGTACCTGCCCGCGTCGAGCTACACGATCTCGGCCGGTCGCTCCATCTCGAGCGCCGACGTGAAGTCCCACGCGCAGGTGGTGGACCTCGGATCATCGGTGGCCAGTAGCCTGTTCGCCACTGGATCCAATCCTTTGGGCAAGCAGATTCAGCTTGGCTCGTCGGAGTTCACCGTGGTCGGACTGCTCGCGTCCAAGGGGAGCAGCGGCCTCTCCAACGGTGATGCCGTGGCGATCGCCCCTTACACCGCAGTCCAGGATCAGTTGACTGGCGAATCTCAGTCGTTCTCGGAGCTGCTGGTCCAGGGCAAGTCGTCTTCAACGCTCTCACTGGCCCAGAGCGAGGTGGAGAGCATTCTGGCGGCGCAGAACGACACGACGACTGCGGACCTGCCATTTTCGGTTCTCAACCAGGCCAGCCTGCTGTCGACCGCCACGTCGAGTTCGAAGACGTTTACGGCGCTACTGGGATGGGTGGCTGCGGTATCGCTTCTGGTCGGAGCCATCGGCGTGATGAACATCATGCTGGTGACGGTGACGGAACGGACCCGGGAGATCGGGATCCGCAAGGCGATTGGCGCGCCCAAATCCATCGTGCTGAGCCAGTTTCTCATCGAGGCCGTCGTCATCTCGATGCTCGGCGGTGTGATGGGGGTGCTCGGCGGGCTCGTGGTGGTTCGGTTCAAGATCGACGGCGTTCAGCCCGTATTGGCCACCTATTCGATCCCGCTCGCGTTCGGCGTCGCGTTGCTGGTCGGTGTGGTTGCAGGCCTGTATCCCGCGTATCGGGCGGCATCACTGCGCCCTATCGATGCGCTCCGCTACGAGTAGTTGATGGAGGGTATTCCCATGGCTGACACGACGGCTGACACAGTTCTCGAGGAGGAGCACCCGACGGGAGAACTCCGGCTCGACGAGACCGCGCAGGTTCCCGCGGTGAACTCCGACGGCGCCGACGACGGTTCGGATGAGCTGAGCCCATTGTTCGAAGGAGAGCCGGACGACTGGCCGACGCAAGGTCCAGCAAAGGGCCTACGCCTGCCGTGGCCAGTTGCCGGTCTCCTGGTGTTACTGCTTGCCTTCGGGGGCTTATGGGCAGGCGCGTACCTGCAGCGCAGTTCGTCGACTTCGTCGAGTGCCTCGTCTCCGTTTGGCGGATCGTTCTCTCTCCCCAGTGGGGCTGCGCTAGGTCGAGGAACGGGTGGGGCCAGCGGATTCCCAGGCGCGTCAACGAGCGGCACGTCGGGCACGGTTACCGACATCATCGGGAGCACGCTCTACGTCACCACAGCCAGTGGAAGTCTGGTGGCTGTCAACGTCGGGACCACGACGACCGTCAATCGAAATGCAAAGTCGTCGCTTTCTGCGCTTCAGCCCGGAGACACGGTGACCGTGCAGGGCACGAAGGCCAAGGATGGGACAGTTGCCGCCTCGTCCGTCTCCGCGACGCAAGCGGGGGTGTCGTCTGGTCTGGCCGGATTTGGTGGCGGAGGCTTCCCGGGGGCCGCTTCCGGATCTGCTGCAGGCTGATGGGCACCGGGAAAGTCGGCCGGGAAGAGTACTGCTGCGGAACCGTGCAGTCGGCGCTACCGAACCGAACTGCGTGATTCCCACCCGCTGCTATTGGTTCGATGCGGAAGCGTCATCGACGATGTCCAATGGTGGAACGGGAGACCAGAGCACCGCCGTTGCGGTCGAAGCTCCCTCTCGAGCGGCCAGTCATGTGGACCTCCTTCCGACACGGAGCATCATGGACCGAGAAGTACGCATGATCACGACCCGCCTGATTCCCGCGCTTGCGTTGACTGGACTCATGCTGTGGCAGCTCGGCGCCCTCATTTCACAGCTGCAGGAGCTCAACGCCCATCCGGGATTTCTCGTGTTCGGGGTGTGCCTGCGGAGCGTGCTCTACGCGCTCTTCCTGTGTTTTCCGATCGCGGCCTTCCTGACACGCGAACCACCTCGCTCCCGTGACGGCCGGCTGCTGGTGACGAGTGCAGCCGTCGCGGCCACGTTTCTTCTTGCGGGCCTCGGCCTGCTGGTGCCCGGCGGTCCGGAGCTCTGGCGATCATCGCCGACAGTTGTAGCAATCGCGCTGGCTCTCACGTTGATCGGTGTCTCGATGGCCGTTGCCGGCGCCCATTCGCTGGGAGCCAGCTTTTCGTTCGGTCCTCAGTGCCGAGCGCTCGTCGTTCGAGGGCCTTACCGGCTGGTCCGCCATCCGATCTATCTGGCGGAGATCTCCATGATCGTGGGAGTGACTGTCGTGGACCCACGATTGGTGCCTCTATTGGGTGCCCTCGTGGTCATCGCGCTGCAGGTGGTACGGATCCACGCTGAAGAGCGGCTCCTCCGATCGACGTTCCCTGGTTTCAGCAGCTACGCCGCGGTGACTCGATCTCGGCTCGTCCCCCTTGTCTGGTGAGAGGCGAGGCGCCGGGCCCGGAGCGAGCTGGCGGACGCTCGCTCAACGGACCCGGCGATCTGTTGTCGATCGCACATGAGTTGCCGGTCGGCCGACCCGTGCGCATCAGGACACTACGTCTCGATGGACGAAGAGCGCGATTCCGACTCCCGCGGCAAGAGCCAGGTACAGCAGGGCGCCCACAAGCGAGTGGGCATAGCCGATCGTCGACGTCCCACCTTGAGCTACCGCGGAGAGGAGCTGGCCGGGGAGGTACCCGGCTGTGCTGGTGACGGTGGAGGCAAGGATCTGTTCGACGGGAAGTAGGTAGGCAATGCCAACCGCGACGGCAGCAACAGAGGAGCGCATGACGATTCCGAGAGTCATTCCCAGAAGCCCGTATCCCACGATGGAGAGTGTCACGTCGACGAATCCTGTGCCTATCGCCCGTAGACCGGACAACATCGTCCACTGATCAGTGGGGATCCCCCGACTGTGCGCCATGGCGAACGCGACGACGACAGTGCCAACAGTGGCGATGGCGACCGCCCCCATCATGAATGTCGAGACGGCCAGGAACTTGCCGACCAGGAAGACGAAACGCCGAGGCTGTCGGACGAGGAGATTCCGCAACGTCCCCTGCCCGTATTCCATCGCCATCTGCGATGCCGCGATGGCGAACGCGATGACGCCGAGGATCGTGAGCGAACCTTCCAGCCCATTGACGGAACCACCTGATTGAGCCAGTTGGGACAGCGGCGTCGACGCACCAGCTGGACCATCCGCCGCAGTGCGACCCGCAGTACTGAATGTGAGCACCGTGACGAGACAGGAAACTGCGAGCATGGCGGCGTAGCTCCCATAGAAGAGGCTCCGCCGACGAAGCTTGATCCATTCGCTGGCGAAGGCATCAGCCATGGGTGCCTTCCAGCGTCCAAGACTCTGGATCCGATGTCGGTGGGCCGCCGTGACTCGTGAGTGCGAGGAACGTGTCCTCCAGGCTGGGCCGCAGGACGTCCAGCTGGATAAGTGTGATGTCGGCCCGAGCCGCGGCACGGAACAGGAGCGCCGCCTCCCGTGAGTCGCCGTGAGCCACCAGTGATCCGTGTTCGAGTTGGGTCACCAATCCCAGTCCTCGTGCGAGCTGTTCGAGTGACTGCAGCTGCCCGATGAGTTCAGGGGTGGCGCGGAGTACCGGCTGGGTCCGGTTCATGAGGTCACCGATGTGTCCTTGGAAGACCATACGCCCAGAGCTGATGATGACGAGGTGCTTGCAGATCTGGGCAATCTCGGAGAGCAAATGGCTCGAGATGAAGATCGTGATTCCCTCATCTGCGAGAGAACGAAAGAGCGCCCGCAACTCGGCGATGCCCGCCGGATCGAGTCCGTTGGTTGGTTCGTCGAGGATCAACAGATCCGGACTTGGGAGAAGGGCTGCGGCTATGCCCAAGCGCTGCTTCATACCAAGCGAGTAGGAGCGAAACGGATCTCGGGACCGACCGGCAAGGCCCACCCTTCGAAGGGCTCGGTCGATGTTCACGAAGGGGATCCCACCAAGACGAGCGAGCACCTCGAGGTTCCGCTGACCCGACAACGCCGGATAGAAGGCGGGACTTTCGATCATGGCCCCGACCCGATGGAGGAAGTGCCGGGGCTGGTCGAGCTCCGCTCCGAGGACTTCACCAGAGCCCGCGGTGGGAACGATCAAGCCGAGCAGCATACGGATGGTCGTCGTCTTGCCCGCACCGTTGGGCCCTACGAACCCAGAGATCACTCCTCTGGGAATGGCCAGATTGAGATCACTCACGGCTGTTCGAGCGCCATAGGATTTCGTAAGTCCCGAGGTCGACAACGCCAGAGGCGGCGAGGTATCTGTGCGCACGGCGAGCTTCTGTCCATTGCTCCCGAGGAGTCGGTCCTTCATGGTGGTTATCGTGCGATACGGACCTGGCGATTGCCTGCGAGCCCGGTGAAGACTCGCTGTAAAGCAGGGGGACCCCCTCCGACCGGGCTCTTTCCCAAGCTGGCCGGAGGGGGCGAGAACCACTCAAGCAAGCGAATCTCAAGGTTGCCCGACGATTTCTTGGGAGCTTGCTGAATGACGAGATGGGCGCAGGTGGTATCGACATGCCAGCCGTTCAAGGTGATGGTCACGCGCGCGGACCCGGTCGGTCGATGTCGGCCCCTGCACCTTTGCTTCCGCCCGCCATCCGCAAGGCTGTCGTGAGGCGACCGGATGCATGGATACCCGAGGCGAATGCCGGGGACGCCCTCGTGGAAGACAATCATCGGACGGCGGGCCTCAGAGCATTGGACGCGCGACCAGGGAAGTTAGTCGTAGGAAGTCAGTCGTAGAGGGAGTTCTGCTGAACGGCCGCAGCTACGAGCACCTTCGTCTCTGACGTGGTGATCGGTGTCGCGGTCGCCGAATTTGACGTTGCGGCAATGTCGGTGTCCACGGCCAGGAGTGCTACCCCGGAACCCACCTGCCAGGCCACAAGGTATTCAGGCGCATCGCTCGCCGTTGCGAACGCGGTCTTGCCCAGCTGACTCGGAATCCTGATCGCCCTGTCGATGTGGACCTGCTTGCGGAATGAGGTCAGCACCGCCGATGCGGCTCCTGTCGACTTGCAGCGGAGGTAGTCCGAGATCAATCCTGTCTCGCCGGTGGTGTTCTCGTAGATGGATTCGACCGAGGTTGAACAGCCCTTCTCGTTGGTCACCGCTTGCTTCGCGGCGGCACGGTAGGTCTTGGTGAATCCGACACTCCTGGCGTACGCGGGACTGAGGACCGATGCCGAGGATGACGACGTCGTATTCGCGGTGGCGTGGACGCCGCCCGACACCAGTCCACCGACAATCGCCACAACAGCGACAACTGTGGCGATCAGCAACGCGACCTTTCGGCGTGACAGGCGACGTACTTTCTGCATGGCCCTGAGGCTATGACCACCAGATTGGAGTTCACTGTGTCGACCCTGCGAGTTGCCTGAGCACAGAGCCTCCGGGGATCCCACGTCGGTCGAGAAGGCCACGATGGTGACGGCCCACCGATAATCGCCAGCCACTGACTCAGAATTCGACGGTCCGCCAATCGGTGTTGTGCCAAAGGTTGTGCACCGTGCATCGATTTCTGGAACTCTGCATCTACAGCGAGCACCTGGTCGTTCACCGCTACTACGAGTGACGGCGATTGTGCTCGGATAGGTGGAGGGGAATCAGTCAATCTCTCGGAAACCGTTGGTCGATCTCCGACACGAACGACATCTGCAATTCGTCATGCGGGTCAACAAGCATGCGAGCTTGGCCAATGCACGTCACGGCCAGCCAGTCGTGATACAAGCCCTTCCGAAGCGCAACGATCGCCGGGTAAGCGGCCAACCAGAATAGGGCTTCTCTGCTGCATTCCTTGTTTGGATAAGCACCCAAGGAGCACCGGCGCATCCAGATTGCCCGGTAGTCTTCCTCCACGAACCGGTCATGCATCCACGCTGAGATTTCCTCAAGTTCATCGGCTGCCATGGTGGACCCCTCGTTTCCGAGCGGGACCATATCCCCTCCAGATTGTTCTGATGGCGAGGGACCGGAACTAGTCGAAGTTGAAGTAGGGCATCGCACGGTGAGATCTGTCCGATAGGTCCATGGGTCTTGCTGAGTTCGCAAGACTGCGTAGCCCGAGTCTTGGAGTCGGCTAGACAAGGTGTCCACCGCGCGACTGAGATCACCCATTCCGAGTTCTGACTGGCTCACGGAAACCGTGCTCTCTGACATGCCGTTCACAGCCCGCCGTTCGAGTTCCGCAATCCACCGTTCGTAGACTCGATCTATCTTCCTTGGCATAGAAGCCCTCCCAATCCACCCATTGATGTCATCTGTGCCTCAGTCGCTTGGCTCAGTTCGTGACCCAACCATGATGCACGCGTCCGCGACGGCGATGAGGCCCAGGTGCCCTATGAGAATGCCAACCTTGGTCTCGGTCCTTTGCCGGGACCAGGATGCTCGGGGTGATCTCCGACGAGACTCAAGAATTCTGGGTCTTCTGCTCCTGTCGTGGGTCATGAAGTGGCCGACCACGGCAACTGAGGGGCGATGCCAGCTCGGTTGAGCATGATCATGGTGATGAAGCTGTCGGGGTTGTGGAACCCCCGGGCCGCCGATCGGATCCTGCCGATGGCCGCGTTGTTGGACTCGGCGATCCCGTTGGTCAATTTCCATTCGAGGGTCGCCTCGATGGAGTCCCGGTAGTGACGGATGGTTCTGGCCAGCTTCACGAACGGGGCGAGTCGTGAGCGGGATGCGTAGGCCAGCCAGCTGTCCACGACCTGCGTCGCCTGGCGGCCACCACCATGGTCGTCACCGGGATCGACATCAAGACCGCACAGGTCCGACTCGGGCACAGCGACCCCAGGATGACCCTCGCCGTGTACGCCGCGGCATCGGCCGAGGCGGACCATGCGGCTGCCGACCGCCTGGAGCAGAAGTTCTTCCTGGACAGCGGTCCCGGATCCACTCGCGCCAAGTTCGCGCCAAATCGGCCGCATTCGGTGCCCTGACCGGCCCCCGGACGCGAGCCAGCGGGGGCCGAAACCCCCGCTGACCTGCAACCACTCGGTGGTCGGGCTGCCCGGATTTGAACCGAGGACCTCTGCGTCCCGAACGCAGCGCGCTACCAAACTGCGCCACAGCCCGTACACCAGGAGCGGCAGGGCGCCGTCCCCAGGACTTGACGATGCTAGCCGACGGCGGTGCGGTCGGTTCCCGGGTCGTCGGCGCCCGAACCCTCCGCCGGGTCGGCGGCAGTGCCCGTCCGCCTCACGACGACCTTGGCGATGCGCCGCTTGTCCATCTCGGCCACCCGGAACTGCCAGTCGGCGAAGTCGAACGTCTCGCCCTCTTCGGGGATGTGCCCGAATGCGTCGAACAGGTACCCGCCGAGGGTCACGTACTCCCCCTCGGGCAGGTCGATGCCGAGCTCGTCGGAGAGGTCGTCCACGCTCATCCGCCCGTCGACCAGCCATCGGCGGCCGTCGACCCGGACCACATCGGGCTCCTCGTCCGTGTCGAACTCGTCGGGGAGGTCGCCGACCAGTGCCCCCAGGAGGTCCTTCACGGTGATCACCCCCTCGACGCCGCCGTGCTCGTCGACGACGACGGCGAACGCCCGGCGCTGGCGGCGCATCTCGGCCAGCACGTCGAGCACCAGGCGCGACTCGGGCACCAGGAACGGCTGGCGCACCCGGCGCGAGATGTCGATCGGGCTGGGCGAGCGTCCGCCCTCCTCGGGCCCGGCCACGTTCCAGCCGGCCCGGAACAGATCGTTGACGAACAGGACCCCGATCAGGTCGTCGAGGCTGTCACCGCACACCGGGAAGCAGCTGTGGCCGGACTCGCGGATCGCCTGCGACACGGACTCCACGGTCACCGGGATCGTCAGGGCGACGACGTCGACCCTCGGGGTCATGACCTCGCGGACGGCGGTGTCGCGCAGGTCGTGCAGGGCATCGATGATGAACTGCTCCTGGGCGTCGGCCCCTCCTTCCGCCGGGAGCCCGATCCCCTCGGCCCCGCCCGCCCCCTGGGCCCGATCGCGTCTTCGGGACCGGCGTCCCGGGGATCCTTGGTTCTGCTCTTCGTGGCGACGGAACACGGACAACGCGGTGACCCGGTCTGTAGTGGGCGGTGCCGTCAGGAGCCGGTGGTGACGGGTGCGGCGACGACGGACAACGGCGTGTAGGACTCGTCGTAGTAGGTGCCCCCGTCGAGGAGGGCGGAAACCGCCCGACGCAGTCGGATCGGGTCGAGCGGCTTCACCAGCCATCCTTCGGCCCCTGACCGGCGGGCCAGGAACACGTCGGGACGCCGGTCGAGCAGCATCAGGACGGGGACGTGTGCGAGCTTGTCGTAGGAGGCCTCGAGGTGGAGCTCGAGCGTGGTGGCCATTCCTCCCATGTTCCCCATCTGCATGTCGACCACCACCAGGTCGGGCATCGACTCGGCCACGAGGGCCATCACCTCGGGGCCGGAACGGGCCTCGACGATGGTGGTGTCGGGGTTGCCGGCGATGGCGGCGATCTCGGCCCGCACGGTCGGGGCGTCACTGGCCACGAGGATGGTCGGCACGTCCGAGAGGTTAGCGCCCCGCCGGCGGGAGGCCACATTGGCGGGCGTCACGGTCCGTCCTGCCCGAACAGCCGGTCGGCGACGATGCCCAGGCCGGGGAGGTCGTGCACGTCGGTGTTGAGCAGCGGGACCCGGTAGACGGGTGCCGGGGCCACCTCGGCCGCCAGGCCGGCGTAGGCGCTCTCCTCGCGGTCACAGGCCAGGGTGTAGCCGGCGAGGTTGTCGACCAGGTCGGCGAGGGCCCCCGGGGGGCCTCCCTCCCGGTGTCCGGCCGGCCCGCCGTAGGGAGCGAGGGCGGCCAGCTGGTCGTCGGAGGCGAACCGGGGCTGCACCCGGTTCACGACCAGCGCGGTGGCCGACATCTGCGACTCCGCCAGCTTGCCGGCGAAGTGGACCGCCTCGTCGATCGAGTCCGGGCGCGGCGAGGCCACCAGCACGAATGCGGTCCCCGGTTGGACCAGGAGCTCCCGCACCCGGGCGGCCCGGAGCCGGAACCCCTCCTCCATCCCCTCGAAGGCCTGGAAGAAGGCGACGGCGTCGCTCACGATGTCGGCGCCGGCCACCCGGGACAGGGTCCGGAGCAGGGCATGGGCCGCGACGCCCATGAGCCGGAGCCCCACCCGGGTCGGGGCCATGAGGGCCTGGAAGATCCGGTTCTCGAGGAAGTGGGTGAGTCGCCGCGGCGCGTCCAGGAAGTCGAGGGCGTTCCGCGACGGGGGGGTGTCGACGACCACGACGTCGAAGCCGCCCTCCTCGACCAGCTCGTGGAGCTTCTCCATGGCCATGTACTCCTGGGTGCCCGAGAGGGTGCCGGTCAGGTTCCGGTAGATCCGGTTCACCCGGATGTCCTCGGCCTGCTCCGCCGTATCCGAGTAGCGGGTGACCAGGTCGTCGAAGGTGCCCTTCGGATCGAGCATCAGGGCGTGCAGCTCGCCCGGCCAGTCGCCCTCGATCCTGGTCGGGCTGTTCGACAGCTCGTCGATGCCGAGCGCATTGGCCAGCCGTCGGGCCGGGTCGATGGTCACGACGCACGCCGCGCGGCCGAGGCGGGCCGCCTCGAGGGCGATGGCGGCCGACGTGGTCGTCTTGCCCACGCCGCCGGAGCCGCAGCAGATCACGATCGAACTGCGGCGGACGACCTCGCCGATGGTGGTCGCCGGCTCGACGTGGGCCGTGCTCATCCCGGGACCTCGGCCGTGTCGTGGAGCGCCTCGATGCCGTCGCCGAGGGCCTTGCTGAGCGTGTCCAGCTCGAGGGGCCCGATGGCGTCGGTGAAGAGGTACGGCACCCGCAGTTGGGAGAGCGGGAGCTCGTCGCCCAGTCGCCGGACCTGTTCCTCCTGGAGCCCGTGGCGGTGCTGACGGAACTCCCGGGCAGCCTCCAGGGTGTCGACCAGGGCGGGGTCGAGGTCGACCTCGGCGGCGGCGACCGTCTCGGATGCCGGCGCCTCGAGCCCGGGGACGGGCGGGTAGCAGGCGTTGACGATGACCGGTCCGAGGGCGATCCCGACCCGGTCCTCGAGCAGGTAGGCGGCTTCGACGACCTCGTTCACCGGCATCTCCTCAGGCAGGGTGACCAGGGCGACCTGGCACCGGGCCGGATCCGAGAGCATGGCCACCACGTCGGCGGCCTGGGACCGGATCGGCCCGCCCCGGGCCGCGTCCAGCAGTCCGCCGGCCGAGGAGAGGAAGGTCATCGTGTGGCCGGTGGCCGGTGCGTCGACGAGGACGAGGTCGGCCACCCGTTGCTGCTCGATCTGCTTGATCTTGCCGAGCACGAGGATGTCGCGGATCCCGGGGATGGCACCGGCGACGATGTCGATGATGCCCGAGGACAGGAGCCGCTTGGAGAACCTCCGCATCCCGTGGTCGTCGAGGTACTCGATCAGGGCGGCATCCGGGGTGATCGTCCGGGCGTGGACGGTGCCCCGGGGGATGGTGGCGGTCTCGTCGACGGGCCCGTCACCGAGGTCGGTCGCCCCGGCGGCATGGAGCACCCCGCCCGCGTAGCCGAGACCTCCGGGACCGCCGAACGCGGTGGCGACCCCGTCCCGACCCTCGAGTTCGACGACGAGGACGGACAGGCCGGACCCGGCGGCCAGATGGGCCAGGGCGGCGACCATGGTGGTCTTGCCGACACCGCCCTTGCCGGCCACGATCACCACCCGGCTCTGGCTGCAGAAGGAGCGGATGTCCATGACGTCCCGAGCGTAGTGTCCGCCCCCTGATGGTCCGATGCGCCGTCCGGCGGCCCGACTTGCAGACCCTGCGGGCGCGGATCGCCACGCACGGCGCGAAAGCGACAGGAAATGATCCGAATCCTACTCGGACCCCTTGTTTCGCCCAGGGGCCGCGAGTACCTTCCCAAACGACAGTTTGCACCGAAGGGGGAGTCGGGGAGTGGAGCAGTTGACGGATTCATGGCAGCTGAAGGCGGCATGCCGTGGGCCGCAGGCGGAAATCTTCTTTCCTCCGGCCCATGCGGAGCGCAAAGAGGAGAAGCTGCAACGCGAGGAACGGGCCAAGGCCATCTGTAAGACCTGCTCGGTCCGGGCCGAGTGCCTCGAATACGCGGTGCGGATCCGTGAGCCCCACGGTATCTGGGGCGGACTGAACGAGATGGAGCGGCGCCAGCACGCGGAGCGGCGGGTCGGCTGACCCGAACGGGCTCCCGCCCTGGGCGGGCTCCTCAGGCCGCCGGAGCCGCCCCGAGTGACTGGGCGGCGGAGCGGACCCCCTTCGAGAGGCAGACCGAGGACGGCCTCTGACCGGTGGCGGCACAGATCCCGACGGTCAGCTCGTTGGCCGCGGCGATGATCGCCTGGCCGGTCGGGGGGGCGGACGCCGGGGCGGTGGACGGCTCGGCCGGTCGCGGCGGTGCGTCCAGCTCCGAGGCGATCTGTGCCTGTGACTGGCCGGCGAGCAGGGCGGGGCTGAATCCCGAGGTGGTCGTCACCATCCGGCCGGCGATGTCCACGAACGGCGACACGCCCGTCTCCGGGCCCACATCGGAGCCGCTGTAGCGGGCCACCAGCGCGGTCTGGGCGGCGGTCGGTCTGGCGATCCGGGTGAAGGTCCCGTCGGCGCCGATCTGGTCGGAGTAGAGCTCGACCCCGGTGAACGTCAGGTACGGGCTCGTGTACTCGGCGCCGTCGAAGCTGAACGTGGCCGTCCCGGGGAAGACCGACTGGGTGGCCGAGGTGGCGTTGCGCAGGACGGTGAAGTGCCCGAACCGGGACAGGGCCACGACGAGCGGCCACCGCTCGGCGGCACAGAAGGGGCAGTACTCCGCTCCGATGAAGAGCACCTGCGGCTTACCGCCCGCGGTGAGCTGTGGGTCGGACACCACCAGGGGAGGGGTGAGCTCCGCGCCGGGCACGGTGACCCCCACCCCGTCGAAGGTGGAGGCCGGGACGTTCGAGACGGCGTCGAGGATGTCGGGCGCGGTCACGGCCGGCTCGACCACGGTGGTCGGCGACGACACATGGGTCAGCGCATAGGTGACGAGGGCGACCACGCCGAGGAGGAGTGCGAAGACGGCTCCCCAGGCGAGGCGGGCCGACCGGCTCGGACGGGTGTCACTCACGTGCCCACTCGGTGCGCGTGGGGCTCAGGGTCCGAGCTCGTTCGCCGGCACGCCGTAGTCGGGTGCGAGCACGATCGGCGCGGTCGTGGCGATGATGACGAAGAGGACGAACGTGGTGAGGTGGACGCTCGAGCACCACAGGCAGATGGCCTTGATGATGAAGAGCTCGGCGATGATCAGGTAGAGGATCATCCCGACTCCGGTGACCGACAGGACCAGCCGGGCCAGGTGGATCCGCCGGTCGGCGCTGCGCCACGCCGCCGGCAGGCACAGTAGGACCATCGGGACGAAGAACACCAGCCCGAGCATGGCGACTGGGATGCCGAAGATCTCGGACTGCGGGCTCTGCGTCACCTTCTCGCAGTTGAAGGTGGAGTTGGTGACGCACGCCAGAGCCTTCGGCTGGAAGTGGGTGATGGTCAGGTAGATCGACGCGCCCAGGCCGTAGACGGACAGGATGAGCGAGACGAGCGGCTGCCACCGGAGGGTGGTCATGGATCGGTGCTGTCCCGACTCAGCCGATGGTGATGCCGAGGGATTTGGCTGCCGCCTGGACGCCGGAGCTCGTGCACACGTTCCCGGGCTTTCCCTTCGTGGCCTGGCAGATGCCGGCGGTCATGTAGTTGGCCGTGGACAGGATCACCTGGGTCACCGGGTTGGTCGGATCGGACAGCCCGCCCGAGATGTCGGTCCAGGTCAGGCCGGCGAGGATCTGGGGGTCGTAGCTGGCTCCCGAGATCAGCATCCCGTTGTTGATGTCCACGAAGGGGAACGAGATGCCCCCGCTGGTGCTGCCGTTCGGGATGAACTTCGACGAGCTGTACTTGGCCAGGATCTTCCCTTCCGCGTCGGTCGGGTTCTGGAGCACGGTGTACGCGCCGGCGGCGGTGGGGATGTTGGTGTACTGCTCGATCCCCACGAAGGTGATGTACGGGCTGTCCAGCGAGGCACCGTGGAAGCTGAGGGTGTGGGTATCGGCGTCCACGTCGGTGTGCGACGACGCGGTGATCTGGAGGTTGCTCCAGGTACCGAACCGGGACAGTGCCGCCGCCATCGCCCAGCGCTCCGCGGCACAGTAGGGGCAGTACTCGGCCCCGTAGTACAGCATCGCCGGGGTCTTGCCGTTGAGGACCATCGCCGGCTGACCGGTGGTCACGGTCGGCTTCTCCACCGGGAACTGGGACGTGACCCCGACCTTGTTCCAGGTGGACATCGGGATGGTGGTGATGTCGTGGACGACTTGGGCCGGAGCCGGGGCGACCGGTGTGTACGACAGGTTCTGGGGTGAGGACTGGGTCAGTTTGACGATGACCAGGACGGCGATGATCACGACGACGAGGGCGACGGCCCCCCAGGCGATCAGGGGGCCCCGGTTGGAGCCCTTCGGCCCGCCGGCGGGAGCCCCCTTGGTCGCACCGGACCGGGGCGCGTTGCCCCCCTTGCCCGGTCCCTTGGCGGCCACGGGACGGCTCGCGGCCCGGCTCTTGTCCTTGGCGCTCTCGTTGCCCCCGGAGCCCGTCGGCTTCGGCTTGTTGCCGCCCGTCCGGGGTGTCTGTGCGTTGTCGGCCATGGTTGCGCGGTCCTCGCTTCGTGCGAACGTCGCAAGGAGCGTAACGTGTCCGTCGGTACCCATGGGTTCGGGCGGTCCGTGAGGGTGTGACGGTACGAATTGGTTCCCGTCGGGCCGGCGGGGCCCCGGATCTCTAGAGTGGGGGGATGTCGGTACACGAGTCGGCCCACGCGGACCACGCGGCCGACGGGGATCATCGGCCACGCACCGGGGGTGGCCCGGCGGCGCCTGCCGCGGCGAAGGGATCGGCCACGCGACGGGGCGGCGTGGTGTGGAAGCGGACGTCGGTCGACGGACACGACGTGCGCTACGGCGAGGTCGGCGCCGGTCCGTCCGCCCTGTTCCTGCACGGATGGGGGTTGCGTCCCAATGCCTACGCCGGTCCGATCAGGGCGATGGCGGAGGCCGGTTGCCGCGTCGTCGCTCCGGCCCTCCCCGGATTCGGGGGGACGCCGGAGCTGCCGGGCGACGAGCGGACGTTCGCCGGCTACGGGGCCTGGGTGGCGCGGTTCCTCGACTCGGTCGGCGCCGGTGACCTGGCGCTGGTGGCCGGGCACTCGTTCGGCGGCGGCGTGTCGACAGCCTTCGTCCACCACCAGCCGGAGCGGGTGGCCTCGCTCCTGTTGGCCAACGCCATCGGGAGCCCGACCTGGGCGCTGTTCCCCAACGAGGTCCGGACCATGATGCAACGGCCCTTCTGGGACTGGGGCCGACACTTCGGCGGCGACCTGCTGCACTCGCCGCGGTCGCTCCTGATGATCCCGACCCTCCTCGAGGATTTCGTCCCCAATCTGGTGCGCAACCCGCTGGGCATGGTCCGGACCGGCGAGTTCATCCGGCGAGCCGACCTGGTGGCCGAGGTACGGGCGATCGCAGAACGGGGGATCCCGGTGTCGGTGGCCTGGTCCGACCGCGACGGGCTCGTCCCCCGTTCGGCGTTCGACGAACTGCGGCGCGCCGCCGGGGTGGAGGGAGTGGTGGTCGAAGGTGCCCACGCCTGGCTCATCGCCGAACCGAAGGTCTTCGGGGAGCTGGCCATCAGTGCCCTGGTCGACGCCCGGCCCGGCGGACACGGAGTTCCGGGCACCCGGCTCCCGCTGACCTGAGGGCGGGACGGGGTCACGACCCGGGGCGTTGGCGGGGCGGGGCCGGGGGTAGCCTGACCCCATGACCGTGCCCCTGCGTGACGCCGCCACGGTGATGCTCGTCCGTGACTCGGCCGACGGGTCGGGCCGGCCGGCCATCGAGGTGTGCATGCTCCGCCGCAACCTGGCCAGCGAATTCGTGGCCGGCGCCTACGTCTTTCCGGGGGGATCGGTCGACCCCGCCGACCGCGGCGACGCGGCCGACGAACTCTGCCGGGGACTGTCCGACGCCGAGGCCAGTCGGATCCTGGGCATGCCCTCGGGGGGACTGGCCTTCTGGGTGGCGGCGCTGCGCGAGTGCTTCGAGGAGGCCGGGGTACTGCTCGCCCAGCCCCGCGACGCCGCTGACGGGACCGCGCTGCTCGACACCACCGACCCCGTCGAGCGGGAGCGCTTCGAGGCGCACCGGCTCGCCATCAACGAGGGACGGACCGGCCTGCTCGACGTCTGCCGCCAGGAGGACCTGGTCCTCGCCGCGGACGGCGTCCACTACGTGAGCCACTGGATCACGCCCGAACTCGCCCCCCGCCGTTACGACACCCGGTTCTTCGTCACCGCGGCACCACCGGGCCAGGTGGCCCACCACGACGACGGCGAGACGATCGCCACCATCTGGGTGCGTCCCGACGACGCGCTGGCCCGGTTCGAGGCCGGGGAGATCGAACTGCTCCCGCCCACCGTCGACAACCTGGGGAGGCTGGCAGCCCACTCGTCGACGGATGCGGTGATGGCCTGGGCCCGCCAGGTGCGCGACGTGCCGACCATCCTGCCCGTGGTGCTCTTCGAGGACGGGCGGCTACTGGTGCTGCGGCCCGGTGACGACGGCTACGCGGAGGCACTCGAGAGCCGCATCGCCTCCTCGGACCCGGTCTCGCCCGAACTTGCCGCCGCCGCCCGCGATGCGTGGGGGCCGAGGGCCGGCTCGGCCTAGGCGGGATCCCCGGCGGACACTGCCGCCTCCACCCGCTCCAACATCCGCATGCTGCACCCGTCCATCGCCACCACGGTGGGCGGGTTGTCGACCAACGCCGCAGCGATCCGGGAGAATTCGGCCGCCAGCGGTTGGCGGTCGTCGAGGGCGACCGGCGTGCCCGCGTCGCCGCCCGCGGCCACCGACGGGTGCAGGGGGACCTGCCCGAGCAGGGGCACGCCGACGTCGGCGGCCAGACGGGCCCCTCCCCCCGAGCCGAACAGCGCGTAGGACTCGCCGTGTTCGCAGACGAAGTCGCTCATGTTCTCGATCACCCCGGTCACCCGCAGGTAGCCCTTGCGGGCCATGTCGGCCGTCCGGGCGGCCACCTTCTGCGCGGCCAGGGGCGGCGTGGTGACCACCACGACCTCGGTCCGGGGCATCATCCGGGCCAGGCCCATCTGGATGTCACCGGTGCCGGGTGGCATGTCGATCAACAGGAAGTCGAGATCGCCCCAGTGGACGTCCTCGAGGAACTGCTGGACGGCGCGGTTGAGGATCAGGCCCCGCCACATGATGGCGTTGTCCTCGTCGGCCAGGAACCCCATCGACAGCACCCGCAGCAGTCCCGGGCCGACGACCCGCTCCAGCGGGACCATCTTCTTGTCCCGCGCCTCGACCTCGCCCTGCATGCCGAGCAGCCGGGGCACGGAGAACCCCCAGATGTCGGCATCGAGCACACCGACCGTCAGACCCCGGCGGGCCAGGGCCACGGCCAGGTTCACGGTGACCGAACTCTTCCCCACGCCACCCTTGCCCGAGGCGATGGCGATGACCCGCGCGCTGTCGGGGACGTCGGTCACCGGCGCCTCGTCACGGGCGAGCAGCCGGGCGCGCGCCATGACCGCCCGCTTCTGCTCGGTGCCCATCACCCCGGTGGTGACGGTCACCCGCCCGACACCGGGGAGCGAGCCGACGTGGGTGTCCACGTCCCGTTGGATCTGGGCCCGGAGCGGGCACCCGGCGACCGTGAGGGCCACCTCCACCTCGACCGACGGGCCGTCGATCCGGACGGCCGTCACCATGCCGAGCTCGACGATGTCGGCACCGAGTTCGGGGTCGACGACGTTGCGCAGGGCGGACCGGACCGCGTCCTCGGTCGGAGCGGATCCGGCGGCGGAGGTGTCGGACCTGGTCACCATGGCAATCGTAGTGGTGGGAGCGGTCCGGCCCACCGACCCGGTGTACCGCCGGACGGCCGTGCCGGGTACGATCGGTCGGGAGATCTCCCGCGGGCCTACCCGGGGGGACCTGGAACCGGCATCTCGTCAGGACGGCGGACCCGTCCCGTGACCAAGAGGAGCATCGATGAGCTCGACAATGCAGAACGTCACCATCGGGAAGAAGCCCAATCCCGTGACCCTCACGGACGTCGCTGCCGCCAAGGTCGCCGACCTTCTGGCGGAGGAGGACACCGAGGGCCTGGCCCTGCGTGTGGCCGTCCGTCCCGGTGGGTGCTCGGGCTTCAGCTACGAGATGTTCTTCGACGCCGACGTGGCCGAGGACGACGTCGTCCGCGAATTCGGTTCGGTGACGGTGGTCGTCGACCCGACCAGCGCCGACCTGCTCAAGGGCTCGACCCTCGACTTCAGCGACGGCCTGCAGGGTGCGGGGTTCCACGTGACCAATCCGAACGCCACCCGCACCTGCGGCTGCGGCTCCTCCTTCAGCTGATCCCCTGATCCCCTGATCCGGCTCCGAGTCAACGGCGCCGACGTCGAGGTACCCGACGACGGTTCGACGCTGCTCGAGGTGCTGCGGGAACGCCTGGCACTGCGCTCGCTGAAGGACGGTTGCAGCCCGCAGGGGCAGTGCGGCTGCTGCACGGTATGGGTGGACGGCGACCCGCGGGTGGCCTGCGTGACCCCGGTACGGCGACTCGACGGGCGCTCGGTCACCACGCTCGAGGGGCTCCCGGAGGCGGAGCGGCGAGCCTGGGCGGACGCCCTGGTGGGAAGCGGCGGCAGTCAGTGCGGATTCTGCACGCCGGGCATCGTCATGCGACTGGCCGCGCTGGCGGACTCCGTTCCGGCGTCCGACCTCCAGGTGGACCGGGCGCTCCTCGCCCACCTGTGCCGGTGCACCGGATGGCAGACCGTCGTCGAGGCCGCCCGGCGGGTGGTCGGCGTCGACGCGGGCACGGCCACCGGTCCTTCCGGTGGGGTCGACCGCGACCTGGCGACGGCCGCCGCCCGTGCCGAGCTCGAGGGCGGCGTGCCCCAGCGGGTGGGGCCCGACGTGGTGCTCGGCCACGGCGGGTTCGCCGACGACGGCTGTCCCCCGGGCGCCCTGGTGGCGGTGGTCGACGGCGACGACTACGCGGTGTCCGGTTCGCTGTCCGCGGCCCGGGCGCTGGCCGGGAAGGTCCAGGGCCGCAGCACGACGGTCCCCCTCGGGCATCCCGTCGACGTGCCCGGGGGCCGGTGGGTGCTGACCCTCGCGACCACCTGGGTCGAGCCGGCCTACCTCGAGACCGACGCCTCGTGGTGCGAGCCCGGTGGCGAGGCCGCGTCCCCCTACGGGAACGGGGGGTCGTTCGGCGGCAAGCTGCACTCGCCGGTCGGGGCCGATGCCCGTCGGCTGGCCGACGGGCACGGCCGGCCCGTCCGGGTGCTGTGGTCGCGTGAGGACGTGGTCCGGCGGGGCCCGAAGCGCCCGCCGGTGGCGGTCGGGATCACCGGCGAGGGCACCGGCATCCTCCGCGTCGGGGTGACGGGTGGACCGCTCGACGGCCCGGCGTGGGACGGACTGGTGGACGACGTCGCCGCCGTCGCCCCCGGCCTCGTCCTCGAGCAGGTTCCGGTCGACGGGCCACCGGTCTCCCTCGATCTACGGGCCGCGGTGTGGGCGGAGGCCGCGGTGGTGGCGACGGCGGTCCGGCTCGGCACGGTCGGCGTGCCTGTGCTCGGCGTCCCGGTCGAGGTGGTGGCCCCGACGGGCGGCCGGGCCGTGGCCCGCTTCGCCGGGGACGGGTCACTCGACATCGAGGTCGCCGCCGGCGCCGTGCTCGACCCGGTGGTGCTGCGCTCCTACGCCATCGGGGCGGCCCATCAGGCCCTCGGGTGGGTGCGCTCGGAGGGGATCGCGGTGGATGCCGACGGTGCGGTCCGGGACCTCACGGTGCGCTCGTTCGGCATCGTCCAGGCCCGGGCGATGCCCGAGGTGACCGTGCGCATCGTCGACGATCCGGCCGCCGCGCCGGTGAACGGCTCCGACGCCGTCTTCGCCGCGGTCGCCGCGGCGAGGTGGCTGGGCGACGGACTGGCGCCGGCGTGGCCCACCGACCGCTCCGGTACCGGTCGGCGCTGAGGCGTGGGCCCGAGGCGCCCGCGTAGGCTGGGATCGCCGCCGCCCCGCCCGCACCCGAGCATCGAGGAGCCCTCATGAGCACGCCCGTCGGTCCGTATTCACCGATCGTCCGGGCCGGGTCCTGGTTGATCTGCTCGGGCCAGCTCGGGCTGGCGCCCGCGACCGGGGGCGGTGCCCCCGCGCTGGTCGACGGCGGGCCGGGGGCCCAGCTGACCCAGGCGGTGGCCAACGCCGCCGCACTCCTTGTCGCGAACGGCGCGTCGTTGGAGGACGTGGTCAAGACGACGGTGTTCGCCATCGACCCGGCCGACTTCCCCGTGGTCAACGAGGCCTATGTCGCGGCGTTCGGCGGGCACCGCCCCGCACGGTCCATGGTCGCCGTGTCGGCACTGCCCATGGGGGCCGCCGTGGAGATCGAGGTCTGGGCGCACCGCGAACCGTCGTGACGGTGGCCCGTGGGCGACCCGTGGCCGGCCCCGGGTCGGGCGCCTACGGGGTCCAGCTGGTCTGGCCGAAGCGGTAGCCGACGGAACGGACCGTCTGGATCAGGTGGGCGTGCTCCTCGCCGAGCTTGGCCCGCAGCCGACGGACGTGGACGTCGACGGTTCGGGCACCCCCGTAGTACTCGTAGCCCCACACCCGGCTGAGGAGCGTTTCGCGGGTGAAGACCTTGCCCGGGCGGGCGGCCAGGAAGCGGAGCAGCTCGTACTCCATGTAGGTCAGGTCGAGGACCCGTCCGGCCACGGCGGCCTGGTAGGTCTCGAGGTTGAGTACGAGTGGTCCGTGCTCGAGCAGGTCGGGCCGCAGGCCACGGCCGGTCCGCCAGAAGAGGTGCGCCAACCGGGCGGCCAGTTCGTCCGGATTGACCGGGTCCAGGCAGAGGTCGTCGAAGAGGTCCTCGCGCAGCTCCAGCTCACCGAGCTGGTCCCCGGGGACCACGACGAGCACCGGGGCCAGCGGCACCTCGCGGGTGCGCAGGTGGCGGCAGAGGGCGAAGGCGGCCGTGGGGTCGGAGCCGCTGCAGATCACCGCGCCGGACCAGCCGTCCTCGGGCTCGTCCGCGTCCACCGCCTCGGCCCGGTCGATGCCGAGCCACGGGTAGCCGGCCCGTTCGAGCACGGCGGTCACCGCGCTCGGCGGCAGCTTGGGGAAGCACAGCAGTGGTTCCATGGCGGTGCTCCCCCTCTCGTCGGGTCGTCGACCGGGCTGATCCGGAAGGTGTGCGGCGGGTCCGGCTACAGCAGCGGCAGGTAGCGGTCGAGCTCGAACTGGGTCACGTGCGACTTGTAGCCGGCCCACTCGGCCCGCTTGTTCCGGATGAACCACTCGAAGACGTGGTCGCCCAGGGTGGTGGCCAGCAGCTCGGAGGACTCCATCAGGCCCAGGGCCTCGTGGAGACTGCCCGGGAGGTGCATGATGCCCTTGGCGTCGAGCTCGTCGGGGCTGAGGGCGAACAGGTTGGCGTCGGCCTCTGGCGGGAGCTCGTAGCCCTGCTCGATGCCCCGCAGCCCGGCGGCCAGGATGACCGCGAAGGCCAGGTACGGGTTGCAGGCACTGTCCGGCGACCGGTACTCGATGCGGGTCGACTCGGTCTTGCCCGGCTTCACCACCGGTACCCGGACCAGGGCGGACCGGTTGTTGCGGGCCCAGGAGACGTGGATGGGCGCCTCGTAGCCCGAGACCAGTCGCTTGTAGGAGTTCACCCACTGGTTGGTGACAGCCGTGATCTCGCCGGCGTGGCGGAGCAGGCCGGCGATGAAGCCCTCGGCGACGTCGGACAGGCCGCCGGGCCGGTCGTGGTCGATGAAGGCGTTCTCGTCGCCGCGGAAGAGCGACATGTGGGTGTGCATGCCGGACCCCTGCACGCCGGCCAGGGGCTTGGGCATGAAGCTGGCGAACACACCCTGCTGGCGGGCCATCTCCTTGACCACGAGCCGGACGGTCATGACCGTGTCGGCCATGGTGAGGGCGTCGGTGTAGCGGAGGTCGATCTCGTGCTGGCTGGGCGCGTCCTCGTGCTGGGCGTGCTCGACCGGGATGCCCATCTCCTCGAGGGTCAGGACGGTCCGCTGGCGGATGTCGCTGGCCCGGTCGGCCACCGTGAGCTCGAAGTAGGACCCGGTGTCGAGGGTGGCCGGCGCATGGGTCGGGTCCCCGTCGGCGAAGTAGAAGAACTCGATCTCGGGGGCGGCGTAGAAGGTGAACCCCTGACTGCGGGCACGCTCCAGGCTCCGCTTCAGGACGTGGCGCGGGCAGCCCTGGAAGGGGGACCCGTCGAGGTCGACGATGTCGCAGAACACCCGGGCCACCTGCGCGTCGTCGGCGCCCCCGTGGATGTCGCCGTGCCCCTGCCCGTATCCCTGTCCGTGCCCCTGCCCGTGCCACGGCAACAGCTGGAACGTGTTGGCGTCCGGACGGGCGAGCACGTCGCTCTCCTGGACGCGGCTGAACCCGTCGATGGCCGAACCGTCGAAGGTCATCCCCTCGTCGAGCGCGTTCTCGAGCTCGGCCGGCGTGATGCTGAACGTCTTCGGCGTGCCGAGGACGTCGGTGAACCACAGTTGGACGAAGCGGATCCCGCGTTCCTCCACGGTCCGGAGGACGTACTCCTCTTGACTCCTCATGGGGTCCTGCACCTCCGGTGACGTGGTGCGCTGAGCGGGTTCGAGTGGTTCGATGCCCACATTGTCGCAGGTGATGGTCGGTTCGGTCGAAGTGAGGGGAGCGGAGCGCACAGAGCCGGGCCCCGCGGGACCCGGCTCTGTGGACGTCCAGCTGTCGTGCGGGCCGCTGCGGCCCGCCGGTGGTCAGCTCCCGGCTGCGTCGCCGCAGACGGTCTCGACCAGGACGGCGGTGACCTGATAGGGGTCCATGTTGGCGTTGGGCCGACGGTCCTCGAGCCAGCCCTTCTTGTCCTTGGCCACCTTCCACGGGATGCGGATGGAGGCGCCACGGTCCGAGGTCCCGTAGCTGAACTTGGTGAAGTG
>JBEKRV010000037.1:0-35125 GCA_049517675.1 Acidimicrobiales bacterium
AGGGCGGGCAGATCCGCCTCTTCCAGCCGTGGACCATGACCGACACCCTGGACAAGGGCGACCGGTGGACGGTGGCCGAGCTCCAGGCCGAAATGCACAAGCTCGGGGGCTGAGTGGTCTCCCGGGCCGACGGGCCCGGACCCCCTACGGACGACGAGGGGTTCGACGCCGGCGAGCTCCTGGAGGCGGAGTCCCTCCTGAGCGGGACCGGCTCCGGGGGAGACGGCGGCATCGCCGTTCCCTGGCCCCTGCTGTTCCGCCATCGCATGCACCACAAGGTCGCGGCGTCCGACCGCTACCAGTGGTGGGTGCTGTGGACGGTGCTGGCCGGGCTGCTGTCCGTCAACATCACCTTCACCGTGTTCGTGGTGGCGCTGCCCGAGGTGGCCCGCCAGCTGCACACCACGGTGACCACCCTGACCTGGACCTCGACCGGCCCCCTGCTCGCCTTCGGGGTGGCCGCCCCCATCCTGGGCAAACTCGGGGACCTGCGGGGCTACAAGCGCCTCTACCTGATGGGGCTGACCGGGGCCGCCATCAGCGTCGTCCTCACCGCCTCGGCGCCCACGGCCGGCGTGCTCATCGCCGCCCGACTCTTCGACGGGATCCAGGGGGCGGCGACCGGGGCCGCCTCGATGGCACTCGTCCTGCAGGCGTTCTCCCACGAGGACCGGGTCAAGGCGATGGGGTGGTGGTCCCTGGTGGGGGCGGGGGGCCCGGTGCTCGGGGTGACCATCGGTGCCCCGATCATCCAGTACTACGGGTGGCGGGCACTCTTCTGGGGCGAGCTCCCCCTCATGGCCATCGCCGCTGTCCTGGCCGTCATCGTCCTCCCCTCGCACGACCGCGCCGCCGCGACCGCGGCCGCCGCCATGGAGCGGACCGGGCAGGCCACGGCGCCGCCGGAGCCGGCGGCCCCTCCGGCCACCGCCGATCGTCACGTCGGGGATGACGGGACGGTGAGCCCGTGGCGCCAGCTCGACTGGATCGGCTCGATCACGCTGTCCAGCTCGGTCACCATCGGGCTCCTCGGCCTCAACGTCGCCCCGTCGTGGGGGATCGCGTCGCCGAAGACCCTCGCCCTCTTCGTGGCGAGCGCCCTGGTGGGGACCGTGTTCGTCCTCCACGAGCGGCGTGCCCCCCGGCCCCTCATCCCGCTCCACTACTTCAAGAAGCGGAACTTCGTCTTTCCCCTGGGGGCCCGGGCGTGCGTCAACTTCGCCTACATGGGCGGATTCTTCCTCTTCCCGATCCTGATGGAGCGCATCTACGGTTACAGCGAGACGAGCGCCGGGCTCCTCTCGACCGCCCGGCCGTTGGTGTTCTCGCTGTCGGCGCCGATCGCCGGGTACGCGGCGGTCAAGGTGGGGGAGCGGTGGTCGATCGTCGTCGGCACCGCGGCCCTGACCGTGTCCATGCTGGTGTTCACCCAGGTCGGCGCCGATCCGTCCGTGGTGCTGATCGTCATGGCCCTGGCCTTGTCCGGCCTGGCCAACGGGGTGTCCACCCCGTCCACGGCGTCGTCGGCGTCCAACGAGGTGGCGCCCGACGAGCTCGGGGTGATGAGCGCCGCCCAGCTGTTGATCACCCAGATCGGGGTGGTGGCGGGCATCCAGGTGATGGTGACCGTGCAGGCATCGGCACACGGGGGGACGGGGACCCTGGCCTCGTTCCACCGCGCCTATCTGGTCGGCGCCGCGGTGGCCCTGGTCGGCTGCATCTGCGGGTTCTTCGTGAAGGACACCCCGCGGGGGTCGCGGAACGCGCCGGTCGAGGTCTCGCTGCACTGACCGGCCGGGGCCGGTGGGGGGCGGGGCTACTCGGTGATGGCCTGGATGCGCGCGGCGATCTCCGCGGCCGTCGGATCCGGCGAGGCCGACTGCAGCGCCATCAGCTTGGCGATGTCGCCCTCGACCTTGATCTTGCCCTGCATGAAGGCCTGGAGCCCGGCCTGGGGATTGCCCTCGACCAGGATGGCCCGGGCGATGTCGTAGCCGACGGTGACCATGAGGTCGGCCGGGTCGATGTGGCCGATGTCGAGGACGAGCTCACCGGTGCTGGTGTCGGCGTGGGCGTGGACCGCACCTTCGCCGAAGGGCACCTCGATCACCACCAGGTTCATTCGGATCGAGTGCTCGATGGTGCCTCCCTGGCCCTCGTACTCGGCGCGGATGGCCCGCGCCGCATCGAGCCATTCGTCGCTCAGAAACAGATAGGTGGCCATCGGTGCGCTGCTCCTTGCCCATCGGGTCGGTCCGTCGGTGCGCAACCTTATCCGCCGTCCCGGGCGGTCGACCGGCAGTCGTGCGCCAACCCAGCTCGGACGGGGTGGCCGGCCGCGACCCGTTAGCATCCGGTGCGTGACTGCTCCCATCATGCAAGGTGCCGAGCCGTGGTCCGCCGCGGGCGGCGCCGACGGCGTCCTCGTCCTCCACGGGTTCACCGGGAATCCCCAGTCCATGCGGCCGCTGGCCGAGGCGCTGGCCACCGCCGGCTTCACCGTGGAGCTCCCGTTGCTGCCCGGACACGGCACCGCCCTCGACGACATGGTCCCGACCCGGTGGGAGGACTGGTCCGGCGCCGCAGAGGCCCAGTTCCAGGCGCTGGCCGCCCGGTGCGACCGGGTGGTCGCGGTCGGCCTGTCGATGGGCGGATCCCTCAGCTGCTGGCTGGCCGAGCGCCACCAGCACCTGGCCGGCATCGCCGTGGTCAACCCGTTGGTCCACGCCCCCGACGCCGAGTTCCGCGCCGGGATCCAAGCGGTGCTCGATTCGGGGACCGAGGTCTTCGACGCCATCGGCTCGGACATCAAGAAGGACGGCCCGGTCGAGGCCGCCTATCCGGGCACGCCGCTCGCCGCCGTCCTCTCGCTGTTCGAGGGGGTGGACGAGGTCGAAAGTTGCCTGGCGGACATCCGCTGCCCGACGTTGCTGCTGTCGAGCCGTGAGGACCACGTCGTCGACCCGGTCTCCGGCGACGTGCTGGCGGCCTCGGTCGGGGGCCCCGTCGAGCGCGTCTTCCTCGAGGACAGCTACCACGTGGCCACCCTCGACAACGACGCCCCGCTGATCGAGGACAGGGTGGTGGCGTTCGCCACCGCCGTGCTGGACGGCCCCGGCGGGACCTCGGCCTGATGGCCGGACCCGCCCGCCTCACCCGCGAGGACGTGGCCCACGTGGCCGCGCTGGCCCGGCTCCACCTGAGCGAGGAGGAGCTCGACCTGTTCACCGGACAGCTCGCCGAGGTGCTCGACCACGCCGCCGACGTGGCCTCCCTGGACCTCGCCGGGGTCGAGCCCACGGCCCATGCCATGGCCGTCACCAACGTGCTCCGCTCCGACGAGCCCCGGGCGTGCCTGGACCGGGACGAGGTGCTCGGTCAGGCCCCGTCCGTGGAGGACCACCGGTTCCGGGTCCCGCGGATCCTCGGGGAGGCCCCGTGACCGCACCCCGCCCGGTCCTCGAGACCGCCACCATGATCCGGGCCGGCGAGGAGAGCGCCGTCGACGTGCTCGAGCAGCACCTCGCCGTCATCGACGCCGGCGAGGAGTCCGTCCACGCGTTCAACCTGGTGACTGCCGACGCCGCCCGCGACCGTGCCCGGGCGGTCGACGCCCTGGTCGCCGCGGGTGGGGATCCGGGCCCGCTGGCCGGGATCCCCGTCGCCCTCAAGGACAACCTGTGCACCCGGGGCGTGCCCACCACCTGCTCGTCCCGGATCCTGGAGGGGTGGAGGCCGCCCTACGACGCGACGGTGGTCACCCGTCTGGCCGACGCCGGCGCGGTGTGCATCGGCAAGACCAACATGGACGAGTTCGCCATGGGCTCGTCGACCGAGACCTCGGCGTTCGGCGCCACCCGCAACCCCTACGACACCACCCGGGTCCCGGGCGGCTCCTCGGGGGGCTCGGCCGCCGCGGTGGCCGCCGGATTCGCCCCGCTCGCCCTCGGCTCGGACACCGGTGGATCGATCCGCCAGCCGGCCGCCCTGTGCGGCGTGGTCGGGATGAAGCCCACCTACGGCACGGTGTCCCGCTACGGGCTGGTGGCCTTCGCGTCGTCCCTCGACCAGATCGGCCCCTTCGCCACCTCGGTGGCCGACGCCGCCCTCCTCTTCGACGTCATCGGCGGGCACGACCCGCTGGACTCGACCTCGCTCAACCGGCCGACCCCCCGGGTCCTCGGCGTGCTCGACGACGGCGTGGACGGCATGACGGTCGGCGTGCTGGCCGAACTGCTCGACGGGGCGGCCCCCGACGTGGTGGCCCGGGTGCACCAGGCCGCCGAGGCGCTGGCCGCCGCCGGGGCGAGGGTCGAGGAGGTCTCGGTCCCCGAGGTGACCCTCGGGCTGTCGGCCTACTACCTCATCGCACCGGGTGAGGCGTCGTCCAACCTGGCCCGCTACGACGGCGTCCGCTACGGGCTGCGGGTCGACGCCGAGGACACGGTGGCCATGAACACGGCCACCCGCTCGGAGGGGTTCGGCGCCGAGGTCAAGCGCCGCATCATGCTCGGCACCTACGTCCTCTCGGCCGGCTACATGGACGCGTACTACAACCAGGCGTTGCGGGTGCGCACCAGGATCATCGAGGGGTTCGCCACCGCGTATGCCCGCTACGACGTCCTGCTCGGCCCCACGGCGCCCACGACGGCCTTCGCCATCGGTGCCAAGGTCGACGACCCGCTGACCATGTACCTGTCCGACGTCTGCACCATCCCGTCCAACCTGGCCGGCCATCCGGCCGTGAGCGTCCCCTTCGGACCCGGTGACGACGGGCTGCCCGTCGGGGTGCAGCTCCTCGGCCCCGCACTCTCCGAAGGCACGCTCTTCCAGGTGGCGGCCGTGGTCGAGGACGCGTCGCCCGCCCTGGCCGCACCCCGGCTGACCACGGGGGCACCGTCGTGACGGCCGGATGGGAGATGGTCATCGGCCTCGAGGTCCACTGCGAGCTCAAGACGGCCACCAAGCTGTTCTGCGGCTGCCCGAACGTGTTCGGGGACGAGCCCAACACCAACGTCTGCCCCAACTGCCTCGGACTCCCCGGTTCACTCCCGGTGCTCAACCAGCAGGCGGTGGAGCTGGCCATGGCCATCGGCACGGCACTGCACTGCGAGATCCGGCCGTCGACGTTCCACCGCAAGAACTACTTCTACCCGGACCAGGCCAAGGACTACCAGATCAGCCAGTACGACGAGCCGTTGAACGTGAACGGCTTCCTCGACCTGCCCGACGGGTACCGGGTCGGGATCGAGCGGGCCCACATGGAAGAGGACACCGGCAAGACCAGCCATGCCGGCACCTCGGGCCGGATCCACGGGGCCGACTACTCGCTGGTCGACTACAACCGGTCGGGCGTCCCGCTGGTCGAGATCGTGAGCGCGCCCGACATGCGCACGGCCGAGCAGGCCCGGGCCTACGTGACCGAGCTGCGGGCCATCCTGGTGGCGTCGGGTGCCTCCGACGGCAAGATGGAGGAGGGGTCGATGCGGGTCGACGCCAACGTCTCGGTCCGCCGCGGCGCGGACGAGCCGTTCGGGACCCGGTGCGAGATCAAGAACCTCAACTCGGTGCGGTCGCTGGGCCGGGCCATCGAGTACGAGGCGCAGCGCCAGATCGCCCTGATCGAATCGGGTGAGCCGGTGGTCCAGCAGACGCGCCACTGGGACGAGGGTGCCGGCCGGACCCAGGCGTTGCGGTCGAAGGAGGACGCGTACGACTACCGCTACTTCCTCGAGCCGGACCTGGTGCCCCTGGTGCCCGACGCCGAGTGGATCCGGGCTGTCGGCGAGACCCTCGGGATGATGCCGGCCGAGCGCCGGGCCCGGCTGGTCGCGCTGCTCGAGCAGGCCGGCGACGTGACCGACGCGCAACGCGACCAGGTGACGACCGTGGTCGACCTGGGGCTCGACGACCTGGTGGTCGAGGCCGTGGCCGCGGGTGTGGGCACCGCGCTCGCCGTCGCCCGCACGGCCAACGAGGCGGCCACCGACGCCGACGCGGCACGGGCGCTCGACCCGAAGTCGTATGTGGCCCTGCTCACGCTCGAGGCCCAGGGGTCGCTGTCGGCCACCCAGGCCAAGGCGGTCCTGGCCGAGCTCTTCGCCAGGCGGGGCGGCGACCCGGTGGCCATCGCCCGCGAAAAGGGATTCGAGGCGATGTCCGAGGACTCCCTGGCCGAGACGGTGGCCCAGGCCGTCAACGACCATCCCGACGAGTGGGCCCGGTTCTGCGAGGGCGACGACAAGCTGGCCGGCTTCTTCACCGGACTCATCATGAAGGCGACCAAGGGACAGGCGAACGGCAAGGCAGTCGCCGCCGAGCTCCGCCGCCTGCGGGGCTGAGAACGGGGGCCGAACGGCATGCCAAGCACGACCACGACTGAGATCGAGGGATTCCAGGTGGTCCGCAGCGAGCCGATGTGCCGGAACGACGACGGGCCTCTGGAACGATCCGGTCTGAGTATCCCGGAAACCAGGTTCAACTACTAACCCCCTACCCGCTCGACCGATGCCGGGGTACCTGGCCCGCAGAATTGGTGATAAGCGGCTTCGGGGTTCGGCGGCACCCGGAGGGTCGAATTGGCGAACGCGTGCCAAACATTCGACAGGAACTTTCCGACGGTCAACGGGCCGTTCTGACCATATTCGAGATTGTGGATCATCGGGCATGTGAGAGCTGCCCGTGCCCACGCAGTCTGGATCACCAGTTGCTGGCCGGAAACCGGAGGAATCATGGGCGTCCAGAAACGCGCGAGCCTCTCCGGCTGAAGCTCACCCCATTGAACGGTCGAGGAGCCCGGGACCGTGAGCATTGCGATGATCCACGCCGTCGGCATCGATTTCTCGTGGCCGGCCAGCACTCCGCGGTGCTCGAGTTTCAGGTGGGCGTCAAGCGGTTCGGCCAAGCCGAGGATGTCAAAGATATCAACATGGGTCCCGAATGCGTAAGAGATGGCGCCAATCCCACTGGCCGCGATCGTCGGTAGCCGAACTCCGCTCGCTGGGGTCGCATCGATGAGTGCTGTCTGGTCGGGGAAGAGCCCGAACTCTGCATACAGTCCAGGACCCTTGTACCACCTGACCGACGAGCCACCGGGTTCCCACTGTGATGGTGTCACGTGGCCGTGGCCGGGCCTGAATACGAACGGAGGCACGTTGGCCAGATCCCTAGCTGGTGGGCGCAGAGACACCATTGACGCCAGTGCCCAAGGAATGATCAGAAGGGACACGAGGGACCGGCGCGCTAATGGCACTGCGGCAACGGGGGCGCAGATAGCGAAGAATGCCGGCATCAGGAGTCGAGCGTGGAGGTAGTCACCGCCCATCAGGCCGATGTAGGCGGCATTGAGTACGCCGGCAACTGGCAAGGCAAGTAACGCCCACAGTTTTCGGTCTCCGCTGAACATTCGGCCGAGCGGCACGAAGGCGCCCACGATCAGTGCCCCGGCGGGGACCACCAACCAGTAGGGCCCGATGAAGTCGAGCAAGTAGTCGAATCCCCGGCCTGGTCTCGGGAGGGTTGCCTCTTTGGCAATCGCCGTGTTGGCGACGAACTCGCCGTAGTAACCCATCCGGAACACCTGATAAGCGATCGGAAGGGCGAACGCCCAGGCGATCAGGCGTGCTCGACTCCGCCAAGTTGCGGTGGACCATTCGGCAGCGATGATTGCACCAAGGAAGATGAGAGTGTCGATCAGGAGTTCAGGCCGTACAAGGGGACCCAGACCGAGCGTGACCATGGCCCATCGGCCGAGGTGATCCTTGTCCGTCCACCGCACAAGGATCGAGAGGCAGGCTCCGAGCCATAGAAATGTCAGCCCGGTCTCGAGGCCCGTCGACGCGTACGTCCAAACGGGACAGACGGCCACGAACACGATCGCACCCAGTGGGAGGAGGAACGTGTCCGAGGTCCCCAGGCGCACGGAACCGAGAATGGCAAGTGACAATCCGCCCAGAGTCATGGCGATCCCGAGGACCACGGCAATCCAGTCAAGCGGCAAGGGCGTGACGAACCCGGCCAGGGCCAGCACTGCGGTCCAGAGCGGTCCAGTGAAGACTTCGACGCGTTGGCCGGCATTGAACACCGGACCGTTGCCTGCGAGAATGTTCTGGACTACATGAAGGTAGATGTAGCCGTCCTCGTCCATACTGCGATGGGTCCACGCCAGCCAGGCCAGGAGGGCTACCGGAGAAGCCAGGACAGCCAGCTGAATCCATTTCCTCGTTGGCGACTCGTGATCGGCGGCCGGGACAGCGTCAGATCTGTCGGGCTGACCATCCTCGATCACCACCGGTGCGAGTTCCACTCTGCCTCCGTGCCCACCGTGCTCTTCGGCACGTCCAAGGAAGACGTATTCGTCGGACGATCTGAACGGCCCCACCTCAAAGGAGAGATTGGCCAGTTCGCGAGCGTAGGCCAGCTGGGGGCCGCGAGCATGGAAGGCCTTCACGTGTGATCCCGGACGGACGAAGGCATTCGCGAACCCACTCCTTTCCGAACGTCCGCGACCCGCTCATCGGAGGCGCCAGCGAAAGGGACTCGATCAGGTGGGACACAGCCATGAGATCTGGCACTGGCCAAAGAGCGGATCGGGCCAATTTGCTGCCGCCGGGGGGAGGACTGGCGCCACACGGCATTACCGGTGCTTCACGATATTGAGCTTGGCCAATGCCGTTCGTACCCAAGGTCGCGAACCTATGCTTCAGCGGGTCCGCTGCGGCATGTCCGACCGAAGACGTGGAACCTGAGGAGACGACGGCGTGGGAGAAGTGACCCGGAGAAGGGTTGTCGACGCCGTCTGCATCCTGTGGCTTGTGTTCGTCGCAGCCGCGCTCCTGGCTCCGATCTTGCTGCACGGGGGAGTGTCGGGACCCCTCGACATCCTGTCGAAGTTCGGCCTGAGTTCGCAGCCTGGGGTTACGGTCCACAACCGGATCCCACAGGACCAGGCGTCGGAGATCATTCCCTGGATGTATCTGGCCTGGAGTCAGGTCCATGCAGGTCATGTCCCACTATGGAATTCGGCAAGTGGCCTGGGAATGCCGCTGGCATTCAATTGGCAGTCCGCAGTGTTCGGCCTGCCATCCCTCGTCGGGTACATCTTCCCATTTCGATTTGATCCGACGATCCAGATGCTGGTCACTCTGGTGGTCGCCGGGACAGGCGTCTACGTGTTCTGCCGTGTGCTTGGTATGCGGACCCTCGCATGTCTCTTTGCCGCCACTGCATTTGAGCTTTCCGGTTCCATGGTTGCCTGGCTCGGCTGGCCCGTCGCGTCCGTCGCGTCCTGGACCGGGTGGCTTTGTGCGGCAGCCGTTCTGATCTTCCGGGGGAAACACCGTGCGCGGTCGATCGCGCTCTTCGCTCTCGCTCTCGGGATGATGGTCCTTGCCGGCCAACTCGACATGCTCGTTGTCACGCTGGCCTGTCTTCTGGTATTCGCAGCTGTCGTCGTGATCATGCGTGCCGTCAGATCCAGGCAACCGAGAACGGTGGCTCAACCGGTGCTCGACCTGGCAATCGCCTCCATCTGCGGATTCGGACTGGCTGCTCCACTCGCCTTGCCCGGGGCCCAGTCAGCGCGATCTTCGGTCCGGTCCGGCAGGAGTACCGGGGTCGCCCTCCCAATCCACGATCTGACCCACGTCCTGTTCGCCGGATTCGACGGAAGCACGGTGGCCGGTCACCAATGGTTCGGCGACTTCCTGGGCTTCTACCCGAACGGTGCAGCCTATGTCGGCCTGTTTGTGCTCGTGCTTGCCGCGGTAGCCCTTGTGGTCCGGTGGCAAGCTTCCACGGTAAAGGGACTTGCCGGCATGGCGGTGGTTGCCTTCGGGTTGGCGTTTGTCCCGATCGCTGTCACTGCGGCGAAGTCCATTCCGCTCCTCGGTCCGGTCGAGTGGAGCCGCGGACTGGTTCTCGCGGTGTTCGCCCTGACAGTTCTCTCGGGATTCGGCCTCGACGCACTCCTCAGCGAGACCCGGGAGCGGCTCGCGATCAACGCGGCCGCAGTCGGCTTCATCAGCGCGGCCTTGGCACTCCTTGGCTTCTGGTTGTTCGGTCGGGGTCACCTGGATCCTTCCGAGGCGTCGGTACGGGCCTGGAGCTTTGCGTGGCCGGCCGCCCAGTGCGCGATTGGGCTCGCAGTGGTGGCGTGGCTCTCATTCCGGTCCGGCGCCTCATCATCGGCGATCCGGATTCGTCGCACCCGGGTGGTGGGACTGGTGCTCATCTCGGTGGAGGGCGCCTTCCTCGTCACCTCGGGCTCTTCGTTGGCAACGCCCACCGGCCAACTCGTCCCGACGACGCCCGCGATCACCGAGTTGCATCGACTTGTCGCCTCATCCGTCGTCGGCATCGGTGCTGGATCGTGCCTGCCGTTCGGTGGCCCGATCTCCGCCGGAATACTCCCGGATGCCAATGACCTCTACGGGATCAACGAGTTCTCCATCTATGACCCGATCATTCCCAAGCAGTACTACTCGTCGTGGGCGCTGGTGTCCGGGACGCCGGTCGTGACGCGCCCGCCGGCCTCGGTGTTCTGTCCGGCGATCACCACGCTGTCCGAAGCTCGGGCTTACGGGATCGGGTTCGTGCTCGAACCGAACGGTGCAAGCGGCCCGAAGGGAGGGGAATGGGTGGCCACCGTGGGTTCGGAGGAACTCTTCCGGATGCCGGGGACATCGGTGGCGACGTGGACCCCGACTCATGACCGCTCAACTCTCCCCGCGACGGATGCGCTTGGAGTGTCGGTCCCGGTGACCGAACCGTCGCCGGGTCACTGGATCATCAGGACAGACTCGCAATCGGAAGGCGTCATGCGGCTCAGGGTCGCTGGGGTCCCTGGAATGCGGGCGACGATCGACGGCGATCCGCTGACGATCGAGTCGTACGACGGCCTCATGATGCAAGCCCGTATCCCGAGGGGTGCACACACGATCGAGGTGGTGTACGAGCCGCAGCTCTTCACGCTCGGCGTAGTTGTCGCCGCGGCAACCCTTCTCGTCCTCGGTTCCGCAGTGATATGGACCGAGCGCCAATGGAGGCGCACCTCTGCCCAGGTCCGGAGTCCGGGTGGGACCGAATGCTGACCACCGCGGTCGCCGGTGTGGGGATTCCGAGCGGTGGCGATCGGGCCACCCCACCCCTGTTGACGTGTTGCCGTGGCGCACCGCCAACCGATGGATCATCGACCTGGCGACGGTAGGCGATCTCCCGTGGACGGTCGTGCTCGACGTCGCTACGCGATGGTCGATGTGGACCCCGCGCATGGGCCTGGCTGCGTGGCCTGCGGAGATCCATGGATCGATCCAATGAACCAGTGCCCGGACCGTTCAGAGTCGGTACTGTGACGGACCATGGGGGCGATCCGGTGACCGGACACGACGGTGCACGGTGTCGCGGCGATCGACGAATTGGTCGTGATCCAGCGTTCGGGTCGTGTCCTCCAGCCAGTTGCCACTTCACTGCGAAGCGATGCGTGATCTCCGTGCACGCCAGTGGTGAGCCCGGTCCGCCCGGGTAGAGCGGAATGGCACCTGAGGAGGAGGCCACACGGGATGGGGGCGCGGCGGCCGGAGCGCACGGCGGGTGTTCTGCGCTGCCCCGGTGGGCCGACGTGGCGGGAGTCGCATGGGTCGTCCTGGCCGCGGTGGCGGTGCTGGTACCGGCCCTGGCCCGCGGCGGCTCGCTCGGCAGCTACGACATCCTGAGCCAGTTCGGGCTGACGGTCGGCCCGGGGCCGGTCCACAACGCGCTCCTGAACGACCCGATCGACCAGATGATCCCGTGGGCGACCCTGGCCTGGACCCAGGTGCACGACGGGCACCTCCCGCTGTGGAACCAGTACAGCGCCCTCGGGATGCCACTGGCCTTCAACTGGCAGTCCTCGGTGTTCAGCATCCCCTCGCTGGTGGGCTACCTGGTCCCCCTCCGGCTCGTCTACACCTGCCAGGTGCTGGTCACCCTGGTCATCGCCGGGACAGGGGCCTACGTGCTCGGTCGGGTGCTCCACCTCGGTGTGATGGCCAGCGCCTTCGCCGGCGTGGCCTTCGAGCTGAGCGGGCCGTTCTTCACCTGGATCGGCTGGCCGATCGCGTCGGTCGCCTCGTGGACCGGTTGGATCCTGGCCGGCATCGTCCTCATCCAGCGGGGACGGCACCGGGGTCGCTACGTGGTCCTCACCGCCGTCGCCGTCGCCTGTTCCGTCTATGCGGGCCAGCCCGACGGGCTGATCATCCTCCTCCTGGTGACCGGCGTGTTCGCCGTCGTCTCCCTCGTCGCACGCCGCCTGCAGGGTGACACGAACGGAGCGACCGGGCGCGAGGCGGTCGGGATCGTCGGGGCCTTCGGACTCGGCGCACTGCTCTCGTCGCCGCTCCTGCTGCCCGGACTGCAGCTGGTCTCCGGATCGGTCCGGTCGGACAACGGTGCCGGCATTCTCGACGCCCAGCACGCCGCCGACCCCTCGTCACTGGTCAACGGACTCTCCCTCGGCCTGGTGAGCTTCCCGAACTACTTCGACTTCCAGTACGCGGGGGTGGCGACCGCGGTCCTGGCCGTGGTGGCCGTCATCTACTACCTGGGCAGGCCCTACGTCGTGGCCCTGGTGGGGATGCTCGTGGTCGGCCTCCTGCTGGGTTTCGTCGAACCGGCCGACCGGGTCGTCAATGCCCTGCCGGGTCTCCATGCCATCCGCCTGCCGAGGGCGAACGTCTTCTCGGCCTTCGCCGTCGCCGCGCTCGGGGCGATCGGGCTCCAGGCGCTGGTCCGGTCGAGACGGCGGTCGCTGCTCGTGGGGTGCGGCGTGGTGTTCCTCGCCGCGGGTTGCCTGCTCGCCGTGGTGTGGGCCAACGGTTGGCGGCACACCCAGGGGTTTTCCGTGCTGACCCCCGCCAGCTACCTGTGGGCCGCCGGAGCGGTCGTCCTCGGACTGGTGGGGGTCGGGGTGGGACTGGCCGACATCGGGACGCCGAGGAGGCCCCCGGGGGGCGCCGGTGCCAGGGCCGCTGTCGGAGGGCTCATCGTCGTGTTCGAGACGGCCTTCCTCGTCACCGCCGGCGCGAGCGTGTGGACCTCCACCGCGAACGGGACCCCTCCCGCTCCGGCAGTTGCGCGCCTGGCTCGGATCGTGGGTCCGTCGGTCGTCGGGCTGGGAGAACCCCAATGCCTACCCGACGCGGACCAACTGGGGATCTCGCCCAACGCCAACATCCTCTACGGCGTCCACGAGCTCGCCGTCTACGACCCGATGCTGCCGAGGACCTACTACTCGAGCTGGACGGCGACGACCGGTGCGATCGCCGGCTATCCCCTCGAATCCCACTACTGCCCCGGTGTGACCACGGCGACGCTGGCCCGGCTCTACGGCGTGTCCTACGTGCTGGAGCCCGCGGGAGCCCCCGGCCCGATGGGCGGCGTCCACGTCGCCACCCTCGACGGGGAGGGCCTCTTCCGCGTCCCCGGTGCGGCGGTGGCCACGGTGTCGCGGCTGGCGCCGGGCGACCAGCTCCCTCCACCGTCCGTTCCGGGCCGGGCCGTCGCCGTGCGCCATCCGGACCCGAACGTCTGGAGCATGACCACCCGGGCCCCGGACGCCCAGGTGCTCCGCCTCCGGCTCACCGACGTGCCCGGTTGGCATGCCACGATGGACGGTCGCCCGATCCCGCTCGAGTCCTTCGACGGCATCATGTTGCAGGCGGTCGTGCCCTCGGGGGAGCACCACGTCGTCGTCACCTACTGGCCGGCGAGGTTCACGCTCGGCATCCTGCTGGCCGTGATCGGCGCAGCCGTGTCGGTCGTCGTACTGGCCTGGTCGCCGCTCACGAGGAGGTTCCGACGACCGGGGTGAGCGACCGGAGCGGGCGCGGGGGAGTCCGTGCGGTACCGACCACCCGACGCTGCGGTCCCCTCAGGACGTGGTCGACCAGATCGGTGTGGCCAGCAGGTCGGGACCGTCGGGCGGGGTTCCGGCGGCCAGGTAGGGACCCCGTCGTGTGAATCCGATCCGGGTCACGTCGATGGCACGGGCCCCGTCCGGTTTCGGGGCGAGCGAGTGGCTCGGCGTGTAGAGGAGCCAGATGCCGGCCGGGTCGTGGAAGACGGAGGCCTCACCGGGCCCGGGCCCCTGGTAGTTGGAGGCGAGCAGCGGCGCGTCCGACGTGTCGGCGCACGGTCCGGACGGTCCCGCGCACCGGGCCACCCCGATGGCGTAGGAGGAGTTGTTGAACCAATTGCCGGAGTACACGACCCAGTACGCGCCGTCGACCTCCACCATGTCGGGGGCCTCGACGATGGTTCCCTGCCACGGCTCGTCAGGCGACAGGAGGGCCGACGGGCGGCCGAGCAGGCGGGTGCCGTCGGGGGAGAGCCGCTGCGACCACATGGTGGTCGGGGTGCTCGCGCCGCCGATGTTCTGGTCGGACTTCCACAGCATCCAGGGGGTGCCGTCCGAGTCCACGAACACCCGGGGGTCGATGGAGCCGCCCAGACCCTCCTGGCAGATGAACGGTGCGGGACTGGGGGTATAGGGCCCGGTGGGCGAGGCGGCGAACGCACTGCCGATGCACTCGGTCCCCGGGGTGCGGCCCTTGACCTTGGCCGTGAAGTACAGGGCGAACTGTGTACCGAACTGCTGGAGGTCGGGGGCCCACGTGTACCCGGGCAGGGACCAGGCCGGCAGCACGGGCAGGGCGTCGACCGGCGCGGTCCAGTGGACGAAGTCCGCGCTGGTCACCAGCGGCACGTTGACCGGGTGGGACCCCGGACCGCCGCTGGTGATGAGGGTGTAGCGACCGTCGGCCACGGTCAGGAACGGGTCGGACTGGTCGAGTCCGGCCTGTACCGCGGTGCCCGGGGCGAGGGGGTGCGCGTCGAGCGGGGGAGCGGTCGGGCCCTGTCCGATGCCGCCCGCGCCCGCACCCGGCGGCGTGCGGATGGCGACCGGTCGTTGCGCGGCCGACGCCCGTGACGTCGACGAGGCTGCGGCGGCGGCCACGACCAGGCCGCCCACGACGACGGCGACGGCGGCCGACCAGGCGATCAGATGCCGGCGCCCCGCGTGCCCCCGTCCGGCCGTTGCCGGTGAGCTGTCTCCCCCGATGCTGCCCATCGACTCCGTGCGCCCTCGGCCTCTCGTGCCACTGCCCCCGGCCTCGCCCCACGTCGGGGCGGCAGGACACCAGACTATCGCCGCAGCGATGGCGGAGACGGTGATCGCGGTGACCGGGACGGGCTGGGGATCAACGGTGGACATCCGATCGGAACCTGGGGACGAAGCCGGAAATTCAGAGGAAAAGCTCAGGATTTCGCGTGGGCCTCTTGACCCTCGGAACCGGCCGGTTCAGAGTGGCACCAGTTCGGGAAGCCGAAGCCCTGAGAGGCCCCAGAGGTAGTCCGAGGACAGGTCATCGGCCGGTCCGGAGGATCCATTCAGGGGCATCGGGTGGGCCGTAGGCGACCGACGAGGTGGTCCGGGGACGGGCCGGTTCGCCCTTCCGGGGGCGGATCGGTGCGGTGTCCGGCGCCGGGTTGTCCGACACGATCCGGCGGCGGATGGAGCCGAGCCATCGAGGACGTGGCCCCGAGGAGCTCGGGCGGTCTCGACCGTCCGGTTACTCGGGGCTGCGTCGCGTCCGCACGGCGGTGGGGCACCGCCCGGCACCGATCCGTGCCGTCAGTGGACGTGGGGTCGGGCCACCGGCGCGGCGTCCATGGCGCAGGGGTCGACGTCGACGTCGACGCACGACTCGCACTCGAGCTCGAGGGTGCTGTGGGAGATGGCGAACGGCTCGCCGATGGTGCGCTTGACCCGGTCGCCGACCCTCTGGGCCTCCTCGAGGGTGGGGTGCCCGGTGAGCACCAAGTGGGCCGAGAGGACCCGCATCTCGCTCGACAGGCTCCAGACGTGGAGGTCGTGGACCTCGCTGACCCCGGGCACGGCGGCCATGGCTGCGGTCAGCTGGTCGAGGTCGAGGTCGGGCGGGGTCGACTCGAGGAGCACGGCCACGCTGGCCCGGAGCACGCCGGCAGCCTGGGCCACGATGAGGACGGCCACCACCAGGGCCGACACCGGGTCGAGCCAGGTGGCCGACGGCTCGACCAGCAGCACGGCTCCGGCGACGACCACCGCTGCCGAGGCCAGGGCGTCGCCGGCCATGTGCAGGACGGCGGCCCGCATGTTCAGGTCGTGGCTGCGGTCGGACAGGATCCAGGCGGCCAGCCCGTTGACCACGAGGCCGAACGAGGCCACCGCCACCACGACGCCGGCCTTGACGTGCTCGGGGTGCTCGAGCCGGTGGACGCTCGCCACCACGATGAGCGCGGTCACCGCGGCGACCAGGATGGCATTGGCCAGTGCGGCCAGGATGGTGGCCCGGTGGTTGCCGTAGGAACGGGCGGGGCTGGCCGGTTGGAGGGCGAGGCGCACGGCCACCAACGAGAGGCAGAGGGCGCCCACGTCGGTGAGGTTGTGGCCGGCATCGGCCACCAGACCGGTGGAGTGGGCGAGGATGCCGAAGACGATCTGGGCGACCACCAGCCCGATGTTGAGGACGAGGCTGACTGCCAGTCTGCGCGTTCGGTCCATGGATGCTCCTCCGCCAAGCCTACCGGCGCAGGTCGCGCCCCGACAGCGTGCGGTCCCGACGGGGCGGGAGCGGAGGGGAGGCGCCACCCCTGCTCGGTAGCATGACCGCCCATGGAGGTACTCGCGCTCTACCTGCCCCAGTACCATCCGATCCCCGAGAACGACCGCTGGTGGGGTACGGGCTTCACCGAGTGGGCCAACGTGACCTCGGCCCGGCCGCTGTTCCGCGGGCACGTGCAGCCCCACTTCCCGGCCGACCTCGGCTTCTACGACCTCCGGGTCCCCGAGGCCCGCGAGGCCCAGGCCGCCATGGCCCGCCGGTTCGGCGTCACCGGCTTCTGCTACTGGCACTACTGGTTCGCCGGGCACCGGCTCCTCGAGCGCCCCTTCGACGAGGTCGTGGCCTCGGGCCGGCCCGACTTCCCCTTCTGCGTCGCGTGGGCCAACCAGTCGTGGTCGGGGATCTGGCACGGCGCGCCCGACCGGATCCTCATCGAGCAGACGTACCCGGGACCCGAGGACGACCGGGCCCACTTCGACTCGCTGCTCCCGGCGTTGCGCGACCCCCGCTACGTGCGGGTCGGCGGCCGCCCCGTCCTCTTCGTCTACCAGCCGGGGAGCCTGCCCGACCCGGCCCGCTTCGTCGAGACCTGGCAGGGGATGGCCGACGCCGCCGGACTGGGCGGGCTGTACCTGGTGGCGTCGTTGGGGGAGTCGGACTACCGGACCCAGGAGGCCGACGGGTTCGACGCCGGGGTCGTCTTCCGCTATCCGTTCGAACGCACCACGTCGGCGAAGGTGCGCGCCCGCCTCATCGCCCGCGGTCTGGCCAGGGGCCCCGAGCGCTTCCCGTACGTGGAGGTGCCCCCCGACCCGCCACCCTGGTTTACCGGGCGGATCCTGCCGGCGGTGTACCCGAACTGGGACAACACTCCCCGATCGGGACGGTCGGGCTGCGTGGCGACCGGGTCCACGCCCGAGCGGTTCGGGGCGCACGTGCGACGGGGCCTGGAGCGGGCCGCCGCCCTGCCCCCCGACGAGCAGGTGCTGGTGGTCAAGTCGTGGAACGAGTGGGCCGAGGGCAACTACCTCGAGCCCGACGGCGAGGTGGGCACGGCGCGGCTCGAGGCGCTCCGCCGGGAGCTGGTGCGGGCCGGCCACCTCGATCCGTGACCGACCCGGTACGCCGTCGGGGGCTGCGGCGGTGGACCGTCCGGGCGCTGCTCCTGGTCGGCCTCGTCGTGGTGCTGACGGCCGTCGCCACCGCCCGGCTGTTCGTGTGGCCGCCCTCCGACGCCCCGGCCCCGGTGGACGCCATCGTCGCCCTCGGGGGCGACCCCGGGCAGCTGCGGGCCCACAAGGCGATCTCCCTGGCCGAGGCCGGCTACGCACCCGTCGTCCTGGTGTCCCTGGGCGGCTACCCCCCGGCACCCTGCCCGAAGGCGGATCCCGGGATCCGGGTCGTCTGCTTCCGGGCGGACCCCCTCGACACCCGAGGCGAGGTCGAGTTCGCCACGAGGATGGCCGCCCGGGAGCACTGGACGTCGATGCTCATGGTGCCGGAGCGGGACCAGGCGACGAGGGCCAGGCTGCTGTTCCGGCGCTGCAGCGACATGCGCCTCGTGGTGGACCCGGTGGCGGCGCACGGTACCGCCCTACTTTCCGACATCCCCTACGAGTGGGCCTCCCTGGCCAAGGCGTTCGTCGTCCACACCAGCTGCTGAGCCCGGGGGTGGGCGACGGGCGACCGTCCCCTACGGGCCGGCCGGGACCTGCTGGTGTTCGAGGTCCCGGCTGTTGGCGATGGCCACCGCCGCCAGCTGCGACCGGACCTCGAGCTTGCGCAGGACGGAACGGATGTGGGAGCGGACCGTGGTGAGCGACACCACGAGCTCCTCGGCGATGTCCTGGGCGGTCCATCCCTCGGTCAGATAGAAGAGGACCCGCCGTTCGCCGGCGGTGAGACCGAGGAGGGAACGGAACCTCGCCGGGAACCCGAGTTCGGCGACCTGGCGGGCCTCGCTGACGGAGAACCCGTCGAGCGACCGGAGCGCGTCGCCCAGCCGATCCAGGTTGAACAGTGCGAGGGCCCCCTGGGCCACGCAGGCGGCCATGGCGCCGGCGCCGGCGCCGGCGCTCACCGCCAGTACCGGCACCCCCTTGTCGGTGTAGGCGGTCGTCATCCGGGACGGCAGTCCCCAGGACCCGGCGGACCAGTCGGGGGACCGCCCGACCCAGGCGCCGTCGAGCACCAGGACGACCAGGTCGACGTCGACGCCGTCGACGGCCATGGTCGGGGGCTCGTCGGGGGAGATCACCGCGGTCGCCACCCGGCATCCCAGTCGCTCGGCCACGGCGACCGCCGTCAGGGAGGGGAACCCGAGGGGTTCGTCCTCGGTGGCCATCGGGTCCACGACCAGGACGCAGAGGCTGTTCTGTGGCATCGAGCCGCTGTCACTCCCGGGTACCGCGGTCCCACGGGCGGGGACCAGCGTCGGGATCCCGTCGATCCGTCCGGTCGCGTACCGCCGGGCGGTGCGTCGGGTGACCCTCAGGTACGGGGATGCGGGAGACGGGGGATGCGGGCCGTCGGTGGCCGGCTGGTCGACGGTGACCGCGGTGGTGGTGGTGTCGCCGTCGGCGCAGGTCCCCTGTCCGATGGCCCGGGCGGCCGACCGCGCGGCCGAGCGGGCCCGCAGGGTGACCTGGGCGGCGTCGTTGCCGGCGATCGGTCCGGCCACGCCGACCGCGACGGTGAGCCCGGCGTCGGTATGGCCGAGGGGCAGGCTCGGTCCCACGGCCCTGGCCAGCCGGTCGCCGAGGATATCGAGGGGGACGACGCTGGCCACGGTGCCGAACCGGACGGCCAGCGACGCCGTGCTGACCGGGCAGACCCGGTCGTCGCCCCGGACGGCCCGTTCGATCCGGCGGAGGGCGAATGCCGCGGCCAGACCGGCGCACCCCGGTACGGTCGCGGGATCGTCGTCACCGTCGGCCCGGAGATCGACCCAGGCGACGGTCCCGACCTCGAGGAGGTCGTCCTCGGACACCGCCGGACGCTCGATCTCACTCAACATGCCCAGCCCCCGTTCGACGGTGCGGCCCGTCTGCCGCACCGATGTGAACTCCCCTGTCGTGAACTCCCCTGTCCGGCGCTCCGGCCACGTCCGTCGAGGCCGTGGACCTCCCATCGTACCCGTGGGTCGCGCGCTGGCACCAGGGCAACGGGTTCCGGCTGCCCGGGCTCAGGCGACCGGGGTGGCGGCCGGAGCGTCCGGGGTGGCCACCGGAGCGTTCGGGGTGGTGCCGGAGGCCTCGCGGTCCGCACGGACACGGTCGACGGCCAGGTGGATCAGCCCGTCGAACAGGAGCACCATGCCGGCCCCGAACACGATGCCGCCGATCGCGTCGGTGGGGAAGTGCCACTCGAGGGCGACGACGGCCATGCACTCCAGGCCCACGAAGAACGCGGCGATGATCACGACCGGCAGCCGGATCCACCGGGGCACGGCGATGACCCAGGCCGTGGCCGTGGAACCCACCAGGGTGGTGGTCCCGGACGGGAAGCTGAGCACCTGTGCGTACCGTCGGGCGATGAGCGGCTTCAGGACGTACTCGGTCAGCATGGTGGCGCTGATCGGCGCGATGAGCAGGGCCAGTGCCCGCCACCGGTCCCGGGTGTACACCACCAGGGCGGACAGGATGGAGCTCGCCACCAGGAAGGACATGGTCCGCACGTAGGTGATGCGGTGCCACCACACGTTGCCGAGGGCCGGATGGACCAGTGAGAAGCCCCAGCGGTCGAGGAACGTGGGGCCCGGGCGCCAGCGGAAGAACAGGGCGGCCACCACGACCAGGCCGATCATGATGAGCCCCGCCATCGTCTCTTTCTGCGCCCCGGTGGCCGTCCACTCGTCCGGAAAGTCGGGTGTGACGTCGGAGTCCCCTCCGGCCACCCCTCCGATGCTCCCACCAGGATCCCCGCCGGCCTCCGCCGGGGTGGTCACCTCGAGGTCAACATCCGTGTCCATGTCAGCCATCACGACTCCTCGAACCATGCGATGGTGGCCCGGAGGCCCTCTTCCAGGGGAACCGGCCGGACATCGGGGAAGAGCCGGCGCAGGTTGCCCTGGTCTGCCTGAGAGTCTCGCACGTCTCCGGCCCGCGGGCCCGAGTGACTGCGTTCGAGGCTCCTGCCCAGCTCCTTTTCGATCAGTTCGATGACCTCGAGGAGCGAGACACGGGTGCCGAAGGCGAGGTTGACCGGACGGGGGTCGGTCACCCCGCGGGCCACCGCGTCGGCCAGGACCGAGCACACGGTCCCCACGTAGGTGAAGTCCCGGGTCTGGTTGCCGTCCCCGTGGACGGGCAGGGGCTCGCCCCGCAGGGCGGCGGCCAGGAACGCCGGGATGACCGCGGCGTAGGCGTGGTCGGCGGACTGCAGCGGGCCGAAGACGTTGAAGAAGCGGAAGGCCAGGGTGGGCAGCCCGAACGAGTGGCCGTAGGCCACGGCGTAGGACTCGGTGGCGAGCTTGCTGACCGCATAGGGGCTGACCGGCATCGGCGCCATGTCCTCGCGCTTGGGCAGGATCGGGTTGGCGCCGTACACCGACGACGAGGAGGCCACCACCACCTGCGGTCCACCGTGGAGGCGGGCGGCCTCCAGGACCCGCAGGGTCCCGGTGGCATTCGCCTCGTGGGAGGCCATCGGGTCGAGGAGCGACCGGGGCACCGACGGCCGGGCCGCCAGGTGGATGATCGCCTGCGTCGAGGGGACGACCCGGTCGAGCAGGTCGGCGTCGAGGATCGACCCCTCCACCAGTTCGACCCCGTCGACGCCGTCCAGGTTGGCCGGGCTCCCGGTGGAGAGGTCGTCGAGGGCCACCACCCGGTCGACGCCCTCGGTGGCGACCAGGGTCCGGCACAGGTTGGCCCCGATGAACCCGGCCCCGCCGGTGACGAGGATCCTCACCCCGGGTCAGAGCCGTTCGACCGACGGGCCGTCCAACCGGTTCCGGGTGTCGAGCACGTAGCGGGCGTGCGCTCCGACCAGGTCGTAGTCGAACGCATCGTGGTCGGTGACCAGGACGACGGCGTCGGCCGCGGCGAGCTCGTCGGCGGTGAGCTCCACCAGCGGGAAGGCCAGGGTGTCTCCCACCAGATGGGGATCGGCGACCCGGAGGTCGGCGCCGAGGGCCACCAGCGACCGGGCGATGACCGTGCCCGGGGCCTCGCGGGCGTCGCCGGTGTTGCGCTTGTAGGCGAGCCCGAGGATGAGGACCCGAGATCCGTTGATCGACCGACCCATCCGGTTGAACGCCAGCATCAGGCGGCGGACCACGTAGTCCGGCATGTGCTCGTTGACGTCGTTGGCCAGCTCGACGAACCGGAAGGGCTGCCCGAGGCTCCGGCGGACCTTCCACGACAGGTAGCTGGGGTCGATGGGGAGGCAGTGACCGCCGACCCCGGGGCCCGGGGTGAACCGCATGTACCCGAAGGGCTTGGTCGAGGCGGCGTCGATCGCCTCCCACACGTCGATGTCGAGGTCGGCGGCGAACATGGCCAGCTCGTTGACGAGGGCGATGTTCACGTGCCGGAAGGTGTTCTCGAGCAGCTTGGTCAACTCGGCCTCGCGGGTGCCCGACACGGCGACGGTCCGCTCCACCAGGGCCCCGTAGAAGGCCTCGACCACCTCGAGCGACGGGGAGTCGATGCCCGAGACCACCTTGGGGGTGTTCTCGAGCTGCCAGGTGGCGTTGCCGGGATCGATCCGCTCGGGGCTGTAGCCGGCGTGGAAGTCGCGCCCTGCGGTCAGCCCGGACCCCGCTTCGAGGATCGGCACCACGAGCTCCTCGGTGGTGCCGGGGTAGCTGGTGGACTCGAGGACGACGGTGGACCCCGGGCGCAGGTGGACGGCGAGGGTGGCGGCGGCCTCCTCGACGTAGGCGAGGTTGGGGTTGCCCTCCTCGAGGGGTGTCGGCACGTCGATGACGGCGATGTCGAACCCGGCCATGTGCTCGGTGTCGACGGTGGGGAGGAAGCGGCCCGAGGCGAGTGCGGCGCCCAGCCGCTCGTCGGAGATGTCCTCGACGTAGGAGTCGCCGTCGGCGAGCCGCTTGATGCGGTTGACGTCGACGTCGAAGCCGACCACGTCGTAGCCGGCCTCGACCGCTCGGAGGGCGAGAGGCAGGCCGACGTAGCCCTGACCGACGACGACCAGCTTGGAGGGCGGGAGACCCGCGCTCATCGGAGCGGGGCGGTCATGCGCTGACCTGATCGGGATCGCCCTCCGGCTGGCGCATGTAGTCGGCCACCATGCTCCGCAGGTCCAGCTCGGCCTCGGCGTCGTCGAGCTCGGGCCACTCGAACGGGGCGACGGCGCCGGCGGCGACCGGGACGGGCTCGGCCCCGTTGGTCGACGGGACGGTTCCCGGGACCACGCCGGCCGTGAACAGGAGGTCCCGGACGGTCTCCTTGTCCCGCCGGAGGGTGGCGAGCTCGAGCTCCTCGAGCTCGGCGGCGAACACGTCGGCCGGGGCACGCATCGGCACCAGGCGGTTGATGTAGGGGTGGCTCGTGCCGAGGACCTCCTCGTCGGGCGTGCTCAGCACCTCGTTCAACTTCTCACCCGGGCGCATCCCGGTGATCTCGATCGGGATGTCGATGCCCACCTGACAGCCGGACAGGCGGATCATCCGTTCGGCCAGGTCGATGATCCGGACCGGCACGCCCATCTCGAGCATGAAGATCTCGCCGCCGTCCGAGAGCACCGACGCCTGCAGCACCAGCTGCACCGCCTCCTCGACACTCATGAAGAACCGGGTCATCCGGGGGTCGGTCACGGTGACCGGGCCGCCCTGGGCGATCTGGCGGGCGAACGTCGGGATCACGCTGCCCCGGCTGCCCAGCACGTTCCCGAACCGTACCGTGCAGTAGGCGGCACCCTCGGGTGCATGGGCGAGGACGGTCTGCTCGGCCATGCGCTTCGACGCCCCCATCACGCTCGACGGGTGCACGGCCTTGTCGGTCGAGATCTGCACGAACCGCCGGGTGCCGACCGAGGCGCAGGCGTCGACCACGTTGAGGGTGCCGAGCACGTTGGTCTTGGCCGCCTCGAGGGGGTGCTGCTCGAGGACCGGTACGTGCTTGTGGGCGGCCGCGTGGAACACGACCTCGGGACGGTACCGCTCGAAGGTGTCGAACACGGCCTCCCGGTCGAAGATGTCGACGAGCGCCTGCTCGGCCGGGCCGATCAGGGTGGCGGCGGTGTCGTGGAGGTGGGTCTCGTCGTGGTCGAGGAGCACCAGCTCGGCCGGCCCGAGGATCGACAGCTGGCGGCAGATCTCGGAGCCGATGGAGCCGCCGGCGCCGGTGACCAGCACCCGGTGACCCTCGATGGACCGCCGCACGGACTCGAGGTCGGTGGGGACCGGCGTGCGCCCGAGGAGGTCCTCGATCTGCGGTTCGCGGGCCTGTCGCAGCGCGGCGAGATGGTTGGGCTCACTGAGCATGTCCTTCACGCCCGGGAGCATCTTTATCGACACCCCGGCCAGCTCCGACGCCCGCAGCGAGCGCTCGACGAGCTCGGGCGACGGGGAGGGGATGGTCAGGAGGACCTGCTGGATCGTGTAGCGGCTCGTGGCCTTGGGGATGTCGTCGATGCTGCCCACCACCGGGACACCCAGCAGGGACAGCCCGTGGGCGGACCGGTCGTCGTCGAAGACGGCGACGGGGACGAGGCCGGCACCGGGGCTGCGCAGCATCTCGCGGATGGCGGCGGCGCCGGCGTCGCGGCTCCCGATCACGGCCACCCGGAGCCCGAGGCGCTTCGACCCGCGCTGCCAGGCGAAGAGCCGCGAGTGGAACCGGATGATCCCCATCCCGGCGGCGGTGAACATGCATCCCACGACCACCACGACCGGCGGGACCAGTTCGATGTGCATGGTCTGCCCGACGGGCCAGAAGGCGATGAGGATGCACAGCGTCGTCGCCACCGAGAGCAGGAGCTGGCGGGCCTCGTCCGCGCCGGCGTGGCGCCACATCCGCCCGTACAGGCCGAACATCCTGTTGCAGAGGATGGTCACCACGACGGCCACGGCCAGGAACCCCGTGAAGTGGAGCCAGTAGTTGCTCGGGGCACGATCGTGGAAGTAGGTCACCTCGGCCAGCCCGTACCCGATGACCACGGTCACGGCATCGAGGATCACGAAGAGGATGGCCGCCCGTACGCGACTGGCGGCGGTGGCTACGCGGTGCAGGTCCCCGCGGGGCAGATCGTTGTCCTCGGAGACGGCGACGTCGGGCGTCATGTCATCTTCTGACCCTGGTGATGTCGGCGAACCCATCCGGTTGCCCCCCCTGGTGTTGTGCCCCTGGGCAGGTGGTCCGGCGTGCGGCCCGGACGCCCCTGCTAGCGAATATGACCCTCGCCCGGAAGTACCCCCGCACTCCCGGGCCCTGCGTGCACTCTGCCACTAGTCCGGGCGCCCTGACCCGTCGCACAAAACTCTACCGCGCCGTCGGCGGTTCGGCATCCTCAAATTTTGGGAAGACAGATCTTGGGAAGACGTCGTCCGGGGGTGGCGCCGGAAACGTGTACGGGGTGACCTGTCCCCGGACGGCGCAGGGCCTACGGTTGGTCCCGGTAGGCGACCGGAGCCCGAGGTGGGCCCGACGGCCCACGACGGCGCCTTCTCGGAACCCCGTCTCCGACGGGCCGCCGCCGCACGGTCCGGCGGGTCCGTCCGGGGCGCGGTCGGCGATGGGACCAGTGGGGGAACGGCACGAAATTTCGGCGACTGCCTAGCGGAATCACGGGGGTCGTGTAGTACCATCGGATGTTCGCATCACGGGCCGTTCGACGAGCGCGGACGCGGCCGTCCTGCAGGGCTGCAGTCGGAACAGAAACGGGACAGGGGCATGATCGAGCCAATCAACATCCTCGGGGCGATGCGGCAGCGGTGGCGACTCATCGTCGTCCTCGCCGTGATCGGCGCCATCGTCGCCCTGGTCATCCCGATCTCGGTGAACAAGCCCAAGAAGACGGTCCTCAAGTGGGAGACGTACGCGACGGTCGGCGCCCCGGCCTCGAGCGGGCTCATCCTGGGCACGGTCAGCAACGCCCAGATCCTCTTCTACGCCAACACGTTCCCGGTCAAGTTCGCCGCGGTGTCCGCGACCGGCCTGACCGGGAACTCCTTCGTCTTCGCCAGCGGCATGTTCGGGACGGCGACCCCACCCAGCGCCAAGGGCCCCTACCCGACGGCACCGAGCACGACGGCGTCCGGCACCACCGCGAAGGCGTCCACCGAAGGTCTGATCACCCTGTACGCATCGGCCGAGACGCCGACGCTCGCCGCCAACCTGTGCAACGAGTACGCCAAGCAGCTCGGGAACACGCTCGAGCAGGTGGTGGCCGCCCACGCCCAGGCCACGCAGGGGTCGACCTCGACGTCGTCCAGCTCGTCCAGCTCCTCCTCGTCGTCGTCCGATTCGTCACCGTTCGCCTCCACCTCCACCGGGTACCAGGTGGTCTTCCCCGGGACCCCCGAGCTCGCCCAGCGGATCAACAAGCCCGTGGCGAGCTCGCTCGACAGCCACAAGGTGCGCCTGGTGGTGGGCCTGGTCGGCGGCGCCCTGGTGGCGTTGCTGCTGATCCTGGCCCGCGAGGTCCTCGACCGGACGATCCGTCGACCCGACCGGGCCGGGCTGCACTACAAGTTCCCGGTGGTGGCCGTGATCCCCGAGACGTACCCGCCCGACCCGGGCGTGGTCGACGTGGTCGACCGTCCGACCTCGCCCGCCGCGGAGGCCTACCGGAAGCTACGGATGTCCGTCCTGTTCGAGTCCCTGGCCGCCGATACGACCACCGCGGCGGGCGACCCGTTCACGGACATGTTCGGGATCGGCGCGTCCCAGGGCGAGCCGTACAAGGTGCCCGAACCGGGCACGCGCAGCGTGCTGCTGGTCGCGTCGTCGATCGACGAGCCGTCCCGACCGAAGGTCGTGGCCAACCTGGCCGCCACCTACGCCGAGGCGGCGGAGCGGGTCATCGTGATCAGCACCGGTGACCTGGAGGTCGGCACCACCTTCCCGGCCGAGAGCGTGCTCTCGGGGCCGGTCACCCCGGCCGACGTCGAGGCACGGCTCACCCCCGCCGGGCCGGAGAACGTGTGGATGCTGTCGATGCGCCACTTCATGCGCAACAGCGGCCAGCTGGTGCTCCGGTCCAAGGAGGTCCTCGACGCCGCCCGCGGCGTCGCCGACGTCGTGATCGTCGAGACGCCGGCATTCCTGCGCTACCACCACGGTGAGGCGGTGGTCCACTCGGTCGACGCGGTGATCGTCGTCGTGGAGAACGGTGTGACCACGGTCCCCGACGCACAGGACATGGGTGACATCCTCCGGAGGCTGGGTGCGCCTGTCCTCGGCGTGGTGTTCACCGGCGAGGAGCTGTCCACGGGCCAGCGCAAGGTGCTGGACGCCGGGACGGCCGCCTCGGGCCGCCACGGCAAGGCGATCGATGCCGGCGTCGTCGAGGACGTCGACCCGGCAGGTGCGGACGAGTCCGACGACGACGCGGCCACCGGCGTCGCCGCCGAGCTCCGACCGTCCTGAGCCACCCGGGCGAGCGGTAGGGCACCCCGATGGTCTCGCCCTCCGGACTGCTGGCAGCGACGACGACGACGTCCTCCGCACCCATCCCGTCCAGCCCCATCGGGGTCGTCCTGGTGGTGATCGTGCTGGTCGTGGTGTCCCGGCCGATCATCCGGTGGGTGGCGGACAAGGAGCAGAACCCGTGGCTGATCAAGGTCCTCACGATCAGCCTGATCCTCCACCTGGTGGCATCGCCGGCCCAGATCTACGTGGTCGACCACTTCTACCACGGCATCGCCGACTGGATCCGCTACGACCAGCAGGGCTCGCTGCTCGCCCCCAACTTCCGCGCCTTCAACTTCACCCTGGCCGGCTCCAACGTGCACGCCATCGTCAACGACGGCTCGGTCAGCATCTTCACCGGCGTGGTGATGGCCATCGTGGGCGTCAACCAGCTGGCCGCCTTCCTGGTGTTCTCCTGGCTGTCGTTCGTCGGGACGATCTTCTTCTACCGGGCGTTCACAACCACCTTCCCGGGACCGGCCGTCGGACACCGTCGCTACGCCTACCTGGTCTTCTTCCTCCCCTCCACGATCTTCTGGACCGCGGACGTGAGCAAGGAGGCCATCATGACGGTCTCGCTGGGTCTCGTCGCACTCGGCTGTGCCAAGGTGCTGGTCCACGCGCCGGGCGGCTTCCGGCTCCTCACCCTGGGTGTGCTCGCGGGCGCGCTCATCCGCCCGAACGAGCTCCTGGTGATCCTGGGCGGGTTCGCCGTGGCCCTGATGATCCGGCCGCAGCCGGTCGGCCCGGGTCGCAACACCCTGAAACGACTGGGCGGGCTGGTGTTCATGGCGGCCCTCCTCGGGGTCTCGGTCTTCATCACGCTCCACTACTTCAAGCTGGGGCGGGGCTCGGGCGGGTCGCTGTCGCTCAGCTCCACCAACCGGAACAACCAGGGGACGGGCCTCGGACACGGCAGTTCCGGCCTGGGCTACTCCTCGAACCCCCTGCGGTGGCCGATCGACGCCTACACGGTGCTGTTCGACCCACTGCCGTTCAACGCCCACGGTGCGGGTGAGTACGCCGCCGCCCTCGAGAACACCGTCATCCTCGGCGTCATCATCGCCTCGTACCGCCAGCTTCGGATCCTGCCCCGCACCGCGTTCGCCCGTCCGTACGTGATGATGTGCCTCGTCTACAGCATCGGGTTCATCTACGCGTTCGCCGCACTCGGCAACCTCGGCCTCATCTACCGGGAACGGGTCATGCTCCTGCCGTTCCTGATGGTCCTCCTCGCCATCCCCCGGACCCCCAAGGGGCGCCCGCCCATGTACGAGTGGGAGTACAAACGCAAGGACCGCAAGCAGTTCCGCATCGCCATGGTCCGACGGGAGCGGATGGTCCATTCGATGAGGAGGGCCTATGCCGCCTCCCTCCAGGCCAGGTCGGCCGCCGGCGCGCCCGGACTGGCGCCCACCGCGTCGGCCGGGGGGACGATGGTCGAGACCCTCGAACCGGGAACCCGTGAGGGTCCCGGTCCCGGTGGCGGGGCCGCCGAGGGTGAGGGGGGCGGCACGCCGCCGCCTCCGTAGCCCCCGGTCGGATCAGCCCCCGGTCGGATCAGCCCCCGGTCGGATCGCGGACTCAGGAGGTCCCGTCGACCCCGGCCGGGAAGAGCGGGGCCAGGAGGCGCAGCCACGACGACCCGACGGCACCGATGCTGAAGTGCTCGACGCACCGGGCACGCGCCGCCTCCCCCATCCTCCGGCGCAGGTCGGGCTCCTCGATCAGCCGGGCCAGGGAGGCCACCATGCCGTCGAGGTCCTCCACGCCGAGGACGAACCCGGTCGTGCCGTCGTCGATGACCGTCCGGACCCCGGGCACGTCGGTGGCCACGATCGGCAGGGCCGACAGCCCACCCTCGATCAGGACCCCGGGCATGCCCTCGCCCTGCGGCCGGCTCGGGAACACCATGACGTCGGCCCGCCCGAGCAGTTCGGCGACGTCGGACCGCGAGCCGAGCATCTCGACGTCGGCCTCGCGGGCCGGGGCCTCGACCTCGGCGCGCAGGGCGCCGTCGCCGATGAGGACGGCCCGGAACCCGAGTCCCCGTGCCCGCAGGGCGGCGACGGCCTCCACGAAGCGGTCGGGTCGCTTCCCCGGGGTGAGCGCCCCGACGAAGGCGACGACCGGCCGGTCGTCGGCCCGCCCACCGGGTCGGGGATGGAAGACGGCCGGGTCGCGGCCGTTCGGGATCATGGTCACCTTGCCGGCGGGCACCCCGAGCAGGCGGGTGCACTCCTCGGCCACCTCGTCACCCTCTGCCGCCACCACGTCGACGCGGGCGAGCAGCCGGCGCCACAGCGTCACCTGGGCGCTGCGCCCGGCGGACGCCCCGTAGGTGCCGATGGCGTAGTACGCGAGTGGTCGCCTGCGACCGGCCATGGCCGGGACCAGGTACTTGAGCGGCTCGCCGCCGTGGGCCACCACGCAGACCGGGTCCAGTCGGGCCAGCGCCGCCCGCAGGCGGGGGACCGCCCGCCAGTTGTAGCCCACGCCCGGCCGGTCCCCGTCGGGGATGGCCAGCGTGAGGTCGGGCTCGACCTCGGCCGGGCCGTCGAACAGGCACAGCACCCGGTGGGCCCGGACGCCGGGCCGGTCGAGCTCGTCGGCCAGCGCCCGTGCCTCGCGCTGGGCGCCCCGGGCGAGCGGTGTCGGGATGACGTGGAGGACGAGTGGCTCGTCGACGTCCTCCCACGGGTCGGTGGCGTCGGCTCCGGTCACCCGGGAGACGATAGCGCCGGCCCGGAGCGGTACCATCGGCGCGTCCCGGGCACCTCGGGACCTCCCTCCCGGTGCGCAACCGGGGCGGGGATCCGGACCAGGGAGCGTGCATTGGGGGACGACCGGTGAGGACCCTGGTCGTTGCGGGCGAGTACCCGTGGCCGCCGAACAGCGGCTCGCGGCTGCGGTTGGCCACCGTCCTGCGCGGGCTGGCCCGGTGCGGTCCGACCGACCTCTTCTCCGTCCTCCCCACCGCCCGCCGGGACATCGACCCACCGGACCCGGGGACCGGCCTCGCCCGTGTGGGCCACGTCTCCTTCGAGGACCGGCCCCCTGCCGGCCCCGGTCGGCTGGCCGCGGCTGTCGACCGGGACCGACCCTTCGAACTTCCCCGCGACGACGGCGGGGCGGTGCTCCGTGCGCTCGCCCGGTTCTCGAGGGGGCACTACGACCTGGTCTGGTACTTCGGGATCCGGCCCCTGGTCCTGACCGGCGGGATGGTGGCCGCCCCGTCGGTGCTCGACCTGGTCGACCTCGAGGACCACAAGATCGCCGCCCGCATGGCCATCCCCACCCCGGCACCGTCCGGACCGTCGTCGACGGCGAGGCAGTTGGCGGCACGGCTCTTCTCCGGCGAGGAGGTGCGGCGCTGGCGCCGCTTCCAGCGGGCCGCGGGGGAGCGGGTGGGCACGACCGTCGTCTGCAGCGACCTCGATGCCGAGCGGGCCCGGGCCGGAGGCATCCCACGTGTGGCGGTGGTGCCCAACGGCTACCGCCTGGTGGACGAGCCGGTCGGCCGGGTGGCGGTGGGCGAACCGCCGACCGTGGTGTTCCAGGGGACGCTCCGGTACCCGCCGAACGCCGAGGGCGCGCGCTTCCTGGTCGACGAGGTCGCCCCCCGGCTCCGTCGCCTGGTCCCCGACGTGCGGATCCGCCTGGTGGGGACGACGGCGCCGGCGTTGCTCGCCCTCGACGACCCACCGGCGGTGACCCTGGTCGGGCAGGTCGCGGACATCGCCGACGAACTGGCCCGGGCCGACCTGGTGGTGGTGCCCCTCCGCTTCGGCAGCGGCACCCGCCTCAAGGTCCTCGAGGCCTTCGCCCAGCGGGTGCCGGTGGTGTCGACGACCCTCGGTGCCGAGGGTCTCGGTGCCGAGGACGGGGTCCACCTCCTCCTGGCCGACACCGCAGCGGACATCGCCGCCGCGTGCGACCGCCTGCTCCGCGACGAGGCGCTGCGGGCGGAGCTGGTCGAACGGGCCCACGAGCTGTTCCGCCGGTCCTTCACCGACGACGTGGTGGCCGGCGCGGTCGCCGACCTGGCCCTGCGGGTGGCGGGGACGAATCCCTCCGGGTGAGGGTGGGGAGCCGGCCGTCGGTCAGGCCGGTCCGGTCCGCCCCGACCGGCGGGCAGGGAGCCGGCGGTAGACGTCGAGCGTGGTGCGGATGACCTGTTGTTCGTCGAACTCGGCCTCCGCCTTGGCGCGGGACCTCGCACCCATCGTCCCCCTCGTGGCGGGGTCGCCGGCGAGGTCGGCGACCGCGGCGACCAGGGCGTCGACGTCGTGGAGCGGGACGAGGAGACCGGTGCCCCCGGGATCGACGACCTGGCGGCAGCCCCGGGTGTCGCCGGCGACGACCGGGAGCCCGCTGGCCGCCGCCTCCATGGCCGATCGGGGCACGCTCTGACAGGAGGACGGGAGCACGAAGACGTCGAACCCGGGGTACAGGTCCGCCACGTCGTCGCGGTGGCCGGTGAACACGACGTTGCCGAGGGCGGTGGCTGCGGCGAGGTCGTCGGGGTCGAGCGGGTCGCCGCCGGCGTCGTCCTCCGGTCCCACCACGGCGAAGACCACCTCGGGCCGGACGTCCCGCATGCGGGACGCCGCGGCGAACAGTTCGCGGAACCCTTCCTGCCAGACCAGTCGGCCGACGGTGCCGGCCACCACGGCGGACGGGCCGACGCCGAGGGCGGCCCGGGCCCGGGCGATGTCGGCGGAGGTCCTGCGGGGCTGGAACCGCTGGACGTCGACCCCGTCGCCCAGCAGCACCAGTCGGTCGGCCGGCACCCCGAGCCTGGCCAGGAGGGCCAGGTCGTCCGGGCTCCGGACCAGCTCGAACCGTGAGCAGGTGGCGGCCAGGCGCTCGATCCCGTAGGCCACGGCCCGGTGGGAGAGGTGGTCCCCGGGTGGGGCGGAGAGGCCGTGGACGGTGTTGACGATCCCCGGCACGCCGGTGGCCCGGGCGACGACGCGGCCGACCAGTCCCGGCTGGTGACGGTGGGTGTGGACGATGTCGGGCCGGAGGCTCCGGAACAGCCGGGTCAGCTCGACCACGGCGAACAGGTCGTCGGCGACGGACCCGGACCGGGTCGGGTGACGCAGCGCCACATGGCGGATGCCCAGGTCGGCGAGTCGCCCGACGAAGGGGCCCGGCGCCGACACCCCGATGACGTCCATCCCCGCGTCGGCGAAGGCCCGCAGCTGCGGTCCGAGCTCGAGGGCCAGGTCGGCGTCGGTGGTGGTGAGGTGGACCAGCCGTCGGCCGGCCAGGTCGGTCACGCGCCGGCCCCGACCACGGCGGTCCCGGTCAGGTCGGGAGGGATCCCCCCGGTCACCGGGAGCGGCCGGGGGCGGCGCGACGGCTCAGCCACGTCCCCCGGCTCGCCGCGATCCACCCGGGCATGCTATCCGCAGGCCCTTCCCCGGCCGTCGACGGTGCCGGTACCCGACCTGGGAGATCGCGGCCGGTCGTATCGAAAACCGCCCGTGCTGCGGTAGCATGGGCTGCTCGCGAAACAGGCGGTGTCGGCTGTCCGACGCCGACCCGAGGGGGTAGTTCCGTCGATGACAGATCTTGCGGTCGATCAGTCGGACAACGGGCGCGGACTGGTCGTCACCGACGTGGCGTCGATCGGCGCGGAGCCCCCGGACGACATCCTGTACACCCACAAGGCGCCGCTCGTGGCCTCGTTGCGGAGCCTGTGGGTGCACCGGGAGATCATGTACACGCTGGCCGAGCGTGACTTCCGGGCCCAGTACAAGCAGGCCGCCCTGGGCGTCGCCTGGGCCGTGCTGAGCCCGGTGCTGACGCTGGCGATCTTCGTGCTCGTGTTCTCGCGCCTGAAGGGCAGCATCCACACCCAGGGGATCCCCTTCGCCCTGTTCGAGTTCGTCGGCATCCTCTGCTGGTCGTTCTTCTCCTCGGCGCTCGGCACCGGCGGGATCTCGCTGCTCACCAACAAGGCGCTCCTGGCCAAGACCCAGTTCCCCCGGGAGTGCTTCCCGCTCGAGACCATGCTGGTCAACGGTCTCAACACGGTGATCTCGTGGATCCCGCTGGCCATCCTCTTCGTGTACTTCGGACGGGCCCCGAAGATCGCCACCGTCTGGGTCCCGCTGTTCATCCTGATCGAGGTGGCGTTCGCCGCCGGCATCACCCTGGCCATCTCCAGCCTGATCATCCAGATGCGCGACCTCCAGCAGGTGCTGCCAATCATCATCTCGCTCGGGATCTTCATGACCCCGGTGATCTGGCCGTTCTCCATGATCCCCGCCCACTTCCACGTGTACGGGGGGACCCTGATCGACAAGCACTGGGTAGGCGGCTTCTACGTGAACCTGCAGGTCGTCTACGGTTTCTTCAACCCGCTCGGCCCGGTCATCAACAGCATCCGCCAGACCATGCTCCTCGGGCACAACCCGAGCTGGCTCCCCCTGGGTGCCGCCGTGATCGGTTCGATGGTCTACCTGGTGGGCGGCTACAAGATCTTCAAGCGCTACGAGGTGAACTTTGCCGACATTGCCTGAGGGGAGCATCAAGGTCGAGCACGTCTGGAAGAAGTTCCGCTCGGACAAGACGATCCCGCTGTTCTACGAGCAGATGACCCGGCTGACCAAGCGGGTCACCGAGCACAACAAGCCGGGGTTCCGGTGGGTGCTCCGGGACGTGAACTTCGAGGTGTCCCCCGGAGAGAGCATGGCGCTCATCGGCGTCAACGGCTCGGGCAAGACGACCCTGCTGAAGATCCTGAGCCAGGTCACCTACCAGAGTGCCGGGAAGTGCACCGTGGCCGGTCGCATCGGTGCGCTGCTCAGCGTCACGAGCGGTCTCCACCCCGACCTCAACGGCAGGGAGAACATCTTCCTCTACGGCGCCGTGCTCGGCATGGGGCGCGAGGACATCCGGCGCAAGTTCGACACCATCGTGGAGTTCGCCGAGCTGACCGACGCCATCGACCGCCAGGTCAAGTTCTACTCGATGGGGATGCAGATGCGGCTGGGCTTCTCCATCGCCGGATTCCTCGAGCCCGACGTCCTGCTGGTCGACGAGGTGCTGGCCGTGGGCGACGCCAACTTCCAGCGCAAGTGCCTCGGTCGCATCGGCGAGATCGTCCGCTCCGGCACCACGCTCCTCTACGTCTCGCACGACCTGGCGTCGGTGGAGGCGTCCTGCCAGCGTGCCGTGTGGCTGTCCGACGCCGTGGTCCGGGCCTCCGGCCCCACCAAGGAGGTCGTGACCATGTACCGGACCGCCGTCGAGCAGAGCTCGACCCTCCTCACGACCAAGGAGGGGGTGGTGACGGTGCTGAAGGCCGAGCTGCGCGCCAGCGACGGCGGCCAGCTGCGCTCGGAGTGCGAGGTCGAGGTCCGCCTCGTCCTCAACTCCCCCGAGGAGTGCATGGCCAGTTTCTACCTCGGCATGTCCCAGGGCACCGCGTTCCCGATGTTCGTGATCGACCACCAGGGGACGATGCCCGAGGGCGACTTCGAGGTCGTGTGCAAGCTCGGGTACCTGCCCCTCCCCAAGGGCCACTACTCGCTGTGGACGGCGATCACCGGCTTCCCCAAGGGCAGGAAGGACCCGTACCTGCCGTGGCAGCCGCTGGTGTCCTTCGACGCCTTCGGGCCGGAGCGGATGGACCCGCCCGAGGGCGTCATGTCGATGACCCCGGTGTACGTGGGTGCCGACTGGGACGTCCACTGAGCCCCCTCTGCACGTTCGGCACCGGGCACGGCCGGCGGTGCCACCCGGTCCGCTAGATGATCAATTCCAAGGGGTCAGTGGTCATAGGCCAGCAACGAACGGTGTGGTCGGGCACCGATGTGATCGTTGTGCCAGATGGCCGCGGTCAACGCCAGTAGCCGCTGCAGGATT
>JBEKRV010000038.1:0-34372 GCA_049517675.1 Acidimicrobiales bacterium
GTTCCACCGGCGGGTCTGGTGCCCGAAGTGGACGCCCGCGCCCAACAGCTGCTTCATGGTGACGACGGCCATATGACTGCTCCTTGTGACGGTTGTTCCTCCCCGGCTGCAGCACCCCGTGGTGCGGGGCGACCGTGGACGCGGCCGGGTGCGTGTAGTTACCGCTCGAGTGTCCCACCGGTCGGCGGGACCACACCATGCTAGTGCCCGTGGCCGACAGCCTCCACTCGGCGGGCGGCGGGGCGGGCGGCGGGGCGGGCGGCGACCCCGGCGACCGCCCCGGTCGGGGGCGGTCGGGTGACGCCGGTCAGCCGGCCGCGGGTGCGGCGACTGCCTTCGTCGCGCCCTTGTCGCCGGCCAGCTTGCGCCCCGCACCCTCGGGCCGGTCGGCGAGCTTCGCCCGCAGCTGCAGCACGGCCTTGGTGTGGATCTGGCAGACCCGGCTCTCGGTGACGCCGAGGATGTCGCCGATCTCGGCGAGGGTGAGGCCCTCGTAGTAGTAGAGGGTGAGGACGGTCTTCTCCCGTTCCGCCATCTCGCTGACCGCCTTGATCAGGGCCTCCTTGGTCTCTTTGACCTCGAAGGTGTCCAGTGGACCGGAGGTGGCGTCGGGAAGCGTCTCCCCCAGGGTCGAGCGGTCGGAGTGGTCGCCACCCCGGAAGACCTCGTCCAGCGCCACGACACCGACGAAGGAGATCTTGCGGAGGGTCGTCTGGAACTCGTCGTCGGTCATCTCGAGGTCGGCGGCGACCTCGGCATCGGTCGGCGTGCGGTGGAGGTCCGCCTCCAGCTTCGAGTAGGACTGCTCGACGGCCCTCGCCTTGGCCCGCACCGACCGTGGCACCCAGTCGATCGAACGGAGCTCGTCGATGATGGCGCCCTTGATCCGGGGTACCGCATACGTCTCGAACTTGATGTTCCGGGCCGGCTCGAAGCGCTCGATGGCGTCGATCAGGCCGATGATGCCGTAGCTGGCGAGATCGGCCTCGTCGACGTGGCGGGGCAGGCCGACGGACACCCGGCCGGCCACGTACTTGACCACAGGGGCGTAGTGGACGATGAGCTGATCGCGCAGCGCCTTGCCACCTGTCTTCTTGTACTCGGCCCACAAGGCGTCGATACCGTGCCCGGCCGTCTCGAGTTGCGTCGGCAATTGTCCCCTTAGGCCCGTGGATGCGTTCCGGAGTAGACCGAAAGCAGGCGTTCCTTGCTCACATGAGTGTAGACCTGCGTCGTCTGCAGGCTCGCATGCCCGAGCAATTCCTGCACGACCCGCAGGTCGGCGCCCCCGTCGAGCAGGTGCGTCGCGAAGCTGTGCCGGAGGGCGTGGGGATGGGTGGGTACCGGCGAACGGCGGTCGAGGATCCGGCGCACGTCCCGGGCGCCGAGCCGGTTGCCCCTCCCGTTGTAGAACAACGCGCCGGACCCGCCCGCCGCCGGGGCCATCGCCGAACGGGGACCGGCGAGCCACACCCGCACGGCCTCGACGCAACGCCCGTGGACGAGGACCTGGCGTTGCTTGGACCCCTTGCCGGTCACCGTCACCACGCCGCGGTCGAGGTCGAGGTCGTCGACGTCGAGCCCGCACAGTTCGGCGACGCGCATGCCGCCCCCGTAGAGGAGTTCGAGAACGGCGTCGTCCCGCAAGTCACGTGGCACCGGTCGGGCTTCCGCCCCTGCCCCGTCGTCCGGCACGGCTGACGTGACCGGCTCGAGCAACCGGTCGAGCTCCGCGTGGCCGAGCACCCGCGGCAGGCGCGAGTCCGGCGCCGGGGCCGACAGCCGCACCGACGGGTCACGTTCGATCAGTCCCCGCCGCGCGCACCAGCCGAAGTAGGACCGGAGCGAGGCGGCCGCCCGGGAGATCGTCGCCTTGGCGTACCGGCGGGTGGCCAGGAAGGCCAGATAGCGCCGGAGGACGATCCGGTCCACGTCGGTCGGGCCCTCCGCACCCCCGCGCGCCGCCCATTGGGCGAACCGCTCGACGTCGGAGGCGTAGGCCCGGACCGTGTCCGGGGAGAGGCCTGCGACCGAGCGCCGGTAGGCCTCGATCTCCCAATCCACGCATCGAGCGTACCGGCGTCCGGTGACCCGTCCCGCCATACGCCACCGCCGGCACCGACCGGCCGGGACCGGCCGTCCGTCGATTCGAAGGGCGCGTTCCCCCACTCCGGGGCGCCGAAGGGTAACGTCAGGCCGAGACAGCAGAGGTCTCGCCGTCCCCGGCGGAGGGCCGGGGCCGGACAGGATCGCCGCACCGACGAATCACCGCACCGAAGAGGTCGCCTGCGAACGCAGCGACCGTCGTCCAAAGGGGGACCATGACTGATCGCATCGACCGCCGCTCGTTCCTGGCCAAGGGGGCAGTCGCCGGGGCCGGGCTCGCCATCGCCGGTACCTCCGGTGGGCTGCTCGCGGCTTGTGGGAACTCCGGGTCCGGCTCCAGCTCAACGACGTCGTCCGGGCCACGACCCGACGGCATCTCGAGTGCCACTCCCAAGCCCGGCGGTCAGCTGGTGTTCGGTGTCGACGCCGAGGAGAAGGGCTTCTCCCCCACCCAGGGCACATTCGACGAGGTCGGGATCCTCTACGCCCGCACGGTGTTCGACACGTTGATGATCCTCGACATCAACGGCCTCCCCCAGCCCAACCTCGCGGAGTCGGTGATCCCGAATGCCGACTACTCCACGTGGACGATCACCATGCGCCCGAACCTGCTGTTCCACAACGGCGCGCCCTGCGACGCCAGCGCCGTGGCCGCCAACTTCAAGGCCCAGATCGCGTCGCTGCTGACCGGCCCGGCACTCACTCCCGTCCAGTCGGTCACCGTCACCAGCCCGCTGGTGGTCACCATCACCATGGACTCACCGTGGGTTCCCTTCGACTACTACCTGTGCGGCGGCATCGGGGGCCAGTTCGCCTACATCGCCGAGCCCAATTGGCTCGCCTCGGGCAGCCAGACCAACCCGATCGGCACCGGCCCGTTCATCTTCCAGGAGTGGATCCCGAACGACCACTTCACCGCCACCCGCAATCCCCACTACTGGCGCCCCGGCATGCCCTACCTCGACAGCATCACCTACAAGCCGATCCCGGACACGGACCAGATCCTGGCCAGCCTCCAGTCCGGAGTGGTGGACATCATCCACTCGGACACGGCCTCGGACATCACCCAGATGCGCTCCAACACGTCGCTCGGCTACTGCGACGACTCGGTGCACGTGGCCGGCGAACCGGACATGGGCTGCTTGATCCTCAACCTGTCCAAGCCGCCGTTCAACAACCTCAAGCTGCGCCAGGCCATGGCGTACGCCACCAGTTCCCAGCAGTACGTCGACGTGATCGACAACGGCGTCAACTCGACGTCGAACGGCGTGTTCACCTCGACGTCGCCGTACTACCTGGCCGACAACGGCTATCCCGAGTTCAACCTCTCCAAGGCCAAGCAGCTGGTGTCCGAGGTCAAGGCGTCCGGCGCCCCGGTGGCACTCACCCTCGGGCACACCCCCGACCCCAAGGGCAGCCAGCTCGCCGAGTTCCTCCAGCAGCAGCTGCAGTTGGCCGGCATGACGGTCACGCTCGTACCGATCCTCCAGGACTCGATCATCAACGTGGCCCTCCAGGGCAGCTTCGAGGCACTGACGTGGCGCCAGTTCGGTGCCGTCAACCCCGACCTCAACTACATCTTCTGGACGCCGAAGAACGCGAACACCCCGCTGTTCTGCATCAACATGGCCCGCAACGCCGACCCGGCCATGCAGACGGCGCTGATCCAGGGCCGCCAGTCGCCGGACCAGTCGACACGGGTGGCCGCCTACCAGCAGGTCAACCGCCTGCTCTCGACCGACCTGCCCTACATCTGGTACGACCGCACGCTGTGGGCGATCGGGGCCCAGCCCTCGGTGCAGAACTTCAACAACCCGACCACGCCGGCGGGCGGCAAGGCCTTCGGCATGATCGGCGGGGCCGTCTGGCCACAGCAGATCTGGCTGTCCTAGACGGGCTCCGACCGGCGACCCACCACGACCGTCCTGCCCGCTGCGGGTGGGACGGTCGTGTCATGATCGGACCATGAGTCGCATCCTGATCGTCGAGGACGACGAGCGGATCCGGTCCTCGATGCGCCTGGCCCTGGAGGAAGAGGGCTACACCGTGGACGGCGTGGGGAGCGGGGAGGACGCCGTGGCCCGCTTCGGGAGCGAGGCCTACGAGCTGGTCCTGATCGACCTCATGCTCCCCGGGATCGACGGCTTCGAGGCGTGCCGCGCCCTGCGGCGCCAGTCGACCGTACCGGTGATCATGGTGACGGCGCGATCCGACACCCACGACGTCGTCGCCGGTCTCGAGGCCGGTGCCGACGACTACGTGACCAAGCCGTTCGTGGCCAAGGAGCTGGCCGCCCGGATCCGGGCCCTCCTCCGCCGGTCGCGCCACGACGGCGAAGGATCGGCCGTCCTCAGCTTCGGCGACGTGGAGATCGAGCCGGAGGCGGGCGTCGTGCGCCGGGCCGGCGAGGAGGTCCACTGCACCCGCACGGAATTCCGGCTCCTGTGCGAGCTGGCCAACCATCCGGGCAGGGTCCTGACCCGCGAGCAGCTGCTCGAGCGCGTGTGGGGCTACGACTACTTCGGTGACGGCCGGCTGGTCGACGTCCACGTCAGGCGTCTGCGCACCAAGGTCGAGCCGGACCCCGCCTCGCCCAGGTTCATCCTCACCGTCCGGGGCATGGGCTACAAGCTGGCGGTCTGACCGGTGGTCTCCGCCTATGCCGCCCCCGGATCACGAGGCGGAACCGCGGCGGACGACGCCGTCCACCGCGGCGCCCCGTCCGGGACGCTGCGGAACCGGGGGACACGGCTCTCCGGCCGGCTCGGTCTGCGGGCCCGGGTCACACTCACGTTCGCCATCGGTGCATTCGGGCTGTCGACGCTCATGGCCGGGATCACCTACTTCACCGCCAGGCAGACGTTCCTCAGCGAACGCCAGTCGGCCGAGCAGCGCCAGGCCTTCGCCAACGCCGCACTCGTGCAGAACGCGCTGCGGTCACCCGTCACCCAGGTCAACCAGCTCATCGAGTCGGTGGACACGCTCCCCGGTTCCCGCTCCGTGCTGCGCACCGGTGGTCAGTGGTACGCCACGTCGATCTCGGTGGGCCAGAGTGCCATTCCCGTCGGCGAGCGGAACCTCGTCCTGGCCGGCACCCCGGCATCCCAGTTGTTCGACCTGGCCGGCACTCCCCAGCTGGTCATCGGGGTGCCCCTGCCGGCCGTGCACAGCGCCTACTTCGAGGTGTTCTCCCTGGACGAGCTGGCGGGCACGCTCCGGGCTCTGGCCTTCGCGCTGGCCGCCGCAGCCCTGGTCACCACCGTCGCCGGTGCCGCCGTCGGCCGATGGGCCAGCTCGCGGGCCCTGCGCCCGCTCGCCGCGCTCACCGACGCCGCCGTGGCCATCGCCGGCGGGCAGCTCGACACCCGGGTCGATGCCGGCGACGATGCCGACCTCGAGGAACTGGCCGCCGCGTTCAACCGGATGACGGCGAACCTCCAGGACAGGATCGAGCGCGAGGCCCGGTTCACCTCGGACGTGAGCCACGAGCTCCGCTCGCCGCTCACCACCTTGACGGCGACGGTCTCGGTGCTCGAGAGCCACCGGAGCCAGCTGGCCCCCCGGGCCCGGAGCGCGCTCGACCTGCTCGACGGCGACCTGCGACGGTTCACCCGGATGGTCGACGACCTGCTCGAGATCTCCCGGTTCGACGCCGGCTCCGCCGAGCTCTCGCTCGACGAGGTCGATCCCGGGGAGCTGGTACGGCGGGCGGTCGCCGCGGCCGCCCCGGTCGACGAGGGGGTGCGCGGCACGGTTACGTTCCCGGTCGTGGTCGGCCCCGGAGTCGACGGGCTGCGGTTGCGGGTGGACAAGCGGCGGTTCGAGCGGGTCATGACCAACCTCATGGAGAACGCGTCCCTCTACGCGGGCGGCGTCACCCGGGTCCTGGTCGAGCGACAGCCTCCACTCCTCGCCGAGAGCCCGTTCCCGGCACTGGCCATCCGGGTCGTGATCGAGGACAGCGGGCCCGGGGTGCCCGACGCCGAACGGGACCACCTCTTCGAGCGCTTCTACCGGGGTGGCCGGGCCGGCCAGCGAGCGTCGAGCCAGGGCACCGGTCTCGGGCTGTCGCTGGTGGCCGAACACGTCCGCCTCCACGGTGGACGGGTGTGGAGCGAGGATGCGCCCGGCGGTGGGACCCGATTCGTCGTGGAACTCCCCCTCCACCCGGCCGGGGACACCGGGCCGGGACCCTCGTTCGACCACCGGGGTGGCGCATGACCGGGGCCAGACTCCGGTGGATCACCGCGCTCGCCGTCGCCGGCGTCGTCCTGTCCGGCGCGGCGTGTGGCATCCCGACCGCGAGCGCGCCGACCCCCATCGCAAAGTCCGACGTCCCCTACCACCTGCTCGAGCCTCCGACCACGAACTCCTCCGTCCCCGGTTCCGCTCCGGCGGTGGGGGTCCCCGAGCAGATATTCCTGGTGGCGCCCAGCGGCCACCTGGTGGCGGCCACCCGCGAGGTCGCCGTGCCGGCCGCCCTCGGCCAGGTCCTCGGCGCACTGCTGGCGGGCCCCACCGCGACGGAGTCGGCGTCGGGGGTCCAGTCGTACCTGAGCGGTGCCGGCGTCGGCGTCACCACCACCCAGGCCGGCGGGATCGCCACCGTCCGGTTCACCGCCGACCCGATCCAGGTGGTGGGACCCGACCAGACCATGGCCATCGCCCAGGTCGTGTACACGGTCACCCAGCAACCGGGTATCACCGGGGTCGACTTCGAGATCGCCGGGAAGGCGGTCGAGGTCCCGACCGCGGCCGGCGCCCAGGTGCCGGGGCCGGTGGGCCGGACCGACTACCTCCCACAGGCGCCGCTACCCTGAGCGGCGACGACGTCAGGCCGAGGCCGCCACCGCCCAGACCACCCGTGGGGCGTCGTTCCACAGGTGCTCCAGGTCGTAGAAGGAGCGCGCCTCGTCCATGAACACGTGGACGAGGAAGTCGCCGTAGTCCATCAGCACCCAGTAGGCGTCGGCCAGACCCTCGACCTGCAGGGGCGAGCGACCGCAGTCCCGTTTCACCTGGCGCTCGACCTCGTCCACGATCGTCTTGACCTGCCGCTGGTTGCGGCCGTTGGTCACGACGAACGCGTCGGTCACCCCCAACAGTTCACCCATGGCGAGGATGACGGTCTCCTCCCCGGACTTGGCGTCTGCGGCACGCGCCGCCACGAGGCATTCGTCGGGGACGTCGGCCACGGAGGGAGGAGCGACGGGGGCGGGGTCGGTGGTGGTCAACGGGTGCCTCCTTCTGGCGCCGCGGCGCCAAGGGACGATGTGGACGGCAGCACGGTGCTGTCGATCCGGGGGCCTGCGGGTGGGGGGAGACCGGACGGGTCCGGATGGATCGAGGTGGCGATGGCACCCACCGACGGCAGCGTCGGAGCCGTTCGATAGCGGGCGAGCGTCACGACCACGATGGTAAGGGCCAGACAGAGAGCGACGAACGCGGCACAGATCCATGTGGTGCGCCGGCGGCGGCGCCGGGCCTCGCGAAGTGCCCGCCTGCCGTCCGCGGCCTCCTCGGTCGTTGTCACCTGCACGACAGATGGATCCGGCTGTGGAGGGACCTGCGGCGTGGGGGTGAGCTCCGACTCGCTGGGGGTCAGCCGCACAGTCATCTCCCCGTAGCGTACAGACCGCGCTCGACAATGCAACGGATGACGGCGTCGGGGACCGCCCCTTCGACCGAGGCCCCGGACTCGAGTCGGGATCGCAGGTCGGTGCTCGACACGTCGACCGGTCCCACCGGGACCCGGACGAACCGCCACCCGGTGGGTGGGTCGACGACCGGGACCCCCGGCCGGTCGACGACGGCCAGGGTGACCATTCGGCGGAGCGCCTCGTGCTCGTGCCAGGTGTCGAGGGCGGCCGCCACGTCGGCACCCACCACCACGACGATCTCGGAGTCCGGCTCGACGGTCCGGATCGTCCGGACGGTGTCGATCGTGTACGACGGCCCGCCACGGTCGATCTCGATCCGGGACGGCTCGAGGCCCGGCCGCTCGTCGAGCGCCGCGGCGACCATCGCATAGCGGTCCTCGGCCGGGGTGACCGGTCGGTCCTGCTTCTGCCACGGCTGGTTGGCCACGACCACCAGCATCCGGTCCAGTCCCAGCGCGTTGCGGACCGACTCCGCCACCTCGACGTGGCCCTCGTGGATCGGATCGAAGGTCCCTCCGAAGATCCCGATCCGCGGGCCGGAGCCGTCCACCTCAGGTTCCCGCGAGTGCCGCCACGACGGGAGCGAAGGCCTCCATCTCGGCCTCGTGCACGACGACGTACGAGAACCCGAACCGCTCCCGCCGCTCGACCAGGCATTCGATGATCTGCTCGACGGTCCCGATCAGGGCGATGGGTGAGCCGGCGACCTGTTCGGCCGTGACCCCCATCAACTGGCCGAGTCGCTCCAGGGCGTCGTCGCGGTCCGGAACGATCTGGACGAGGAAGGTCAGCACCTGCAGTTCGAGCTCGTCGAACCGCTCACCAGCGGCCTCGCGGATCCATCCGAGCCGTTCCTCGTAGTACTCGGCGGTCGTCGTCTCGAGCACCTCGGGACCCACGTAGCCGGCGGCCAGGCTCGGATTGACCCCCACGATGTCCGCCTCACGGGCGGCGATGCCGAGGACCCGCTTCCCACCTCCTCCGATGATGATCGGGGGATGGGGGCGACGGTGCGGAAGGGGTGCTCCGACGGCACCGGTGATCCGGTAGTACTCGCCTTCGAAGGTGGCGGCCCCGGTCGACCACAGCGACTTCATGATCGCCAGGCTCTCCGCCATCCGGGTGATGCGCTCGCCGGGCGGGTCGTGGGCGATGCCCGACCGCTCGTAGTCGGTGGTCATCCAGCCGGCCCCGAGCCCGAACTCGACCCTGCCCTCGGAGACGAGGTCGAGGGTGGCGATCTCCTTGGCCAGGACGATCGGATGACGGTAGTCGTTGCCGAACACCAGTGAGCCCACCCGCAGGTCGGTCGTCGCCTCGGCCGCGACGGTCATCGCCACCAGCGGACCGAACTGGTCCTCGAAGTGGTCGGGGATGAACAACGTGGAGTATCCGAGGCCCTCGATGGTCCGGGCCAGGTCGCGCCATGCCGCACCGGACGAGGCGTTGGACAGTTGGACGCCGAAACGGAATGGGGTCATGTACCGAGCCTAGGTCCGGAGGCCTTACGCTGTGGAGGTGGCACCCGCGAATCCCACCTCCGACGCGACCTCCCCCTGGACCCCGGACTCGTGGCGCACGCGACCTGCGGCCCAACAGCCGACCTGGCCCGACGAGGCGGCTCTCAAGCAGGTCCACGCCCGGCTGAGCGGCCTCCCGCCCCTGGTCTTCGCCGGCGAGGCCCGCCATCTGACCGGGGCCCTCGGCCAGGCGGCAGACGGTCGTGCCTTCGTGCTCCAGGCCGGGGACTGTGCCGAGTCGTTCGCCGAGTTCACGGCCGACGGCATCCGGGACAAGCTCAAGATCATCCTCCAGATGGCCGTCGTCCTGACCTATGGGGCAGGCCTGCCCGTGGTCAAGGTGGGAAGGATCGCCGGACAGTTCGCCAAGCCGCGCAGCTCTCCCACCGAGCAGGTGGGCGACCAGGTCATCGACTCGTTCCGCGGGCACATGGTCAACGACGACCTGCCGGAGCGCAGCGCCCGGGTCCCCGACCCCGCTCGGCTGGTGACCGCGTACGAGCAGTCGGTGGCCACGCTCAACCTCCTGCGTGCCTTCACCAAGGGGGGGTTCGCCGATCTCGGTCAGATCCACGCCTGGAACCAGCAGTTCGTGGCGAGCACCACCGAGGGCCGCCGCTTCGAGGACATCGCCGAGGGGATCGACCGGGCACTGCGCTTCATGGACGCCTGCGGCATCAACCTCTCGGACGAGAGCACCCTCCACCAGGTGGACTTCTGGACGAGCCACGAGGCCCTGATCCTCGAGTACGAGGAGGCCCTGACCCGGCGGGACTCGTTGACCGGCGACTGGTACGACTGCTCGGCCCACATGCTGTGGGTCGGCGAGCGGACCCGCCAGCTGGACGGTGCCCACATCGAGTTCCTCGCCGGCATCCACAACCCGGTCGCCTCGAAGGTCGGCCCCGCCGCCGACGCCGACGACGTGGTGGCGATCTGCGAGCGGCTCAATCCGGACCGGATCCCGGGACGGCTCACCCTCATCACCCGTTTCGGGGTCGATGCCATCGACGACCACCTGCCCGGACTGCTCCGCGCCGTGGCGGACGAGGGTCATCCCGTGGTGTGGGTCTGCGATCCCATGCACGGCAACACGTTCACCGCGGAAGGGGGTCAGAAGACCCGCCGGTTCGATGACATCGTCAGCGAACTGCAGAGTTTCTTCCGCATCCACCGGGAGGTCGACACCTGGCCCGGCGGGGTGCACGTCGAACTCACCGGTGACGACGTGACCGAGTGCCTGGGCGGGTTCGAGGACATCGTGGAGGGCCAGCTGGGCCAGCGCTACACCACCACCTGCGATCCCCGGCTGAACGGCCGTCAGGCGCTCGACCTGGCCTTCCGGATCGCCGAGTTGCTCCGCAACTGACCCCGTCCGGGTCCGATCGCGGCCCGAAACCGTGCAGAAGCCCAGGTCCCGACCGGGTGTTGCTTCGCGTTCCCGCCGCATCCACAATGGGTCGGACCTCAGGATTGCCGCCCGCAGTGTCGATGTGGTGACTGTCGGCCTACCACCGACGACCCGATCCGATCAATGGAGGCGCCCCACCCATGCCGCAAACCGACCCCGTCAGCCGGCGAATCCCGGATCGCCGGAACCGGCTGTCCCTCACGGTCGTCCTGTCCGTCCTCGCCGCACTCGCCTCGATCGGCGTTCCGGTCGTCGCCGGCGCGTCCACCACCTCGACCACTTCGCCGGCGTCGATCCATACCTCGCCGCAACCGGCGATCCGGACGGTGTCGGCGTACTGGGTGGCGGCCAGCGACGGTGGGATCTTCGCCTTCGGTGGCGCACCCTTCTTCGGTTCGATGGGGGGCACCCACCTGAACGACCCGGTGGTCGGCATCGCCGCCACCTCGCCCTCCGACAGCAACGGCTACCGGGAGGTGGCCAGCGACGGCGGGATCTTCGCGTTCGGCGACGCCGGGTTCTACGGCTCGACCGGGAACATCGAGCTGAACCGACCGGTCGTCGGCATGGCGGCGACGGCCGACGGAAAGGGGTACTGGCTGGTGGCCTCCGATGGCGGGGTCTTCGCCTACGGCGACGCCCGGTTCTACGGGTCCATGGGTGGCAAGCCACTCAACCAACCCATCGTCGGGATGGCGACAACGGCGGACGACAAGGGGTACTGGCTTGTCGCAGCCGACGGCGGGATCTTCGCCTTCGGCGATGCGACCTTCTACGGTTCGGCAGGGAACCTCCAGCTCCAGAAGCCCGTCGTCGCCATGGCCCCGACGGGCGACCACCGGGGGTACTGGCTGGTGGCCTCCGACGGCGGGGTCTTCGCCTACGGCGATGCCGGGTTCTACGGCTCGCTCGGCAACGTGCCGCAGTCGCTGCCCATCGTGTCGATGACCGCCACGGCCGACGGCGGCGGGTACTGGTTCACCAACAGCAACGGGGCGGTCACCGCGTTCGGGAACGCCACCTACTGGGGGTCGACGCCCCAGGTGCTGGCCGCGCCGGTGGTGGCCATGACCCAGGCCACGGGCAACGGCACCTTCACCGGGTCCTCGTACCCGTCGGGCAGCTTCGGCTACGACATCTCCGTCTACCAGTGCGGGAACGAGCCCCCGTCGCCCCACACCATCGGCATCGTCCAGGTCGAGGAGCCGGGGTACCTGAACCCGTGCCTGGCCCAGGAGGCCGCCTGGGCCGGCGGCGGACTCAACCTGTACATCTACGTGAATTTCGGGAACGACCCCTCGAGCGGCGACCCCGCGTGTGCCTCGTCCGCCTCTCCCGACTCCTGCAACTACGGGTTCGACTCGGCCATCCAGGCCTTCAACGACGCCCGTGCGGCCGGGGTCGACACCTCGGTCCCGTGGTGGCTCGACGTCGAGGACGCGTCGCTCGACGGGCACCAGCTCGCCACCCAGGATCTCGTGCAGGGAGCCATCGACGGCCTCCACTACGCCGGGATCAACAGCGTTGGCATCTACGCCAGTCCGGGCCGGTGGTCGTCCCTGGTCGGCGACTACCAGCCGGCTGTCCCCTACTGGGCGGCGGACTGGGGGATCAACCCGGCGACGACCTGCTCCAACGTGCACTCGCTCTACTCCGGACTCCCGACGGGCCCCGTCCAGATGGTCCAGTACAGCTCGCCGAGCGCCGTGCTGCCGCTGGGCGGGCTCAACCTCGCCTACGACAACGACTACGCCTGCTGACGGCGGGCCCGTATGCGGGGACTGCGCCTGCTGACGGCGGGCCCGTCCGGGGCCCCGCGGCGTCAGCCGATCGGCTCCCTGGTGCCGATACCCATCCACGACCGTCCCGAGGCCGTCGGTGAGCGGGTGTCGCCCCCGGTCCCCTCGGACCCGAGGTGGTGGGCTCCGTCGTTGTAGCCGATCAGCTTCCATCTGCCCCCGTCGACCTCCCAGGTGGTGAGCGACGCGTGCTGGGTGCGGAGCTGCATCCGTGCCCCGGTCAGTCCGTCCACGACCGGCGTCTTGGCCAGGAGCGACGCCTCGACCACACCGGCATGGCAGGCCACCACCACCAACTCGCCGGGATGGCGTGCGGCCACGGCGTCGAGGCTGTCCGCCACCCGGTTCACGAACCCGGTCCAGCTCTCCCCGCCCGGGGCGATGGGCCGCCCGGGGTCGGTGTCCCAGTCGGGGTTCCCGAACCGGTCGCTGAACTCCGTCCAACCGAGTCCGTCGGCCTCGCCCGGGTGGAGCTCGCAGAAGCCGCACTCCTCGACGACCGCGGGGGGCTCCCCCGTGACGCCGTCGAGGTCGACGCCGGCCAGTGCCGGTGCCAGCAGCTCGGCCGTCTCGACGGCCCGGGGCAGGATGCTGGCGTAGAGCGCGCCGACGCCGGCGAGCTCCCCGGTCTCGGTCAGCCGGTCCCGCAGCACACCCACCTGAGCCCGTCCACGCTCGGTCAGTCCCTGGCAGCCGATCGGGCCACCGCACACCCCCGACACGTTGCACACGGCCTCGCCGTGGCGGACCAGCACGATGGTGGTGGCCGTCGGCGCACGAGGCGCCATGGTCCGGATCCCCGACGGCGGCTCGGGCGACGGGCCCTCGGGGGCACCCGTGCCCGCCCCGGTGAGTGCGTCGAAGCCACCTCCGGCCGCCCGGTCGCCACCGGTCACGCGAGCTCCCCGACGAAACGTTCGAGCTGGCGCAGGGTCCGGCACTCGACGACCTCGTCGCAGTGGTTGGCGTACTCGCCGACGATCGAGTCGCCCGAGTCCCAGTAGGCGCGCGGCTCGGGGTTGAGCCAGTAGACGTGGCGGGCCCGGGACTTGATCTCCTTGACCACCCACGACCCCGACGAGTGGTAGTTGTTCCGCGCGTCCCCGAGCAGGAGCACACTCGTCCGGGGCGTGATCTCCTCGCCCCACCGCTCCCAGAACACCGTGAGCGCGTGCCCGTAGTCGGAGTGCCCGTCGACCCAGACCACGTCGGCCTCGGTGTTGATGCGGTGCACCGCCTCGGCCGGGTCGTCGACCCCCTCGAAGAACCCGGTGACCTCGTCGATGCCGTCGATGAACACGAAGCTCCGGACCTTGGAGAACTGGGAGCTGATGGCGTGGACCAGGTGGAGGGTGAAGCGGGCGAACGAGGCCACCGAACCGGAGATGTCGGCGATCACGATGATCTCCGGCTTGGACGGACGCGGGTAGCGGAACTTGGGGTCGACCGGCACCCCGCCCGTCGACAGCGAGTGGCGCACCGTCGAACGGAAGTCGAGTGGTCCCTTCCTCCCGTGGCGGCGCTTCCTGGCCAGCCGGACGGCCAACTTGCGCGACAACGGGGCCAGCGACTTGCGCAGCGCGACCAGCTCGTCCCGGGTGGCGTGCATGACGTCGATGTCCTCGGGCAGGGGCTTGCGGATCGACCGGGCCAGGACCTCACTCCCCCGGTCGGCGACCAGGCGACGCCGGATCTCGCTCTCGATCTCCTTGCGCAGCTGGTCGATGCGCGCCTGGTACTCGTCGCGCAGCAGCCGCTCCTCGAGCGGGGTGAGCGTGACCTCCGGGCCGCCCTGATCGTGGCCGGACCCGTCGTTCTGGGCCGAGGTGGCCTGCTTCGCCTGGGCGATCAGCCGCTCCATCACCTTGTCGAGGTCGAGGTTCCGCAGCGTGCGGTAGAGGTAGTAGGTGCCACCGACCGGTCGGCCGGCCTCCATGCCCCCGTATCGGCTCACGGCCTGGCGGGCCACGGCCTGGAGCATCGACGTGTTGGCGCCGAGGAGCGCCTTGTAGAGCATGTCGGCGAGCTCCTCGGGGGTCATGCCCTCCCCGCCTCCCCCGCCCTGGCCCTTGCCCTGCCGGCCTCCCTCGCCGGGCAGGCCCGACCCGTCCTCGTCGGCCTCGAGTTCCCCACCCTGGTCCTCGGCGCCGGCGATGGCGTACCCCGGGCCCCGGAGCGAGAAGTAGATCTCGAAGGCTGTCTCGTAGGCGGGCCAGTGGGTCGACGACTTCACCAGGCTGGCACCGAGGGTGTACTTGACGGCCTCGCGGTCCTCGAGTGGCACGTGCTTGAGCGTCTCGGCCGCATCGAGGTGCTCGGACAGGGACACCGGGATGCCGGCCGCCCGCAGTTCGCCCACGAAGCCGGTCAGGAGGTCGAGCACGGCCGGTCCCGGCTCAGCCCGTGGTGTCCAGGCCGGCGAGCTCCTTGGCCGCCCGATCGATGTCGGAGCGGTACTTGAGCAGGATGTGCAGGGTGTCCTTGGCCTGCTCGGCGTCGATGGACTCGACGCCGAGGACGACCAGGGTCCGGGCCCAGTCGAGGGTCTCGGACACCGACGGGGCCTTCTTCAGGTCGAGTGAGCGGATCGAGCGCACGATGCGGGCCACCTGGTCGGCCAGGGCCTGGCTGATGCCGGGCACCCTGGTCTCGATGATGGCCCGCTCCCGCTCCATCTGCGGGTAGTCGATGTGCAGGTAGAGGCACCGGCGCTTCAGGGCCTCGGACAGCTCGCGGGTGTTGTTCGAGGTGAGGAACACCAGTGGGATCTGGTTGGCCCGCACCGTGCCGAGCTCGGGGATCGACACCTGGTACTCGGAGAGGATCTCGAGGAGCAGCGCCTCCGTCTCCAGTTCGACCCGGTCGACCTCGTCGATGAGGAGCACCACCGGATCGGTCGATGTGATGGCCTCGAGCAACGGGCGGGTGAGCAGGAATTCCTCGGAGAAGATGTCCTCCTCCAGCTGCTGCCACGACGATCCGGAGTCGGCCTGGATGCGGAGCAGCTGCTTCTTGTAGTTCCATTCGTAGAGGGCCTTGGACTCGTCCAGCCCCTCGTAGCACTGGAGGCGGATGAGGCGACTCCCGGTGAGCCGCGCCACCGACTTGGCCAGTTCGGTCTTGCCGGTGCCGGCCGGCCCCTCGACCAGCACGGGCTTGGCCAGCCGGTCCGCGAGGTAGACCACGCCGGAGATCCCGTCGTCGGCCAGGTACGCCACCTCGGCCAGGCCGTTGCGTACGGCGTCGATCGAGTCGAACCGGGGAGGCCCCGCTTCGGGGAACCCCGAGGAGATCCCCCCGGGGCCGCCGCCGGTGCCCCGGTCCGTGCCGGTCTGGTTGCTGCTCATGTACGTACCTGGCCTGTTCCTGTGACGATGTAGCGGATCGAGGTGAGCTCGCGCAGGCCCATCGGGCCGCGGGCGTGGAGCTTCTGGGTCGAGATGCCGATCTCGGCACCGAGTCCGAGCTCGCCACCGTCGACGAACCGGGTCGAGGCGTTGACCACGACGGCGGCGGCGTCGATCTCGGTCGTGAACCGGCCCGCCGCGGCGATGTCCCTGGTCACGATGGCTTCCGAGTGTCCCGACCCGTAGCGGGTGATGTGGTCGAGGGCGGCGTCGAGGTCGTCGACGGTGGCCACGCTCATGGTGGTGCCGAGGAATTCCACCGCGAAGTCGCGCTCGGTGGCGGCCCCGATGCCCGGCAGGATCGCCCGGGTGGCCTCGTCGCCCAGCAGGGTCACCCCGGACAGGGCCTCGGCGATCCGGGGCAGGAAGACGGCGGCGACGTCCCGGTGGACGACCAGTGACTCGGCGGCGTTGCACACGCCGGGTCGTTGGGTCTTGGCGTTGACCACGATGGACTCGGCCATGTCGAGGTCGGCCGAGGCGTCCACGTAGACGTGGCAGTTCCCGATCCCGTCCACCACGAACGGCACGGTGGCGTGCTCCTCGACGGATGCGATCAGCGAGGTGCCGCCCCTCGGGATGAGGCAGTCGATGATCCCTTTGAGCTGCATGAACTCGACCGCACCGGCACGGGTGGTGTCCTCCACCAGGCAGACGGCGTCGACGGGGAGATCGGCCTTGGCCAGGCCGTCACGAAGCGCGGCGGCCACCACCTGGTTGGTGGAGACGGCCGAGGAGGACCCCCGCAGCAGCACGGCGTTCCCCGACTTCAGGCACAGTCCGGCCGCGTCACTGGTCACGTTGGGTCGGTTCTCGTAGATGATGCCGATCACCCCGAGGGGGATGCGCACCCGCTCCACCCGCAGCCCGTTCGGGCGCATCCAGCCCTCGACCACCTCACCCACCGGGTCGGCCAGGGCGGCCACGTCGCGCAGGCCCTCGGCCATGGCGGCCACCCGCCCGGCGTCGAGGCACAGGCGGTCGAGGGAGGTGTCGTCCGCCCCCTCGGCGACGGCGCGGGCGACGTCGCCGGCGTTGGCGGCCAGGATCCGGTCGCTCCGGTCCCCGATCAGGTCGGCGCCGAAGCGCAGGGCGTCGGCGCGCACGGCCGACGACGACCGGGCCACGAGGCGACCGGCGGCCTTGGCGCGCAGGCCGAGATCGACCAGGGACGGAGGGGCACTCGAGGGCACTGCGCCAGCGTAGTGGCCACGATTCGGCCCCCGTGGCCGACGGTGGCCGACGGGGAGCTACCCGAGCACGACGAGGTCGTCACGGTGGACCACCTCGGCGGCCACGTCCTCGGGGAGGTCCTCCGACCGGAGCCCGGCCCACCCGGCCACGGCATCGGCGGAGTGCCGGGCCAGGCCCTTGGCGAAGACCGCGCCGTCCGGACCGACGAGTTCGACGGCGTCGTCGACCCCGAAGTCGCCCTGCACCGACACGATGCCCGCCGGGAGCAGCGACCGGCCCCGCTCGACCAGGGCCTGGCGGGCCCCGGCGTCGACCACGATCGACCCCGAGGCGCCGATGGCGAAGGCGATCCACAGCTTCCGGGCCGGCAGCACCACCTCGCGGGGGCGGAAGCGGGTCCCGATCCCCGGGGTCCCGGCGGCCACCGAGGCGAGGACCCCGGGGCGGGCGGCGTCGGCGATGACCGCCTCGACGCCCGACCACACGGCGATCTTGGCCGCGGCCAGCTTGGACCCCATGCCCCCGCTGCCCACGGCGGAGCCCGGTCCTCCGGCGATGGACTCGAGCTCGTGGTCGATCTCCACCACCTCCTCGATGAGCGAGGCGTCGGCCTCCCGGCGTGGGTCGCCGGTGAGCAGTCCGGCGGTGTCGGTCAGCAGCACCAGCAGGCCGGCGCCGACCAGGTGGGCCACCAGGGCGGCCAGGCGGTCGTTGTCGCCGAAACGGATCTCCTCGTCGGCCACCGCGTCGTTCTCGTTCACCACCGGCACCACGCCGAGCTCGAGCAGCCGGTCGAGGGTCTGGCGGGCATGCAGGTACTGGCTCCGGTGGACGAAGTCGAGCGGAGCCAGGAGGACCTGGCCGGCGGACAGCCCGTGGCGGCCGAAGGCATCGCTCCACACCCGCATGAGCAGGTGCTGGCCCACCGCGGCCACCGCTTGGAGCGTGGCGAGGTCCGACGGCCGGGGGCGGCCCTCGGACAGGCTGGTCCAACCGGCGGTGATGGCGCCCGACGTCACCACCACCACCCGGTGCCCGGCGGCCCGGGCCTGGGCGACCTCGGCGGCCAGCTTGTCGATGGCCGCGGTGTCCACCAGGCCGTCCCCGGTGGTCACCGAGGACGTGCCGATCTTCACCACCAGGGTGCGGCCGCCGGCGGAGTCGTGCATCAGCGGTGGCGGCGCCGACTGGCGGGCTGGCCGATGAACTCGGGCTGGTCCCGGAACCAGGTGAAGGAGAGCTCGCCGATGTGCACGGTGTCGCCGTCGCGGGCGCCGGCCTTCGCCAAGGCGCGATCCACGCCGAGGCGCCGGAGCCGTCCCTGCACGTAGTCGGCGGCCTCGTCCGTGGTCACGTCGTTGAGCGCGACGGCCCGCTCGGCCACCTTGCCCACGACGGCGAACTCGCCCTCACCCACCCGCTCGACGGTGAATCCCTCGGGGAGGGGGCGGTGGATGACGATGGTCCCGTCGGCCTCGGGCTCGGCCGTGCGCGCCCCCTCCACCAGGGTGGCCAGTCGCCCGACCAGGGCCGGGATCCCCTGGCCGGTGACCGCCGAGATGACCAGGTCGGGACGGAACGGCTCGTCCCCGTCCCGGTCGTCCCCGGCAGCCGTCCGAGCGGCAGCGGCCGACCCGGCCCGGTCGAAGCCCTCGCCCGCCCTCGTCTCGGGCAGGTCCTCCGCGGCCACCATGTCGGCCTTGGACCCCACCACCAGCCTCGGACGGTCCAACAGCTCGGGCCGGTAGCGACGCAGTTCGTCGACGAGCACCCGGTACTGCTCGGCCGGGGACACCCCGGTGACCGGATCGAGCTCGACCAGGATCACCAGTGCGCGGGCCCGGGTGATGTGGCGGAGGAACTGATGGCCGAGGCCCTTGCCCTCGGCCGCCCCCTCGACCAGTCCGGGGATGTCCGCCACGGTGAAGTTGACCTCTCCGTCGGCCCGGACCACGCCCAGATGGGGCTCGAGGGTGGTGAAGGGATAGTCGGCGATCTTGGGTTTGGCCGCCGAGATCCGCGAGATGAGGGTCGACTTGCCCACGTTGGGGTAGCCCACGAGGGCCACGTCGGCCACCAGGGCGAGCTCGAGGTCGTACCACTCCTCGTGCCCCTTCTCCCCCTGCTCGGCGAAGGTCGGCGCCCGTCGGTTGTTGGACAGGAAGCTCGCATTGCCCCGGCCGCCGCGCCCTCCCTCGCCGGCCAGCCACCGGTCGCCCGGATTGGCCAGGTCGGCCAGGATCGTCCCGTCGGCCCGTCGGGCCCGGGTCCCCACCGGTACCGGTACCTCGAGGTCGGCCCCGCGGGCGCCGTGCTTCTTCTTGCCACCGCCGTGGCCGCCGTTGTCCGCGCCCCGGTGGGGATGGTCGCGGAACGGGAGCAACGACGACTGGTTGGTGGTGGCCACCAGCCACACGTTGCCCCCGCGGCCTCCGTCCCCGCCGTCGGGCCCTCCCTTGTCGACGTGGGCCTCCCGCCGCATGGCGACGGCCCCGGCCCCACCGTCGCCGGCCTTCACGTGGAGTTGTGCCTCGTCGACGAAGCCGGACATGGTGACGATCCTACCGATCGGGGATTACCGGCCCCGGAACGGAGCGACGGGTACGGCCGGCGGATCGGGGTCGCGATCGCCGGGTCAGCGGTGGCGTCGGGAGCCCGACGCCGGGTCAGCGGTGGCGTCGGGAGCCCGACGCGGGGTCAGGCGTCGACCAGGACGGTGCGGCGGAGGTGGTCCACCGCCCCGACGACGCCGAGCGATTCGGCCAGCTGGTCGTAGGAGCCGTACTCGAGGCGCAGGGCGGCCAGGAACTGCTCCATCGTCTCGGGGACGACGTGGAGGATGGCCGGTGCGAATCGCTCCACCTCCTCCTGCGCCTCGGGGTATTCGGCCTTCAGACGTTCGAGGAGCCGCTCCATGGCGGCGCCCGACAGGGCGTAGTCCTCGACGATCGTCTCGTCGGGGACCCCCAGGAAGGCCAGCACCAGGGCGGAGAGGACGCCGGTGCGGTCCTTGCCTGCGCTGCAGTGCATCACCGCCGGCAGGGCGTCGGCGGACGCCAGGACGTCGATGGCCTCGGTCAGCACGTGGCCGCCCTCGGCGACCATGGATCCGTACCGGGTGGCCACGTAAGCCGCCTCCCCCCAGTCGGGAAGCTCCTCGGCGGCCGGGAGGACGTCGGTGAGGGGCAGGCTGACATAGCGCACGGGCACCTCGTCCACCGGGAAGCTCCCCCGCTGCTCGGCCTCGTCGAGCGTCCGCAGGTCGATGACCGTGGTGAGGCCCAGCCCGGTGAGCTGGTTCCGGTCCGTGTCGGTCAGCTTGTTGAGCCCGTCGGCCCGGAAGAGCCGCCGCCAGGCCACCGTCCGGCCGTCGGCGGTGCGGTAGCCCCCGAGATCGCGGAAGTTCACGCAGCCCTCGAACTCGAGGGTCCTGGCCGGCACCCGGGGTTGCTCAGTCGCCGGGGACGACGTCGACCAGCTTGCGGCCCTTGCGGCTGGCGAACTGGACGGTCCCGTCCGCCAGGGCGAACAGGGTGTCGTCCTTGCCGAGGCCCACGTTGAGCCCGGGGTGGAAGCGGGTACCGCGCTGGCGCACGATGATCGCACCGGTGCGCACTTCGGTGCCGCCGAAGACCTTGACGCCGAGGCGCTGGGCGTTCGAGTCGCGACCGTTCCTGGTGGAACCGCCACCCTTGGTCTTGGACATGTCTGGTGCTCCTTGTGGTCTGCCGGGACGTGCGGTCTACCGGGAGGTGTTCCGCCGGGGGCCCGTCGGTCCGGCCCGAAGCCGGGGGCGCCCGTCCGGCGGTGGACGGTCGGTGGTTCAGCCGGCGCTGATGCCGGTGATGGCGATGGTCGAGTACCGCTGGCGGTGGCCCCACCGGGTGCTCTGGTTCGACTTGTTCTTGTAGGTGAAGCCGCGGATCTTGGGGCCGAGCTCCTCGCCCTTCACCGTCGCGGTGACCGTGGCCCCGGCGAGCTGGGCCGGCGTGGCCAGCACGGTCTCCCCGTCGACCACGAGGACCGGCTCGAAGGTCACCTCGGTGCCGGGCTCCTGGCCCAGCAGCTCCACGCGGAGCTCCTGGCCTTCGGCCACCCGTTCCTGCTTGCCTCCGGTTTTGATCACTGCGTACATAGGGATGACAGCCTACAGCTCCGGGTCGTCAAATACTATTCCCCGGCCCTGGCAGATCTCGCAGGTGGTCGACATCGACTCGATCAGACCCTCCGAGACCCGCTTCCGGGTCATCTCGACCAGGCCCAGCTCCGAGATGTCGAACACCTGGGTGCGGGTCTTGTCCCTGGCCAGCGCTGTGCGCAGAGCGCTCCCGACCTTGTCCCGGTTCTCCCGGATCTCCATGTCGATGAAGTCGATGACGATGATCCCGCCGATGTCCCGCAGCCTCAGCTGCCGGGCCACCTCGTCGGCCGCCTCCAGGTTGTTCCGGTAGACCGTCTCCTCCAGGTTGGTGGTCCCCACGTTCTTGCCGGTGTTGACGTCGATGACGGTGAGGGCCTCGGCCCGGTCGATCACCAGGGAGCCTCCCGACGGGAGGAACACCTTGCGGTCGAGCGCCTTGTGGAGCTGCTCGTGGACGTGGAAGCGCTCGAAGATCGGGAGCGCCTCGGCCTCGGCGTCGTAGTACTCGACCCGATCGGCCAGCTCGGGGTTGACGGCACCCACGTAGTCCCTGACCTGCTCGTAGAGGTCGCGGTCGTCGATGACCACCGCCCGGTACTCCCGGTTGAGCTCCTCCCGGATCACCCGGACCGCGATGGCCGGCTCCCGGTAGAGGAGCGCCGCCCCCTGACCCTTCAGGGCATCGGCGGCGATCGTGTCCCACTGGTCGACGAGCCGCTGTACGTCCTGGCCGAGCTCCTCGGCGCTCGCCCCGGCGGCGGCCGTGCGCACGATGAGTCCGTGACCCTCGGGGCGGACGGCGTCCACGATCCGGCGGAGCCGCTTGCGCTCGGCGTCGTCGAGACGTTTGGAGATCCCGTAGGCGCTCGAGTTCGGGACCAGCACGACGAACCGGCCGGGGAGCGACACCTCCTGGGTCAGGCGGGCCCCCTTGGCCCCGATCGGGTTCTTGGTGACCTGGCAGAGGATGGTCTGGCCGGGCTTGAGCAGCTGCTCGATGCGGGGCTGGCCGCCGCCCTCGCCCGACTCCACGTCGTCGAGGTCGTAGCGGACGTCGCCGTGATAGAGCACCGCGTTCTTCGGGGTACCGATGTCGATGAAGGCCGCCTCCATGCCGGGCAGGACGTTCTGGACCCGGCCCCGGTAGATGTTGCCGTCGATCTGGGTGGCATCGTCGGAGTCCCGGGAGATGTAGTGCTCGACCAGGGTCCGCCCCTCGAGGAGCGCGATCTGGGTCATGTCGGGGCGGACGTGGACGCAGATCTGGTACCGCCCCACCGCCTTGCCCCGGCGCTCGCGGCCGCCTCGGCGCCCCTCCCCCTTTGTCCCGCCCTCGCCCTTGGCCCCGGACGGCGTCGACCGGGGGGTCGGTGCCTCGCCCTTGGCGGCCACCGCCCCGGTGGCGCCGGCCGCGCCTCCGGACCCGGACCGCGATCCCCCGCCCCCACCGCCTCCGGACGAGCGCTGCCGGCCGCGCCCGCCGCCCGACCGTGACGGCGCCTGTACGGGCGCCGCCACCGCCGCGGGCGCAGGGCGGGTGTCGCCGATGGACGGGCGGGTGTCGCCGATCCTCGGCCGCTCGGCCGGGGCCGCCGGCCCCGGCTCACCGGACCCCCCAGCCGTCACCACCGTGGCGGCCCTGTCGGCCCGTGGCGCCGCTTCGATCCGGCCCCCGGTCATCGGGGCGCTACCGGCGTCGCCGTCGGCACCCGTGGCCGTGCCCTCGGCACCCGTGGCCCCGGCACCGCCCGCGCCGCCCGGGCGGCTCCGCCCCCGGCCCCCGCGTGACCCCCGCCTGCGCTTCGTACCGGTGCCGGTCCTCGCGGACGGTTCGCCGTCCCCGTGGTCCGTGGTCCCCTCCGACCCCGTCCCCGGATCCGACGTGCTGCCTCCCGACGTGTCGGACGCCGCTCCGGCGAGCGGGCCGTCGGCCCGGGTCTCAGCGGAGCGCGCCGGCTCCAGCGTGCGGTCCGGTGCCTCGATTGGGGCGTCCGCCACGGTGGGTGTCGGCGACGAGGAGGCCTCCGGGGCCCCGGGCGTCTGCCCGATAGGTGCTTCTGACATCGAATTCCCTTCTCAAACTGCTCACGACGCACGCTCCACGGCGTGCATGGCGCGGTCTGCTCCGGCCGGGACGACCCGGCCGAGGAGCGGCTCCTGTCGGAGTCCGTCGCGCTCGATCCATTGTTGTGTCCTGCAGGCCCGGTCGAGGACCGGGGTACTTCCGGGCAGGCCGTCGGGGGCCGTCCCTCCTGGAGATGGTTCGCCACGTCCGACCGAGACCGCGACCAGTCCACGGACCAGCTCCACGGGGCGGACCCCACGCGGCTGGGTGGAGAGCTCGGCGACCAGTCCGACCGTCCGTCCGGTCGGGTCCGAGACGGCATCCTCGGTCTCCCCGGCCAACGAGAGGGCGAGCACCGAGGGTCGGAGGTCGTCGAGCTCGTGGCGACCCTTGCGCTCGCGCACGATGGGCACCGTGTCCGCGGCCAGCAGCGCTCCCACCTGGGCGGCCAGTTCCTCCCTGGTCACCGCGGCGAGGCGCATGGTCCACGAGCACGAGGTCACGATCTGCTGGAGCGAGTCCTTCGACCGCTCCACGACGACCGCCTCCTCGACCTCGATCCCCTCCGGCAACAGCGCCCCGAGGGTGGCCGGGAGCGTGGCCACGTCGACACCGGCCTCCGCCGCCCGGACCGCGTCGAGGGCGACGTCGAGGTACTCGGCCAGGGACTCGGCGCCCGTGGGCAGGGCGAGCCCGAAACTGAGCTGGGGCCTCGGTGAAAACCCTTCCGTGTAGGCGAGGGGCAAGCCGGCCCGTCGCAGGGCCCGCTCCCACATCCGGGCGACGTCGCGTTGGCTGGTGAAGCGGACCTTGCCGAGCTTGGAGAAGCGGAAGCGGATGCGCACGTCAGCTCCTCCCCTCTGCAGCCATCGCCACGGCGCTCCCACCCGGCCCGGGGGCCGGGGCGGCGCCGGACGGCGCCGAGGACAGGAATCGTACCGGCACCTGGCCCCCGGACGAGAGATCCTGCCCGGTCCCCTGGCTGCCGCCGGCTGGGGGGACCGCCGAGGCCACCACGTGCTCGACCCCGTAGCCCGTGCAGGCCCCGCAGTCGTAGCAGGGGGTCCACCGGCAGTCGGGGAGCCCGTGCTCGGCCAGGGCGTCCTTCCAGTCCTGCCAGAGGAAGTCACGGTGGAGGCCGGCCGAGATGTGGTCCCAGGGCAGGACCTCGTCCTCGGTCCGGTGACGATAGACGGCGTCCTCCAGGGTCATCCCGTGGGCGCAGAGGGCGTCGGTCCACAGGTCCAGGTCGAAGTGCTCGGACCATTCCTGGAAGGTCCCGCCGTTGCGCCACACCTGCTCGATGACCGGGCCCATCCGCCGGTCACCCCGGCTGACGATCCCCTCGGCCGCCGTGGCCTTCGGGTCGTGCCAGCGGACGGTCAGGCCACGAACCGGACGGGCCGCATCGCGCAGCAGGTGGACCTTGCGGGTCAACTCCTCGATGGTGTTCTGGCCGAACCACTGGAACGGGGTCTGCACCTTCGGCACGAAGCCGCCCACGGAGGCGACCACCGTGACCGACGGGTGGTAGCGCTTGCCGATGGCCACGCACTGCTTGGCCAGGGCCACGATGCCGAGGGTGTCCTCGTCCGTCTCGGTCGGCAGGCCGATCAGGAAGTAGAGCTTGACCCTCTTCCACCCCTGGCTGAACGCGGCGTCGACGGCGGCGTACAGGTCCTCCTCCCGGATGAGCTTGTTGATGACCTGGCGCATCCGCCAGGTGCCGCCCTCGGGGGCGAACGTCAGCCCGGTGCGCCGGACCCGTTGGATCTGGGCGGCCGTGCCCACCGTGAAGGCATCGACCCTCAGGCTCGGCAGGCTCACCGAGACCTGACCGGAGCACGACGGGTCCTCGATGATCCCGGTCACGGTCCCCTCGATGCCGGAGTAGTCCGCACTGGACAGCGAGGTCAGTGCCACCTCGTCGTACCCGGTCCGCTCGAGGCCGGAGCTGACCATCGTGCGGACCTGGTCCGCGGGGCGCTCGCGCACCGGGCGGGTGATCATGCCGGCCTGGCAGAACCGGCAGCCCCGGGTGCAGCCCCGGAACAACTCGACGTTGAGCCGGTCGTGGACCACCTCGATCAGGGGGACCAACTGCTGGCGGGGGTAGGGCCACTCGCCCAGGTCGGCGATGGTCCGTTTCTCCACCCGCTCCGGTGTGTCGGCGAACCGGGGGGTGACCCCCGTGAGGCGCCCGGTCGCCTCGTCGTAGGACACGTCGTAGCAGGACGGTACGTAGGCGCCCGGCACCCGGGAGAGGGCCCGCAGCAACTCCGCCCGGTCCGGTGGCCCACCGTCGGGTCCCCCCGACGTCCGGGACGGGCCGGCACGGAATGCCGCCAGCACCTCGTTGAGCTCCCCGACCACCTCCTCGCCGTCGCCCAGGACGAAACAGTCGACGAAGTCGGAGAGGGGTTCGGGGTTGAAGACGCAGTGGCCGCCGGCGATGACGACCGGGTGGTGGTCGCCGCGTTCCGCGCTGCGCACGGGAACGCCGGCGAGGTCGATCAGGTTGAGGACGTTGGTGTAGACGAGCTCGGCCGACAGGTTGAAGGCGATGACGTCGAAGCCACCGGCCCCCAGGTGGTTCTCGACCGAGAAGAGCGGGACCCCTGCGGCCCGCATGGCGGCCTCCATGTCGACCCACGGGGCGTAGGACCGTTCGGCCGCGGCGTCGGTCCGCTCGTTGAGGATCTCGTAGAGGATCTGGAGGCCCTGGTTGGGCAGTCCGATCTCGTAGGTGTCGGGATAGACCAGCAGCCACGACACCGCGTCGGGACGGTGCTCGACCGGTTGGGCGCCGAGCTCACCCCCGATGTACCGGGCCGGCTTCGTGACCTGGGCGAGGAGCGGCTCGATCTGTGGCCAGAGAGACTCCATGTCTCCCGCATCCTAGGGCCGTACGGGGCCGCCGCCGACCGCAAGGGCCTGCGGGCGCTCTCGACGGTCAGCCCGGGAGGGTCGTGGTGGTCGACGTGGTCGTGGAGGTGGGCGGGGTCACCGGGACGGTGCTCCGCACCGCCGCCGCAGGCGGCGGCACGGCCACCGGCCCGATCGGGTGGGTGGCCAGGTAGCTGTAGATGTCCCGGACCACCGGGGCGGCCGCCGTGGCGCCGTACCCGGCCTGGTCGATGACGCAGACCACCACGTACTGCGGATCCGCCGTCGGACCGAACCCGATGAACCAGGCGGTCGGCTCCTTGCCGGGCACGGTGTCGGCCGTACCGGTCTTGCCGGCGATCCCGCCGGGGAAGTCGAGCCCCTGGAACGTGGTGTAGGCGGTCCCGTCCGGGCTCTGGACCACCCCGGTGAACCCGGCCAGCAGGGCCTGGTAGGTCGACGGGGACAGGGTCACGTGGCCGGTGACCTGGGGGGCGATCCGCTTGACCACCTGGCCGGAGGGGCTCACCACGGCGGCGGCCACCTCGGGGGCGTACCGGGTGCCCCCGTTGGCGAAGGTCGCGTAGGCCACGGCCTGTTCGATCGGGGTGATGTACGTGCCCCCCTGCCCGAAGGCCATCTCGATGTTGTCACCGGTGTACCAGGTGGTGTGAGGGAAGGCGACCGGCGCCTCAGCGTGGAGTTTGACCCGTTCGGCCTGACTGTCCACCCGACCCTCGGCCTCGCCGGGCAGGTCGATCCCGGTCAGCTCGCCCAGGCTGTACTGGGCGGCCTGGTCCTGGATCGGGGTCGGCCCGTACTTGGCCTGCTGGGAGTAGAAGAGGTAGCCCAGGTTGTAGAAGAAGTCGTCGCTCGACACCGTGAGGGCCGAGGAGACGTCGCGGTCGCCGGTGGGATCGCCGGCGCTGTTGTGGAAGGTGCACGTCGTCGACCCGTACTGGCAGTCGGGCGTGGTGAAGGTACCCGAGTCGTAGTAGGTGAAGTCCGGGGAGATCAATCCGGTCTGCAGGGCGGCCGTGGCCGTGTTGAGCTTGAACGTCGAGCCGGGGATGTACAGGCCGTCGATGGCCCGGTTGAGCAGCGGCTCGTTGTTGGCCGGGTCCGACAGGGAGTTGTACTCCGACTGGGTGATCCCCCCGACCCACACCGACGGGTTGTAGCTCGGATAGGACGACATGGCGTAGACCGCCCCGGTCTGGGGGCTCATGACCACGACGGCGCCACCGGTGGGCTGGGGGTAGCAGCCGGTGTTGCCGTTGCACGCCGGGTCGAAGGTGTTGCGCAGGCTCTGGATCTGGGTGGCCAGGGCGTTGTCGGCCACCTGCTGGAGGTTGGTGTCCAGGTTGGTGACGATGTCGTCCCCCGGGATGGACTTGGTCGACTTGAGGACGCCGGCCACCACACCCTGGGGGTCGACCTCGAGCTGCTGGCTGCCCGGAACGCCGTGGAGCTCGGTCTCGTACTGGTACTCGAGGCCGGACTGCCCGAAGGCGTCGCCGGCCTGGTAGCCCTGGGACGCCCGCGACCCCAGCTCGGTGCTGTTGATCGTCCCCACGTAGCCGAGCACCTGGGCCGCCGGGTAGAACCCCTGGGCCGGTCCGGGAAGCTCGGTCTGGGGGTAGCTGCGCTGGATCGACGTCACCGCAGTGACGCCCGGGAACTCCGCCTGGTGCTCCTTCAGGTAGAGCACGTCGCTCAGCGGAGCGTCGGAGAGGACGGGGACCGGCTTGTACAGGCTGAACTGGGAGCTGGCGAGCGCCGCCGTGATGTCCGCCGGGGTCAGCCCCACGACCGCGGCCAGCCGGCCGATGACCGACGGGTCGTTCTGGGCCGCCACCCGGGAGAGGGTGATCTGCTCGGTGACCACGTTGTCGACCAGCGGGTACCCGTTGCGGTCCAGGATGAGCCCGCGGGTGGGGGTGGTCGGGACCACCCGGATCTGGTCGGCGGTGACCGCTTCGGCCGCGGCAGGGGCCTGGAGGACCTGGAGGGCCCACAGACGGAGCCCGAGGAGCGCGAACAGCGCCACCATGGTGATCCCCACGATCCGCAGCCGGAGCCCCGGTCGGGCCTCGGTCGAGTCGGGCGCGTCGAGGATCGACTCCACCGAGAACCGGCTCGGGCGCATCTTCGGCTGGCGGGCCTTGGATCGGGCCGGCCTGGTGCCGGTCGGCGATCGGAAGACGCTCTTCTCGCCGAAGGGATGGCGCAGGGATCGGCTCACGGGCCACCAGTATCCCAAGTCGGCCGCCGCAGGGTGGCGCGGCCGGAGCCGTGACCGGCGGTCACCGGGCCGCGCCCACCCCGGCGTCGGAGGTGGGCATCCCCTCCCTCGACGATGTGGCCATCCCCCACGTCAGCACGCGCATCGCCGGGATGGCCAGGACGGCATTGGTGACCGACACCACGACCATGATCCGGACCAGGGCCACGTGCAGCATCTGGGGTTGGCCCAGCACGGAGCCGAGGGCCCCGTAGGTGATCTCGTACAGGGCGCTGCCGCCCAGGGCGACCAGCGGGGCCAGCCACCACACGGTGCGGTCGACGGCGACCGTGGCCAGCCCCACCCCGAAGCCCAGGAGGCACCCGACCAGGGCCGACAGCCCGAACGGCGTGGGCAGGAAGAGGTCGGCGACCAGTCCGGTGGCGAAGCCGATGGTCGCCCCCCGGGACGGCCCTCCGATGATGCCGGCGACGATCGGGATCAGCACCATGATGTCCGGGTGGACGCCGCCGATCCGCAGGTCGAGCATGACGGTCTCCTGGACCGCCACGAATCCGAACACGACCAGCGACAGACGGGCGGCGTCGCGCCCCGTCACGAGCTCGGCCCCCACAGGACCACCGACACGTAGCGGAGGTGGGTGAGGTCGGCCAGAGGCTGGAGGGTGACCGTCTCCTCCGAGGCGGTGGTGCCGGTGGAGGTCGACTCGACCGTGGCCACGGGGATGCCCGGGGGGAACAGGGCGCCCTGGAGGCCGCTCGTGGTGAAGACCTCGCCGACGGTGAGCGGTGCGTTGGGGGGGACCAGTTCGGCGTCGAGCGGCTTGCCCGCGCCGGTACCGTCCAGCACGGCGAGCGAGCCCGGGGACGGGCCGTAGCGGACCCCCACGGCCGACTGACCATCGGTGACCAGGCGCACCGTGGCGGTGTGGTGACTGACCTCCACGACCTGGCCCACCAGGCCGCCGGCCCCGACGACGGGCATCCCGAGCTGCACACCGTCGCTCCGGCCCACGTCGATGTCGATGGTGGCGGCGAAGTCGCTCGTCCCGAAGTCCGTGACCTCGGCCGGCACCGTCTGGAGGTTTCCGATGAACGGCAGGTCGAGCAGGGCGGACAGCTGCTGCAGGGCCTGGGCCTGGTCGGCGGTGGCCGCGTTCTCCATCTTCAGATTGCCGACTTCGGCCTGGAGCTTCTGGTTCTGCTCCCGGACCGCTCCGTAGTGGACCGATCCGGCCAGGAAGCTGCCGATGGGCTCGACCACGGCGTCGACCCCCGAACGGATCGGTGCGAACGCGTCGGAGGCCACCGATCGCGCGCCCGAGGTGACCACGTGCAATCCCCCCCGGGCGTCGAGGGTGATGATGGTGACAGCGGCGAGGACCAGCAACAGGAGCGTCGTCCGGGGGCGGCGGGAGCGCCGCGGCATCGCCACGAGAGTGCGGACGCCCCGGCGGTCAGCGACCCGACGAGGTGATGAGGACCTGCTTCAGGGCCTCGAACTCCTCGAGGCACTGTCCACTGCCGATGGCGACACAGTTCAACGGGTCACGGGCCACGACGATGGGCATGCCCGTCTCCTGGGTGAGCCGGCTCTCGAGCCCGTGCAGGAGCGCACCGCCACCGGTCAGGACGATGCCCTGCTCCATGATGTCGGCGGCCAGCTCCGGGGGGGTCCGGTCCAGGGTCACCTTGACCGCGTCGACGATGGCCGAGACAGGCTCGTCGATGGCCTGGCGGATCTCCTGGGTCGAGATGACCACGGTCTTCGGCAGGCCCGTCACCAGGTCGCGGCCGCGGATCTCGGCGTGCAGCTCCTCCTCGAGCTCGTAGGCCGAACCAAGGGCGATCTTGATCTCCTCCGCCGTGCGCTCCCCGAGGGCCAGGCTGTACTCCTTCTTCACGAACGACACGATGGCCTCGTCCAGCTCGTCCCCGCCGATGCGGATCGACTGGCTGGTCACGATGCCGCCCAGCGAGATGACGGCCACCTCGGTGGTACCGCCCCCGATGTCCACGACCATGTTGCCCGTGGGCTCGTGCACCGGCAGCCCGGCGCCGATGGCCGCGGCCATGGGCTCCTCGATGATGTACGCCTTGCGGGCCCCCGCGTACTCCGCGGCCTCCATGACGGCGCGCTGCTCGACCCCGGTGATGCCCGACGGGACACAGATGACCATGCGGGGCTTGGCGAAGCGCCGCTGGTGGACGCGGTGGATGAAGTAGCGGAGCATCTTCTCGCAGATCTCGAAGTCGGCGATGACACCGTCCTTCAGCGGTCGGATGGCCTGGATGTGACTGGGGGTGCGGCCGATCATGCGCTTGGCCTCGGCGCCGACGGCCAGCGGCCGCCCGTCCTTGGTGTTGACCGCCACCACCGACGGCTCGTTCAGCACGATGCCCCGGCCACGCACGTACACCAGGGTGTTGGCCGTCCCGAGGTCCACGGCCATATCGCGCCCGAGAAGGGAGAAACTGTTGTCGCGCATCAGAGATGCACTCCTCTGTCGATCGTCGGCCTGGAGGACGCGGGATCGCGGGACCAGGGCGGGTTTCCGCTGCGCTGTGACGTCGAGGCAGCTGGCATGTGACCCTCAGGCTACGGGAATCGACAGGTCGGCACAAGAGCGGTCTGGCCGCTCGACGGGCCCGGCAGGCCTCCGCTCCTGGTCGGAATGGGCGGGTGCCGCTCGATCCCGACCCACCGGGGTCGACCCCGCCGGACCGGACCCCGCCGGCCGGGGAATTCCTACCGGCCGGGGAAGAAGAGTTCGATCTCCCGGGCGGCCGACTCGTCGGAGTCGGAGCCGTGCACCAGGTTCTCGCCCATGGCGAGGGCCAGATCGCCCCGGATGGTCCCCGGGGCGGCGTCGACCGGGTTGGTGGCGCCCATCAGGTTGCGCACCACCTTGTAGGTGTCGTCCGGGCCCTCCACCACCATCACCAGCACCGGGGACCGGGTGATGAAGGTGACCAGGTCGTCGAAGAAGGGCTTCCCGTCGTGCTCGGCATAGTGCTGCCGGGCCACGTCGGCCGTCAGGGTGCGCAGCTCGGCCGCGACCAGTCGGAGTCCCTTGCGCTCGAGTCGGTCGATGATCTCACCGGACAGTCCGCGTTCCACGGCGTCGGGCTTGGCGATGACAAGTGTTCGTCCCACAAGCGTGGCAGGCTAGCCGACGTCGTGGGACCGCCGGGTCGCGCCGGGCACGCCGGGTCCGCCGTCATCGACCGGTGCCTCCTCCCCGGCCCGGCTCACCCCGGCTCGCGGAGCAGCGCCTCCCGGGCATCGGCCACGACGTAGAGCGAGCCGCACACCACCACCCGGTCGTCGGGACCCGACCGTTCCACCGCACGCCGGACGGCCTCGGTCGGACTGGCGGCGACGAGCACCTCCATGCCCAGCGAGGCCGCGGCGGCGGCGACGGCGCCGACCGGCAGCGCCCGCATACTGCGCGGCGCGCAGGCGATGACCGACCGGACCCCGGCGGACACGAGGGCGTCGAGCATGGTCGCGGGGTCACGCCCGGTCAGCATCCCGACCACGGCGGTGGTCTCCCCCTCGGTGGCGAACTCGTCCGTCAGCGAGCGGGCCAGCACCATCATGCCGGCCACATTGTGGGCCCCGTCGACCAAGACGAGCGGGTGGCGGGAGATCACCTCCAACCGACCGGGGACCCGGACACCGGCCAGACCCTCCTCGACCACGTCCTCGGGAAGCGGCGAGCCGAAGAACGCCTCGGCCGCGGCGACGGCGCAGGCCGCGTTGTCGCCCTGGTGGCTGCCGTGCAGGGGTACGAGCAGCTCGCCGTAGGCCGCGCCCGGGGTGCGCAGGTCGACCAGACGGCCGCCGACCGCCAGCCGGTTGGAGGTGCAGGCGAAGTCGATGCCCCGCACCCAGAACTCGCGACAGCCGACCTCGTCGGCCGCCCGTCGGAACAGGGCGATCAGGGACGGGTCGGTCTCCCCCACGATCGCCGTTCCCCCCGATGTGAAGATGCCGGCCTTGTCCCGGGCGATGTCCTCCAGGGTGGGACCGAGCACCTCGGTGTGGTCGTAGCTGATGTTGGTGACCACGGAGACCGCGGCGTTGACGATGTTGGTGCAGTCCCAGGTGCCCCCGAGCCCGACCTCGACCACGGCGACGTCGACGGCCTCGTCGGCGAACCAGGCGAGGGCGGCGGCGGTGAGCAGCTCGAAGCGGGTGGGTGCCCCGTCCATGAACCCTTCGATCCGGGCGAGGGAGTCGAGCACCTCGACGAAGGACTCGTCGTCGATGGGCTCACCGTTGCGGGCGATCCGCTCGTTCACCCGGGACAGGTTGGGACTGGTGTAGGTCCCGACCGTCAGGCCCATCGCGACCAGGAGCGAGGTGGTCATCGCCGCCGTCGATCCCTTTCCGTTGGTGCCCGTGATGTGGATGACCGGGTACGCGGTGTGGGGGTCGCCGAGCAGCTCGGCCAGCGCGTGCATCCGGTCGAGCGAGGGGAGGGAGCGCCGGGTCGGCATGGTCGACTCGAAGTCGATGTGGGCGTCGAGCCACGCCAGGGCCTCGGGAAGATCGGAGAAGGTCACAAGGGGCGCAGGGGTGCCTGGTACTCCGGACCGGAGCGGACCGGGAATCCCTAGGAGGCGGCCCGTCGGCTGCGGCTCGCCTTGGCCGGCGGGCTGTTGAGGGGCACCAGGGTGGGGTGGACCTTGTCGAGCACGACCGCCCGGTCGACCACGCACTTGGAGATGTCGGTACGGCTCGGGAGGTCGTACATGACCTCGAGGAGGACCTCTTCCAGGATGGCCCGCAGACCACGGGCACCGGTGCCCCGCAGGAGGGCCTGCTCGGCCACGGCCTCCAACGCGTCGTCGGTGAACTCGAGCTCGACGTGGTCGAGCTCGAACGTCCGCTTGTACTGGCGGGTGAGGGCGTTCTTGGGCTCCACCAGGATGCGGATCAGCGCTTCCTTGTAGAGATGGGACACGGCGCTGACGACGGGCAGCCGCCCGATGAATTCGGGGATCAGTCCGAACTTCATCAGGTCCTCGGGCAGCACGTGGCGGAGCAGCTCCGAGTCGTCGCGCTCGGACGCCTTGCGCACCTCGGCGCGGAACCCCATCCCCTTCCGACCGATGCGGTTCTCGATGATCGTGTCGATCCCCGCGAACGCGCCCCCGCAGATGAACAGGATGTTGGTGGTGTCGATCTGGATGAACTCCTGGTGCGGGTGCTTGCGGCCGCCCTGGGGTGGCACCGAGGCCGTGGTGCCCTCGAGGATCTTGAGCAGTGCCTGCTGGACCCCTTCCCCGGAGACGTCGCGGGTGATCGACGGGTTTTCGGACTTGCGGGCGATCTTGTCGATCTCGTCGATGTAGATGATGCCGGTCTCGGCCCGCTTTACGTCGTAGTCGGCCGCCTGGATCAGCTTGAGGAGGATGTTCTCGACGTCCTCGCCCACGTAGCCCGCCTCGGTCAATGCCGTGGCGTCCGCGATGGCGAAGGGGACGTTGAGCATCCGGGCCAGCGTCTGGGCGAGGAGGGTCTTCCCGCAGCCGGTCGGGCCGAGGAGGAGGATGTTCGACTTGGCCAGTTCGACGTCGTTGTCGTGGGCGCCGTTGTTGCCGGCCTGCACCCGCTTGTAGTGGTTGTAGACCGCGACCGACAGGATCTTCTTGGCGTACTCCTGCCCGATCACGTAGTCGTTGAGGAACTCGTAGATCTCCTTGGGCTTCGGCAGCTCGTCGAAGCTCAGCTCGGTGGTGTCGGCCAGCTCCTCGGCGATGATGTCGTTGCAGAGCTCGATGCACTCGTCGCAGATGTACACGCCGGGGCCGGCGATCAACTTCTTGACCTGCTTCTGGGACTTGCCGCAGAAGCTGCACTTCACCAGATCGCCACCGTCTCCGAATTTCGCCACGTCGGTTCCTCGTGTCCTTCTGTCGGCGGTCCC
>JBEKRV010000039.1:0-34418 GCA_049517675.1 Acidimicrobiales bacterium
CATGCCCGAATTCTTGCCGATCTGCCATGGGAACGCGAATCGAGACGGACGGTGTAGGCGCGTTGCCGCCCGAGATCCGGGCTACGTCAATTGTGGATACCGACCCACGCTCCTAGGGGAGCTGGCTCTGCACGTGCTGGGCCAGCCGCTCCGAGTGGGACCGGGTCGAGAGCAGCTCGTCGAAGCGCTCGTCCTCGCCCTTGACGCCCGAGATGAGCGGCGACTGGGCGAGCGAGCAGGCACCGATGAACATGATCAGGAGGGAGACCGCCTCGACCGGGCCGTAGGCGCCGACGGTGCGCAGGTTGTCGCTGAACAGTCCGATGCCGATGGCCAGACTGGCCAGCGGGTCCACCATCACCAGCGCGGTCTGCGATGCGGCGATGGGGCCGGCGTGGAAGGCGTTCTGGGCCAGGAACACCGAGGCCAGCCCGCACACCGCCAGGGCGTACGTCTGCCAGTGCACGAACATCTGGGTCCAGTCCGTGGCGACGACGTCCCCGACCGACTTGATCAGTGCGGCGGTGAACGCGAACCCGACGGCGCCGGCGGTCCCGAACATCGCGGCCCGCCACCACCGCGGGCCCCGGAACGCCAGGGCCACGGCGAGCACGACCACTCCGCCACAGACCGAGCCGGTGATCAGCCAGCCCAGGTTCGTCGGGGTCTGCCCGCCGGCGGTCGGCTGTGCGGCGATGAGGAACCCGGCCAGGCCGCCCGCCGCGGCGACCGCCCCCAGCCACTCCCGGTAGGTGACCTGGAACCGGAACCAGGTGGCCAGGATGAAGACGAGGAGCAGCAGCTCGGTGGTGAGGATCGGCTGGACCTGGCTCATGTCCCCGAGGTGGAGCGCCACCGCCTGACAGAGGAACGAACCGACCATGACGGCGAATCCCAGCAGCCAGATGCCCCGCTTGATCGCATGGGTCAGGAGGCTCAGGTGCATGGTCGAGTCGTCCGGCGCGTCCTCGATCCCCATCCGTTGCAGGATGCTCGTGACCGCGTTGGCGAGGGCTGCCGTCAGGGCCAGGACGTAGACCATCGCGGAGCCGGCCTCCTACCGACCGTCCGGACGCCGGCCACCGCAGTGCCCGTCGCGTCTCTCGTACCGTGTGTCCTGAACGGTATCCACCACCGTCAGCCACTCCTTCGCGTCGCCTTGCGTCCCCCGGCGTCCCCTCGGCCCCATTCTACGAGTGGACCCCGTTCCTTGGAACAACCTGTGAAGGACCTGGTCAGGCCGGCATGAACTCCTCGGCGAACCGCCCGATCGACTCCATCGCCTCCGACGTCCGACGCCACGGCTTGACGAACACCCGGTCGACACCGGCCTCGGCGTAGCGCTCCACGTCCTCCGCGCACGAGATGTCCGCTCCGAGGGTCACCTCGGTGCGCCCGGGACGGCCGGCCCGCTCCCGCAGTTCGGCCATCCGGGCCACCGCGGCCGGCACGTCCGCCAGGGAGTGGTTCATGGGGACCCACCCGTCGCCCACGGTGGCCGCCCGACGGAGGGCCGCCGGTCCGTCCCCGCCGATGTGCAGCCGGGGCCAGGGCTTCTGTACCGGTTTCGGCTCGAACATCACGGGATCGAAGTCGAAGAACCGGCCCCGGTGCTCGACCACCTCGTCGGACCAGAGACGTTGGCAGATGTCGATGATCTCGTCGACCCGGGCGCCACGGGAGTCGAAGTCGAGGCCGACCGCCTCCCACTCGGCCCGCAGCCAACTGGCCCCGATGCCGAGGTCCAGCCTCCCCTGCGACAGCAGGTCGAGCGTGGTCACGGCCCTGGCGGTCGAAAAGGGGTGACGTAACCCGAGGTTGTACACCTGGGTGCCGAAGCGGATCCGCTCGGTACGCGCCGCCAGGTAGGACAGGTAGACGAGGGGGTCGTAGACGGGGGTGCCGGGCGGGATCGGGGGATGGTCCTGGCCGTCGTGGGGGCTGCCCCCCATGGCCACCGGGAGCACCAGGTGCTCGGGCATCCAAACGGAGTCGAAGCCGAGGCGGTCGGCCTCCTCCGTCACCATGACCCACGCCGAGGGGTTGAGCACGCCGAGTGAGAGGGCGAACTTCACCTGACCCGGACCCCGGCGGTCGGCACGGGCCCGGTGCACGATCTGGACGGTCGGGTTGACAACGGAGGATCCTGACGACGGTGGCGGCGGGCGGACCGAAGTCTAGGCACGGCACCGTCGCCGGCTCCGGGGCGGTCGGCAACGACCACCGACCACTGACGCACCGGCCGCGCCGTCACAGCCGGGATCCGGCCGGGATGGTCCGGACCGCGGTGTCGTCGGCGAACCTACGGATCATGCCCTCCTGGACGAAGGACGCGAGCAGGATCCCTCCGTCGGTGAACACCTGGCCGCGGACGTAGGACATGCCCCCACCGACCTGGGTGCTCTCGTGGTGGTAGAGGAGCCATCCGTCCCACGACACCGGATCGTGGAAGGACACGGTGATGCTCATCACCGCGGTGGAGAGGTGGTGGTGGGACAACGCCGTGCCCATCCCCCGGTGCGGCCGCATCGCCGTGGAGATCGACAGATGGCCGGTGAAGTGGGCGACCAGTGCCCGGGCCAGGTCGGATCGTACGGGCACCGCCCGGTACCGGAGCCAGGCGTCGAGGACCGGGGGACCGACATCGTCGGGATCGTTCGGGTCGTCGACGCCCACCAGTCGAAGCTCCCGTCCGACCATGGGCATGTCGTAGGGGACGGCCTCGTCGGGGTGTCCTACCGGCGGCAGCACGGCCGAGTGTCGGATGACGTCGTCGGCGGGGGTGTCGAGCAGCAGGGCGACCGTGGCACAGCGGCGGTCCCCCTGCCCCACCGTCACCACGGCTCCGGCGAAGGTCCGTCCCCGGTGGGTGACGTCGACGTCGAACCGGACCGGGCGGACGTCGTCCACCGTCCGGGTGAACACGGCGTGCGCCGATTGGACCCGGTGGTCGGGGAGCTCCTTCGACGCGGCCACGATGGCCTGGCCCAGGAGCTGGCTGCCGTCCACCACGCTCCGGTCCCCCCCGTCACTGGTCCCCGTGTAGCGACCACCCCCCTCGGGTTCGACGTCGAACACCGCCAGCATGCGCTCGACGCTGGAGCCACCCGCCCGGCCGTTCCGGTCGGAGGTCATCGACCGGATACCGCCGGGTCCGCCACCCCCACCCGGAGTTCGACCGAATCCTGGAAGAACGCGCAGTAGCCGGCCAGACGGGCCACCTCGGGATAGGGCTGCTCGTAGGACCAGATCCACACATCCGAGCCGGCCCGGTCGTAACGCCGGTAGGACGCCGTCCCCTTGTAGGGGCAGTGACTTGACCGGTCGTCGGACACGAACCGCTCCAGTCGCACGTCGGCCGGGGGGAAGTAGAAGACCAGTCCGTGGTCCTGCTCGTCGACCAGCAGGCAGCGGACGCTGTCGGCCACCACCTCGCCGTCGACGGTCACGGTGACCCGGTTTCGTCGGGCCAGGACGTCGACCCGGTAGTCGGGACGCAGGCCGTATCCCGATGGCTCCATGACGGTTCCTTTCGATCCCGGGTCGGTGGGCAGCGTTCATCGTAGTGTTCAGAGCGGTATCGACCGGGGGGGGACCGACCCCGGTCCAGGAGCAGTGGAGGCCGTCGCCATGATCATCGTGCTCGGGACCATCGAGGTCGACGTCGCCGATCGCCAGAGGTACCTCGAGGAGAAGGTGCCCCAGGTGGAGTCCACCCTCGGCGAGCCCGGTTGCCTCGACTACTGCTTCGCGGCCGACGGCCGCGACCCCTCGGGGGTGCGACTGGTCGAGCGGTGGGCGAGCATGGCCGACCTCGAGGCGCACGTGGCCCGGCTCCGTGCGGCGCCAGCGCCGGACGACCTTCCGGTGCCGTCACGCATGGTGGCGATCGACCTCTTCGAAGCCGAGCCGGCCCAGGCCCCATGGGCGTGAGCGCCGGTCCACCGGATCGCACCCCACCGGATTGGGCGCTGCGGACGGTGCCCCCCGAGCTCGAACGCCGCTGGCTGGCCGAAGGGCTCTGGGACGACCGGACGCTCGGGGACCTCCTCGACGCGTCGTTGGCCGGACACGCCCAGCAGGTGTTCCGGATCCACTCCGAGACCCGGCCGTGGGACGGGACGTTCGGGACCCTCAGGGACCGCGCCCGCAGGCTGGCCGGCGCCTTGTCCGAGCGGGGGGTGGGCCCGGGTGACCCGGTGGCCTTCCAGCTCCCCAACTGGGTCGAGGCCGCCGTCACCTTCTATGCCGCGGCCCTCCTGGGTGCCGTCGTCGTCCCCGTCGTCCACTTCTACGGACCGAAGGAGGTCGGCTACATCCTGCGACGCACCGGCGTGCGGACTCTGGTGACGGCGGCGGCGTTCGGCCGTGCCGACTACGTCGACGGGTTGGCGCGGATGGGCGACGCGCTCGACGGCGTCACCACCGTCGCGGTGGTGGCCGCCGACGGCCCCCTTCCCGACGGACTCGTCGACTTCGACGAGCTGGAGTCCTCCGGCGAGCCGGTGGCCGGTCCCCGGGCCGTCTCCCCGTCGTCGCCCGCCGTCATCGCCTACACCTCGGGGACCACCGCCGATCCCAAGGGCGTCATCCACACCCATCGCACCATCGGGGCCGAGATCCGACAGCTGGGAGCCATGAACGCCGGCGGCGGGCACCCCTCGCTCACCGGTGCACCCGTCGGCCACGCCATGGGCATGCTCGGGGCGCTCCTCATCCCGGTGCTGAAGGGCGACCCGGTCCACCTGGCCGACGTGTGGGACCCCGGTCGCCTGCTCGCCATCATGTCCGAGCACCGCCTGGCGTGCGGCTCGGGGGCCACGTACTTCCTGACCAGCCTGCTCGACCATCCCGACCGCACCGACGACCACCTCGGGCTCATGCACTTCATCGGGCTCGGTGGCTCGACCGTGCCACTGGCCGTCGCCGAACGTGCCTCGGCCCAGGGACTCTCGCTGGTCCGCATGTACGGTTCGACCGAACACCCCTCGGTCACCGGCAGCTACCACACCGATCCCGAGCACCAGCGGCTGGCCACCGACGGACGACCCCTCGACGGCGTGGAGATCCGTCTGCTCGACGACGTCGGCCGCCCGGTCCCGACCGGCGAGCCGGGAGAGATCTGGTCGCGGGGTCCGGACTGCTGCATGGGCTACACCGATCCCGCGCTCACCGAGGCCCTGTTCGACGACGAGGGCTGGTACCGGACCGAGGACGTCGGCGTGCTCGACGCCGCCGGCTTCCTCAGCATCACCGACCGCAAGAAGGACGTGATCATCCGGGGCGGCGAGAACATCAGCGCGGTCGAGGTCGAGGAGTTGCTCATGACCCTGGACGGCGTGGCCGAAGTGGCCGTGGTCGCCGCCCCCCACCCCGACCTCGGCGAGCAGGTCTGTGCCTTCGTGCGCCTGACCCCCGGGGCCGAGCCCGTCGACCTGGAGCGGGTCCGGACGGGGCTGGAGGGCGCCGGGCTGGCCCGTCAGAAGTGGCCCGAGCAGGTCCGCCCCGTCGACGAGCTACCCCGGACGCCGTCCGGAAAGGTCAAGAAGGAGGTCCTGCGCCGACGGCTCCGGGACGAGCTGGAACGTGGACCGCTCGATCCGGCCGCGCCGGCACGTCCAGCAGGGGGACCACCTCGGCCATGAACCGTCGCAGGGTCTCGTCGCCCGGGTAGTCGCGCAGCCACAGCAGGAATCCCCGGCACCCGGCATCGACGAATCCCTGTGCCTTCTCGGCCACCTGGTCCACCGTGCCCACGAGGTTGTCGGCCAGGTATTCGTCCGTGTCGGCGTGGCCCCACAGGTCACCCCCGCCGTCGGACCCGCACCAGGCCCGGGCGTCGGCGTCGGTGTCGAAGATCCGGCAGTCCGGCCCGTGGGTCCGGGTGATGTCGTCGAAGGGCCGGCCCACCTCCTCGCAGTGCTCCTCGAGCAGTCGGGACTTGCGCTCGAACGCGTCGAGGCCGACCTGCCAGTTGGTGAGGTCGGCCCGGCGGGCGGCGATGCGCAGCGTGACCCGCTCGCCGCCCCCGCCCACCAGCACGGGTGGCAACGTCTGGACGGGCTTGGGATCGCAGTAGGCGCCAGCGAAGTGGAGGTGGTCCCCGTCGAAGGTCACCGTCTCCTCGGTCCACAACCGGCGCACCACCTCGATGGTCTCGTCGAGCACCGCCAGCCGCTGGCGGTCGCCGAGGTACTCGTAGCCGTAGGAGGCATACTCCTCGTGGAACCAGCCGGCCCCCAGGCCCAGGATCAGCCTCCCGGCCGAGTACACGTCGACGCAGGCCGCCTCCTTGGCCAGCAGGCCGGCGTTGCGGTAGGAGGCGCAGGTGACCAGCTGGCCGAGTCCCACCGTCGACGTCTGCTGGGACAGCGCCGCCAGCATGGTGAAGGCCTCGAACACGTGGGTGGGGCGGCGCCGGGGCACCGTCTCGACGTGGTCGTAGACCCACAGGTGGTCGTAGCCGAGCGCCTCGGCGAGCCTGGCCAGCTCCACCGAGCGTGCCCACGCGTCAGGCCCCGACCAGCCCTCGTACTCGAGCTTCCACCCCTGGGGCACGAAGACACCCACGTGGAGCCCGGTCACGGCGTGAACTCCCACCACTGGACCTCCGCCATCATCGGTAGTAGGTACCCGACGTAGATCGAGTGGATCTTGACCACTCCCTGGTCGTCGACGGCCAGGTCGACGAGGTCGACCCGGTCGTCGCTGTCGCGGAACGCGGCCACCCGGTCGCGGACCCCCCGGAGTTCGTCGAGGGAGCCCACCGAAAACCCGAAGTGGTCCATCCGGGGGCAGCGCATCGGCTCGTCGTCGGCGATGAGGAAGAGGAACTGGTCCCAGTGGACGCACGACAGCACCAGCCGGTGCCGGTCGACCGTCATCTCCGCCAGCTCCTCGAAACCGAAGGTCTCCCCCCAGAACCTGCAGAGATCCGCCCGGCCGGTGGCGTCGAGACGTCCCGCGTCGAGGCTCATGGCCACGTGGTTGAGACGCGGATTGCCGTTCGGGTAGAAGGGATGGGACATCAGACGGTCCCTCCCGACACGCGGGGTACCACCATGACCTTGCCGGCGAATCGCCCCTGGGCGAGGCCGGCCAGTGCGTCGGAGATGCCGTCGAGGGGGACGTCGTCCGCTTCGATGAGCAGGCCGCAGGGGAACGTGTCGTCGGCCAGCAGTGTCAGCGCCTGCTCGAACCCGCCGAGGTCGTACACGAACGAGCCCACCACCGAGAGCTCGTTGAGGACGAAGCGGTTGGGATCGAAGCTGGGCTGCTCCATCCCGGCACCAACGAGCGCCAGGGTGCCGCCCCGCCGGAGCTGCTGGAACCCGGCCTCCATCGCCGACCGCTTGCCCGAGCACTCGAGTACCACGTCCACCGCCCGGTCGGCCAGGCGCTCCGGCTCCCAGGCCTCGAACGTCTCGAGGTCCGCCGGGTCGAGCACCTCGGCGGCACCGAGGTCCCCGGCCAGCTGCCGGCGTCGCTCGCCGGGCTCCACGGCGACGACGGGCCCGATGCCGCGGGCCACGAGGGCGGCGATGGACAGCGCGCCGATGGGTCCGGCCCCGATGACCATCACCGTGTCACCGGGGACCGCCCCCGATCGGGTGATGCCGTGCAGGGCGACCGCCAGCGGCTCGGCCAGTGCCGCCTGCCGGGCGGACAGCCCCGGCGGCAGCGGGAGCAGCGAGCCGGCCCGGGCGACCACGTACCGGGCGAAGGCGCCGTCCGCTCCGTCGACGATCGAGCCCTGCCGCTCGCACTGGGACGGCTTGCCCTCGAGGCAGCGCCGGCAGCGCCCGCACCGGGGCGAGGGTCCCCCGACCACCGGGTCCCCGGTGCGCCAGCCGTCCACCCCGTCGCCGAGGGCGGCGACAGATCCGGTGTACTCGTGGCCGGCGATCAGGCCCGCCTTACCGGCCCAGCCCTCGAGGAGCAGATGGATGTCGGAACCACAGATCCCGCAATGGTCGACCTCGACCAGGATCTCGCCGGGGCCGGGTCGGGGCACCGGGCGCTCCTCCACCTCCACCACCCCCGGCCGTCGGTAGACCGCGGCGGGCATCGTCTCGGGTACTCCGGACAGGACGCCACCTCTCCCCCATCGAGCCCGGACCGGCACGGCGTGCGCCCGGCCGGGCGGTGCTAGCGGCGTCACTATACGTCGGCCGCCGCTCGGCTGCGTCCCCTACAGTTGACCCATGCGCCTGCCCGGATCCCCGGACGTGAACGGTCCGGGGATCGAGGTGCTGGACAGCCCGGCCGCGCTGGCGTCGGCCGCGGCCGACGAGGCGGCAGCGGTGATCGAGAGTGCGGTGGCCCGCAACGGGACGGCCAATGCCATGTTCGCCACCGGCAACTCCCAGTTGGCCTTCGTCGACGCACTGGTGGATCCGTCCCGCGACCTTCCGTGGGCCCACGTGACCGTGTTCCACATGGACGAGTACGTGGGGATCGGGCCGGACCATCCGGCCAGCTTCGAGCGGTGGATCCGGCAGCGGATCGTCGAGCGGGCCCGTCCCGGTGCGGCGTACTACCTCGACGGGTTGGCCGTCCCCGACGTGGAGTGCGACCGTTACGCGGGCCTCCTGGCCACGCATCCGCTCGACCTGTGTTGCCTCGGCATCGGCGAAAACGGCCATCTGGCATTCAACGATCCCGGAGTGGCGGATTTCGAGGACCCCCGGGACGTCAAGGTCGTCGAACTCGATCAGGCGTGCCGCCGTCAGCAGGTGGGCGAGGGACACTTCGCCGTCGAGTCCGAGGTGCCCGGAACGGCGGTGACCGTCACCGTCCCCGCCCTGCTGCGGGCGACCCGGGTCCTGGCCGTGGTCCCCGAAGCCCGCAAGGCCGTCCCCGTGCGCGACGCGCTGCTCGGTCCGGTGTCGGTGGCGTGCCCCGCGTCGATCCTCCAACGAATGGCGCATGCCACCGTGTACCTGGACGCGGATTCAGCGGCCCTGTTGTAGCCGGGCACCCGTACGGGGCGGTGCCTGCGACGCGAGCCGACCGTCCCCGGGGACTCAACTCCCCGGGGCGGCCGCGACCACCGGGCGGAAGACCGCTCCCCGCCTTCAGGCCCGCTGCCGAACTGCCGATACTCGGTCATGACCGAGAGCAGAGGGCGAACGGCATCCCGCCCGTCGGGGTTCCTTCCGGCCATCCCGACACCACCGTCTCGCCGTTGCCCGCGGCGCGCAGGGGACGTGGTGTAGGTGAAGCGCGCAGTGCTCCCTCTGCTGCTCGCGGTGATCTTGGCCGTCGGTGTTCTCGTGGCCGGCGGATCCGGCTCGTCCCGGCCCCACCCGACGGGGCCGACCTCCGCCGCCCTCGGTGGACAGCGGACGCCGGGTCGCCCCGCACCACCCGCGTCGTCCGCCGTCCCGGGCGCGCCGGAATCGCCGATGATCCCGGAGGTATCCACTCCCCCGTCCCCGGTGCCGCCCGCCGCACCCACTCCCTCCGCGGTGCCGCCCACGACGACGCTCCGTTCCGCGGCGGTCGCGACCATCACACCCTCGGGTCCGTCCACCGGCGGAACTCCCGACCGCGGACCGCAGGTCGCGCCGGGGCCGACGAGCGTGGTCCTCGGCCGTCCGACGAGTCCCACCTACGCCGCGGTCACCACGCTCAGCGCCACGGCCAGCGCAGCGGGGACGGTCGCCTTCTTCGCCGGGTCGACGGCGCTCTGCTCGGGCGTGTCCACCTCGACGTCGAGCCCCTACGTCGCCACCTGCTCCTGGACCCCGACGACGCCCGGGCCGGCGGTGCTGCGCGCGGGCTTCACCCCGACCGGTCCGGATCTGGCCGCCTCGACCTCCGCCCCGGTGGACGCCAGCGTCGCCGACGCCCTGTCGAGCCTCACGACGTCGACGACGGACGGGACCGTCGACACACCGATCGCCCTGGACGTGAGCGCGAGCGTGCGGGGCACGGTCGCCATGGCGCTCGCCGGGGGCGGTCCGATCTGCACGACCCCGACGTCGTCGCTCACCGCCACCTGCTCGTGGACGCCGACGACGTCCGGGCAGTTCACCGTCGACGTCACCCTGGACCCCTCCGATCCGGACTACGCGCCCTCCGAGGGATCGCTGCCCGTGAGCGTCCGGGGGCTGGCCACGACCCTCCAGCTCTCCGGGCCCTCCACCGCCGTCTACGGGGAGTCCGCGCTCTTCACCGCGGTGGCGAGTGTTCCGGGGACCGTGTCCTTCGACGCAGGAGGCCTCGGGTACCCGTGCCAGGATGTCGCCACGACGCTCAGCGCGCCCTACACGGCCACGTGCAGTTGGACGCCTCCGAACGGAACCGCTCAGGTCGGGGTCACCTCGACGCTCTCCCCGACCGACACGACCTACGGGCCCAGCGCCAGCACCACCGTCGACGTGCAACTGACCTACGACGTGACGATCACGGACGCCTCTCCCCCGTCGGCCGCCACGATCGTCTCGGCGACGGCCACCTACACCGCCTCGTCCGGCGCCACCTCCACGGTCGACGGCGTGGTCTCCGGCACACAGGTCACCTTCGACGGGCTCGGGGCCGGTACCCTGTCCGTCGCGATCGAGGTCCAGCCGGCGGTGTGCTATTTCCTGATGTCGATCAGCGGATCCATCGGATCGACGCCCTTCGTGTCGTCGGGTTCGCCGGACGACCAGACCGTCTCCACCGCGGAGCCGATCACGATCGACGCGACGACGGCCGATCCGGACGCAGCGAACGACTTCTCGTTCGCCGAGGGGTTCGACCCGATGTGCGCCTGAGGCACCGGCTCACCACGGGCTGATTCAGGCCTCGCCGAGCTCCCGGTCGAGGAATCCGTACGCGCCTCGTCCGTACCATCGGTGCTCGCCGTCGGACACCTCGTGCACCAACCGGTCGGCGTACCCGAGGTGGTCGTAGACCCGCTGCAGCCGTGCGACCGACCGCTCGGCGGCCGCCACCGGGAAGAGCGGGTCGTCCCGGCCGGTCTCGACGAACAGTGCCCGCGGGGCGATCAGCGCGCCGATGTCGGCGTGCTCCATCTTCCCGAGCATCCCCGGGAGCACCTGGGACCCGCACATGTTCCACGGCATCTTGTGCGCCTCCGCCCACGACGAGAAGTAGCCGCTCACGACGGCGGCGGACACCCGCGGGTCGCACGCCGCCAGGAAGAGGCTGACCGTCCCGCCGTAGGAGAACCCGACCACGCCCATCCGGGACGGATCCACCAGCGGGTGGTCGGCGAGGACGTCCAGGGCCCGGGCACAGTCCCACAGGTTCTGGGTCAGGGGGCTCCACCCGGCCATCACCTGATGGACGAGGTTGGTGTCACAGGCGTAGTGGTCCTCCGGGTTCCAGTCGAGACGCTCGCCGAAGCACCGGAGGTCCGGTGCGAGCACCAGGTGGCCGCGGCGCGCCAGCTCGGCCGCGTAGTCGCCGCCCGGTTCGTCATCGGGCTCCAGTCCGCAGATCCGGGACTTGCCGGGCCCGTGCCCGTGGAGGGCGAGTACGGCCGGGCCCGGGACCTCCCGGTCGTCGGGTACCAAGAGATAGGCGGGCACGGACATGGTGTCCTCCGAGTCGAAGACCACCCGGTGGCGTCGGTAGCCGTCGACGGCCACACCGTCATCGACCTCCGCGGCCAGCGGGACGGGGTCGGGCCACGGTGCCAGTGCCTCGCGGAACCGGGCGTCGAACCGTGCACGCCATGCCCCGAAGGCCCCTGGATCCGCGTCGGGCAGCGGATCGTCCTCCACGGTGGCCATCAGCCGGGTGACCGCCTGGAACCACGGGGAGAAATTCCGCTCGGGGGAAGGCACGGGTGCCATGGTCGATCGTCCTTTCGCCGGGAGCTGCAGCTCGGGCGCCGGTCCCACGTTGCCACACCATCCCCACCGGCCACACCTTCCCCACCGGCCACACCTTCCCCACCGGCCACACGGGTCCCCCGGCGGACGCCGGTCCGGAGCCGGGGTCCCGGTGGATTCGACCGGGCGCTTGGGCCACACTGGGCTCCATGACGGGTGACCGCGGGATCGAGGTTCGACCGCTGTCGCCGGTGATCGGCGCCGAGGTCGTCGGCGTCGACCTCGGCCGGCCGCTCGACCCCGCGGCCGTCGCCACCGTCCGGGAGGCGCTCAACACCCACCACGTCGTGTTCTTCCGCGACCAGGACCTGACCGACTCCCAGCAGGAGGCGTTCGGGCGCCAGTTCGGTGAGCTCACCGAAGGACATCCCGTACTGCCGGCCGTCGACGGCCATCCCGAGGTCCTGGCCATCGACAGCCGCGAGGACCGTGCCAGCTGGTGGCACACGGACGTCACGTTCCTCCGGACTCCCCCGCTCGGGTCGATCCTCTCCATGATCACGTGCCCCGAGGTGGGCGGCGACACCACCTGGGCGAGCCTGCAGGACGCCTACGACCGACTGGCGCCCCCGGTCCGGGCCATGTGCGACGAGCTCATCGCCATCCACTTCGACCCGTGGTTCGCCGCCGACGTCGATGCCCGCGGCGGCTTCGACTGGAACGGCGAGCACCACGACAAGCTGGTGCCCGCCCTCCATCCGGTGGTGCGGACCCACCCCGAGAACGGACGTCGGGGCCTCTTCGTGAACCCCCAGTTCACCCAGTCGATTTTCGGCCTCTCCACCAACGAGAGTGCGGCCGTCCTGGACATGCTCTACCGCCACTGCCAACAGCCCGAGCTGACCTGCCGCTTCCGGTGGCGGCCCGGATCGGTGGCGTTCTGGGACAACCGCGCCACCCTCCACTACGCCCTCGACGACTACGGCGACGCACTCCGGGTCGGCCACCGCATCACCATCCGTGGCGACGTTCCCTACGGTCCCGCCATGCCGCCGGTCTGACCCGGGACCGGCCGCGCCCCGACGGGAGGACCGCCGTCGCGCCCGGCACCGGGAACCGGCGCGCCGGACACGGCCAGCGCCTCGGCGCTGGCCCCGAGGTAGGCCGCCAGGGCCCGGGGGTCGTCGGCCACATCGTCGGGGGTGCCCGACGACACCACCGCCCCCGTCTCCATCATCACCACCCGCGTGCACAGTGCGAACACCAGCGGTACGTCGTGCTCGACCAGCACGATGGTGGTGTCGGCCAGCTCGTGCAGGCGTCGGAGGAGGGGGACGAACGCCTCCGCCTCCCGTTGGGCGATGCCGGCGGTGGGCTCGTCGAGCAGGAGCAGCCGGGGTCGGGCCAGCACGATGGAGGCGAGGTCCACCACCCGTCGCGTGCCGGTGGACAGCTGGGTGATCTGGTGCCGCCGGAACCGGCCGATGCCGAACGACCGGATCACCTCGCCGACCGCCTCCCGCTTGGCCCGCTCCGATCGGCGCGCCCACGGCGCCTGCACCGAGGTCGAGACGATACCGACGGGCCGGACGGCATCCAGGGTGAGGAGGAGGACCTCTTCCACCGTCAGCTCCGGGAAGAGCCGGCAGTCCTGGAAGGACCGCACGATGCCCAGGGAGGCCCGTTCCTCGGGCAGGTACTCGACCAGGCTCTCGTCGTCGAGCCGCACGGCACCCTCGGTCGGGGTGACCAGCCCGGACACGACGTCGAGCATGGTCGTCTTGCCCGATCCGTTGGGCCCGATCAACCCGACGACGTCCCCAGGCTCGGCGACCAGGTCGGCCCCGGCGACCGCCCGGACCCCCCCGAAGTCCACGACCACGCCGGACAGCTCGAGGCGGGCCGGGCCGCGTGCGTCGCGGCGGGTGGCGTCGCTCATCGCACGGCCCCCTGTGCCACCGGTTCACCCGGTTCGGGGGACGGTGGTCCGGTGCCGCCCGACACCAGGTGCCCGATGCCCATGGTGGTCACGTCGGCCAGGCGGTGGAGGAGCTCGGCCAGACCGCCGGGCAGGTACAGGATGAAGACGAGCAGCCCGAGCCCGCTGGTCAGGAATTGGACGGTCGAGGTGGTGCCGAACATGGCCGGCAGCCCGACCAGGTAGACGGCGCCCAGGACGGCGCCGTCGATGGCTCCCAGCCCGCCGATGACGACCATGGAGACGACCAGTATCGAGTACGTCGGGTCGAAGGTGGACGTCGAGATCCGCTCGGTGGCGAAGGCCAGGCACACGCCGGCGTAGCCGGCGATGAAGCCGGACAGGGCGAAGGCCAGGAGCTTGCTCCGGGCCAGGGGGATGCCCATCGCCCCCGCCCCCGTCTCGTTGTCGCGCACGGCCATGAGCCGGCGGGCCACGCCGTGGTCCCGCCACATGCGGACCATCAGCACCGACAGGACCAGGACACCGAGCGAGAACCAGGCGAAGGCACGCTCCGAGCCGAGGCCGATCCCGAGCAGGCTGGGGCGGGCGATGAGGGTGGACTGGGGATCCGGGAGGCCGGTGCACAGGCGCCTTCCCGCCAACGGCACGTCCCAACAGGGCGTCCCGAGCACCGGTCCCATGAACCAGAGGTTGAACGCCAGCGTGCTGACGGCCAGGTAGAGGCCGCGGACCCGCAAGGCCGGCAGTCCCACGGCGACGGCGACCACCGCGGTCACCGCACCGGCCAGGGGCAGCAGCACCACCAGGGGCACGCTCGACCCGAGGTGGGTCGCCAGCAGCGCTCCCACCGCGACCAGACCGAACTGGCCCAGGGACACCTGGCCCGCCCACCCGGTCAACACCGTCATCGACAGGGCGATCACCGCGTAGATGCAGATCTGCGAGATCAGATAGGTGCGACCGACGCTGAGCACCAGTGGTAGTACCGCAGTGACGGCCACGGCCGCCCAGACCCCCGCCCCGCCCACCCGGCGACGCAGTGCGTCCTCGTCCCGGAGCCGGGCGCGGGTGCCCTCCAGCCACGTGGACCGCTCCTCGCGCCGGCCGCCGGTCTGGAGCGCGGCGACCCGCACCAGCAGTACGGCCATGATCACGGCGAACAGCACCAGGTCGACCTGGGCGGTGCTGGTGAGGTTCCACACCAGGACCTCCTGGACCACACCCAACACCACCGCGGCCACGAACGCCACCCACAGGCTGGTCATGGCACCGACGATGGCGGCGCCGAGGGCCAGGAGCAGCAGCTCGGGGCTGAGCACCTCGGTGAGCGACGAGGTCTGGCCCGGTGCGGTGAGCACGGCGGTGAAGGCGGAGAGCACCCCGGCGACGGTCCACGCCATGGTGGACGTCCGGCGTGTCCACACCCCCGAGAGCCGGGCCGAGTCACGGTTCTCGGCCATGGCCCGCATGGCCAGCCCCCAGGTGGACCACTTCACCAGTGCCGCCAGTGCGATGGCGACGATCGGCGCGACCACCAGGGTCATCACCTCGCCCGCCGTGAGCAGGTACGTCCCGACGTGGAACGACACGTCGAACGGCACCGGGAACGGCTTGTAGAGGTTCTTCGGACGGATGAACGGAAGGGCGGTGAACACGAAGAGCACCTGGCTCAGCCCGATGGTGGCGACCATGACCAGCACCCGGGGCCGGTTGGCCAGCCGCCGGAGCAACAGCTCGCTGAGCGCCCCGACGGCCGCCGCCAGCGCGAGGGCCAGCACCAAGGCGAACCAGTAGTCGAAGCCGAAGTCGTAGAAGCACTTGACCAGGAAGACCGCCGCCACCACACCCAGCTGTCCCTGGGCGAAGTTGAGTACCCGGTTGGTCTTGTAGATGAGGACGAGGCCCATGGCGAGGAGCCCGTAGCCGAGTCCGGTCACGACCCCCTGGACGAGGACGAAGCTCGGGATCGACACCGTCGCCCCTAGCCGAGCCCGTCCGCCGCTGCGCCGAGGAACACCGGGCGCAGCAGGTCGGTCCGTTCGAGCAGCTCGGCGGTCCGGCCGTCGAAGCGGACCTCCCCCCGCTCCAGGAAGATCGCCCGGTGGGCCAGGCTCATCGCCCGGTTCACGCTCTGCTCCACCAGGACGACGGTGGTCCCCTCCTCGTTCACCTGGCGGACGATGTCCATCAGGCGGTCCATGGCCTTGGGGGCCAGCCCGAGGGCCAGCTCGTCGATCAGCAGGAGCTTGGGCGCCGTCATCATCACCCGGGCCAGGGCCAGCATCTGCTGCTCCCCGCCCGAAAGCGACCCGGCGTGCTGGTGGAGCCGGGTGGCGAGCTCGGGAAAGCGGTCGAGGGCCTCGTCGAAGGCGACGCGGGCGCGCGATCCGCGTCCCCGGAGCGAGTGTGCCCCGATCTGGAGGTTGTCCCGCACGGTGAGACCGGGAAAGGTCATCTTCCCGCCGACCAGCAGGGCGACCCCCTGGCCGACGATCTGTTCGGGCTCGAGGAACGTGGTGGTGACACCGAAGAGCCGCACGACCCCCCGGTGGGGGTGCTCGAGGCCGGCCACGGTTCGCAGCAGTGTCGACTTGCCGGCGCCGTTGGTCCCGAGCAGGGCGACGATCTCCCCTTCGGCCACGTCGAGGTTGACGTCGAAGAGGACCTGGTTGACCCCGTAGTAGACGTCGAGGTTGTGGACCTGCAGCGCCGGGACCCGCCCCTCGGTCTGGCGGCGACGCCCTTCCGCGTACCGTTCGAGGACGTCCTCGATCACCATGGTGATGTCGCGCTTCACGTGGCGGGATCCGAAGAGCAGCATGACACCGCCGATCACGCAGACCGGGCCGATCACCGTGAGGGCGACCGTCGGTCCGTGGAGGTAGCCGGCGGCATCGCTGATCGCGCCGAGCAGCACCCCGCCGGCGAACCCGCCGAACACCAGCGCCGCCACGCCGAACATGGCGAAGCAGATGGTGCGCATCTCGGGTGGCGCCGTGGCCGCCAGGGTCAGGAAGATGCAGATGGCCAGGGGGGAGATCGCCGCGGTGGCGACCAGCTGCAGGGCCACCACCATCCACAGGTGGGGCATGTACAGGGAGGTGACGAAGATCACGCCGTAGGCCGAGATGCAGATCCCGGCGACGACCAGCGGGCGTTCGGGCGACCGCCGGAACATCCGGTCACCGACGACGTACGCCACCGGGAGACCGAGGAAGGCCGCCAGCCCGATGATGGAGGTGACCTCGCTCCGCTGGGCGGTGTCGAGCCCCCAGCGGCGGGCGAAGTAGAGGTTCCCGAACAGCGGCCCCCCGGTGCCGGCGAACCCGAGGATGGCCACGGCCACCAGCTCGAAGTAGATGGAGCGGATCCGCAGCAGCCGGGTGACCGCAGAGCCGAGCAGCACCCGGGGCGCCTTCTCCTGCTGGCCGTGCACGTCCATCCCCGATGCCTTGAGGATGTGGCTCGACTCGTTCTGTCCCTTGTCGGGCTCACGGAGCGTGAAGAGCGCGAGCGCGATGGGGATCCCGGTCAGGGCGATCAACATGCCCCACCGCCAACTGTGCCCGACGGTGACGACCAATCCGAAGAACAGGATGCCGATGGTCAGTGACAGTGGGTCCGAGAGATTGTGCCAGCTGAACACCCGGCCCCGGGCCTCGGTGGGGTAGGCGTCCGCCAGGTACGAGTTGTGGACGGTGGTGCTGAGGTTGAAGCCCACCGAGGCCACCAGGTAGAGGAAGGTGAACACCCAGATGTCGGGGGCGAGGGCCATCAGCGGCGCCACCAACGAGAACACCAGGAGCCCCACCCCTGCCACGACCTTGCGGCTGCCCCGATCGGCCCACAGCGCGAGCGGAACCGCCCACAGCAACTGGGCCACGGCGGCGGCGAAGGTCATGGCGCCGAGGGCGGCGTCGTGGATGTGGAAGGTGTGCTCGAGGTTGTTGCCGATCACCGAGATGCCGTTGCCGAAGGTGGTGGGGACGATGGCCGCCGCGGTGAGGAGGACCAACGGGGCATAGCCGTACTGCCGGAGGATCTGCTTCAGCGGCGGTGGTTCGCCCTCTCCCGTCCCCGGCATCACCGCCAGGTCGGCGACGACCTCCGGCGTGCCCGCCCTGGCCACGACCTCCTGCAGCAACTCGTCCGGAACCGCGAAGTCGAACTGCACCTGGTCGCCCATTGGTCGGGAACCCTATCCCCGGACCGCCGGCCGGGCATCGATCACCGGGTGCCACCGGGACGGGGCGGCAACATCACCCCTCCCCGCCGTCGGCCGCGGACGTCGGAGTGGCACGGTCACCGGCACGCCGGAGGTGGCCCGACGTCGATCAACGACCGGGCGACCTGCTCGGTGCGGGGCGCCAGATCGGCGTACCTGCGCACGACGGCGGGGTCGGGGTCACCGCCGCCGACCACCGGATCGAGGCGCTCGAGGTCCCATGGATCGCCGGTGGCGCGGGCGGCCACGAGCGCTGCGCCCGCCGAGGCCGTCTGTCCCGAACGCCGGAACCGGGACGGGAGGCCCGTGGTGCCGGTGAGCACCTCCACCCACACCGGAGCCGACGCGCCGCCCCCGGCGAGCCCCAGCCCGGACACTGCCGGACCCGCCGGTGTCCGCCGACCCATCGCCGCCAGGCACCGCTCGACGTCCCGGGCCACCGACTCGAACACGGCACGGGCGAGATCGGCCGGGCCGTGCGCGTCGGCCAGACCGACGAACGCCGCTCCGGCGCCCGGCCTCCACCACGGGGCGCGGGCGCCCCCCAGCCAGGGGACGGCCGTCACGCCGCGGGCGCCGGGCGGGCTGGCCGCGGCCAGCGCGGCGAGGTCGTCGGGTGGACGCCCGCACAGGCGTCCGAGCCAGGCCAGGAGGGAGCCCGCCCCCGAGAGCCCTCCCTCGAGCAGCCATCCACCCACGGCGCCCCGCGTGACCACCACCCCGTCGGGTGGCGGTGCCGGCGCGGCATCCACCGGTAGGGACACGTTGGCCGTCGTCCCCCAGCTCACCATGGGCTCGGCCGGCGTCGCGCCGGTTCCCAGCACTTCGCACTGGCGGTCGCCCGCGCCCATCACCACCGGGACGCCGGGCCGGAGACCGAGGGCGCCGGCGGCGGCCCCGCCCGCCGTCCCGACCACCCGGACGGAGTCCACGACGGGTGGCAACCGGTCGGCCACCGGCCCGGGCACCGCCTCCACGAGCGTGCCGTCCGGCCCGTAGCAACCGGTGAGCGAGGCCAGTGTCGAGTCGGTGGCCACCGTCCCGGTCAGCCTCCAGACCGCGACGTCACGCGGCGCCAGGATCCAGGTGCTCCGTTCCAGTTGGTCGGCCCGGTGGGCAGCCACCCACGCCAGCCGGGCCACCACGGACGCGCCGGGTCCGGTCTCCCGGCCGGACTCCATACCGGCCCGGCTGTCCGACCAGAGGATCCCCGGCCCGGTCGGCGCGCCGGCCGCATCGAACAGGCCGAAGGTCTGGCGGGCCCCGGTGCACGTGACCACATCGACCGGGCGGAGTCCGTCGGGTCGTCCGGCCCCGAGCGCCGTGCAGGCCGCGACCACCGACGCCCACCACTGCGACGGGTCCTGCTCCATGGCCCCCGGGACCGGGCTCCTGGTGTCGACGGTGGCGTCGGCCACGCCCACCAGGCCGTCCGGCTCCCAGAGCGCCGCCTTGGTGCGGCTGGTCCCGAGATCGAGCGTGAGGATCACCTCCGGTGCACGATCTCGGCCAGCCGTCCGGCCGTTCCACCCGGGTCGGGGTCCTCGATGACCGCCCGTCCGACGGCCAGCCCACCACCCCCGCCGTCCATCACGTCCCGGGCGACGTCCACGACCGGCTCGCCATCCGCGCTCCGGGGTCCCCCGAGGAAGAGGACGGGCACCCCCACCGCGTCCACCACCCGTTGCACGGCTCCGGCCCGCCGGGCCCCGGTCGGCACGTCGGGGACGGGGACCTTCAGCAGCGACGACCCGAGGTCGTGGGCGATCACGGCCCCGAGGACCACGTCGTCGGTGGTCCGCGACATCCGGCCCCCGCGCCACAGGACCGGCTCGACGAGGACCTCGAGACCGGCGGCGCCCGCCTCCTCGAGGACCCGGCCGAGCAGCTCGAGCGCCGCCGCGCCGCCCGGGTCCTCGGGGGCGATCCGGGTCATCAGCTTGACGCCCGTCCACCCGTCACCCTTCGCCCGGCCCACGCTGGCCACCAACCGGTCGTCGAGCTCGAACGCCGAGCCGGCCAGGCCGGTCCGGTTGAGGGAGAGGTAGGTGCGCTGCTCGGGGAGGAGGGAGCCGCTGCGGGCGAGGTCGCCCAGCGGCTGCGCAGTGGCGAGGATCCCGTCGCAGTGCGGGAGCGCGGCGCGCAGTGCGGCCAGGTACGGGCCGTACCGCTCGATGGTGGGTACGCCGCGGGCCCGGTGGTCCGCTGCCAGCACCAGGAGCGGCCCCCCACCGCCCGGCCCCCCGCTCGCGGTCACGTCGCCGGTACCTCCAGTCCGGACAGGGCGAGGACGACCTTCGCCACCGAGGAGAAGTCCTCCCGGCCGTACCCGGCCGCCGAGGCCGCGGTGAGCGCCTGGCGGGCGACGGCGGTCGACGTCAGGGGCACCCCGGCCCGGGCGCCGTAGGCCAGGGCGAGGTCGAGGTCCTTCGCCATCAGGTCGGTCATGAACCCCGGGCGCCACCCGTTGGACGCCGGGCTCTCGGGTACCACGCCGGCGACCGGCAGCCGGGTCCGGACGGCCACGCAGTCGCCCGTGGCATGGGTCAGGACCTCGTGGAGCTTGGCCATGTCCACCCCCGAAGCGAGCGCCAGGGCGGTCGCTTCGGACGTGGCCAGCATCTGGGCGGCGTACACCAGGTTGTTGCACAGCTTGACCACCTGGCCCATGCCCGGGCCCCCCACGTGGACGATCCGGGCGGAGAAGGCATCCAACGCCGGTCGCACCCGGGCCAGGGTCTCCTGGTCGCCACCGACCATCAGCGTCAGGGTCCCCTGCTCGGCCCCGGCCGTCCCCCCCGAGAGGGGGGCGTCGAGGTAGCCGGCGCCCGCGTCGGAGACCAGGGCGTGCTGGGCACGGGTGACCTCGGGGTCGATGGTCGAACAGTCGACCACCACCTTGCCCGGGCCGAGGACGGGGAGCATTTCCGCCACCACCTCGACGACCTGCGGGGAGCTCGGGACGCACAGGATCACGACGTCGGAGGCCCCGGCCACCCCTTCCGGTGATCCCCCGTCGACGGCGCCGAGCGCCACGGCCGCCTCCACCGGGCCCCGCCCGCGCGAGGACACGGTGACCTGGTGGCCGGCGTCCAGCAGATGGCGGGTCATCGGCAGGCCCATGGCACCGAGCCCGACGAATCCGAGTTTCATGGTGTCCTCCTCGCCGACGCGTCCGTGCGAGCCCGTGGTCCCCCGTCTGAGGATGGTGGTCGCAGTCGGTCCGGCGTGTCCTGAGGCTACGCCGCGGTCACCGGGCGAACCGCGGCAACCACGCCGCCGTACCGGCCAGGAGCTCGTCCACCATCGCCTCGGTGGCGCCCAGGTCGCCCCGGCCGGCCAGCGGGTCGAGCAGGAAGGCTGCGTCGGCGGTGGCCCGGTCCCCCTCGAGCGCGGCGTCGAGCGTCAGCTCGGTCACCGCCGCGTGCCGGCGGACCAGCTCGGCGAAGGGAGCCGGCAGCGGCGCCGCGTCCCGGCCGCGCACGCCGTCGCCGTCCACCACGCAGATCGACTCCACCACCGCGCCCACCGGTAGGTCGGGCACCTGGCCGGCGTTGGGGATGTTGGCCGGCAGCTCGCGGGGCGTGCCGGTCACCAGAGCGTCGATCACCGGGGCCGGGAGCTCGCCCGACGACCAGGTCTGGAGCTCCTTGGTGCCGGCGAGCCAGGCGTCGACGTCGGCCATGTACCCGGCCTGGTGCCGTCGGCGGGCCTCCATGGCCGTCAGCTCGATGTTGTACCGGGCCCCCCACTGCGACGCCCCGGTGAGCACCCACGGGACGAACTCGGCCAGGTGCCGGTCGCCGGCCGCCGGGAACGCGCCCCACCGTTCGAGGAAGGTGAGCGCGAGGGCGTGGCGCCGGCAGAAGTCGACGCGGGAGAAGGGCTCCGCCTCGGCCCGACCCGGGTGCGGTGCGAGGCCCTCCAGTCCCCCGGCCTCCGCCGTCATCTCCGAGAGGACGGCGAACCCGTCGGCCCCGTCGATCTCCAGGGCGGTGACCACCGGGAAGTGGTTGACCCCGGCCACGGTGGCGCTGATCGCCTCCACGGGCTTGCCGAGGGCGATGGCCAGGTCGAGCGTCCAGTTGCCCACCTCGTGGCAGAGGCCGACGGACCTGACGGCCGTCTGGCGGCAGACCGCCCGGGTGAGGCAGGTCATCGGATTGGTGATGTTGAGGAGCCACGCGTCCGGGCACACTTCGGCCATGTCCTCGGCCACCCCGACCAGGACGGGCACGTTGCGCAACGAGCGGTTGATCCCCCCGGGACCCACGGTGTCGCCGACCGACTGGCGGATGCCGTAGCGGGCCGGCACGTCGAGGTCCACGGCCATCGACTCGAAGCCGCCGGTGGAGATGGTGACGATGACGAAGTCGGCCCCCTCCAGGGCCCGCTTCTGGTCGGTGGTGGTGGCCACGCTCGCCCCGGCCCCCAGTGCCTCGTCGAGCCGGTGGGCCAGGGCCTCCATCGGCACGAGCGGCGCGGGGTCGATGTCCTCCAGCACCACGTGGGCGCCGCGCAGCGACGGGGTACCGAGAAGGTCGGCCAGGAGCTCCGGGGTCCACTGGTAGCTGCCGCCGCCGATGACGGTGATCTGCACGGTGCTCAGTTCCCCCGCGGTCGGACGGCCACGGCCGCAAATCTACCCACCGTTCCGGCGCGGGCGACGGTCCGCGTCACGCCACGGGCGGTGGGCCCTCGGCCCCGGCCCGTGCCCACCCGATCAGTCGGCGGTAGGCCGCGGCCGAGTCCCGGCCGTCCGAGTCGGTGTCGAGCCACCGGAACCCCCGCGGGCCCCTCGACCGGTCGATGCCGAAGATCCCGAACCGTGGCTCGTAGGAGCCCCACTCGTAGTTGTCGACCAGGGACCAGTGGAGGTAGGCGGTGACCGGCACGCCGCAGGCCACGGCGTCGACGGCGGCGGCCACGTGCTCGGCCAGGTAGCGAGGTCGGTTCCATCCGTCGATGCGGCCGTAGTTGCGTCCGTTGCGGACCCGGGTGCACAGTCCGTTCTCCACCACCCACAGCGGCATGCCGGGCAGCAGCCGGTGCTGGTCCCCGCACCACCGGGTCATGGCCCCCGGATCGGCGACGACGTCCCAGATCGCCCGCGAGGGCTGCCACTGACGCCCGCCGGCCGTGCGGTGCCCCGGCAGCCGGAGGGCATGGGCGGCGGACGGGTCGTACCAGTCGAATCCGGTGGCGTCGAGCGTCCGGTCCGTCCCGTCGGCGTACACGGCGTCGAGCACCCGGCGTCCCGCGGGTCGGCGGAGCCTCGACCGGAGGGGTCCACCGCCCGGCGAGCCGTAGGGGGATACCGAGGCGAAGAGCCGGCGCAGCGCCACCTCGACGGCTCCCCGGGCGGGGACGAGCTGGTCGTGGAGTGCCCGGCGCTCGTCGATCCAGGCGTCCATGTCGCCGCGGGCCACGCCGGCGGTCCGTACGCCCAACAGGTCGGTGAGCAGCCGGTCCTGCTCGTAGATCGACGACGAGCTGGTGTTGACCGTGACCCGGGCATCGGGCTGCACCTCGTGGACGGCCCGGTACGCCAGCACGTGTGCGGTCAGCAGGTTGTCGAGGACCGTGAACGCCTCGGTGAACGCCCCGCTGCGACCCGGGGGGTAGGCCCCCTCCACCCAGCCCATCAGCGACACGATGTTGGGCTCGTTGACGGTGATCCACGTCCGGCAACGACCGCTCAGGGCCGGCACCACCCGGGCGACGTGCTCGACGAACCGCTCCGACGAGTCGTCCCGCAGCCAGAACTCCTCGCCGAGCCACGCCGGTTGGGTGAAGTGGTGGAGGGTGACGATCGGCTCGAGCCCCCGATCGAGGCAGGCGTCGAGGATGTCCGCGTAGCGGTCGAGGGCCGAGTCGTCGAACCGCCCCTCCTCCGGCTCGAGGCGGGTCCACTCGACCGAGAGCCGGAAGGCGTCGCACCCGATCCCTGCCGCCCGGTCGAGCGCCTCTTCGGGGTGGAGCCAGAAGTCGCAGGCGTTGCCCGAGGGCTCGATGCGCCCGCCGGCCTCCCAGCGCGCCCAGTTGTTGGCGGGCTCGCCCGGTCCGTTGTATCCGCCCTCGATCTGGAATCCGGCGGTGGCGACGCCGAAGACGAATCCATCGGGGAGCGTGACCGGCCCGTCCGTCCGGACGGCACTCACCGGGGACCGCCGGGCTGGGTGGGTGCGTGCACACGGGAAGTCTGGCACCGTGATCCGGGAGGCGCCGACGGTAGGATCCCGGGATGGCGTCGCCGGCCCTCCTCTACGTCACGCAGGTGTCCCCCTACCGGGACGGACCCGCCGGGGTCCACGGGGTGCTCGACCAGTCGGCCGCAGCGGTCGCCGAGTTGGCGGAGTCCGCCGGTCTCGACTGCACCAGGGTCGTCGACGTCCGGAACCTCGACCCGGGCGAGTTGGCGGCGGCCCGGGTGGTGGCGCTGTTCACCATCGGCGAGACCCCGTGGTCGCCCGCCCAGCGCTCCGTCCTCCTCGACGGCGTCCGCTCGGGTCGCACGTCGGTCGTGGCCGTCCACTCGGCCACCGACGCCTGCTACGGCTGGGACGGGTACGGGAGCCTGGTCGGCGCCCGCTTCGACGGGCACCCCTGGACCCAGACGTGCACCCTCGACGTGATCGACCCCGGGCATCCCGCCGTCTCCCACCTCGGCCCGACCTGGCGGTGGCACGACGAGGTGTACCGGTTCCGCGACCTCCGCACCGACGCCCGGGTGCTGCTGGCGGCCCGGGCCTCCGAGCTCGACGACGGCGACGGACCCGATGTCGGCCCGACGGGCTACCCGCTCTCGTGGTGCTTCACCGAGGGGGCGGGCCGGGTGTTCTCGACCTCGCTCGGGCACTTCCCGCACGCCTGGGAGAGCACCGACTACCTCCGGCACCTGGCCGGCGGGCTCGACTGGGCGATCGCACCCACCGGTCGGTAGCCGCCACCGCCACCGTTGCCGTCACCGCCACGGGCCGTCACCGACCGTCGCACGGCCCGACCACCACCGCCTCCCACCCCCCGACCGAGACTGCGCCGTCGACGGCCTCCCCCCGGCGGCGGCGGTCCGTCGCCGCCACCACGGTCCCGGTGACGTCGTCCAGCGAGGCTCCCTCGGCGGTCATGGCGACCAGCACCGTGCACCGGCCACCGCGGCTCCACGCCCATGCCCCCGGGGTCGTCTCCAGCGACCGGTAGCCGCCGGTGCGCAGCGCGGGCTCCGCCCGGCGCAGCGCGATCAGGTCGTGGGCCAGGTGGAGCATAGAGTCGGGATCGCCGCGCTGACCCTCCACGTTGCAGGCGGCCAGGTCGCCGAACGGCAGCCACGGCTCCACGCCGGGCCGGGTGAATCCTCCTCCCGGCGCGTCCCGCCAGGGCATCGGTGTACGAGCCCCGTCCCGGCCTGGGTACGCCGGCCAGTAGCGGACACCGAGCGGGTCGACCATCCGCTCGGGCGGCACGTCGGTGTCGCACAGCCCGAGCTCGTCGCCCTGGTACAGCACCGGCGTCCCCCGCAGGCACAACAGGATCACCAGGGCGACCCGGACACGCTCGGGTCGACCCTCGGCCCACCGGGTGGCGAACCTCCCGAGGTCGTGGTTGGATCCGGTCCACACCGGCCAGCCTGCGGTGGGCAGCGCCTCCTCGGTGGCCTCGACCACCGTGCGCAGGGCCTCGGCCTCGAACGGCGACTCCAGGTACGCGAAGTTGAAGGCCAGGTGGAGCTCGTCGTGACCGTTGCCGTAGTAGGCGGCGAGGGACTCGGCGGTCGGTACCGGGGTCTCCCCGAGGAGGACCCGGTCGGGATAGCGGTCGGCCAGCCGTCTCCACCGTCGGATCACCTCGTGCACCTCCGGCCGGTCGCCGTTGTAGACGGGGCGCTGGCCGAAGAGGCGGACGTCCAGCGGGTCGGTCTCCTCGGCGGGAGGGTTGTCGCGCAGCAGGGCGTCCTTGATCATCCCGTGGCACACGTCGATCCGGAAGCCGGCCACGCCGCGGTCGAGCCAGAAGGCGATGATGTCGTCGAAAGCGGCCCGGACCTCCTCCTCCCACCAGTTGAGGTCGGGCTGCTCGACCAGGTGGTTGTGGAGGTAGAACTGGCCGCTCACCTCGTCGAGGGTCCATGCCGGCCCCCCGAAGCTCGACACCCAGTTGTTGGGACGCGACCCGTCGGGCCGCGGGTCGGCCCACACGTACCAGTTCCGATGACGCGCCGACCTGGACGAGCGCGAGTCGACGAACCAGGGGTGCCGGTCGCTGGTGTGGCTCGGGACGAGGTCGAGCAGCACCCGGATCCCCCGCCGTCCGGCCTCGGCGATCAGGCGGTCGAGGTCCCCGAGGGTGCCGAGCTCGGGATCGACGTCGAGGTAGTCGGCCACGTCGTATCCCCAGTCGGCGTGGGGCGACACGTTGACGGGGCCCAGCCAGAGGCCGTCCACACCCAGCCACTCCAGGTGGGCGAGCCGGTCGACGATGCCGGCCAGATCGCCCACGCCGTCCCCGTCGGAGTCGGCGAACGACCGGGGGTAGACCTGGTAGAGGACGCCCGTCCTCCACCACGGGCCGTCGTCGACCTCCGGCCCGTCGTGCACGTCCTGCTCAGTTCCCGCCTGCCGGGCCCCGGGTCCACGGCGCCATGTCGAGAGCCGGGTAACGGGCTCCCACGCCGGCCAGCGTCTCCGGTGTCCAGTACGGGTGCCCGGGCTCGGGGAACCCGAGGACGGTGAGCTGGCGCACGGAGGCGTGGGCGACGAAGCGGTGCCATTCCATCCCCTCCCCGGCCACCGGCCAGGTGTGGAATCCGATCCAGTCGGTCGCCACCGGCTTGTAGGCGACGTGGAGCAGGAACCGGGGTTCCACCCCGGCCGTCATGGCCGAGCCGCGGTGGTAGACGTCGGGGCGGTAGGCGAGGACCGAGCCGGCCGGGCCCGCCGCCGCCACCTCGGCGTCGTACAGCGAGGCGTACTCGACGAGGCCGAGGTAGGTCCGCTCCACCGGTATCCCACCGGTCAGCCGGCGCGGCACCATCCGGGTGGCCGCCGTCTCGGGGCTCACGTCGCTCAGGTACACGAAGAGCTCGAGGTGCTGGAAGCCGACGTCGTCCCGCGGGACCACCAGGGTGTGGTTGGCGTAGTCCACGTGCAGCAGCTGCTCGTACTCGTCGCGGAGCCCCGGGTACTTGGCGCTCACCATGCCCTGGTAGAGACGGAGCTGGTCGGTGCCGAGCAGCTCCTCGGCGAGGTCGATCACCGCATCGTGCACCACCAGTCGGTTGAGGGCCTCGTCGGCGAAGGGGAAGGTCGGCTTGCGTGCACCCCAGGCGATGTCCTCCTCGCGGACCTCGCCGGCGGCCACGGCCGACGCCGGGGGGAACAGGCCGGCGACCGCCACGCGGGCGGACTCCACCTCCTCGGGGGTGAAGACGCCCTCCAGGAGGCACCAGCCGTCGCCGTGCCAGCGCTCGACGGCGTCCGCTCCCCCGGGAGAAGTCATGCGCCGTGTCTAGCAGCGGTCCCCGACCCGTGCCGGTCGATCACGACGGTCGGGGGTCAGGGGGAGGGCAGCGGGGCGAAGGGCTCCACGGTGACCCAGCAGGTGCCCTGGGGGATCCGGTTCTTCGGGAGCTTGCACTGGGTCGTCGGGGGCTCGTTGACGTGCAGGCGGACCACCTGGTACTCGGTGGGCCCGTAGTGCTTGTCCGGCCCGTAGCTGAGCACGGGGGTGACCGTCCCCGGGAAGTCGGTGACCTTCGACAGGGCGGTGACGAACGTGCGCCGGTCGAGGTCGGGGCCGGCATCGCGGGCGGCGGTGGCGAAGAGGCGGATCGCCTGGCACCAGTCGGCGATCGGTCCCTGCTCCTCGATGTAGTACGACAGCGTCCCCGGGGGGACCTGGGGATAGGCCCGGTGCCAGAGCGTCCAGCAGCTGCGCAGTCCCGGGTCGTACCCGCCCTGGCTCTGCGGCCGGTCGTCGTCGATGCCCCCCAGCGTCTCGGTGGTGACGCCCTCCTGGCCGTTCAGGGCCCGCTCGTAGGGGACGGGCATCAGTCCGAGGGCAACCTCGATGCTCGACTCGTAGTCGCTGAGCAGGAGGCGTGGGTAGTAGCCCTGGGACGACTGGGCCTGCAGCACGGGGAAGAAGACGTTGAACGGGATGAGGGGGATGACCGAATCGACCCCGTCGCTCCGGAACCGCTGCACGACGAGGGGCGCCTCGCTGTCGGTGCTGGCCGTCTCCGAGGGGTCCGAGGCGATGGTGGCCACCACCGGGGTGACGCCGGCCCGATGGAGCGCGGGGAGCAGCACGTCGTCGAGGGCCGCCTGGTCCGACGCCCGGTCGCCGGCGATCACCCCCACCCTGCGCGACCCGCCGAGGAGGTGGGCGCGCACGCCCCAGTCGACCAGTGCCCGGAGGATCGCCGTCTGGTCGGGACCGGTCCACCACAGGTACGGCGAACCCTGGTCCGTCCAGCTGGTGACCGTGGTCCACTCGCCGAGGAACGGGGTGTGCCCCTCCTGGGTGACGCAGAGCTGGTTGTCGCCGGTCCACGCCCCGATCCCGTCCACCACGGCGAATGCGGCCGGCGTGCCCTCGGTCCACGTCTTGCACAGGGACCGCATGTCGGACTCGCTGGCCGGGTCGTAGGAGGCGATGACCGGGTCGATCTTGCGGCCGTTGATGCCGCCGTCGCGGTTGATCTGGTCGACGAACAGGTCGATGGCCTCGGCCTGTTGCCCGTACTCCACGTCCGCCGCGAACCCCTCCTGGCCGGCCAGCGAGTTGAGGGACACCACCGGGAACACCACGGTGATCCCGGTGGCGGTGACCCCCCGCGTCGAGGTGCTGGCCCGGTCGACAGGTACGACCGTCCTGTCGACGGAGGTCGTGGCCTGGGCCGACGAATGGTCGGAGGGCGACGTGGCGATCCAGACGGTGAGGGAACCGAGGACCGCGGCCACCAGGACCACCGTCCGCACCTGGGTGGCCCGCGGCCTGCGCACGAAGTGTCCCCACGAGCGGGCCGGTCCGGCCAGCGGATTCCATCGGCCCCGACGCGTCAACGGTGGCGCCCCGGGGTGGCGCGCCGGGGGAGCGGCGTGTCGACGGAACATCCGTGCGTGCCGGTCGTCATCTCGCCTCCTCCCCTGCGCGGTGCCGTCGCCCGCCCGGTGCCGCGTCCCGTCCGATCGTCCAGGACGTGCCGGCCGGGTCCCCGTACCGTATCGTCGGCCTCCGACGCGGACACTGCATGGTCGGTCGTCGCGGTCGGCACCGGCGTCGGGGCCGAAGGTGAGGAGTGCCGGGGGATGAGCAGAGGGTCGAACCAGGGGGCAGTGGCCGACGCCTTCGACGGCCGTACCCTCCGTGCGGGCGAACTGGCCGTCGAGGTCACCGACCTGGTCAAGCGCTACCCCAAGGCCGCGGCGGACTCGCTCGCCGGGGTCAGCTTCCAGGTCCACCGGGGCGAGGTCTTCGGGTTCCTCGGACCGAACGGCGCCGGCAAGAGCACCACCATCGGGATCCTGACCACCCGGATCCGCCCCACCGGCGGCCGGGCCGTGGTGGCCGGCGTCGACGTGGAGGCCGACCCGGTCGGGGCCCGCCGGGTGCTCGGCGTGGTCCCCCAGCAGAACAACCTCGACCGGTCGCTGTCGGTGCGCCAGAACCTGCTCTTCCACGCCAGCTACCACGGCGTCCCCCGGGCGCGGCGCAACCGCCTGGCCGATGCGCTGCTCGTGCAGTTCGGCCTGGCCGACCGGCCCGACGGTCGTCCGGACGACTTCTCCGGCGGCCAGATCCAGCGCATGATGATCGCCCGGGCCCTGATGCACGCCCCGGCGGTGCTCTTCCTCGACGAGCCGTCCACCGGCCTCGATCCCGCCGCCCGCCTCTTCCTGTGGGAGAAGGTGGCTGAGCTGAAGGCCGCCGGGACGACCGTCGTCATCACCACCCACGACATGGACGAGGCCGCCGTCCTGAGCGACCGGGTGGCGATCATCGACCACGGGACGCTGCTCGCCCTGGACACGCCCGAGCATCTGGTCCGGAGCATGCGCAGCGACCGGACGCTCGACTGCGCCGTCGAGCCGGGCCCGTCCGGGGACGCCACGGCGCTGGGCGTCGCCCTCGGCCGACTGGGCGGGGTGCGCATGGTCGACCAGCTCGACGTGCCGGGTGGGGACGGCTGGCGCTTCCGGCTCGACGTGGAGGGGGAGGCGGCCTCCTACGTCGCCCCGGTGGCCCAGCTGGTGTTCGACGCCGGGGCGAAGCTCACCGACGTCCGCCTGGGTGAGCCGAATCTCGAGGATGTCTTCATCCACCTGACCGGGCGGGCACTGCGATGAGCGCCGCCGGGACGGTGCGAGCCGCGGACACGGCCGGCGACGTCCCGCTGCCCACGTGGGGCCCGTGGCGTACCGGGCTCGCCATCTTGCGACGCGACCTCTTCGTCACCGGCCGGGAGTTCCCCATCTTCCTGGCCCAGGTCATCCTCCAGCCGCTGTTCCTGCTCTTCGTCTTCGGCAAGGTCCTCACCGAGCTCGGCTACGCCCACGCCGACTACCAGCAGGTCCTGTTCCCGGGCCTGGTGGCACTGGCCGCCGTGCTCACCGGCCTCCAGAGCGCGGCGCTCCCCCTGGTCATCGAGTTCTCGTACAGCAACGAGATCGAGGACCGGCTGCTGGCCCCGCTGCCCGTGGGCGCGGTGGCCGTCGAGAAGGTTGTCTTCGCGGCAATGCGGGGGTTCGTCGCCGGGGCGGTCATGTTCCCCATCGGGATCTGGATCCTGGGGTCGATCCCCTGGCGTGCCTCGACCGGTGTGGCCGTCGTCGTGATGACGGTCCTCGGGTCCCTGCTGGGCGCGGCCATGGGTCTCATCCTCGGGACCTTCGTGCCGCCGAACCGGATCAACGTCACCTTCGCCCTCGTCCTCACCCCGTTGATCTTCACCGGCTCGAGCCAGTACCCCTGGCCCTCGTTGGGCCACATCCGGTGGTTCCAGGTGGTGGCCGCCTGCAACCCCATGACCTACGTCAGCGAGGGACTCCGCGGCCTGATGGCCCCGAGCGTCCCCCACATCGCCACCTGGACCTGCTTCGTGGTGGCCGTCACCTATCTGGTCGTGCTGGTGGTCGTCGGCATGTACGGCTTCAGGCGGCGGGCTCTCAGCTGAGCGGCGCTACGGCCGGTACGCTCCCGCCATGGACGGGCGTCGGCTGTGGGGTGCGGTGGACGGCGACGAACTGGCCGCCGTCGTGGTCGTGTCCCCCCATTTCGACGACGCCGCCCTCGGGACGGCCCACCTGCTGACCACCTACCCCGGCAGCACCGTGATCACCGTTCTGGGCGGTCGCCCGGCGGCCTACCCCGACCCGGCGAGCGAGTGGGACGCGGCCGGCGGGTTCACCGCGGGCGACGACGTGGTGGCCGTCCGCAGGGAGGAGGACCGTGCCGCCACGGCATCGATGGGAGCGCACCCGGTGTGGCTCGAATTCGCCGACCACCAGTACCTCGCACCGGACGAGCGGCTCCGTCCGGTCGATGTGGCCCCCGTCCTCGCCCGGGCCATCGCCGAGGCCGGAGCGAGCGCCGTGTTCCTCCCGATGGGCCTGGCCAACCCCGACCACGTGCTCACCCACGACGCGGGGCTGCTCGCCCGGGACATCCTCCACCTCGAAGGCTCCGACCCGAGCTGGTTCTGCTACGAGGACGGAGGCTACAAACACCTGCCCGGCCTGCTGGCGTGGCGGGTGGCGAAGCTGTTCCGCAGCGGCCTGTGGCCGACCCCGGCCATGGTCCCCGTCGTGCCCGACGCGGCGGCCAAGCGCACGGCCATCGAGTGCTACGCCACCCAGCTGGCCCCGCTCCGCCGGGACCACCTGCTGGACGAGCGGCTGGCGGCCAACGTCCCCGAGCAGTACTGGCGCCTCGACCCGCCTCCTCCCGGGTGGGAGGGTCTATCCTCGGCCGATGACCTCACCGCGGACTGACGTCGTCTGCGCCGGTCCGGCCCGGTGACCACGGCGCTGGTCACCGGGGCCTCGTCGGGCATCGGGGCGGCCACGGCGCGGATGCTGGCGGCGTCCGGGACCACGGTCGCGCTGGTGGCCCGCCGGGCCGACCGGCTCGAGCAGGTGGCCGCGGACTGCCGGATCGGCGCGCCGGCCTCCCGGTGGTGGTCGGCCGACCTGTCCGTCCCGGACGCCGCCGCCGAGATCGGGCTGGCCGTCTGGGACGAGCTCGGGCCGCTCGACGTCGTCGTCAACAACGCCGGCATCCCCCTCCGACGTCCGGCGGACCGGCTGACCCTCGCCGAGGTGGAGCGGGCCATGGCCGTCAACTTCCTGTCCCCGGTGGCCCTGACCCTCGCCCTGCTGCCCCGGCTCCTGGCCCGGGGATCGGGCACCATCGTCAACGTGTCGAGCCTCGGGGGTCGCCTCGGGATCACCCACGAGGCCGCCTACTGCGCCTCCAAATTCGCCCTGGCCGGCTGGAGCGAATCGCTGGCCGCCGATCTGGCCGGCACCGGGGTGGACGTGCGCCTCGTGCTCCCCGGCGCCATCGACACCGAGATCTGGGACCAGCCCGACAACGACCCGCCGGACTACGCAGGTCCCCTGGCCCCGCCCGAGGAGGTGGCGGCCGGGATCGTCGCCTGTATCGCCAGTCCCCGCTTCGAGCACTACGTCCCGGACATGAGCGCGGTGGTGGAGATGAAGACGAGGGACTTCGACGGGTTCGTGGCGGCCATGCGGTCGATGGCCGGCCAGGGCCCCGGCGAACGGGCGACTCCAAGCGGCGACGACCGGGGGGCAACCGCATGAGGGCACTCGTCTTCGGGGCCCGTCCCGACCGGTCCGAACCCCGGCCCGTCCCGACCGACGAGTTGGAGGAGCACCTCGCCTCCCTCCCCTTCGGCCTGCACCGGATGGACGACGCCCAGCCGATCCACCCGGACTGGGTCGTGACCCGGCCGATCCTCTCCGGAATCTGCGGCTCGGACGCCAAGCTCGTCCTCGGTGACTTCGACGACGGGGACATCGACAATCCGATGGCTGCCTTCTCGTCGCTGCCCCACGTGCCCGGTCACGAGGTGGTGGCCGAGGTGGTGTCGCTCGGGCCCGCGGCCCGCGGCGTGGAGATCGGGCAGCGCGTCGTGCTCAACCCCTGGCTGAGCTGCGCCCCGCGCGGCATCGAGCCGCTGTGCCCACCGTGCCGGGCCGGCGACGTCAACATGTGCTGGTCCTTCACCAAGGGGGACATCGGGCCCGGGGTCCACATCGGCGTGGTCACCGGGGCCGCCGGGGCCTGGGCCGACCTCATGGCGGCTCACGACTCGATGCTCATCCCCGTGCCCGACGGCATCTCGGACACGGCCGCCGTCCTGGCCGACCCGTTCTCGGTCTCCTTCCACGCCATCATCCGCCACCCACCGCCACCCGGCGGGAGGGCCGTCGTGTTCGGCGCCGGAGCGCTCGGGCTCACCAGCGTGGCCATCCTCACCGCCCTCTACCCCGACGTCGAGGTGGCGGTCGTCGCCCGGTTCCCGGCCCAGGCCGAGATGGCCCGGCGCTTCGGCGCCGCGGTGGTCGTGCCCCACGAGCCCCGGCTCGCCACCCTGGAGACGCTGGCCGAGTGGTCGGGCGGCGTCCTCCACCAGGCGTTCGACGGGCTGCCGATGACCCATCCGGGCCACATCGACGTCGTGTACGACTCGGTGGCCAAGCCGGAGACCTTCGAGGTCGGCGTCCGGGTCCTGGCCGAGCGGGGCAAGCTGGTGTACACCGGTGTGGCCATCCCCGGCCGGTGGGAGTGGACCCCGGTCTACTTCAAGGAGCTCACCATCGTCGGCTCGAACGCCTTCGCCATGGAGGAGTTCGAAGGGGTGCGGCGCCACGCCATCCGCCACTATCTCGACCTGGTGGGCGACGGACGGATCGACCTGACCGCGATGGTCACCCACCGCTACCCGCTCGAGGACTGGTGGGGGGCACTCACCTCGCTCGCGCGACCGGAGGTGAGTGGCGTCCTGAAGGCTACGTTCACCCCCAACGCCGACGGCAGCCACTGAGCCTCGATCCACCGAAGCGCCCCGGTGAACCGGCGCAGATGTCATTTCCGGCTGGCGGTCGGCACCGTCGGACCTGCTTCGTGACGCCATGGGCAATCTGGGCGTGACCGAACAGAGCAGACGGCCGGGGACGGTGATGAACCTCCGCCGGATGGTCTTGGCCACCACTGGCCCTTCGTGGTCGAGACCGAGGGCGGCCAGCCACCGAACCATGTTGTGGGCGACGGTGGCGAGCACGGCCCAGGCCGCGTTGGCGTTGAAGTTGCCCGACGGGCAGTGGGTCATGCCCGCGCCTTCTTTGAGGTCCCGGATGGCCAGTTCGACCACGGCATGGCGACGGTGATCGGCGTCCAAGAAGACGACGGTTCCTTCCCGGTCGGTGAGGAAGGC
>JBEKRV010000040.1:0-33679 GCA_049517675.1 Acidimicrobiales bacterium
ATCACCCGGACATCGCGACTACAACCCGATGTCGCCCATCAACACGCCCGGCGGACGCGGGCCCACGGCAGCGATCGGAGTCGCCCCATTGGCGGATAACGACCCACGCTCCTAGCCGTCCCGAGCGGGACGCCGCACCCTGGCCGCGGACGGCGGTCGTGACGGAGCGCGCGACGCGGGTACGGGAACCTCGACCTGCCGGGTTCGATCGACACCCCCCACCACACACCCCGAAGGCCCTCCGCGGTCGGCCCGTGACGGGGGTCGGAATCCGTGGACGAGGGCTTGGGGTCCAGACGGTTGACGCACGTTCCTCCACCTGGAAGCCTGCTGTTTGCATACGACCGCACGGGGGCGAGGCTCGGGCATGGGAGGGGGCGACGTGGGACAGGGCCAGCCTGATCGACAGCGGACCGAGCCGCGTTCGGTGGCGACGTTGAGCCACGGCGAGCTGGCCGCGCTCACCCGGGAGCATCTGTTGGCCGGTCATGTGATCGACCGGGCCGGCATGCCCCTGGTGATCCCCCACGGCATCGACTTCATGCGCGACGTGGCCATCGACGAGTGGATGGGAGCGAGCCCCGTCTACTCGAAGCGCATGCAGAAGCTCCTCGACTTCGAAGGCGACACGGTCGAAGTGGCGCTGAAAGGACTCCAACTCGATATCGGCTCACCACCCGAATTCATGGACTTCCGCCTGGCCGTGCAGGACGCGCACCACGGCACCTTCCACCTCGACCACTGCGGTGCGCTGATGGACGTGGAGCCCATGGGAGACGACTTCGTGGTGGCCATGTGTCACGACATCGAAGACCCGACATTCGATGCGACGGGGTGGGCCACCAATCCCCGCCTCCGCATGCGTCCTGTCCATCGTCCGCCTCGCACGCCGGCCGATCGCCACCCACACTGCGCCTGGACGGTGACCATCGACGAGAGCTCCGATCCCACCCCCGCGCCCGAACGAGCACGTGCCGTCGGCGGATCACGGGCGGCCCACCTTCCCCTGGCTGCCATCACCGGACCGCTGGACGACGGATTCGCCGATTACAGCCGGCCCCTCGATCCCGATCTGCGGCATGACGACTTCGCCACGGGAGCGCTGCGGGCGATCGTCGACGAGGTGGATCTGCAGGGTCACCTCCTCGCCCAGTCCTTCGCCCGGGCGGTCGGTGACCGTCTGTCGCCCGAGGAGACCCGCGACGTCGTGGCCCGCCAGTTCACCGGCGTGGCCGGCTGGGCGGCCGAACGCATCGTCCACGCCTTCGGCTTGGGAACGGACCTCGCCGACGTAGCCACGGTCTTCGAGCTCCATCCGGCATTCCGTCCACGGGCCTATGTCGATTGGGACGTCGAGCTCGGGGACGATCAGGTCCATCTCCGGCTCGGTGACTGCCCGGCCCTGCGGGAGGTCGACGTTCCCTCGTGGATGAGCGAGATGTACGCCGGACGGACCGAACCCCTGTCCGCCATCGCCACCGCCGTCGACCCGTACTACGCGGTCCGGTACCTCGGATCGGGCCACTGGACCGTGTCGCGCACCGGCGTCCGGTCCGACGAGCTCCCCGAGGTCACCCTGACCAAGTTCTCCACGGCGACGAAGTTCCGGTTCAGGGAGTGAAGCACCGAGTGACGCCTGCTGCACCGGGAGACCACCGCAACCCGACGTGGTCGCCGAGGCCCCCCTCGCGCGGTCCGGTGGACGGCTGCCACCGCGGTGCCCGAAAGGGGACCCGCGCTCAGTGTGACGCGGTCCGCCGGACCAGTGCTTCGACCGAGTCGGCCGCGAGTACGGCACCGTCGCGGTCCTCGAGCGCGCGGGAGCGCCCGCGGGCCTCGTCGGAGAAGGTGGGTTCGGAGAGGATCCTCGCCGCAGCGGACCGGATCTGCTCGACCGACGCGTCACCTGACAGGGCGATTCCCACCCCCCACCCATCGAGCATCTCCGTGATCGGTGCCTGGTCGCCGCCCTTGGCCGGGATCCCCACGATCGGGAGGCCGTGTCGGAGGGCCCGCATCGTGGTCCCATGTCCCCCGTGACCCACGACGAACGAGGCGGCGTCCATCAGTCGATCGTGATCGGCAAAGGGGACGACGTGTGCATTCGCCGGTATCGCGAGCTCTGCGGGGTCGACGATCGCCCCGGTGGTGGCGACGACGTGCACCGGCAGCGCTTCGAGCGCATCGAGTGCCCGTTGCAGCATCTCCGGACTGCGCTGTTCCGCCACGGTGCTGAAGCTGAGCAGGACCAGAGGGGTCGGACCATCGGATCCCCAGGGGAGGTCGACCGGAACCGCACGTGACTCCACGGCCAGGACCGGGGCTCCGTGGACCACGTGATCCCATGCGGTCGCCGGCGTCCCGTCGAACTCCTCGAGTGCATTGACCTGGAGGAGGTCACGATCCCCCCAGAGCACATCGAGCGGAGGCAGCCCCGAGAAGCCCGCCTTCACCCTCGATTCGCTCTGCATGGCGAAGTTCGCCTGCCACATGGTCCACAACGAGTCGAACAGTGTGTGGAGCATGACGGCGGTCGGACGACGGAATCGGGGAGCCACGTCCAGTGCGGAGGAGAACATGGCATCGATGACCACGACGTCCGGGTCGAACGCGGACGCCATGCCGACGAGTTCCTCTCCCACTGACGGTGAACTCGTGTAGCCGAACACCTCGGCCAGCGGATGGAACGCATACCGGTCGAGATCGGTGCGGGCCTCGGCGAGTGCGGTGCCCGGGAAGCCCGCAGCCTCGACACGTCCGAGCATGTCGGGCCGTCCGAAGAAATGGACACCGTGACCGCGTTCGGCGAGTTCCCGCGCGATACCGAGACTCGGCGTGAGATTGCCCCCACCGTCCCAGCAGGCCCACATGATCGATGCCATAGCTCACTCCCCCGTTTCGTCATTCCGAGGAGGCGTCGAGAAGGACGCCCCGGACCAGTCGTTGCATGGTGGACTCAGCTGCCTTCCGGTCGATCGTGAAGTCACGCCGGAGGAGCTTCCAGATGTACACGTCGGTGGCGGCGAGCAGAGCCAGGACCGCCCGCCGACGGACTGCCGGCCGGAGGCCGGACAGAGGCTCGGCGAACGAAGCCTCCACCCAGGCCCGATGACTCCGCCGACCGTGATCGGCTGCGGCAGCGAAGCCCGGGATCCGGTGTTCCTCCCCCAGGATCCGGATCACCCGGTCACCGATCTCCTCGTAGTCGTCGATCAGGACGTGGACCGCCTCATCGGCGGTTCGTGGCGGATCGGCGGCGACGGTCTCGCGGTTCCGCAACGACCCGATGACCTCGTCGAGCAGACCCTCTTTGCTGCCGAAGGCCCGGAGCACGGTCTGGACGCTGGTGCCCGCGTCGGAGGCGACCGTCTCGAGCGTGAAGTCCGTCGAGTGCGAGTCGAACAGCGCCCGTGCCGCGTCGAGGATGCGCCGGCGGGTCGCCGCTGCCTTCTCGGACCGAACGGTCATGGAGTAGGCACGGGTTTGATTCATGGTAGCGATACTTACATGAATCTCAGATTCATGTCAATCTTCATTCCATGAATATTCCGACATGGCTCGGCACCATCACGGTCGGTTCGCCTCCGGGCCCGAGCCGGACCCGGGTGGTGCAAACCTCACCCGACGAACCGTCCGGGGGACCATCGGGCGAGCTCGTCGGCCACCGCGGGATCCAGGGCCGGTCCCACCGCGGGCTGTCCGGTTCCCCACCGTCCGACGCCCGAGGCCTCGACCATCGGATCCGCCAGCACCGCCGCGCTCAGCGGCCCGAGCAGCAGCCCCTCCGTCCCGTGACCGGTGGCCACGAACGCGTTGGACCACCCGGGAACTGCGCCGACCAGCGGCGTCCCGTCGGCACTGACAGGCCGGGACCCCACACGTACGTCGACCAGCTCGGCCGCGCCCAGACCGGGGGCGGTCCTCAGACACTCCCGCAGCAGCTGGTGGACCCCGTCGGCGGTCACCCGATGATCGAACCCGGCCGGCGCCTCCATGGTCCCGCCGCACGCAACCCGGCCGCCCGGCCACGGGACCAGGTAGAACCCGAGCACCGGCTGGACGATGGACCACGTCGACGTGTCGGCGTCCGGAAGACGCAGATGGACGATCTGGCCCTTGAGCGGCCCGACCGGCAGGACCACCCCGAACGCGCCGGCCAGCTCCTCGGTCCAGGCGCCGCCGCAGAGCGCCACCGCGCCGGCCGGAACGTCGCCGCGGTCGGTCCGTACCGCCTCCACCCGTCCCGTTCCGGGGCCACCGACCATCCCGGTGACCGATCCCTGCCGCCACACCGCCCCCCGACGCTCGGCCGCGGCCTGCAGGGCGGCCCGCAGGATCCTGCCGTCGACTCGCCGCCCGTCCGGGTTGTGGAGCGCCCGCCGGACGGTGCCGAGGGCCGGAAAGCGTCGGCGGGCCGCCTCCGGATCCACCTCCTCGACCCCCACGTCCCGGCCCAGGATGAGCTCCGAAGCCGCCTGCATGGTCACGTCGTCACCCGGACGCTCGGCGACCAGCAGCGAGCCGGTCCGCGCGTACCCGGTGTCAGCGACCCCGTCGGCGTCGAGCCGGTCGACCAGGTTCCCGTAGTGCCTCGCTGCGGCACGCCCGACGGCGAAGGTCCCCGGCGCGGGGTCCTGGTTCGTCTCGGGTGAGAGGATGCCGGCCCCGGCGTCGCTCGCCCGACCCGGGTCGTGACGGTCGATGACCACCACCGTGGCACCACGGTGCACCAGTTCGTAGGCGAGCGCCGTCCCCACCAGGCCACCGCCCACCACCACGCAGTCGGTGGACCGACCGCCCGGGGCCGGCCGGTGGCTCACCGCGGAGGCCGGCACGGCCCGTCTCACCCGACCACCACGACGTTACGACCGGGCTCGCGTCGCCACTGCGCAGGGCGCGACCCGATCGGTCAACGGATGCCCGTGCGTTGCACCCGGGGCCGCACGAACGCAGCCATGCCCTCGACCCCCAGTTCGAGACCGAGACCCGACTGGCCCCAGCCACCCATGGGGGCAAGGTGGTCCATCGCCCCCATCCCGTGGGCGTTGGTCCACACCGTCCCTGCTTCCAGCCGGCGGGCCACCGATGCGCCCAGGTCGGCGTCGTCCGTCCACACCGAGGCGCAGAGTCCGAAGGTGGTCCTGTTCGCCGCCTCGACGGCCTGGTCGACCGAGCCGTACGGGAGCACCGGCAGAGCCGGGGCGAACTGCTCCTCGACCACCAGCGCCGAGTCCGGAGCGGGGTCGACGACCAGCGCCGGCGGGACGATCCATCCGGACTCCGAGGCGATCCGGGACGGCCGAACCACCCGGCCGCCCGAGGCCAGCGCTCCGGCGATCATCGACTCCACCCGGTCACGGGCGGACTCGGTGTGGACCGGGCCCATGGTCACCTCCGGGTCGAGTCCGTCACCCACCACCGTCCGCGCCAGCACCGCGGCCAGGGCCTCGCCCCATCCCTCCAGCCGGTCGGCCGGCACGTAGACCCGCTTGACCGCCATGCACACCTGTCCGGCGGTGGTGAAGGCGGCGTCGATCAGCCGGGCAGCCACCTCCTCCGACGGCTCGAGGTCGGGGGCGATGACGGCCGGGTCGTTCCCCCCGAGCTCCACCACGGCGGGCCGGAACCGCTCGGCGCAGGCCACCAGCACGGCCCTGCCGGCTCCGACCCCGCCGGTGAAGGAGACCATGTCCACCCCGGGATGGGCGACCAGGGCCGAGCCGACCCCGGGTCCGGGTCCGTTCACCGCGTTCAGGACGCCGGGGGGCAGGTGGGCCGCCATGGCGGCGGCCAGCGCCAGGACCGTACCGGGGCACGTGGGTGGCGGCTTGACCACCACGGTGTTTCCCGCCAGCAGAGCCGGCAGGATCTTGTTCCCCATCACCGCCGGGGGCCAATTGAACGGCAGGACGGCGGCCACGACCCCGTGGGGCACCGCCTCGATCACCGACGCCCCGGCCGGGCGGTCGGCCAAGGCCTCGGCCATCAGGGGGGCCAGGGCCCCGACCATGCCCACCCCGGCGGCCACGTCGAACACCGACTCGGACAGGATCTTGCCGTGCTCCCGGGTCAGCCCCGTGGCCGCGGTGTCGAGGTCGCACGAGACAAGCGCCGCCTCACCGGCACCCTGCAGCCGGGCCACCCGCTCCTCGAAGGGAATGGCCGACCACGTCGGCTGGGCGTCCCGGGCGGCACCTACGGCCACATCGACCTGGGACGGCGAGGCCGACGGGGCGAGCAGTACGACCTCGTCGGGTCGGGCCGGGTCGAACACCGGGTACGGCGCATCGGCCCCCGGCACCGGCGCCCCGCCGATGACCAGCCGGGCCTCCTCCATCGGTGTCCCGACGCCTGCCTTCGAAGCTGCCATCCTCGTTCCGGACCTCCCCCGCCGCCGCCGGGGCGAGGCTACCCTCGACACCCGAGGGACGCACCCCACCGCCGGACCCGGGGTCGACGGCCGCGGCAGCGAACGGTCCGCGACCGGAGGACGGGAGGCAGGCCGATGTTGACCGAGGCGGCCGTGCTGTGGGAGCCGGGCGGCATCTGGGAGGTGGGCCCGGTCGAGTTCGATCCCCATCGTGACCGTCGAGGTCGTCCGGCGCGGCGGGCGAACGGCGGACGGCACCCGTGACCGTCGACTCCCTCTTCTCGCTACACCACTCCGGCCCACCACGAGGACGGGCCCGTCAGCCCCCGTTCCCATCGGGACGGTCCAGCGTGAGCTGGCCCGTGTTGGCGTCGAAGTCGAACAACTCGCCGTAGCGACCCCAGTCGACGGCGATCTTGAGCTGTTGGCGTGCTTCGTCCTCGGAGAATCCCCGCCGGAGGAGGTCGAGGAAGAATCCCTCCCCGAGATTGCCGTCCTCGGTCCTCTCGAGCGCCTTGCAGATGGCACGGACCAGCGGTGCGCGCTCGCGGACCTCATGGGCGAAGATCTGCTTGGACTCGAGGATGTCGGCGGCCACGAAGATCCGACCCTCGTCGGTGATCTGCAGGTCGGCATCGTCGACGTCGGCCAGGCCCAGCAACTGCGCCGCGTCGACCAGCGGCAGAAGGTCGTCCACCTCGAAGGTGAGGTCGTGCGCCAGCTTGGGAAGGTCCTCGCGCCCACCATGGGCCACCAGGATCTCCAGCAGGCCCGACATCCCGCCCACACTGGCCTGAGGCAGCGGTGTGTCGGTGGGCGACCCCTCTCCCGGTGACGCCACCGTCCAGATGTGTGCCGGGGGCCGGGTGTCCCGCCCGGTCATCAGGCCGTAGATCTGGTCGACCAGCGCCTGGAAGTTCTCGTCGTGGCGATCGCGTGGCTGGGGGAACGTGCACTCGATGACCGTGCGGATGCGTCCGGGGTTGGAACCGAGGACGAAGATCCGGTCGGCCAGGATGACGGCCTCCTCGATGTTGTGGGTCACGATCAGCATCGCCTTGGTGGGGAAGCCCTTCTCCCTCCACAACCGCAGGAGCTCGGCCCGCAGATTCTGCGCGGTGAGGACGTCGAGAGCGGAAAAGGGCTCGTCCATGAGGAGGGCATCGGGCTCGACGACCAGGGCCCGGGCGAACCCCACCCGTTGACGCATCCCGCCCGACAGTTCCTTCGGGTACGCCGACTCGAAGCCGTCGAGCCCGATGGCGTCGATGGCCCGTTCCGCCCGCCGCCGACACTCGTCGCTCCCCACCCCGAGCGCCTCGAGTCCGATCTCGACGTTCTGGCGGACCGTGAGCCACGGCAGGAGCGCGAAGCTCTGGAAGACCATGGCCACGCCCGGATTCGCTCCGTTCAGGGTCTGTCCCCGGTAGCTGATCTCGCCCTCGGTCGGGGCGATGAGGCCGGCGATGCAGCGCAGCAGGGTGCTCTTGCCCGACCCCGATCGCCCGAGGAGCGCGACGATCTCCCCCTCCCTCAGGTCCAAGGTGATGTCGTCGAGGACGGGCAACGGGCTCCCGTCGGGTGACACGAAGCTCTTGCTCACGTGAGCGACCTGGATGATCGTCGGCGATCCGGCACCCGGTGTGCCGACAGTCAGATCAGGGGTCGTGGTCACCGGGCTCCACCCTTCCTCGTGTCCGTCGTCCACGTCGACGACGCATCCAGGTCCCGCTCGGTCATGGTCACAGTGCGTACCGACTCTCCGCCATTCGGTAGAGGCGTCGCCAGAAGAGCCGGTTGACGATGACGACGAACGCGCTCATGACGATCCCCCCGGCGATCAACAGGGCGAACCTGCCCTGGGCCGATGCCACGGCGATGTAATTGCCGAGACCGTAGGCGTTGAGGGTGTGGTGGTGCCAGCTGACCAGCTCGGCCACGATCGATGCGTTCCAGGCGCCTCCGGCCGCGGTGATCCCACCGGTCACGTAGGCCGGGAAGATCGCGGGGAGGATCACCTTGCGCCAGCGCTGGCGACGCGTGAGGCGCATGGAGACCATCATCTCCCGCAGGTCGTTCGGGATCGAGCTGGCACCGGCGATGACGTTGAACAGGATGTACCACTGCGCCCCCAGCATCATGAGCACGATGGCCCCGTAGTCCAAGGGGATCCCCAGGTCGATGAAGACGAGCGTGGCGAACGGGAACAGCAGGATGGCCGGGAAGCTCGCCAGGACCTGGACGACCGGTTGGGCGTACCGGGCCAGCTTCGGACTCATCCCGATCTTCACCCCGACCGGCACCCAGATCACCGTCGAGATGGTGATGAGGACCACGACCCGGGCGAACGTGGCGAGGCCGAAGCCGATGAGGCTGGGAAACCGGCCGAAACCGAGATGGGCGTTGAGATAGATGAGTGCGATCACGGTGACGGCCCCGGTCGCGCCGACGATGGCCGCCCAGAAGATGACGTCTCCCAGGTGGCGCTTGCGGACGTCGGTACGCAGCGGGTACTCGGCGAGCCCGAAGGGTCGGGTGATCCGGTTCAACGCCCGTCCGATCGGGTGGCTCACCCTTCCGGCCAGACGGGGGATCGACGATCGGCGCAGGAGGTCGAGGACGACGCTCCTGGGCTTGTCCGCCGACTCGGAGTTCTCCATCCGGAACTTCTCCGACCATGCCACCAGGGGACGGAAGACGAAGAAGTTGGTGCCGACGACCAGGATCACCATCACCACGATCGCGATGGTCACCTGGACGTAGGAGCCGTGGGCCACGGCAGCCGCCATGTAGCTGCCCATCCCGGGAAGGCTCTCCGAGAGTCCCTTGCCCTTGATGAACACGGTGACCGCCTCGGAGGCGGTGAGGAAGAACCAACCGCCGCCCATCGACATCATCATGTTCCAGACCAGGCCGATCATCGAACTGGGGACATCCAGCTTCCAGAAGCGCTGCCACTTGGTCAGCCGGTACATCCGGGCCGCCTCGTCGAGCTCGGTCGGCTGGGTGATCAGCGAGTGGTAGAAGCTGAACGTCATGTTCCACGCCTGCGACGTGAAGATCACGAAGATCGCGGCCAGCTCCAGTCCCAGCAGGTTGTTCGGGAACAGGGTGATGAAGAAGGTCAGGGCGATGGGCAGGAACACCAGGATCGGGATCGACTGGAGGATGTCCAGGATCGGGACCAGTACCTTCTCGGCCCGACGCAGCCGGGCGGCGGCCGTGCCGTAGACCAGGGTGAACACCAGGGAGAGCCCGAGTGCGATGAACATGCGCAGGAGCGATCTCGCCGCGTAGTACGGGACGTCGGAGATGTCGGTCGAGATCACCACGGGCGTCCGGCCCGGGGTGAAATTGACGGCCATGGACTGGCCCAGGCGGACCACGGCATAGATGGCCGCGAGGATCCCGGCACCGACGACGAGGTCCACCCAGCTCAGACGGCGGCCGCGCAGCACTTCTCGGATGGGGAGCACGCGTGCCATCAGACGGCCGACCCGGGTGGCGCGTCCGGGCACGCCGGTGCACTCCGCCGGCGTGCGGGGAACCCGTCGGGCTCATGCAGCTGGGTGCCGCCGGCCATCGCCGTCAGGGCCCGATGGTCGGCGACGACCGGCAGTGACCGGAACATGCAGCCGGGGTTGCGACCGCCAGCAGAACGGTGTGCCGCGCCGCGCGCGCTCGCCTGCAGGGATCTCCGGCGCCACGAGCCCCTCGCGACCGCGGGCACCCGGCGACGGCGATGGGAACAGGTCTGTTGTCCGTCATGGAACCTCCGGGGTCGCGGCACCGGCCAGGCTAGGCGGGGTCACCGTAAGCGCGACGGAAAAACGGCGCGGAGATCAAGGCAGACTTCTCCCATGCGATTGCGACGCCGAGGGGGTGGCGTCGGTCGGCACCAGTTCCGATCGGCACCGCCGGACACGGGCGACGGATCGCGGCCCACCGGGACCGGATCCCATGAGCCCTGACGGCGCGGCGTCGACGAGGAGGACCGTGGACGGACGCGAGATCACGATCTCCCGTCCCGGGAAGGTGCTCTTTCCGACCGACGGATTCACCAAGGGTCAGATGATCGACTACTACGCCGCGGTTGCCGACGCCATGTTGCCGCACCTGGTGGGCCGACCCCTGACCATGAAGCGGTTCCCCGACGGTGTCGACGACGAGGGGTTCTTCGAGAAGCACGCGCCCGGCCATGCACCCACCTGGGTACACCACGTCGAGGTGCCCTCCGCCGCCGGCGGGATCGACTACACCGTGGTCGACGACCGGTCAACGCTGGTCTGGGCGGCCGGCCTGGCCACCATCGAGTTCCACGTCCCGCTGTGGCACGTTCCTCCCGACGGACAGGTCCCCGGTCCACCCGACCACATGGTGTTCGACCTCGATCCCGGCGAAGGAACGGGCATCGTGGAGTGTTGCCGGGTGGCGAGCCGGATCGCCGGCATCCTGGCCGGCCGTGGGCAGGGGTCCGTCCCGAAGACCAGCGGCAAGAAGGGACTGCACGTCTACGCACCCCTGTCCGGTCTATCGACGTGGGCCGGCGTGCGTCAGCGGTCGCACGAGATCGCCGTCGAATTGGAGGGGGAACTCCCGGAGCTGGTGGTCTCCGACATGCGCAGAAGCCTCCGTCCGGGAAGGGTCCTCGTCGACTGGAGACAGAACGCTCCGGCCCGGACCACCGTCGCGGCCTACTCGCTGCGTGCCTGTCCCGAGCCCGCCGTCTCGACCCCGGTCACCTGGGACGAGGTGGAACGGTGTGGCGAGGCCGGCGACCCCCTGCTCCTCCGGTTCACCCCGTCCCAGGTGCTGGACCGGATCGAGCGCCTCGGTGACCTGTTCGCGGCCGTCTGACCGTCCTGTTCGCGGCCGTCCGACCGATCGGGCAGTATTCGGGAACGGACGGCCGTCGACGGCGGCGAGGCAGGAGGGGAGCACCCGTGAGCACCGTACGCATCGGCATCCTGGGGGCGGCCCGCATCGCCCCCAGCGGGATCGTCCGCCCGGCCCGGGGCAATCCCGAGGCCGAGGTGGTCCTCGTGGCGGCCCGGGACCGGACCAAGGCCGAGGCGTTCGCGGCCAAGCACGGGGTGCCACGCGTGGCCGACTCCTACCAGGCCGTGATCGACGATCCCGGGGTCGACGCGGTCTACATCCCGCTGCCGAACGGACTGCACGCCGAGTGGACCCGGAAGGCCATCGCCGCCGGCAAGCACGTGCTGTGCGAGAAGCCGTTCACGTCCAACGCCGCCGAGGCCGAGGTGGTCGCGGCCGAGGCCGAGCGATCCGGTCTGGTCGTGATGGAGGCGTTCCACTACCGGTACCACCCCATGGCCGAGCGGGCCGTCGAGATCATCTCCGGTGGGGAGCTCGGCTCCATCGAACGGGTCGAGACGGCGTTCTGCTTCCCGCTCCCGGGGTTCTCGGACATCCGGTACCAGCTGGACCTGGCCGGCGGCGCCACCATGGATGCCGGCTGCTACGCCGTCCACATGGCCCGCACGTTCGGTGGTGGCGAGCCCGAGGTCGTGTCCGCCAGGGCCAAGCTCCGTTCCGAAGAGGTCGACCGGGCCATGACCGGGGAGCTCCTCTTCCCCGGCGGCTACCGCGGCACGGTGACCGCGTCCATGTGGTCCTCGTCCGTCCTGCGGCTCTCGGCCCGGGTGTGGGGCTCGCAGGGTCGCATCAGCCTGATCAACCCGCTGGGGCCGCAGGTGTGGCACCGCCTGTCGGTCACCGCGGCAGGCCGTACCCGCCGCGAGACGTTCACCCACCGGCACACCTACGACTTCCAGCTCGATGCCTTCTGTGCGGCGGTCCTGCGGGGAGAGCCGATCCTCACCCCGCCGTCCGACGCGGTGGCCAACATGAAGGTCATCGACGCCCTCTATTCCGCCGCCGGGCTCCATCCCCGCCCATCCGTCACCTGAGTCGACCGGACCCGACGACCTCGACGATCATCGGCCCGCCGCGTCATCGCGTCAAGGAGGCCAGGCCCGGCAACAGCATGGCGACCAGTCCGTCGGCGTGGGCGCCGATCCACCCGGCACCGCTCGGATCCCTGCCGGTCAGGAGGCGGACCTCGGCGGCGTTCACGTAGGGCAGCGACGCCGAGCCGACGAGGACGTAGAACAGGATCTCCTTCTCGATCGGAGCGGCGATACCCGCTTCTCGGAGGGTCTGCCAGATCTGTCCGATCGCCTCGAAGAACGGCTTCACGTGCTTCTCCGTCATCCAGGTCAGGCGGTCGCTGGCCGCTGTGCCTTCGTGCACCATGATCTGGTTGAGCTCGGGGTGCTCGGCCGCGAATCGCACGAACCTCCGGATTCCCTCCGCGAACACCTCGGCGAGTTGTGCCGCTCCGGACTCGCCCGTGTCGGCGGGCAGCAGACCCCCCATCGCCTCCCCCAGCAACCCGAAGAGGTGGTCCACCGCCGTGGTCCACAGGTCCGCCTTCGAGTGGAAGTGATAGTTGATCTGCGGTTGGTGGGCGTCCACCCGTCGCGCGATCGCCGACGTCGACGCGCCGTCGAACCCCTTGGTCCCGAACTCGACGAGTGCCGACCGCAACAGGGCTTCCCGGATGCCGGTCCTCGCCCGGCGGACCCGGGTCGGCGTCGGACGTTCGGGCACGTGTTGCATCGTTCGGAAGTGTAGCGATATTATGAGCTGATAATAACGATGGAGAGGTGAGCGATATGAGCGACGTCCACAGTGCGTCGGACCAGGTCCGGGACGATCCTTCGGTGCGTCTCCTGCCCCTGTCGAAGGATCCGTTCCGGGCCCCCACGGACCGGGACATGCTTCCCTCCGAACGGCGTCTGTTCGTCCAGACCCACCGGACCTGCATCTTCGGGTACGGCCGCAAGGCGGACGGCCCGGCGATGTCGGTCGTGTACTACGTCCCGGCGGAGAACGGCGACCTGCTCGTGGCCACCATGGGCGAGCGGGCCAAGGCCAAGGCCGTAGCCCGCAACGGCAAGGTCAGCATCTGCGTGCTCGACGAGACCTGGCCCTTCGCCTACCTGCAGGTCTACTGCGATGCCGTGATCGACGGAGACGAGGACGCCCTGGTGGACGTGATGATGTCGGTGGCCGGACGCATGTCGGGAGAGCCGCTGGCCGAGGACATGCGCCCCCTGGTGAAGGCTCTCGCCCAGGAGGAAGGACGTGTGCTGCTGCGCTGCCGGCCCTATGCGACGTTCGTGACGCCCCCACGTCACCTGCACGGCAACGACCAGGAGGAGCCGCTGACCCACTGGGTCTCGGCATCGATGCCCTGGGATGCACCGGACAGTCCGGACGCCGCCTGACGATCCGGTTCGCGAAGGTGGAGGATCGGCGACGCCGAACTCCGGCCGCCGACCCCCTCACGGAGGTGCGTCTTCGCCGTCGGGCTCGACCACCGGTCGGACACGGAGTGGTCCGCTACGGAGTCGCCGGCCGTCCCCGGCGGTCGGCACGGTAACGTTGACGGGGCGCGAAGAGAGGTCTCCCGTGAGCAGTCCGACCAGGTGCGACAATCCGATGTGCTCGTGCGATCCCTGCACGTGCGATGTCTGTGCCTGCGGGGGCGCGCGGCTCGGCGAGCTCGAACGTCGGGTGATGGACATCCTGTGGCAGGAGCCCGAACGCGAATTGACCGGACGCGACGTGGCCGACGTCCTCTCCGAAAACGCCTACACGACCGTGGCCACCGTCCTCGACCGCCTGGTCCGCAAGGGCCTGGTACGACGGAGGATGGACGGCCGCAGGATCCGATTCTCGGCCGTCGGTTCGCAGGGTGCCCACGCCGCCGTCCTCATGCGACAGGCCATGGCCGTCGGCCACGACACCGATGCCGCACTGGTCAGTTTCGCCCGCAGCCTCTCGCCCACCGAAGCGGCGACGCTGCGCGGCGCGCTCGACACGGTCGAGCTGACACCGGCGGACTCCGCATCCTGACGGGACGGGATCTGACGGCACGGGACCTCTGCCGGATCCCGCTCAGGTCATCAGGATCAGCATGAAGCCCATGCCGACGACCATGACCACATGGCTGAGGTCCTCCAACCACGGCAGGGCGACAGCGGCCTCGAGGTCGCCCGCCAGCCCGTCCGGTCCGCCATGGGGGCTGACCGGCGCGTGGGATCCGGGTGCGCCGCTCACGGCGTAGGCCGGTACGTGGCTCCCGTGGTGCGACGCGCCCTTGTTCGGTGACGCCAACGTGAAGATCGCCGAACCGAAGAACGTCAGCGCCAGGAGGGCCGCCAGCCCGGAATCGAGATGCGATCCGCCGGACGATCCGGACATCGACATCGACACCGACGGGGAGGACGACCCCATGGGGAACCAGTACATGAGGAGCATGGCGAAGCTCATCCCCGCGTGGACCAGCGCGTGGGGGACGTGCAGTCCGAACCGCTGGACCGACTGGATGCTCTCCACGACGAACCAGACCATCAGGACGGCGAAGACGAGTTCCCAGATCCCGTGTGCACCGAAGGCCCACGCCGGCACGAACATGCCGGCCATGGCGATTCCCATGAAGATGTGGGAGACGTCGACGTCCCGTCCGGCGGTCCGGTGCGAGGCCAGCGAGAGCACGAGCAGGACGGAGCCGTACCCGGCGGAGGACAGCATGAGCACGCCGAACAGGTAGTAGAGCCAGGTCGGGATTCCCATGGTGGTCAGGCCTCCCCTGCAGCGGTCGTCGGGACCGCCGTACCCGTGGTGAGCACCGATCGGGTCCCCTCCTGGGGCCAGTAGGTCAGTGCCAGGAGGACGACCAGGAGGCCCGAATTGGGATCCGTCGCGCCTCCGGCCAGGATGCCGCCGAAGTTCTGCACCGCAACCCAGATCACCAGGAACACGGTGACGGCCATGACCAGCGTCACCTTGGCCATCCGCGGAGGCAGGAAGACCCCGGCTGCCACCACCACGCACACGACGGCCAGCAGGACAGCCGCCGTCGTCCCGTGGTGCAGGAAGAACGACTCGGAGGACCGGTCGATGCGGGCCAGCCAACCGGGCTGCCCGGTGTCCAGACCGGCCACCAGGTCGTGCAGCGCTTTCGGCGACCGGCCCGAGCCCACGAGCGCCAGCACGGCCAACAGTCCCCACACGCCGACCCAGACCCACCTTGCCGCAGTCACGCCGACGGTCCGGGCGGCGACGAAGGGCCGGTCCGAGCCCTCGCTCGGCCACAGCAGTACCGCCAGCACCGCGTAGAAGAGCACGCCACCCGGACCACCACCGAACGGGGTCGCACCGCCCTGGAACACCTGTCCCGCCGCCTCCCCGAACCACCAGACGCCGAGGGCCCAGACGATCGAGAGTGCCAGTGCGGGCTTCAGGGTGCGCTTCGACGTGATGCCGAAGGCGATGGCGAACTGGACGAGGGCGAACACCGTGTTGGTCAGGATCGGCTGGTGGTCGACGATCGACCCGTTCCAGGTGATCGTGTGGGCCACCCATCCGGGGTTGCCGCTGGCCAACCCGTCCAACATCCCGCTGAATCCGCTCGACCCGCGGGTGAACATGAACGGCTGGAGTTGCAACGCGGCGTCGAGGAGCCAGACGGTCGCCAACAACAGCTGGAACGTGCGCTGGAGGTCCCTCGGTCGGCGGATCACCGCTCGGGCGGGAGCCGCGACCCGGTCGTCCGGGGACGCGCCCGCCTCCGCCTCAGCGATCGCCATGTGCCATCGGTCGGTCGTTCATCGGCGTTAGTACTACCACCGGTAGTACTCGGGGCACAACCGCTTCTTCCGCCTCCGTCGGCCGTCCCCCGTCAGGCCCGCGACGCGTAGTCCATCAGCGCCGCCAGCTGGGGCGAAGTGCCCACGCCGATGAGCACGTCGCCGGCGGCCACCTCGGCCTCCGGCGAGGGATTGGGCGTGAAGCTCCCGTCGGGGCGCCTGATGGCCAGCACGAGGCACCCGGTCAACTCGTGCACCCGGGTGGCCCGCAGCGTCTGCCCTGCCAGCGACGAGTGTGGCCCGACGGTGAGCTCCTCGAGCCGGAATTCGAGGGATCCGTCGTGCATGACCACGTCGAGGAAGTCGACGACGTGCGGCTGGGTCACGAACGCGGCCATCCGGTCGCCCCCGAGGCGCTGCGGGTTGACGACCCGGTCGGCCCCCACCCTCAGCAGCTTGGCCTCCGACGACTCGCTGCGGGCCCGGGCGATCACGTGGATCGTCGGGTTGAACGAACGACTGGCGACCGTCACGAAGAGGTTGTCGGCATCGGTGTCGAGGGCGGCGATCAGCGTTCCCGCACGCTCGATGCCGGCCCGCACCAGGGTTGCGTCCTCGGTCACGTCCCCGATGATGGTCGGGAACCCGACCGTTGCGATCCGGTCGCCGTCGCGGTCGACCACGACGATCTCCTGGCCGGCGTTGACCAGATAACGGGCGACCTCCCGTCCGACCCGGCCCCAGCCGCAGATCACCACGTGGCCCTGCATCTTCTCGATCTCCCGGTCCATCCTGCTCCTCCTGATCAGTTCCCGCATGTGCCCGTCGATGAGCAGTTCCAGCGTCACCGTGAACGTGTAGAGGGCGGTACCCACACCCAGGAGGATGAGGGCGATGGTGAACGCTTTCACCCCGTCGCCGATCGGATGCGGGAAGCCGTAGCCGACCGTGGAGACGGTGACGACCGTCTGGTAGAGGGAGTTGAGCAGTCCGAACCCGAGGGCCGTGTAGCCGGCGGTACCGATCACCACGACCAGGGCCAGCGCGGCCAGTCCGATCTGCACCCGACGGAACGGGTTGGTGCTCACCGTCCCGTCGCCTCGCCGTGCGCCACCGTCGCCGGACTGCCGGACGTGGCACCCTGGCGACCCGCGACCATGGCACGGATGCTACGTGGTGGGCGACCTCAGGTGAAGACGACGGTCTTGCGTCCGTGGACGAGCACCCGATCCGTCAGGTGGAGCCTCACGGCCCGGGCCAGGACGACCGTCTCCAGGTCCCGGCCCATGCGGATCAGGTCGGACGGGGCGTCGCGGTGGGACACCGGCGTCACCGCCTGATCGATGATGGGTCCCTGGTCGAGGTCGGCCGTGGCGTAGTGCCCGGTGACCCCGATCACCTTGACGCCGCGGTCGTATGCCTGATGGTAGGGGCGCGCACCGGCGAAGGCGGGCAGGAACGAGTGGTGGATGTTGATCACCCGCGACCCGAAGCGGTCGCAGAACTCCGGGGTGAGGATCTGCATGTACTTGGCCATCACCAGCAGTTCGACACCGGCGGCGTCGGCCAGGTCGCCGATCGCAGCCTCCTGCTCGGCCCGGTTCACGTCGGACACCGGGAGATGATGGAAGGGGACGCCGAAGCGCCCCGCTGCCTCGGCGCAGTCCGGATGGTTCCCGACCACGAACGCGACCTCGGCGGGGAGGATCCCTTCGGAGGAGCGGGCCAGGAGGTCGTACAGGCAGTGCATCTGTTTCGACACGAGGATGCCGATCCGGCGCACTTCGTCCGAGTAGCGGACGTGCACGTCCATGCCGAGCGGATCGGTGACGGCGCGGAGGCTCCCGTCGATCCGGTCCCGGTCGAGATCGAACCCGTCGAGGCTGAACTCGACACGCTGGAAGAAGACCCCGACCTCCGCGTCGGTGTACTGGTCGGCCTCCACGATGCTCCCGTTGTGTCCGGCCACGAACCCCGCGACGGCCGCGGCCAGCCCGGGCCGGTCGGGAGCGGACAGCAGCAGTCGGGCTGTGGCCGGATCCGGCATCCGCTCAACGTAGCTTCCGGACGCCGGCGACCGCGACGGCCACCCGACCGGCCTGGAGGATGCCCGTTCCCCCCGTCCACCTGGCCTTTGTCGTGCATCCTTCCTTCTGTACCTGGGAGCTACTAATGTAGGCCGTGCTGCACATTCGAAGGTGAGGTGGCGGATGCATCTCGAAGTTGGCGACAGACTGTTGGTGACCGAGGCCGACCGCGACGCGGGCGGCCACGTGTGTCGGATCCTGTCGACCCGGGGCCCGGACGGAGAGCCCCCGTACGTGGTCCTCCGGTACGACACCGGGGACGAGGAAGTGCTCGTCCCCAATCCGGACCTCACCATCCGCGTCCTCACCCACGCTCCCGTCTGACCCGCCCGCCACCCTCAGGGGCGCCGGCGGTAGGGTCGACGGGCATGGACCCCTGGGCGCAGATCGACGAGGCCCGCGCCGTGGGGCGCGCGGTGACCGAGGGCGGGATCGACCACATCCGGGGCCAGGCGCTCGTCCAGGTCCGCCGATCGATGGGCATGACGGGCGCGCCACCGGCGCCGTGCGCCGACCCGGCCATCGCCTACGTCCATCCGGACTCGGTCGTGCGCCGGATCCACGGCGACCTCCCGTCGATGCTCATCGGCGGTCTGTCGGCCCTCCTCTTCCAGATGCTCCACCCGCTGGCCATGGCCGGAGTGGCCCAGCACTCCAACTACCGCGCCGATCCGCTCGGCCGCCTCGAGCGGACGGCCGGCTTCCTCGGCACCACCACGTTCGGCACCCGTGACGAGGCCCGGGACGCCATCGAGCGGGTCCGGAGGATCCACTCGGGGGTGCGGGGGACCGCAGCGGACGGCCGCCCCTACTCGGCCGGCGACCCCGGCCTCCTGACCTGGGTCCACGCCGCCGAGGTCTCGAGTTTCCTGGCCGCCACCCGCGTCTACGCGCCGGTCCGGCCGACGGCCGCGGAGGAGGACGACTACCTCGCCCAGATGGCGCGGGTGGCGCTCGCCCTCGGCGCCGCCGACGTCCCCCGGTCGAGGGCCGATCTCGACGCCTACTTCGTCGAGGTGCGCCCCCGGCTCCGGATGACCCCCGACGCCCGGACGGCGCGCAATTTCGTCCTGCGGGGCGTCGGGCGCTGGCCCCACGAGATCGCCACCTACGGCCTCCTGGTCACGGCCGCCCAGGGAGTGCTCCCCCCCTGGGCCCGCCGCCAGCTCCGCCTCCCGGCGCTACCGGCCGGTGACCTGCTGGCCGTGCGGCCCTCGGCCCGGCTGCTCGGCAGCGCGTTCCGGTGGGTCGTGGCCCAGCCGGTCCGTCCGGAACGCGCCTGAGCGATCGGTCGCCACGGGTCTCAGTCCCCCCGGCCGGTGAGGGGCGACGTCACTGCACGGTGCGACCCACCCAGCCCCAGGACCTCGTCGAAGCCGTCGTGCAGGCAGCCCATCAGCTTCTCGGGATCGGGGACCGCGGCCGTGTCGATGGTGCAACTCACGCAGCACACCCCCCGGTACGACACCAGGGTCACGTTGAGCGCGGCCCCGGTGGTCGGTCCGAACGCGAAGTACCCGGTGACCGGCGCCCCGGCGAGGAAGATGGGGACGCCGACCCCCGGGATGTCGCTCGCCACGAAGTCGACGTGCTTGAGCATCGAGCCGATGACCCCCGCCGGGAGCAGGTTGAGCAACGCCGCAACCGCGTCGGACAGCGACAGCGCCTCCTCGTAGCGGGCGGCCCGGCACTTCCATCCGGTCATGCGCACCCGGGTGCCCGGATCCGCTTCGGCGACGGGGACGGCGAACCGTTCGAGGGTGATCCGGTTGCCGACATCGGGATCGTCGGCCTTGCGGAGCGAGATGGGCATCGTCACGCGCAGCTCGCGCACCGGCGCCCCGTGCAGTTCGTGGTACCGGCGCAACCCGCCGGTCACCGCGGCGACGAAGGCGTCGTTGAGCGTGCAGCCCACCACCGCTGCCGCGCGCCGGAGGTCGGCGAGGTCGACCTCCAACAGGTCGAGGTGCCGGTCGAGGCTGCGCCGGGTCATGATCGGCGACAGCGTGTCGGACATCGGTCGGACGAAGCGGGCCAGGGAGCTCGCCGTCGCCACCACGTCGAACGCGGCTCGGAGGGGGTGACTGGCGACGATCCGGGCCGAGGGCACCACGAGCGACACGCCGGCGCGGATCGACCTTAGGGTGCGCGCGGCGTCGTGCCCGAGCGCCCCGCGGGCAAGTCCGAGCCCCTGCGGGACCGGCGTCACCTCCGGGACGGACACCTCCTCGACCCGTTCGGGGACCGCCGTCGTCTCGAAGACCAGCATGGCCAGTCGCATGCCGCCCACACCGTCGGTGAGGGAGTGGTGCACCTTCATGACCAGCGCGGCCCGACCGCCCTCGAGCCCCTCGACCAGGGTGAACGCCCACAGGGGTCGCGAGGCGTCGAAACCGGTCATGGCCTCGCACCGGGCGAAGTCGATCACCGTCGCCGCCGTATAGGGGGCCGGCGCCTCGATGCGGCGCAGATGGAGGGAGAGGTCGAATTCGCAGTGGACCCACTGCGGCGTGGACAGCCGGGCCGGCGGGCAGACGGGTCGCTGCCGGAACCGGGGGGCCAGCCTGGTGGCCCGTTCGAGGCGGGCGGCCAGCACCGCGAAGTCCGGGCTGGCGTCCAACCACGCCACGGCGACGATGGTCGACCGCAACCCCGGATCGTGTTCCATGTTCCAGGCCAACGCGTCCGCATCCCGCATGAATTGGTCGTCGTGGGGAGCCATGTTCCCCCTCCCATCACTCTCGGTGTGAACCTAGGACCTGGCCCGTGACGCCGGACAGGGCCGAAGGTCACGATTCGCCGGTGCCCGCCCCGACCCGGAGAACACTCCGCTGACCTGGGCTTGCGAGCCCGCTTGTTCGCCAACCGTCAAGCTCGTAGACTCGTCGGTCTTGTGTTGCACTCCGGTTCGACCCTGTCAACGGGGCCCGACACCGCCGGGTCGACCCGTCGAATCATCCGGGTCCTGTGCCTTCCCGTGCTCGTCGTCCTCGCCGCCCTCCCCATCGGGGCCGTGCTGCGTCCCGCGGGAGCCGACCCCGTCTCCGACCTGAAGTCCCAGGCCGCCACCGTCGCCCAGGATCTGGTGCTCGAACAGCTCCAGGTCGATGCCGCCCAGCAGCTGACGTCGGTAGCGGCGGCCCGGGTGGCCGCCGACCAGCAGGCCATCGCCCGGCTCGACCAGCAGCTGGCGACCGACCAGCAGGCCATCGACGAGCACCTGCACGTCGTCCGGACCCAGGCGATCGCCGCCTACGTCGATTCCGGCGCCGACGCCTCGAGCAGCGACGCCACGCTCTTCTCGGGCGGGGCGGCGACGGCTCAGGCCGCAAGCGAGTACGCCAGCCTGGCCGTCGGGAACATCACCACCGACCTGGACCAGCTGCACAGCGCCCAGCACGCCCTCCAGGCCCAACAGGCCACCCTCGTCGACCGCGAGGCCGAGGACCGCGCCGATTTGCAGCGACAGGCGACCGACCTGGGCCAGGCGTCCGCGTCGGCCGACAGGCTCCAGGCCGAGCAGGCCCAGGTTACCGGTCAGTTGGCGGCGGCCGTGGCCGCGCAGCAGGCGGTCCAGGCCAAGGCCGCCGCTGCAGCCGTGGCCGCCGCCCGCAAAGTCGCCGTCCCGTCGACACCCTCGGCGACGGTCCCTCCGTCGTCGGGCGGCCCCCCGACGACGGTCGCCACGACGTCGTCCGCCGGCCCGGCCCCCTCCCCCTCGTCGGGGGACCCCTACCCGAACCTTCCGGATCCGGTCCTCAACGCGTTCCTGACGTGCGTCGTCCAGGCCGAGTCGGGCGGCGACTACGGCGCGGTCTCCCCCAACGGGCTCTACATGGGAGCCTTCCAGTTCAGCCAGCCGACGTGGAACTCGGCGGCGTCCGCCGCCGGGCTTGGGCTCCTGGTCGGTGTGCCGCCGAGCGACGCCACGAAACCCGAGCAGGACACGGTCGCCGTCGCCCTCTACGCCATGGACGGCGATCAGCCCTGGCTTGGCGACCGCTGCAGCTGACCGCTGCAGCCGACCGGTAGCGCGGGGTCGGGGGCGGGGTCGGGGGCGGGGTCGGGGGTCTCCCACGGAGCCGACGGTGGGTGTCCAGTCGTGTGATCCCGCCGTCAGCGCAGTCCCGACGCCCTCCGGGTCGGGCGCACCTCGGTCAGCACCGGCCGGCACCGACCGTTCCCCTTGGACTCGTACATCGCCGCGTCCGCCGCATCGAGGAGCGCCTCGGCGTCGACCTCCTCGTCGTCGGTCCAGGCCACGCCCACGCTGGCGAAGATCGGGACCTCACGGCCGTCGACGTGCACGGTCCCGCACAGACGGTCGGCGACGGCGCCTCCGATGCGGAGCGCATCCTCGGACGAGCTCACGTCATGGCAGATGACCACGAACTCGTCCCCGCCGATGCGTCCGACGATGTCCCCCGGGCGGATGCCCCGGCCCAACCGCTCCGCCACCACCACGAGGACCTGGTCGCCGACGGAATGACCGTAGGAATCGTTGACGGGTTTGAACTGGTCGAGATCGATGTACAGGATGGCCATGCCGATCCCGGCCCGCCGATCGAGACGGGTGATCGCAGCGTCCACCGCGGCCATGGTCGAGTACCGGTTCCGACACTCGGTCAACGGGTCGAACGTGGCCTGGACCTCGAGCCGTCGGCGCATCATCGCCGCATCGGTCACGTCCTCGAGGCAGCCGATGATCCCCGGCAGTCCGGCCCTGGCGATCTCGGGTGCGCGTAGGCGGAGCGCCGCGTAGCGCACACCCTCCGACGACCGGATCCGCACCTCGAGGTCGACGTCCCCCCGGCCGGCGAGGGCCTGCAGGAGCGCCTCGTCCACGGCGGACCGGTCGTCCGGGTCGACGGCACGGACGAGGTCGGCGATCGTTCCGGTCCTCTCCACGCCGAGGATGTCGGAGAGGCACGTGTTGGCGAACAGGATGTTCCCGTCACGGTCGGCGTGGAAGAGGCCGAGCGGCACCGTCTGTGCGATCTCGTGCAGGAGCTGCTCGCGCTGGCGGAGTGCCTCGTGGGCGGCCATCTCCTCGGAGATGTCGACCATCTCGGCCACCACGTCCTCGTGAGCAGGGTCGTCGAGGCGGTTGCGGTTGGTGATCTCCAACCAGACCCACCGCCCTTCACGGTGCTGGTGCCGCAGCCGGACCCTCCGCCCCAGTCCCGGTGTCGCCAGCATCTCGATCCAATTGGCGATCGCGGTGTCGCGGTCGTCGGGGTGGACGATCTCGAGCGCCCTGCGGCCGACGAGTTCGTCGGCCGGCCACCCCAGGATCTCCGTCACCGCCTGGTCGACCGATACGTAGACCGCCGATCCGTCCTTGCTGGCCCGGGCGAGCCGGGGCGGAAGCTGGGGGAGGGACCACTGCTCCCCGGGGTCCGATCCGTCCTCGACCCGGTCGCCGAAGATGACCAGGAGAACACCGAACCGGGGCCGGACGTCCAGTACGCACACGGTGACGGCCCGGTCGGGATCCTCGGCGAGGTGCACCGGGCCACTGGCGATGCCGCTGCTACGGGCACGGCCGTAGAGGCCGACGATGACCACCCGGTCGGCGGGCACCACCACCTCGAAGGTGGAGGCCACCGTGACGTGGTCGTCGAGGGGAACGCCGTCGGGCACCGGGACCGCCACACCGGCTTCGTCGATGGCGGCGACCTTCGCCGAGGGGAACCTCGAGAGCAGTGACGCCAGGACCGTGGTCCCCATCCCCGGCAACGCGCCGGGATCCCCGTCGTGACCGCCTGCCTGCGCAACCTGTGCGCGTCCGACCCCGTCGTGAACCATGGCTTCTGGATCGACACCCGGCCTGGGGTTCTTTAGCCGTCCCGGATACCGGGGCCCCGGCCCTCGGCGCGCGGGATCACCGCAGCACGCACCGGTCGCTCCCGGCGCACGCCGAGCACGGACCCGCCGCACCGGAGACGTGGGCCAGGCAGTGGGCGACACGTCGATCGACCACGTCCATCAGGAGGGGGTGGGGGCCGAGCGGGGCGGCGACGAGCCAGCGCACCCCGGGGTGGCGGGCTGCCGCTTCCGCGGCCAGGGCCGGGATGTCCCGGTCCCAGTGGCTGCCCGGGCCGAGGAAATAGGGGGCGAGGGCCACGGTCGTGGCACCGGCGGCGACGCAGCGGTCGAACGCGGTGCCGATCGACGGCTCGGCCAGTTCCATGTGGGCCGGTTCGACGATCGGGTAGGGAAGCCGGTCGGCCGAGGCCCGCACGAACGCCTCCAACGACTCGTTGGACTCGGTCCGCCGCGAGCCGTGGTCGACGATGACGACCGCCACCGACGCGAGGACCTCCGGCGCAGAGTCGCCCGCTCGATCGGTGGTGGGTCGGTCCATGGCGCCCAAGACTAGGAGACCGTCGGACGACACGGTTCCGGCCGCATGCCGGCGGGCGGCGACTCAGGCTCCGCGCCGGCTCAGCCCCGGTTGGCGCGCTCCAGGTCGAGTAGGTGGGTCTTCCGTTGGGTGCCTCCCCCGTAACCGCCGAGCGAACCGTCGGCGGCGATGACCCGGTGGCAGGGCACGATGACCGCCACCGGGTTGCGGCCGTTGGCCAGGCCGACGGCGCGGGCCGCATTCGGGTTGCCCACCCGGCGGGCGAGTTCGCCGTAGCTGATCGTCTCGCCGTAGGGGATCTCACACAGCTGCGCCCAGACCCGGCGCTGGAATTCGGTGCCCTCGAGCCGCATCGGCACATCGAACGACGTGCGGGTACCGGCGAAGTACGCGTCGAGCTGTCCGGTCACGTCGGTGAAGAAGTCGTCGTCGCGCCTGCTCCCGGGGGGCGTCGCCGTGGCGTGGGCCTGGTCGGCCATCACCAGATGCGTCAGCCGCCCGTCGCTGGCCATGAGGGTCAGCGGACCGATCGGGCTCGGGTGGACGGTGGTCAGGACGGTGCCCTCGGTCGGCGCCGCGGTCGCAGTGGTCTCATGCACGGGTTCGCTCCATCGGTTCGGTCGGTCTGCCGGGATCGGCGGGCCGGGGGGTCTCGGTCGACCGGGGTGGCCAGGTGTTGACCGGGTGGTCGGAGGTGGCCCAGAGGTACTGGGTGGCATAGGCCCGCCACGGCCTCCAGGCCTCTGCGTGCGCGCCCAGGGCCCGCGCCGCCCCGGGGAGTCCGATGCGCTCGGCCGCCCGTCGGACGCCGAGGTCCCCGCCAGGAAAGGCGTCGGGGTCCCCGAGGGCCCGCATGGCCACCATCTCGACCGTCCAGGAGCCGATGCCAGGGAGCGCACCGAGCACCCGGCGCGCCTCGGCGCGGTCGGATCCCGGACCGAGGTCCAGTCGCCCCGACGCCAGGGCGTCGACCACCTGGGCCAGCGCCCGGGCCCGCCCACCGGGGAGCGCGGGCGAAGCGCCCACCAGCCGGTCGGGTGTCGGGAAGAGGTGGGTCAGCCCGCCGGTCGGGTCGACGACGGGCTCCCCGTGGTCCCGCACCAGGGCGGCCGTCGTCGTCCGGGCGGCCGCCGTGGACACCTGCTGGCCGAGCACGGCGCGCACGGCGAACTCACCGCCGTCGACCGTCCGGGGCACGCGGCGGCCCGGGGCCGCCGCGACCAGCGGGGCCAGGGCCGGGTCCCCGGCCAGGACGCGCTCGACGGCCTCCGGATCGGCGTCGAGGTCAAGGAGGCGACGGCACCTGGCGATCGCCGAGGTCAGATCGGCCACGTCGGCGAGGTCCACCCGGCACACGATGTGGTCGGCAGCGGGCGACAGCGCCACGATGCCGGGCCCGTGGGCCAGGTCGAGCGTGCGTCGATAGGTCGAGCACCGGACCTCCTCCACCCCGGGTACGGCTGTCGCGGCCAGATGCCCGAACAGGTTGTCCGGGGACAGGGGGCGCCGGAACGGGAGCCGGAGCACCAGCGTGCCGGCCGACGGGTCCGCCGGTCGGGCCGACTCCGGCGCCGAGGTGCGCAGCGCGGTGGGGGGCACGGCGAACACGCTGCGCACGGTGTCGTTGAACTGCCGGATGCTCGAGAACCCGGCGGCAAAGGCGATCTCGGTCATCGGGAGCGGGGTGGTCTCGATGAGGATCCGGGCCGTCTGGGCCCGCTGGGCCCGGGCCAATGCCACCGGGCCGGCCCCCACTTCGGCCAGGAGGACCCGCTCGAGCTGGCGGACGCTGTAGCCGAGCCGAGCCGCCAGTCCGGGCACCCCGCACCGGTCGATCACCCCATCGGCGATGAGCCGCATCGCCCTCCCGACCACGTCGGCCCGCTGGTCCCACTCCGGCGAACCGGGGGTCGCGTCGGGCCGGCACCGCTTGCAGGCCCGGAATCCGGCCCGCTGGGCCGCGGCGGCCGTGGCCAGGAAGCGGATGTTCCGTCGGTGCGGCGTGCGGGCGGGACAGCTCGGCCGGCAGTAGATGCCGGTCGAGGTCACAGCGGTGACGAACCACCCGTCGAACCGCGGGTCGCGTGACTGTAGCGCCAGGTAGCAGCGGTCCGGGTCCTCGTGCACGTGATCAGTCTGCCCGTTCGGCTGACCGCCCACTGGCGGAAATGCGACAGGGCAGTGGGGAGGCGTCCCCCCGTGGAAGGCGGCGCCCGCCCCTCAGCGGTCGTCGACCGCCCGCCAGCAGTACCAGGCCACCAGGCTCCGGTAGGGACGAAACGGCTCGCCCATCCCGTGGAGGTCCTTCGGCGACGGGACGTCGTCCAGTCCCCAGGCCAGGGCGAACCCGGCCCGGACGCCGTAGTCCCCCACCGGCCACACGTCGAGTCGACCGAGGGTGCTCATCAGGAACATCTGGGCCGTCCACGGACCCACGCCACGGACCGTGGTCAGGTGGGCCACCACCTCCTCGTCGGAGAGGCGCCCGATGCGGTCGAGTGCGACCTGTCCCGAGGCCACCTTGTCGGCCAGGTCGAGGATCGACGCGGTCTTCGACCCGCTGAGACCACAGCCCCGTAGTACCTCGTCGGGGGTGGCCAGCACCCGGGTGGCGGACACGTCGCCGTCGAGGGCGTCGACGAACCGCCCGTGGATCGAGGCGGCGGCCCGGCCGGCCAATTGCTGGTAGACGATGTTGCGGGCCAGGTCACCGAAGCGCCGGTCGACCGGCACGCGCCGCCTCGCCGGCGGCGTCCCGTGGCGCTCGATGAGGTCGGCCATGACCGGGTCGCACCCGGCCAGTCCGGCGACGGCATCGGTGATGGTCTCGGTGGGCACGTCACCGATGATGCCAGGCCCGCACCCCACCCGTGGCCCCGGCATAGGCTCGGGCCGGCAGGACGACACACGGGCCCGCCGCACCCGCGGACCGGGCGCAATGAACGCACACCAACGGGAGGACGCCATGGACGGCGACGTCGTATCGGTCGAACGGGTGATCCCCGCAGGACCGGCAGCCATCTTCGCCCTCCTCTCGGACGCCTCCCGGCATCCGGAGATCGACGGTTCGGGCACCGTCAAGCAGGTCAAGCCGGGCGGCCCGCACGTGCTCGCCCTGGGGTCGACCTTCGGCATGTCGATGCAGGCGGGCATCAGGTACTCGATGGTCTCCACGGTGACCGAGTTCGACCAGGACCGCCGCATCGCCTGGCAGAGCCGACCGGGGGGGTTCGTCGGGCGCTTCGTGGCCGGGAGGATCTGGCGCTACGAGCTCGAGCCCGTCGAGGGCGGGACCCTGGTCCGCGAGAGCTGGGACATCTCCCAGGACCACCAGCGGGCGCTGCTGCGGCTGGGCGGACTGCCCGACAAGACCGCCGCCAACATGGCGAAGACCCTCGAGCGCATCGAGACGGTGGTCACCGCCGTCTGACCGGCATCCCGTCGGCGCGGAAGCATCCCGGACGCCGGGGTGTTGAACCGACCATGACGACGCTCTCCGTGCTCGACCTGGCCACCGTGGCCAAGGGATCCACTCCGGCCGAGGCCCTGGCCGGCACCACCCGGCTCGCCGGTGTCGTCGAATCCCTCGGCTACCACCGGATGTGGGTGGCCGAGCACCACGGCATGCCGGCGGTTGCCAGCTCCGCCCCCGCGGTGCTGGTGGGCCATCTGGCCGATGCCACCACCACGTTGCGGGTCGGTGCCGGCGGGGTCATGCTCCCGAACCACGCGCCCATGGTGGTGGCCGAGCAGTTCGCCACCCTGGAGGCACTGCACCCCGGACGCATCGACCTGGGGCTCGGTCGTGCGCCGGGAACGGACCCGGCGACGGCCCGCGCCCTCCGGCGGCGGGCCGACGTCGGCGCCGAACACTTTCCCGAGGACGTCGTCGAACTCGTCAACTACCTGGTCGACCACGACGGGCCGGCGGGGCTCCCGGCCCCGGTGCCCGGTCGCGGCTACCTCCCCGAGATCTGGCTGCTCGGTTCGTCGACCTTCAGCGCCCGACTCGCCGGGCATCTCGGCCTGCCGTTCAGCTTCGCCTTCCACTTCGCCCCGGCGCTGGTCGACGAGGCGGTCACCCTCTACCGGTCCACCTTCCGCCCGACCGGTCTCCTGTCCGAGCCCCGCGTCATGGTGGCCGCCTCCGTGCTGTGCGCCGACACGGACGAGGAGGCGCGTTGGCTGGCCGGCCCGTCGGCCCTCATGGTGCTGCAGCTGCGGAAGGGCCACGCCGGTCCGGTGGTGAGCCCCGAGGAGGCGGCCGCCTATCCGTACACCGACCAGGAACGGGCACTGATCGAGTCGGTCACCGCCGATCACGTGGTCGGCGATCCCGACGCGGTGCTGCGCGGCCTCTCGGCACTGGTCGAACGCACCGGGGCCGACGAGCTGATGGTGTCCACCCGGGCCCACTCCTTCGAGGTCCGGGCCCGCTCCCTCACGCTGGTGGCCGACCGCTGGGGGATCGCCCCCGCCGCCGCGGCCTGAGCGTCCCGGCTCGATCGGGACCCCGGTGCCGCCCGACGGCGCGCGGTCGCTCAGCCGATCGACAGTCCGCCGTCGACGAATCCCTCGTCGATCTCGGCGTCCGCGGACCCGACCTCGCCCATCGACATGGCCACGTCCTCGCTCGGCCGTTGGAGGCCGGACACCGACCGCAACGGCAGCTGCTTGAGGAGCAGGGTGCCGACGCACATGGCCATGGCGATGGGGACGCCCAGGAGGAACACGGTGTGCAGCGACCGCACGAACGATTCGAGGATGCCGTACTGCATGCGGGGCGGGAACGTGTGCAGCTCGGCTGGGCTCATGGAGAAGCTGCCGTTCACGTGGATGCCGGCGGCGGCGGCCTCCGGCACCAGGATCGGGATCCAGTGGTTGAGGCCGGCGACGAACACCGCCCCGAACAGCGAGGTCCCGAAGGCCCCGCCGAGCGACCTGAAGAAGGTCACCGCGGCGGTCCCCGTTCCGATCGAGTGCGCCGGGACCGCGTTCTGGGTGGCCAGGACCATGATCTGCATGGTCATGCCCATCCCGGCCCCGAGGACCACCACGTACAGGCTCATGGTCAGGTGCGAGGTGTGGAGCCCCAGGTGGGACAGGAGCCACATGCCGATGACCACCAGGACCGAACCGACGATCGGCATCGGCTTGTAGACGCCGGTGCGGGTCACGATCTGGCCCGACGCGATGGACGACGCCAGGAGGCCCAGCATCAGCGGGATCATCAGCAGGCCGGACACCATGATCGAGACCCCGTCCACCAGCTGCAGGTAGAGCGGCAGGTAGATGATCGAGCCGAACATGACGATGGCGAGCAGGAAGCTGACCACGGACGTGGTGCGGAACACGCCGATGCGGAAGAGCGACGGCGGCAGGATCGGCTCGGCGGCGTAGTGCTCCCACACGACGAAGCCCACGATGAGGGCGGCCGACATCAGTGACGTCCCGATGATGACGGGGGATCCCCAGGCGAACTGCACCCCACCCCACACCGTCACGAGGAGGGCGGCGACGACCCCGCACATCATGAGGGCGGCACCGAGGAAGTCGATGCGGTGCGACTGGCGGTGGAACGGCAGCTTCAGGACGACCGAGGTGACCACGAGGGCGGCGATCCCGACGGGCAGGTTGATGTAGAAGATCCAGCGCCAGGAGAGGTAGGTGGTGAACACTCCGCCGAGCAGCGGGCCGGCGATCGACGACAGGGCGAACGTCGCCCCGAAGTACCCCTGGTAACGACCGCGTTCGCGGGGCGAGACCACGTCGGCGATGATCGTGAAGGCCATGGCCATCAGACCGCCCGCCCCCAGGCCCTGGATACCGCGGAACGAGATGAGCTCCACCATGTTCCGGCTCAGCCCGGCGAGCATCGATCCGCAGAGGAAGACCACGATGGCGAACTGGAATATCCCCTTGCGCCCGAACTGGTCCGACAGCTTTCCGTAGAGCGGGGTGGAGATCGTCGAGGTCAGCAGGTAGGCGGTGACCACCCAGCTCATGTGATTGAGCCCGTGCAGGCTGTTCACGATGGTCGGCAGGGCGGTTCCCACGATCGTCTGGTCGAGAGCGGCCAGGAACATGCCCAGCATCAGGCCGCTGAAGATCAGGAGGATCTGGCGGTGGGTGAGAGCGGTCGCCGGCCCGGCGGGCATTCCGGTGGCACCGACCGTCCTGACGCCCTCGGGTCCCCGGTCGTTCCCACCGGCAGGGCCCATGGGTGCCGTCTCGATGCTCATCGGTTCCCTTCGTCGTGCTCGCGGAGCTGGTGGAGGCCGGAGCCGAGGCGCAGCAGGCCGCTGGCCAGTGCGTTGCGCTCCTCGTCCGTCCACCCGGCGATCGCCTCGGCCAGCGCGCGGCGCCTCGACTCCGACACCCCTTCGAGTGCTGCGGCCCCCTGCTCGGTCAGGCTCAGGAGGGCGGCCCGGCCGTCGGCCGGGTCCGGCACCCGGGTGATCAGACCGGCGTCGACCAGGGCGCGCACCTGCCTGCTCACCGTCGACAGATCCAGGTCGACGTCCTCAGCCACGTCGGACAGCCGTGCCGGCGCCGTCTCGGACACCCGCACCAGGAGCCAGTATCCCGACCGGTTGATGGAGACCCCGTCGGGGAGCGCACTGCGGGGCACTTCGAGTCGGAGGATGGCCCGGGCCACCTGGGTCAGCGACCGCTCGAGCCCCGCGGACACCCGGGCCACCGGAGCGGAGCCGGTGCGGTCTGCGGTGTCGGTCGGGTTCGGGGTCGTCATCGGTCGTCCTGGCGCGGTCGGGGTCGGTGCCCACGGCACCCGGACGGTCGGGGACGCAACCGCTCCCCGGCATCTAGGTGCTTGTAACAAGCAAGTATATCGGACAAGATCATGGGCCTGTCCAATCGTCGCTCCTCCGCGCGGACAGGGGACGGAGCGGGGCCAGCGCACGTCCCATCACCAGGATGCCCACCACCCGCGCACCGGCGAGCCGGAGGGTGGCGGCCGCGCTCTGGGCGGCGGCGCCCGTGGTCGTGGTGTCGTCGAAGACCAGTACCGGCAGGTCCGCCAGGCCGTCCCGGTCCACCCCGGGAACGAGGGCGAAGGCGGTCCGGTCGGCCTGCAGGTGGTCCACCCCGCCCCGACCCCCGGCCAGCAGCCGCAGGTGGCGGGAGGCCAGCAGGGGCACGCCGTCGACCAGCAACTCGGCCGGAGCACTGCCCGGACGGCGGGAGGACGGGACCGTGGTCACCGCCGCCCAGTCGCCCACCCGCCCTCCGAGCCCGGAACCGAGCACGTCGAGCCACCCGGTGAGCTCCTCCACCAGCCCGGAGCGGCAGCGGTCGCGGACCTCGGCCACCGGCGCGTCCTTGTAGCCGCGCAACCGCCGGTGGACCCGGTCCCCCACCCGGTACTCGGTCACCGCCACGAGGGGCACGAGCGGCAGGGCGAGCTGGGCGGCGACGCTCCGGCAGCAGAAGCACACCGGATCGCCGCGGGCCACGGTCCGGCCGCACACCCGGCATGCGGGATCGGCGGTCGTCATCGTCGAAGCGTCCCGGAGGACGGCTGCCGGGCTCGGGCGGGTGGGCATGGCCCTCCTCGTCGGGCCGGGACTCGCCCGGCACGGAGTGGGGCGGCGCTACCGCGGCGCCGCGGTCACGGGCCGACCACCGGTCGGCCACGACCCGGTCAGGGGGTGGGGGCGGCGTCCCCGTCGTCGGGCCGGTGCAGCAGGAACGTGCCGGTCGACCGGCTGATGAGCAGGGAGTCGGCATCGGTGACGGTCGCCTCGGCGTACGCGACCTGCCGGGCGAGCCGGACGACCTCGCCACGCAGTCCGTAGCGGGTCCCCACGATGGCCGGGCGCATGGTCTCGACCTTCATCTCCAGTGTCGCCCGCGTCCTCGACCTGCCCGGCAGTGCGGCGTTGATGGCGAAATTCATGGCCGCATCGAGCAGGAGGGCGTGGACGCCGGCCTGGACGATCCCGTGGGGATTGCCGGCCAGCGCGGCGGGGGTGAACGTCCCGTCCACCCAGCCGAGGTCCTCGCCGTCGACTCCGTAGCGGTCGAACGAGGCCCCCACCGTGCCGATGAGCTCCATCCCACCGTCGCCCAGCCAGCGGTCCATGTCCTTGATCCGGCCTGTCATGGGCCAGACCGTAGCCCCGGGCTGGGACACCCGAGCGACGTGGCGGGTCGCACGGAGGAGACCGTCACGCCATGTGGCCTCCCCGAACCGCCGCCGGTAGTCTCTGTCCGGGGCGTTCACGATGGAGATCCCACCGGGGCAGTCCGTCCCTCAGTACCCAACGACCCGAACACGGCCGGCAGGAACCGTTCCGCCGGACCTCGGAAGGAGAGGCACCATGACCGACGCCGTCATCATCGACGCCGTACGCACACCCGGAGGCAAGCGCAACGGCAAACTCCGCAACTGGCACGCAGCCGACCTCGCCTCCGAGACGCTCAAGGCGCTCGTCGAGCGCAACGACCTCGACTCGGGACTGGTCGACGACGTGATCATGGGTTGCGTCATGCAGGTCGGCGAACAGTCGCTGAACGTCGGGCGCAGCGCCGTGCTGGCCGCGGGGTTCCCCGAGTCCGTGCCCGCCACCACCCTCGACCGTCAGTGCGGCTCGAGCCAGCAGGCCCTGCACTTCGGTGCCCAGGGTGTCATCGCCGGCGCCTACGACATCGTGATCGGTGCCGGGGTCGAGGTCATGAGCCGCACGCCGATGGGATCCTCGGTCGTGCGCGAGCTGGGCTATCCATTCGGCCCCCGCATGATGGCGCGCTACGCCGAGCGGGGCGGGCTGGTCGGCCAGGGCGAGGGCGCCGAGCTCATCGCCGACCAGTGGGGCTTCAGCCGTGAGGACCTCGACGAGTTCTCGGCCCGCTCCCACCACCGTGCCGCCCAGGCCACGGCCGAGGGCCGGTTCGAGCGGGAGATCATCCCGGTCGCCATCAAGGACGACGATCGCAACGACACCGACGAGCTGATCACCACCGACGAAGGGATCCGTCCGGACTCCTCGGTCGAGACCCTGGCCAACCTGAAGCCGGCGTTCCGCCCCGAGAACGGCAAGATCACCGCAGGCAACTCGTCGCAGATCACCGACGGTGCCTCGGGCGTCCTCGTGATGAGCGACACCAGGGCCGCCTCCCTCGGGCTCACCCCCCGTGCCCGGTTCCACTC